>JBFLYP010000068.1:0-1187 GCA_040756575.1 Bacillota bacterium | reverse complement strand
GGCATCTGAAAAACCCTGCACCGCCCTTATCGTCGTCAGCGGTGCAGTGGCGCGCAGTCCCGGAGAAGCTGCGCCGTCCCATCGGGAACCGTTGGACGTTAATCAAACGGACTCAGTCAGGAACGGGGCCACTCCTACCCGTGCGACCTGGCCTTCAACGGGTGCCGCTGGCATCCGTTGTCGTTTATCGATCCTCGCAGACTCGATAAAAACATTTTTGTCGGCAAGCCCGAAATAGTCGTTGCCGCTTCTCCGAGACCTGTCCTGCAATAGCCCTACCGCAACTTAACCGACAGGAGAACGACGATGGAAGCGAAGACCTACGCAAGCGCCAAGGGTGCCAAAGCCGCAGCGAAGAAGGCGGGCCTTGACCCGGAACTGGTGCAGATCAACGAAGTGCAGACGGACGAAGGCACGCGCTACACCTATACCGAGGACACCAGCGAAGGCGAAGCACTCGAAGCGATGGAGCAGGAGCACGACGAGGCGCAGAACCCTGACGCGCCCGAGTACCAAGCAGACGCACCGGCTGACGCTGTGGTGACCACAGGCAAGCCGAAGAAGGAGCCGAAGCCCAAGATCGTCCGCGTCGAGCAAAACGGGGTGAAGCGTCCTGCACCGGGCGGACTGTGCGCCGCCGTGTGGGAGTGGCTGGACGAGAACGGGAACTGCATGCCCAAGGACTTGAAGCCGGTCGCGGAGGCGAAAGGGTGGAACCTCAACAATGCGCAGATCGAGCTGTACCAGTGGCGGAAGTTCAGCGGCATTGCTGGCCGACAAGCCAAAGCGCCCAAGTAAGCGTATTTTCGAGCCATGTAAGCAGGGTCGAAGTCCTGCAAGCTGGACAAGAAAAAAGCCCCAAACCTGCATGGAATGGGGCTTTTTGTTGGTGGGCCCCCCGGGAGTCGAACCCGGCACCAACGGATTATGAGTCCGCTGCTCTAACCAAGCATGAGCTAGAGGCCCTTAAAACTGACTGCTTACACTAGCGCTTACTCGGCTTTGCATAGTGCCGTGTAAGCGCTTGTTTTTGCTGCATAAAACCCGCTCTGAACCGCCTATTATGAGTCCCCTGCACTGACCGTTGTGCTATAGGCCCGGTGATGAAAGGCCCGGGAAACCGGGCCTCGAAGGATAGATCAGTGCTCGGCCTCGAGGAAGCTTCGCAAAAGCTCGGAGCGCGAGGG
>JBFLYP010000067.1:0-1277 GCA_040756575.1 Bacillota bacterium | reverse complement strand
ATGATCAGCGGAATGATTGCAATGTCATACGCCGTAAACTCCATAAATCCTCACTCCTTCAACAAGAAGTAAATTCCCGCTCCCGCCGTGATCCCGGCCGCCGCCCCGACCGCAAGCACCGCCGGGTTACGGAGGACCGTCCGCGGCCAAGGCTCCACCACTTCCGCCGGTACCATGGTTACCGGTTGCTCCCAGGCCTCCCGTTCGCTGACGAACACCGGCACCGCCCAGGCCGGCACCCACCGTTTTTCCGTGCCGAGCCAGACCGCCGGGACCAGACTTTCCCGGCGAGGGGCCTGTCCTACGGTCTGCCCCACGGCCGCGCGTACACTCACTGGTTGCAATCTCGCTAACTGCCATACTAAATGCCCCATCTCCCCGCGGGAGATAGGGAAATCCGGCAGGAACCGGCGACCACCGTAGATATCTTTTTCAATGAACTCACCCAGCCACCCGTTCTGGTAGGCCCACATCACCTGGTCGTAGTACCAGTTTTCGGGCCGGACGTCCGAAAGCTGCGCCGGCCGGCGGTACACGAACCGCGGCGCGCCGATCCGGGCCAGCATTACGCACGTCTGGGCCCGGGTGAGGTAATCGTCCGGGCGAAACTTCCCGTCGGGGAAGCCCTTCATCCACCCGGCCTGCATCACCCGGCGGATCTCTTCCTCCGCCCAGTGGCCGCGCACATCCGGCGGTGTCGTCACTTCCCGCTCCTTGCGCCAACGGGAAGCGAAGGCGCGTATCAAGAGCGCCGCCATCTCCGCCCTGGTCAGCGGCCACTCGCTGCGGAGATACCCGTCCGGGTAGCCCTGCATGATACCCAAACCCATTAGGTTGACCAGCGCGTACTGCGTGTACTCGTCCCGGATCCCGGGTGGCTTCAGCCGTGGCTGCGCGCGGATCTCATTGGCCCAGGCGACGACCTTTGCCGTTTGTCCGGTGCCCCAGGCATTCAGAAACTGCCCAGTAGTTCCGTAACCTCTTGCCGCATAATCGCGCGCTAATCGGCAGTGCACTTTAATCCCGTGCCGCTTGGTGGCGAACCGGGCAAAATGCCCTTCGCGGTTAATCCCTGCCGGCGCGTCGCTTTCTTCGAAGCGCCCGGCATAGTAAACCATCCCCGCCGGGTTGTTCCACTGTATCCAGTGTGTGTTCTCGTATTCCCGGTAGAAGTAACACTCCTGCGCCCCCTGGGCCACCAGGACCTCGGGCCGCACGCCGTAAACGCGCCCCCAGAGGCAATACGCCGCGCCCAGGCCTGTCCGCGGGTAAACCCG
>JBFLYP010000066.1:0-1370 GCA_040756575.1 Bacillota bacterium | reverse complement strand
GCGTTTAAGTAAGGAAAATTTATCTCCTTCATAATCAAAAGTTCAGCTCCTTAGTTCAGGCTTAGGAAGGACCTTTTTCAAAACATAGCACAGCCAACATAAATTATATCAGTTGGCTGTGCTATGTCTCAAAGATGATCGCCTAAATGAAGTCTATCTTCACACTAAATCCGTCAAGTCCTTCTGGTCCAGGGCCGTCATTCCAAAAATCAGCATATGCATTTGTCACGCCGTATGCACTTGTTGATGTTGCAACTCCAAAGCGGAGAGCATAGGTATGTCCAGCTTGCAGAGTACATTGAACGACGGCTGTAAATGGCCCAGTTACACTCCAGTACTCGTAGTTAGAAGCAGTGCGTTCCCAAACCGTTGTACCATCGATCTCTGCACCCAGTGTATAATCCCAGATCGAAACTCTTATCCTGCCAGTAGCTGCCGCTCCGATAAACGCACTAAGAGAGCCCGTGCCTTGGCCAGAGAATATTATATTTGCAGTCCTACTCCCAGAACCTGAAATATACGCGATGGGTCCAACCCAAGCCCATGCGCCTGCATTTCCTAAACCCCACGCTTGACACGACACATCAGCCCACTTTCCCGCTGCTGAATAATTGGCTCCATAAGCCGCTAACCCACTCCAAGAACCACCCTTATTCCCTGTATCGAATGTATAGATCGTCGTATCAGATCCTATCGGAACTGTTGTGGTCAGAATTGTAACATCAGGAGATAACCCTGGGTCCATATTATCGTCCATTTCTTGTTCCATCAGGTTTAACAGATATTTAGCGTCTTTTTCAGCACGTTTTGCAGCCAACTTAGGATTCTTAGCCAAATACTTCTGTTCATCAGTCGTAAGGGAATTATAGGCGTATTCGTACGACATAACCTTGTTTCCGATAGAATCAATATTTTGAGGTTCCTCGCTATTTTGATAACCAGCGTAAGCATTGCTAGTGAAAGAAACTATCAATAACAGCGTCGTCAGAACGGCGGCCAACCCACGCATATGATACCTACGCAGCATAATCACCTCAACCTCCTTACCTCAATTAATCCTTAATCTTCCGGCACGAACATTTCTAAAAGCTAAGAACTTTTCGCCTTTTTCTCCGTTGGCGTCCTCCCTCTCACCCCCTTGGTTACGAATCTAGCGGGTTTCTCGCATTTTGTATAGGGGGACAAGGTTACCTGTTAGCGCTGCTTTTTGGCATTAGCGTCGTGCACCTAATGCGCTGTTTCGAAGCCCCGCCGCTTTGAAGATTCACTTAATTTAACCACGGCCCCTTTTCCCCAGGCTTTACCTGCCATCCATCACCTCCCCCTGACCAAAACTTCCTGCTCCCGCCTTTTATCACAGCATAACCTGC
>JBFLYP010000065.1:0-1400 GCA_040756575.1 Bacillota bacterium | reverse complement strand
AACTCAAGCAAGCCGAAGCGCGGATGAGCGAGTCCCGCTCTTCCGTGCATGCGGTCAAGGCTCGTTTCGACAAGAGGCGCGGACGGATCGTCGTGCAGCTCTCATCCGGGCTTGAGCTGTCCTTTCCTCCCAAGCTCGCGCAAGGCCTGGAGAATGCCTCGCCGGAAGACCTGGGCGCCATCGAGATTTCGCCTTCCGGGCTGGGTCTGCATTGGCCTTCGCTCGATGCTGATCTCTATGTCCCGGCGCTCATGCAAGGCGTGATGGGGAATCGCTCCTGTGCAGCATAGCAACCTACCAAGCCTCGAAGGCCTTGGGCTGGAAGACCTCCAGCGGCTCATCGACCGCTGCGAAGCTGAGCTGGCCCGGCGCCGCCGCAAACCAGCCTCTCTTCATTTCGATCACCCGATGGGATCTTGGTATTCGAGCATTTCCAGCGATGGTCGATGATCCGTTCTGAGCCGGGGTGTGCGCCTTCTTTGACTCATCCTTAGAACGGGCGGGCACAGCCTGTCGGAGCCCCTCCGGTCGGAGTTGAGCCGGAAGCTGTCGGTCACATGGAGGGTTTCATGGGGCCGCAAGGTGGCCGCCAAGAACCGCCTGCCTGCGGCGGCGGGGACTCGACTTTCAAGCCCCCTCCCAAGGTCGGGGGAAGAAGTTCCTGCGGAACTGGAGAAGCCCCTGCGGGGCGAGAGAAGCCCTTGCGGGCTGAGAAGCCCCTGTCGGGGCGCAAGAAGCTCCTGCGGAGCGTCTGGCGCGGGGAGCTGGTGTGTTGGAGGTGAAGTTGGTTGGTGAGGCGGCCAGCGATTACTGGTCATGGGTATTTCTATCGGATGGATTGGGTATGTTTGTTGTTGCGCGGCTCCAAGGATGATCGTGGAGCCATCCCCATCGGGATACAAGCCTGCCTGTATATCTGATGATAGATGGCCGGGCAAAGCCTGAACCATAGGCCAGTGCCGACCTGCCCTTCGATGGGCGCCTGATGGGTGGTCAATACTGATCCACCGCATTCCGATTCTTGGACCTCGTGGCAAAGGGGCGAGCAGCCCCTTTGCCACGGGCTGCCTCCGTGGGCCTCCGGAATCCCTTTCGGAGCCGAGAAATCTGCGCGCCCGCATGGAATTTGACTTCTTCATTTAGCGCCTGCGCTTCCAATGCGCCATGAGGAGAACGACGCCTAACCAGAGGTCTCCTGGAGGGTGCGCATTGATGTTCACGTCCCCTAAGGTCAAGCTGATGGCTATGCACTTGGTGTCTTGCGTATTGAAAAGGGGTATTCGATTTTTGCGGTTGATCAGTTCTTAGACCTGACCGGATTCGATCATCCGAGCCAGTGTTGAAATGTCCGGCCCGTAGTTCCATTTCCTGATCGCCGGTTGTGTAGATGGGCCGGAGCG
>JBFLYP010000064.1:0-1451 GCA_040756575.1 Bacillota bacterium | reverse complement strand
GGTACCCCTGGCGTTCTTCGGTGCGTTCGTAGGGCTTGGCCCTGAGTTGTTCGGCGGCTTGGGCATCAAGTATCTGGTTGACTATGTTCTCAACTAGCCGGGCCAAGCCATCATCCCGGACAAATAATCCTTGCAATAGATCACGGTCTACGGTAACCTGGTAGTGAGCCATCCTTTCTCCCTCCTGGTGGTTGAGATTTGTGCTATTTCTTATCTACCAGAGGGAGGGGTGGCTCTCCTGCTTCAAGCCCTCACCAATTTTACACCATCATAATGGACACAACTCCCCTGACACGCTGGGGCTCTTTCATCCCCTCCTCTATGCCGGTTTATCCCGGCGCTTTCGAACCGTCCCCCTGACAGTTTTAAATTAGGCTGGTTCTCCACCGTAAATTTCTTTCAGCCTTGGGTAATCTCCTGGGCCGGGACCATACATACCTTGTAAAAATCGGTTTACTCGCTCCACGCCAGCCCTAACAAGAGGTGCTGGAGCTTCTTGAATAAATTGCTCTAACATTTCTTCTGAAAAATATTGCCGTCGTTGAATTCCCTTTTTTACGCCTTCAACCCACTGACGAGAAGTTAGCTCATTCTTACGACGTCTCCATGTTTCAATGAGTCCTTCCCAACTTCTTTTGTCGATTCCTGGATATTTGACACCACGAAGCTGTTTTTGTACATCCCTAAATTCAAACTGTTTGAGATACTTTTCTGCAGAATCTCTAGATTCTAATGAAGGCAGACGGTTTGCCACATTTCTTCCAACTCTTAGAAGGGACAATTTAGTTATCACAGAATTAATAGGTTTGCTAGCTATTTTTTCAACCACCTTACCGGTAGCTACGTTAACAATAGTGTCTGTAACCATTTTCACCATTGACAATTTCTCATCCTTATCCATAGCTGCAACCGTTACATTTCGGGCTACGGATTCTGCAGCTGCTGACCCGACCAACCTGAACCTAATAGCACCAGCAACAACTGCTGCTCGAATCCCAGATCCTGCTACAACAGCACCACTTCCAAGTCCAAAAACTGCCCCTGCAGCTGCGCCACCTACGAAACTACCAGCATATCTTGTGGCAGTTTTCCATGACACATCAATTTGTCCGGTGCACAAGTCAGCTGCTAGTTGTCCTAAAGAATTAGCTACTCCTCCAATGACTGCTCCTACAATAATTGGTACAAACCATGCGATATTACCATCTGGATCAAAATATACTATCGGATTATTAAGTGCATAAGTATACAAATTCAAACTCAACGGGTCATCGTATTCACCCGTATACGTATCCTCTGTAATGAACCTTCCTATGGCTGGGTCACGTAATGACCCCCGTAAGTCAAGACAAAATCGGCCGGTTTGAAGGGAGTCTTTTTAATTTTGGTAACGGGAACTGAACACCACTTGAGCCATTATCTATCTCGCCCGGCTGCTGTCAAGGGCAAGG
>JBFLYP010000063.1:0-1564 GCA_040756575.1 Bacillota bacterium | reverse complement strand
ATTTTGCAGGAGCTGAGGAAGGGGAGAAAGAAGAGAGACCTCACCGTCCTTGCAACGGACGAGCAGTTGATAAAACAACCACTCAAGAGAGGTGAGGTCTCTATGCAGATTGTAAAACAGATTTGGGAAAAGTTCCAGAGGGTAGCGGAGCTAACGTTTGAGGTATTAGAGAACGGGATTGACTTTATAAGCTTCCAGGAGAAGCTCCGGCGGGAACTCGACGGCTTAGGGCAAGAGATCCTGAGGGAGGTTTTAGAGGCGAAAGACGCCTATTTACGGGAGCACCGGGAGGAGCGGCCTGGCTGGCGCGTAGAGCGGCAGAACGACATTAAGGGAGTGCTCACCCTTTTTGGTTTGGTCAACTACAAGCGGACCTATTACCGGCACAAAGAGACTGGGGAGCGGGCGTACCTAATAGACCGTTTAGTGGGTTACGGGCCGCACGCGCGAGTTGATCCCTTGGTCAAAGTGCAAGCCTTAGAGACGGCTGTAGAGCTTTCCTACCGGAAGAGTGGTGAAGAGGCAGGGAGAGGGAACCGGGAAGTTGTGCTAAGTGGGGAAGCGGTAAAGAAAGTGGTTCACAACTTCACCCCCGTAGAACTGCCCGAACCACTCAAAGAGAAGCGCCGGGTAAAGGTTCTTTACGTGGAAGCGGACGAAGACCACGTAGCCGGCCAAGACAAGAGGAGCCACTTACCCCGGTTGGTTTACATCCACGAAGGGAAGAAACAGGTGGGGAAGGACAGGTTTAAGCTCAAGCGGCCTTATTACCTGGGAGGGCTTTACTCAGATACGGATGAGCTGTGGTTCAAGGTGTTGAGTTACATCGAGGAGCAGTACGAATTATCTTCTCTTGAGCGGATTTACCTTTGTGGTGACGGAGACAAATGGATAAGGAAGGGGCTGGAGTTTTTACCGAAGAGCGTCTTTGTTTTGGACCTTTTTCACCTGGACCGCTATCTTATAGCTGCCTTGGGGCGTGATAGTGATGCTCATAAGGAGATTTGGGCGGCGTTCAAAGAAGGTGATCAGGTAAGGGTAGAGAAGGTGTTAAGGGAAGCGGCGCGGCGGGCAGAGACTCCTGGCCGGAAGGAGGCAGTGCGGGATTGCCGGCGTTACATCCGGCAGAATTGGGACGGGATAATGGCTTACCGGCTTTATCCTGAGGCGGAGTTGGGGGTAAGTGCGGAGGCGCATGTAAGTCATCTCTTCTCGGCGCGGTTATCGTCCCGGCCGATGGCCTGGAGCACTCGCGGGGTAGACCGGATGGCGCGGTTGCGGGTAACGAAGGCGAATGGTGTTTCCTTGCGGGAGCAGTATGTAGCCCGATGGCGGGCGGGGCTGAAGCCTCTAAAGATCGATAAGGTTGCCATTGCGGAAGAGCGGCAGAGGCTGAGGAAGGTGTCGGGTGAGGTATTCGATAATCTTCCTGCGCTGCGGGGTCCGGTGACTCCACTGACCAAGGCTCTCAAAGCGCTAAGCCGAAATGTTTCGCCGGTTTGGTAGCTCGTTCCGCTCCAAGGTCGGTGAGGTTTCGAGATTCCTACAGTGGGTTGACACGATC
>JBFLYP010000062.1:0-1642 GCA_040756575.1 Bacillota bacterium | reverse complement strand
CTTAATTACACTTCTGTGTCATTTACACGGTACGCTGCAGCACACTCAACCAAGTACCCGGACACTCACTCAAGCGAGAGTATATCACTTAAGAAAAATACTTGCCGCCGGTTGTAAACCCGACTAAGAAGAAGCCAAGAGTTTACCGCAAGAGCAGCAAACACCACCCCGCCGTAATAACTCTTCAGGACCCGCTTGAACAGAACTCCATGCCACCTATTCCCCCTCCTTAACCCGCATAAGGGCACCATCTACCAGAATCTCATTAAGAAAAGCCGGGATAAAACACTCGCCGTGCTCCTCACTCCACCACATACACTTATCCTCCGCGCAGTCGGCTTCTGCGTGCAAGGCTTCGCCGTTGCGCACAATACAGGCAGCCATCAGTAAAGGGCACATTAAAGCCATCATTTTCTCCCCTTTCCAGTAAACGCATGGGCGCTAATTTTCCTTCTGCGGGTAACCCGCTAAGTGCTTGACCAGGGTGTCAATATCCTCCTGGAGTTGTTCGCTGTAGATCAACCAGAGCCGCTTCTGTTCTTCCGTAACGGCGGTCATTTCTGTGGACGCCCCTGCGTCGTACAGTCGCTGCAGGTCGGTCATCGCCGCGATGATCCGTTCCACCTGATCCCGCCGCATCTCGATCCGCCTGGACTCCGTTTTTTCTTCCGGAGGAGGGGAAATTTTTACCCCCTTAGGGGGAAATTTTTGCCCCCCTGGGGACTCTGGTGCCCCCTTTCGGGTACCTTGCGTAATCCTGGGCCCGCACCGGTAGGTACAAGCGTAGTCCGTAACCCTTATCTTCACCAGCCAACCGGCGTCAAAGAGTCTGGAGAGCGCCCGGCGCACGGACTTGGGTGACAGGCCTTCCAGTTTGGCGATCGCCTTCCGCGACAGCCGGCATTCGCCCATACTGTCCATGCTGATATAGATGCGGCTCGCTACGCTCTTATCAACCGGACCAAGCGCGGGGTCGCCGTGAACGGCGGCTATGAACGCGATTATCTCTTCGGGTTTCAATGTTTGTACTACGCCCCTTTTGATCTGGAATCTTTCGGCTTGCTACATTCCGCCACCAGCCGGGGTCGTGCACCCAAGCTCGGCGCGCGACGTCAAACCGGTAGTCGAGCGGGTCCTCGGCGCCAATACCCCGGGTCACCGGCAGCGGGTAGGGGAACAAATTTCCGGGATCCTGGCGTCCCGGCCCGGAATCCGGGCCGGGACGGGTCATATGAAAGGACGGACCGGTAAGCGGTCTTGTGTCGTTTCCACTGGGCATCACCTCCTAGCCATCCTCAGTGCCAATCAGCCCCCAACTTCCTGCGCTTACACCTGTACGGGTGATACGCAAGCGGATCTATCTCCTCCAACTCTTCCGGTACAGGAACCTTGTCCGGTCCAAGTACGTAGGCCTTTGCTACAGTCTCCTCTACCGGACACCCCATACCTATCGGGCGGTCCGGGTCGTAATACCGGCAGGGTCCGCACTCGTTGCGCACCCAGTCTAGATACTGCGTACCGGTGTCAAAGAGCCACTTTCGCCTCACTGGTACGTCCGGCACCGGTCGCACCACGCTTCGCCGTCCAACACGGACCGGGTCCTGCCGCCGCACACCGCGCAGACCGGCCCGCCCCGCCGGCC
>JBFLYP010000061.1:0-1700 GCA_040756575.1 Bacillota bacterium | reverse complement strand
CAAAACCGGGGTGAAAAAACCCTGCCGGTACGAACCGGAGCTTAACCCACTTTACCACGACATGGCCGTGCACTACGGCACCGCGGTCATCCCCGCACGGGTCGGAAAGCCCAAAGACAAAAGCAAGGTCGAGGTCGGCGTGCAGGTGGTGGAGCGCTGGATCCTGGCCGTTTTGAGGAACCGCACCTTCTTCAGTATCACCGAACTTAACGCCGCCATCTGGGAACTCTTGGAGCGGTTGAACAACAAAAAGTTCAAGAAACTGCCCACCACCCGGCGCGAACTGTTCGAGAAGCTGGATTGGCCGGCCCTGAAACCGCTGCCGATAGAGCGTTACCCCTTCGTGGACTGGAAAACCGCCAAGGTCAATATCGATTACCATGTTGAAGTCGACCGGCATTTCTATAGTGTTCCTTACCAGTTAATCGGTGAGCAGGTGGACGTCCGCCTCGGGGCGCAGGTGGTGGAGATACTTTACAAGAACCGGCGGGTAGCCAGCCACGTACGCAGCTACGTTCCAGGGCAGGCTACCACCTCTCCCGAGCACCGACCTAAAGCCCACCAGAAGTACCTGGAGTGTACGCCCTCCCGGATCATCCGCTGGGCAGCCAAAACCGGCCCGGCCACCGCCGAGCTGGTCGAGGCCATTATGACTGCCAAACCGCATCCGGAGCAGGGATACCGTGCCTGCCTGGGCATCATCCGGCTCGCCGAGCGGTACACACCCGAAAGACTGGAGGCGGCCTGTAAGCGTAGCCTGGCCATTAAGAGCTACTCGTACAGAAGCGTCAAGTCCATTCTCAAGGCCGGGCTGGATCAGGTTCCGCTCCAGAAACGAACCGCTAAAGCCGGACCCGCTCACGAAAACATCCGGGGTCCGGAATATTATCACTGAAGGAGTGAAACCCGTGCTACAACAGACTTTCGACAAACTCAACCAGATGAAACTCTTCGGCATGGCCCGGGCGCTTCAAGAACAACTCGCCCAGCCTGATATTATCAGCATTCCTTTCGAGGAACGCCTGGGCATGCTTGTGGACCGGGAAGTAGACTACCGGGAGAACAAAAGGCTCGCCCGTCTGCTGAAAGAGGCCAAGCTCAAGCAGCAAGCCTGCGTGGAGGACGTGGACTTCCGCCACCCCCGGGGTCTGGACCGCGCCGTCTTTTTCTCCCTGGCCGATTGCCGGTGGATCAGGGAACACCACAACCTGATCATCACCGGCCCGACCGGGGTCGGCAAAACTTTCATCGCCTGCGCGCTGGCCAACAAGGCCTGCCGGCTGGGATTCACGGTGCGCTACTGGCGCACCTCCCGGCTCCTGCCGGCCGTCGCCACCGCGCGGGCTGACGGCAGCTACGCCACCCTGATCCACAAGCTCCAAAAGACCGACCTCCTACTCCTGGACGACTGGGGGATCTCTCCCCTCCAGGTGGATGAGGCCCGGGATTTGCTCGACATCCTCGAAGACCGCAACCAGACCCGGTCCACGCTGATTACCAGCCAGATGCCGGTAAACCAGTGGCACAATGTCCTGGCTGATCCTACGCTCGCCGACGCCATCCTGGATCGGCTGGTACACAATGCCTACAAATTAGAACTGAGGGGGGAGTCTATGCGTAAGTTAATGACCAAGCTTGACTGATTCCGGCCACCTGTGTATATTATCCACAACCGGCGCCGCTATGCTCCGACCCCCGGC
>JBFLYP010000060.1:0-1798 GCA_040756575.1 Bacillota bacterium | reverse complement strand
GTCAGATGCTTGAAAAATCGAGGTCACCCCTGCCGGAAGCTTGAAAATGTGCTGCCACGTAATTGCCATTTTGGCCTTGCATTTCCTGATATGATGTGGTAACATATAACTGCCATGTTCATCAGGACCAAGGTTTTCCGCAACAAGGACGGCAGCACGCGTACCTACCTGCAATTAGTGACCAGTGAGCGGGTGGGGGATAAGGTGCGCCAGAGGGTGGTCGCCAACCTGGGCCGGCTTGACGAGCTTCAGGCGGGATCGCTTGACCGGCTCATCGAGCATATGATACGGTTCTCCCGGCGGCAGTGGCTTCTTGAGAAGGCACGGCAGATAGAGGCCAGGCAGGCCAGGACCTGGGGGCCGGTGCTGATCTTCCGCCGGCTGTGGGAAGAACTGGGGCTAAAAGCCACCTTTGCGCGGCTGCTTAACGGTACCGCTATAGAAACCGATTTCGAGGAAGCGGCTTTTGCGATGGTCTTAAACCGCCTCCTGGACCCTATGTCCAAGCTGCGCGTTGGCGAGTGGGTGAAGACGATCTACCGGCCCGAGTGGGAGAGGCTGGAACTCAATCACTTCTACCGCGCGCTAGACTTCCTTGCCGAGCACAAGGCCCGGCTCGAGGAAGCGTTGTATGCCCGGGTGTGGGACCTCTTCAACCTGAAGCTGGATCTGGTACTGTGGGACACTACCACCACATACTTTGAAGGCCGGGCGGCAGAGGGATTCGCGGATTACGGCTTTTCCAAGGATAAGCGGCCTGACCGGGTGCAGATCATGATCGGGGTGCTGGTCTCTCGCGACGGTTTCCCTATAGCCCACGAGGTGTTCCCGGGGAACACGGCTGAACTGGACACCTTCCGGCACGTGGTAGAGAAGGTCAAGCACCAGTTCCGCTTAGGGCGGGTGATTCTGGTTGCCGACCGGGGGATGGTATCGGAGAAACTGCTCGAGGAGATTGAGGAAGCCGGGCTGGAGTACATCGTGGGAGTGCGGATGAGGAAGCTGAAGGCAGCCCGGGAGGTGCTCTCCCGCCCCGGCCGCTACCGCAAAGTGGCTTCCAACCTGTGGGTGAAGGAAGTCATCTACGGGGGCGTGCGGTACATCGTTTGCTTCAATCCCGAGGAGAAGGAGCATGACTGCCAGATACGGAAGCAGGCGGTGGCGCGGCTGAAGGAGAAGCTCGCGGCCGGAGAAGTGAAGCAGCTCATCGGCAACAGTGCATACCGGCGATACCTAAAGATAAACGGGAGCCAGGTGGGTATAGACGAACACGTGCTTCAGGAGGAGGCCATGTACGACGGAAAGTATGTCTTGAGGACCAACTCTTCCCTGCGCCCCGAAGAAGTGGCGGAAGCCTACAAGAGCTTGTGGCAGGTAGAGCATGCCTTCCGGGAACTGAAGTCGGGTCTTGACTTGAGGCCGATCTATCATTGGACGGAGAAACGCATTAGGGGCCACGTGATGGTCTGTTTTTTGGCGCTGGTGCTGGAGATGGCGTTGCGGCGCAAGATTAAAGATCTCGGCGAGGAAGTCCGCTACGACGACCTCCTGCTTGACCTCTGCCAACTGAAGGCTGTGGACCTCCGCGTGGATGGGAGCCACTATCTGGCTCGCACAGAACTCACCGGTTGCGCGGAGGTGGCCTTCCGTGCCGTGGGGGTCAGACCCCCGCTACACGTAACCGAGATGCCACGTACCTGACCCGACCCCCAGGAGGTTTGTAGTGGTACGTGACCTTCTCATTCCTTGCAGCCCTTGAGCCGCAAGGATTTCTTGGGTGGAGGGTTTCAAAGTCGAG
>JBFLYP010000059.1:0-1906 GCA_040756575.1 Bacillota bacterium | reverse complement strand
AAGGAGGTCTACCGGCCCACGTTCAGGGCGGAGATCCTGCGGCGGCTCTACAAGAAGTATTTTACGCCGAGCGGGAAGCTTTTGGGCTCTCTGGTGGGTGCCGATATAGACCTCAATTACAAGATGGTGATAAGGCTGTTGGAATCTGCTTACCGGTGTAATGTTTGTAGAAGGTGCGCACAGGTATGTCCGGTGG
Organism: Bacillota bacterium; assembly: GCA_040756575.1. Classification (GTDB taxonomy): domain Bacteria; phylum Bacillota; class Desulfotomaculia; order Desulfotomaculales; family Ammonificaceae; genus DTYU01. The sequence goes on along the minus strand of JBFLYP010000059.1, from coordinate 1,710 downwards.
GCATTGATAACGCTTTAATTTCCAGGGAAATACGGAAGCTTTTTAGCCAGGAGATGGGAATTGCCCCCAAGGAGTTATATGAGAAAGGCACGAGACAACACCTGAAGGCTGGTTCTTCCACCGGCATGAGTCCCACCGGTTTTCATGAGGCTATCGAATTTATTGAGGACGAAATTGGGGAGAAAACCGGAAGAAGCATAAAGATCCCCGTAGACAAAAAGGGTGCCGATATCCTCCTGATCCATAACGCGGGCGAGTACCTTTCGTGGCCGGAAAACCCCGGTGCATTTGCCGTTCTTTTCGATGCTGCAGGAATCAATTATACCTTAAGCAGCGAGCCTATTGGCTATGACGGCGTGAATTACGGTGCATTCTGCGATGATATCGAGCTTGCGAGAATAGGATTGCAGCACATCATGATCGCCAAGAAGTTAGGCGTTAAGAAGATCGTGGTAGGCGAGTGCGGGCATGCCCACAAGGTGCTGTGTGTGATCACGGACAGGGTTTTCCCCGGCGACTTAAGCATCTCCGAAATCCCGCGTGAGGGGTGTTTCCCATTATTCTGGGAGATAGTAAAAAGCGGGGTTGTAAAACTTGACCCTTCGAGGAATAATTTTCCGGTAACTCTCCACGACTCATGTAATATCGTGCGGTTGATGGGTATTGTTAAACCCCAGCGGAATGTTGTGAAGGCTATCTGCCCGCAGTTCAGGGAGATGACGCCGAACGGCCCGTACAATTACTGCTGCGGCGGCGGGAGCGGGTTTGCGATCATGAACGAGCTGAACTTCCCGCAGTGGCGCAAAAAGGTGAGCGAGCGCATGAAGACAAAACAGATTCTGGAAGCGTTTAAAGATGTTCTAACCCCGAGTATCGGAAAGTGCGTCATCGCTGCCTGCTCCAACTGCAAGGGTGCAATGAGAGACCTGATCGGACATTATGGACTCTGGGATAAATACAGGATTACTTATACCGGCTTAGTCGAGCTAATAGTGAATGCGATGGTTGATCTGCCTAAGCCGTACTTTGAGATGGAGTTCGTGAGCGGCGAATAGGCACGTAGACTGTTGCAAAACTAAGCCTGGCAAGATTTGCAGCAGCCTTAAAGAGATAGGAGGGATTCCTGTGTGGTAATCCTTATGCCATCGGGAAGGCCCTCTTTTCATTTGGGCTCTTGAAACCACGGCGGAACAAATGCCGGGCTTTGGTTCCATGTGTTCAGAATAGTTAGAAGATTGCGAAAATTAAAACAATCAATGTCTGAATATTCTGTAATTTAACAAAATATTGAATTTTCGATTTCTTTAACTATATAATTATTGACAAAGTGCACGCGGGCAAGAGTATTCGTTAAAATGTCGCCGTAACGGTGATATCTGAGAAGAATGGCGTAGGTTATGCCCTGGGGACGCAAATCGATGTGGTAAATCGGGGCTGGGTCATTCTTATTATGCGGTCCGGAAGAGTATCTGCATGGAGGGGAGGTTGCAAAGCGAAAAGTAAACAAACAAAATGGATATTCATTAACTCGAAAGGAGGCAGAAAAAGAAATGGGAAGCGTGGTTTCCTATCTTGGGTACTTATCGGTAGCGGTTTTTCTTTTTATGGCGGTGTACAGGATCATCCAGTACTCTTCCATGCCACTTTTCTTAAGGTGGGAGCTGTACCCTGTACCTACGGAGCCGAGGCACCATTACGGCGGCTCTTACA
>JBFLYP010000058.1:0-1980 GCA_040756575.1 Bacillota bacterium | reverse complement strand
CCAGCACCCACAGGCGACCTTTCAGCAGGTTGTAGTCGTGCAGCAGCCTGCTCCAGGAATGCCCCATTACGAAATGTCCGAAGCCGAACTCGAACGCGACTGTGAGGACCAGCCAGATAAGCCCGATTAAAACCGCCTGGACCGGCGATTCGATTCTTCACCAACGGCTGAGCGCCCAGATGTATAAACCAAACAGAGCAATACCGGTCACCGTCGACACCTGGTGCGCGTGCGGCTCCCCAAGGAATTTCTTGTATCCCGCCTCGCGTATTGCGCCGTTCACTATGGCGATAACAACCATCGGCAACCAGGCGATGGTATACTTTAGGATTATCATTCTTCACCCCTCCAAGGACGCCGTTGGGTATGACACTAAAGTTTAACGGCGGCGTATTCCGCCGCCGGAGCAATGCGGGTTAATACTGTTCTATATCAATCCTACAGGAATTTACACGTTTCTTCAAGCGCCTTGCCGGGCTAACCTTACACTGATTGTAAAAAGTGCGAGAGAAAGCTGTAGAACTCATCTGCGAGGTTATCATCGGCCAGTGGAAGGCCGGCTCGAATTTTTTTGCGGTGCAATGAGGCGGCTTCCAAGAAGTCCAGCGTGCCTTCGGCCAGGCTCTCGCTTCCACAGCAAAAGACCTTCGGAACCTTGAGATCGGCGTAGGTCATTCCCATTTAGATTCGCTGCGGCCCGGCAAGGGCTGGTTTCTCTGCACGATCTCCCTGGCGTTCGCTAAAAAAGCCTCCGGCCGGCAGAATTAGAGCGAGGCGTAGTAGCGGCGGCACGAGGCCCACTTGCCGCCCCAGCTTTTCAAGACCAATTCCTCTTTGAAGTCCGTTTCAAACCATCCGGCAAAGTCTCCGCGCTCGGCTGCCGCGGCCGCCCTGCTGCTGATAAACACGTCGTGGGGCGTCAGATCCCCTTCGATGTTGACAAATCCCTTTATCCGCCGCTCCGGGTCCGCCGCTGCTATCAAACACTATAGCTAAGGGGCGCTATACAGTATGCATTCTCCGCCGACTAAAAGTTGAACAGGTTCGACAACACTCGCTTCCAGCCAAATTCGATTTTGCACGGTTTACTTTAGATGGATAGAATTTCTTTGGAACCGGCAGGAAAAAGACTTGTTTCGTCCAATTTCCTATTTATGGGTCAGATGAGTTCTCTTGATGGCGAGAAGTTGAAACTGCTCTTCGAGTTGTTTGCTCAAAGAGTGTTTCAGGCTGCTTATTTTGTTGTGCGCGATCGAACCCTTGCCGAGGAGATAATGCAGGCGACCTTCCTGGTTGCAATGGAAAAGCTTGGACACCTAAGAGATCCAGCGAAAATCGAAATCTGGTTAATCCGAATTGCAATTAACAAAGCGCTTAACGAACTTAAGAAGCGAAATACAAGAGTTATTTTTAAAAATATACCCAATACAGTTGGTAACCCCACTGAAGAAATCGTTCTTGCCGAAGAGGAAAAGGAACATCTGCACAAGGCAATTGAAGAACTCCCGGCTGATTGCCAGGTCATTGTCTACATGTCAGCAGAGGGGCCGTCTATTCGGTTCCAGGTGGTTATTATTACAGGACCAGGTCGGAACACCAGGTAATTCACAACGGGATCTATGACCCGTCACCTCCGGCTGTATCGTACTCCGGTTACATTTGGGTTCCGTAGTAATATATTACCAGCCATAAGTATTGCGCTTCATTAGCCCTCGGTTGCGCCAGCAAGCACAGCCGGGGTTTTTTTAACCTTTCGGAAAAATTTTTAAAAATAATTTAATCCAAAAACCTCCCCCTTGTGTGTCATATAAGTAGGAGCTAAAAAAATGGTTCCTTGCCAAGTTGCCGACAAAAGGAAATGGCGAGGGATGAGAAATAGTAAGGTAAACCGGTGAAATGAATTACAGGGAAGTAAGGACGGGAGGATGGAGTGCATGCTTTTGAAATCCTTAAGCCACCGTGAAAAAGAAGTTGTTCGGC
>JBFLYP010000057.1:0-2109 GCA_040756575.1 Bacillota bacterium | reverse complement strand
ACGGTTACTTCAGGACCCAGTTGGTCTTTTTTTTAAGAATGTCAATCTGCATGGCCTGCTCGCCGATTTTGGCCTGAGCCTCCCGGAGTTTGCGCTCCAGTTCTTGTTCCCGGCTGGAGGGACCGTTTTGCAGGGCGGCCTTGCCGCCTTTCAAGAAGGCGTCCCGCCAGCGGTAGAACTGGGACTGGGAGATTTGGTGCTCCCGGCAAATGGCGGCAATGTTAGCTTCAGGCATCAGGCCCGCTAAGACGATTTGCATCTTATCTTCGGCTGTCCACTGACGCTTCGGCATGGTTCTTTTCCTCCTCGTTTATTCGCTCCCATTCTACCATGCCGTTTGTCTGGTCTTCTATGGGGTCAGTATAGCATGGTTCTTTTCCTCCTCGTTTATTCGCTCCCATTCTACCATGCCGTTTGTCTGGTCTTCTATGGGGTCAGTATAAGGAAAAGTTGGCCCTTTAGCAGAGGGTCAAAGGGGTTATGTGTACGCAACCTAATACACCGGAGACTCTTCATGGCAAGTGGCATTGCCGGACAAGTACCTCAAATTTGCCAACCGCGGCTGGTGGAACGATATTCCTGCCAGCATTAGGCCCAGGTATAACACCTATCCGTACCTTCCCCCGCACGTAGTAAACATCTTTAACGAAGGCACGGGAAAGTCGGTGTTTGGGGTTCCTGTTCGCGAGGTTGGGCCGTGGAACGAAGACGATAAATACTGGGATGCTGCGAATGGATACAATCCGCGGCGATTGTTCAGAGACCTGCCTTTAGGCATGCCGGAAGCCTCGGCGGCTTACTTCCGGAATTATAATGGAGGTAAAAACCAGTTTGGTGATAAAGTACTCAACCCTGCAGGCATAGATTTAACTCCTTACGTGGCGCCTCAATTAGGTTTGGGGGCCAACCAAAATGCCTGGGTATATGTTAACTACAGTGATTTGCCTTAAGAGATTTCGGTTCCTGATTCTGCTGTCCTGCGGCTTACTTATTGGCTTTGGTTGCGGTGAAGGCAGGGTAAAACACCAGGAGCCGAGTTGGGTCGAGGTACCGGTTATGATGGAAGAAGCTAAGGCCTTACAGGAACAGGTGGATAACGGCCACAGGATGGGCCTTCGTGATCCACACCAGGTAGCTTATGAATTTCTTGAATCAAGGTTGAAAATTCCGGGAAGCAAGGTTCAAGAAATGAAGGATATTAAAAACAGGAAAGGCTTTGCAGCACTTCAGGTCTTTTTAGAAGATGGACGGGTAATCGAACTTCAGCTTATTCAGCCGGTTAGAACGGGGCGTACCGGGATTTGGCGCGTCAAAAGCTACCGGTTTCTGAAAGGCTGAGATAGCACTGCCTCGGTTAAGCTTCAAATATGTCAATTTCACCTATTCTGAAAAAGGTGGACCTTCTGGCAGAATGTAGGCCGCGACCAAACAGTAGCGGGAGGGCGAAGCGAATGGTAAAATCAAAAGAGCGAGATCTCCGCTTGAGGGCGGCACTCGTAGCCCTATTGGTTGCAGGGCTGCTGGTTTCGCCGATAGCGGCGCTGGCATATGACCCCGCGGGCGCGTGCAGTTATGCCGACAGATATGCTCTGTCGCCCAATCCAAATTACCCGTATTTCGAGAAGGACTGCACAAACTTTGTATCGCAATGTTTGCACGAAGGAGGGGGCATCCCTTTTGATACCGCGGGAACAAGGCAGTGGTATTGCCAAAAGGTATGGTACGGGTGGAGCTACACCCAGGAATGGACGGTCGCTGAGAAGTTCTGGCAGTGGCTGATTAATGATAACTACGCAAAAAGCCTTGGCTACTGGAATTATCCGCAGCCGGATAACAATTCTGTTACTGCTCCTGGTGATATTTTCCTTTACAACTGGGACGCCACAACCGACACAATTTTTGATCACGCCAGCATTAACGTCGCGTACGGTAAAGATATTAATTCCGGAATAATCGGGGATTTGGTTGACCAGCATACCAGCAACAGATTGCAAGCTATCTGGCACTTGATCCCATATAATACACAACACAAATATACCACTCGGATTTACGCTGCCAGGCCGTGGCCGTGGGTATAAAGGAGGGAGGAGTGATTTAATGTTTGCAAAA
>JBFLYP010000056.1:0-2199 GCA_040756575.1 Bacillota bacterium | reverse complement strand
AACGTTGGCGCGCATCAGATAGACTAAAGGCACGCTCAGGAGCATCCATGTCAGCAGAAAGCTGTCGCCGCCGCCCGAGATGTGATACGTTTGGCTGATCAAAGCGATGGATGCACCGACGGCAAACATCAGGAAAGTGGCCGTACCTTCTCTCCATGAAGCAGATTCCGACCTCCGCCAGATCACCCAACCGGCCAGGCTTTGCGCGATGATCAGCGGCGCGAGCGCCAGGACCGTTCTGAAAGTACGCGATAAGGCATCCCAGTTATGCGCCAGGATAAGTATGATGCCGGCGCCGATCAAGGCGGCGCCAAGGATACCAAAGACGATAAAGGCCATTCGCCTTCCGCTTCCTTCTTCAACGTCACCGTAATACTGACGCAGCCTTTGTGCACTTTCCTCGGAGATGATCTGTTTGTCGATCAGCAGGGGCAGCTCACTATAAAGCCATTTTATTTTCTTTTTGTCCATGAGTAGACACCATAATTATAGTAATTATAGGGACACCATGGTAATTATGGGACACCATACTCAATTATTATTCAATTATTGTTCCGTTCTTTTTCTACCGGGGTCCCCTTGGGTCTGCTCTTGCACGGCATACACCCCGTCTCAATGCTTCTTCAAGACGGGTAAGGAATGTTTGCTGCCGCCGGTTACCCCGTTGCTTAACATATGGTGGGGTACACCGGGCGCCACCACTCGTGCTATCCTTGCCATACAAGTATTATAACAGGCATCGGTCCCCAAGGATAATAATTCGGTATGGTGTCCCCATAATCAACACACAGACGGTATGGTGTCCCCATAATCAGACACCCATAATCAGAAGGAGGTTCCTTTTCACAATTTTCCGGCGGCGTCCTGCTCTCCCGCTCCGTCGCCGGAGCAGTACCATCGGCGCTGGAGGGATATTATCCCAACGGTCGCCGACCGTTCGGGAGCCCTAAGAAGACTTCCGTGTTTGGGATGGACGTTTAGTTAATTGCCCACCTTACTAACTTCCGGGTCATCAGTGGGGGGAAAGACGGGACCGGAGCGTCTCGTAAAACCTTACCGGCTCGGCCGGCGAAAGATAGTACGGCCCACGGTCGGTCTCCAGCACCACCATCTCTTTTTCCCAAGAGGTTGCATAGACCCGGATCGAGCCCAAGCCTGCAACTTTGATCCGCCCAAAATACACCCAGGTTCCGTGCGTGGGAAGTAACCAGAAAAAAGCCCTGGGCTGGCTGGAAAACTGCTTGAGGTAAACATTCCCGATCCAAGCGTAAGGAAGCAAAACCGGGGGAGCAAAACGCCGAATAATCTCAACACCCTCGGAGCCCAAAATATAAGCCGTGGGAGTCAAGCCGCATAGAACCGCAACAATTGAAAGGATCACGCCGAAGATGACGGCGACTTCCGATAACTCCGCCGGCTCAGATAGAGCGGTGGCGATAACCACTACGATCGAAATAAAAACGAGGGGAATAATGGTCCCCAGGAAGCTGAACTTGACCTCCCAAGGCATAGGAGTCAGGCCGAAGACCTCTTCTGTCTCTTGACAATTCCCCAAAGAGTATCCCTCTATTTCGATTTAAACTCCCGCAACCGGCTGCATTCTATAAGGTGATCCCAATAAGCCATTGGATTGATGTCGTACCCAATAATGTCACAACCAAGGCGATTTGCCTCAAGGAGGGGTGTCCCGCCTCCCATAAAAGGATCGGCTACCGTAATCCCCTTTAAACGATGAGCTTTATAAAAAGTTTCCTTCAAATTGCCGTCTACAAACTCCGACAGTAAAAGACCCCGAAACAGGGTGCCGGGACGCCGTGCAAACCACTTATGTACGGCAATAACCGGACGGTAATTCTGTTGAATTTGCTTTTCGTGCAGCGCCAGATCGGCAATGAAGGTAACGTCGAAAGATTTCTCGATCATTATGGATCCTCCAGGTAATAAAGACACGTACAGTACCCCACAGATTAATTCTTCATCAAGGAATTTTATCCCTCCTATTCTCCCTCAGCCCTGCTCACAAATAAAAAAGAACCTGTCAAAACATATGACAGATTCTCTTATTAACAATCTTCCGGCGGCGACCTGCTCTCCCGCTCCGTCGTAAAGTCGCAGTACCATCGGCGCTGGAGGGCTTAACTGCCGTGTTCGGGATGGGAACGGGTGTATCCCCTCCGCTATGACCACCGGAAATCTATT
>JBFLYP010000055.1:0-2217 GCA_040756575.1 Bacillota bacterium | reverse complement strand
CCGAACGAAGTGTAACCGTTACACCGTGGCCGGTCCCACAGCCCGTAATCCCCCCGCGCGTCGTTCCGCCAGCCGCTCTCCCCGCCGGCGATCGCCACCATCACCACCGGCAGCGGGAAGGTCCCGTCCGGGGTGGCGACCGTCACACCCGGCGAAAAGTATTTCAATGCCGCCGCGGCAGCTTCCTGGATGGACACCGGTTATTCCTCCGGCTTTTCCGGGCGCGAGCCCCGCACCAGGTGGTAGCCGGCGAGCATCGCCAGAAGCGCCGTCGCGCCGATGCTCCCGTAGAGCAGCCACGGCACCGGCGGCGGCGGCGGTGGCGGCGGCGGTACCGGTTCCGGTTGTTGCCCGCCGTCGCCGGCGGCGCCCGAGAGCGCCGCCCAGGTCTGCGGCCCGACGATGCCGTCCACGGCGAGCCCGCGCGCCTGCTGAAATGCCCGCACGGCGCTGTTGGTCTGCGACCCGAAGACACAGTCCACCGGACCGGGGCTGTAGCCGGCCTGCGCGAGGAGCTGCTGCGCCAGACCTACGCAGGGCCCCTGACTGCCCTGCCTGACCGTAATTTGCTGGGAGCAGCGCCCCGGATCGCAGCCGGGCGCCGGCCCCGGTTCCGTCGGCGGCGGTTCACCTGGCTCGGTTGGCGGGGGGGCGACCGCGCCCGTTAAAGCCCCTTTGATATAACCGGCATAAACCTGTGGCGAAACCCCTTCAACACGGTACCATGGCCGGCCCCGGTAAGCATAAAAGTACCAGCCTTTTCCGTGTTGTAGACCAAAGGAGCTATAGCAGCGAATTGTGACCGGATGGGGCTTGTCCGGCAGGATCAATGTTTTTGTTTTTACTATGGAATCCGGCGGGACATACCAGCCTCTCTGGGTAATGTCAATATTAGTGATTAAACCCCGCGCCCAAGGATAGCCTTCTATGTAACCGTTTATACATTTGCCTTGCACCAAATAGCGAGGCAGACACCTGTATTTCTCGTTATGCGGGTCAAACCGCAAATACCCCTCCTCGTCAAAACGGTACATATAAGGATAGGAGTCGCGCGGCCACTTACCGAGCACCTTGACAAACTTGGTGAACCGGCTGGCATTCACATTCGGTTGACGCAACGACCACGGCCAGCCCCCGCCGGCGTACATCATCGGCCAGCCGCAATAATCAATAAAGATGGCGCCCTGGGCGATAAGATTTGCCAAGTCGTAGGGGTCCCCTGTGCGTGGGACAAAAGGAACCCACTCGCCAAATTGATTGATCAAAACTTTTTTGGTCTTGATTACCGGGTCTGCCCGGAGGATATCATACAATGATTTATAATCCGCATCGGTGGCCATATAAAGAGTGTACTGATGGGGGCCCCCGGTTGTAAGCTCTACGCCCACTTTTTCACCCCGCCATCTTAACCCAAGGGGAGTTTTATACCAAGCAAAAAACCGATTATTATGCCAACGAACCAGAAGATAATTGACACCCACGACGGCAGCCGGGTATTGAGCTTATCGTGAATACTTTTTAGCTCGTCCCGGATCTCTTTTAACGCGTCGGCTTGGGCCTTCTCATGCTCGTAAAACTTTTCCTCCAGCGCCTCCAAGCGCGTCCTGGTGACCTGCTCGTACGCGGTAACCGTTTCGCCCGCCATTCAACATCACCGTTACTACGATTATAAAAAACCCTTGCCGGAGCCGTTCAGGCTTCCAGTAAATCCGCAATCTCCCTGGCCTTTTCCGCCAACCCGTCAAGGCCGTCGGCCAGGTCCTGCACCCTGTCGGCCAACCCCTGGACACTATCCACGAGTTCACAGACCTTATCCGCCAACCCCTGCAGCCCCGCAGCCAATTCTGCCAGCACACCCGCCGGTCCCGCGGCGCAACTCACCACTTTTTCCTCGTTAGCCGCCGCGGTCGCCAGCAGCGGCTGCAGGTATCCCTCGACAATCGAGTTCCCGTAGTCCGGGTTGGGCGCCCAGCGGCCGCCGAGGGCCTCCACCGTCTTGGCGACGCCGGCGGGCACCAGGTGAAAGCGCGGATCGACGACCGTCACTCCCGTAGGCAGCTTGAGCCCCGCATACTGCGCCAGGTGCTGCGCGTGTGCCTCAACGCCGGCGGTGTCGTCCGGGAACGCTGCGTGGTCGGCGGTTTTATCGCCTACGGCTTTCGCAATCTTCAGCCCGCACCAGTTGTGCATCTCCGGCCGCACCGCGCCGGGGAAATG
>JBFLYP010000054.1:0-2299 GCA_040756575.1 Bacillota bacterium | reverse complement strand
CGGCGCGGTGAGCAGCGTTGCACCGATTGCCCCGATGACAAGGGGACTGAAATAGCGCCTCAATTTCCCACTCCTGCGACAGTCTACCGTGTTGCACCGATTGCCCCGATGACAAGGGGACTGAAAGGCAGGTAAATTTCCCGAAGTCTTTGCCACCTACCGTGTTGCACCGATTGCCCCGATGACAAGGGGACTGAAAGTATTGGAGGGATAATATGAGTTTGCAAGATATCCGGGTTGCACCGATTGCCCCGATGACAAGGGGACTGAAAGTTCAAGATTTCAGGAAGTCTGGCGAGGGCCTTATCAGTTGCACCGATTGCCCCGATGACAAGGGGACTGAAAGAAACGAATGAGAATCTTAAAACTCGCCCTTAAAAATTTCGTTGCACCGATTGCCCCGATGACAAGGGGACTGAAAGACCGTAGCTGGGCCAAGAACCCGGATGGTTCGATCCGTTGCACCGATTGCCCCGATGACAAGGGGACTGAAAGCTCCGGATCGTAATTCCTCCGCCGTACGGTCCAGCCGTTGCACCGATTGCCCCGATGACAAGGGGACTGAAAGAGGTGGGAGGCGATGCCGCCTTTGTGTCAAGACGTTCCAGTTGCACCGATTGCCCCGATGACAAGGGGACTGAAATGCTCCTTTTCTGTGCGTGGTAGTAAGCCCAGTGAGGGGTTGCACCGATTGCCCCGATGACAAGGGGACTGAAATGCAGGGTCTGGACCATCCTGGCCATGTCAGGTTCATAGTTGCACCGATTGCCCCGATGACAAGGGGACTGAAATTTGCCTTACTGGAGCGGGGCAACAGTCAGCGCAGAAAGGTTGCACCGATTGCCCCGATGACAAGGGGACTGAAATCGGCACTGGGACTGCTTGGGGCAGTGGTGGCGCTACTTGTTGCACCGATTGCCCCGATGACAAGGGGACTGAAATGCTCCTCCAAGCAGCCCCAGGGGTACGAGGACGCCAAGTTGCACCGATTGCCCCGATGACAAGGGGACTGAAAGGGCCGTAGTCATGGGCCATATCCATACTCCCCAGGTAGTTGCACCGATTGCCCCGATGACAAGGGGACTGAAAGATTACTGCTCATTACGCCGTTGACCAACTGCCTGCGGTTGCACCGATTGCCCCGATGACAAGGGGACTGAAAGAAACTTTCATCTGAGGCTGGAAGATAGGTATATAGCTGTTGCACCGATTGCCCCGATGACAAGGGGACTGAAAGTACACGCCCCCAAGGAGTGCCCATGGAAAGACGACTACGTTGCACCGATTGCCCCGATGACAAGGGGACTGAAAGTTCCCGGTGTAGCTCCGTATCTTTGCCCTGACCTTATCGTTGCACCGATTGCCCCGATGACAAGGGGACTGAAAGGGTCTTATCGTACACGGCGTTATACGGCAGCCCCAAACGTTGCACCGATTGCCCCGATGACAAGGGGACTGAAAGATCGCTACCTTGAAATCCGCTCTACCCTCGCCAACCCCGTTGCACCGATTGCCCCGATGACAAGGGGACTGAAAGAAGAACTGTTTCAGGCAAACCACTCTCGCTATGACATTGTTGCACCGATTGCCCCGATGACAAGGGGACTGAAAGGAGGACCTCCCACCGGTCGCCACCCTCTTCCTGCGCGTTGCACCGATTGCCCCGATGACAAGGGGACTGAAAGTTACTTGAAGAGCGGGCCAAGAAACTCGAGGGTTGGGGTTGCACCGATTGCCCCGATGACAAGGGGACTGAAAGTTACAGGATCCTCCAAGAATTTCGCCTTACCCACTGTTGCACCGATTGCCCCGATGACAAGGGGACTGAAAGTTCTCCGCCTGACTACCGCGACTATTCTTACGCCGCAAGTTGCACCGATTGCCCCGATGACAAGGGGACTGAAAGTTTAACCAAACAGATTCGTCAAGTTAATTCGGTTTTATCAGGTTGCACCGATTGCCCCGATGACAAGGGGACTGAAAGGGATGCCGGCTGTAAAGGACTCGATCAGCGCCCGTCCGGTTGCACCGATTGCCCCGATGACAAGGGGACTGAAAGGAGATCTGCTTCGATCAGCTCAGCGCACTCAAGTATATCGTTGCACCGATTGCCCCGATGACAAGGGGACTGAAAGGGTCTTATCGTACACGGCGTTATACGGCAGCCCCAAACGTTGCACCGATTGCCCCGATGACAAGGGGACTGAAAGATCGCTACCTTGAAATCCGCTCTACCCTCGCCAACCCCGTTGCACCGATTGCCCCGATGACAAGGGGACTGAAAGAAGAACTGTTTCAG
>JBFLYP010000053.1:0-2534 GCA_040756575.1 Bacillota bacterium | reverse complement strand
TGTCACCGTGGCCAGGGACCTTGGCGAAAGCAAGGGTAGGGAACATCAACAGGGTTACCACCGGGACAAACAGGGTATACATCAGACAAACTTTCAGTCCCCTTGTCATCGGGGCAATCGGTGCAACGGACACCGGCGGCGACCTGGGAGACGTGTTTATCTCCACTTTCAGTCCCCTTGTCATCGGGGCAATCGGTGCAACTTTCCCCGGCTGTGGCTGGCTGGGAGGGGACATTTGCTTTCAGTCCCCTTGTCATCGGGGCAATCGGTGCAACGGGCAAAAACAAATGCGAAATCAATCTCGAAGCGCAAACTTTCAGTCCCCTTGTCATCGGGGCAATCGGTGCAACGGCCTCGCATTCCCGCAAGGCCACCTTGGTCTCGGCTACTTTCAGTCCCCTTGTCATCGGGGCAATCGGTGCAACCCACCGGTTAGTTCTTTCTTCTCTTCCTGATTAAGATCTTTCAGTCCCCTTGTCATCGGGGCAATCGGTGCAACCAGCTTAGTTGCAACATCCAACCACTTTGCTAAGTCAAACTTTCAGTCCCCTTGTCATCGGGGCAATCGGTGCAACGATGAAACCCTTGAGCAGGTTAGACGTTGCTGGGTTGCTTTCAGTCCCCTTGTCATCGGGGCAATCGGTGCAACAGCGTCGCCCCGGTCGCCCGGTTGGGCGTCGTCGGCCCTTTCAGTCCCCTTGTCATCGGGGCAATCGGTGCAACGAAAATAATATGTTAAAATCTGATGCCGCAGATATTGATCTTTCAGTCCCCTTGTCATCGGGGCAATCGGTGCAACACTACGATACTGCACTAAAAATTCTCAAACGCGCTCTCCTTTCAGTCCCCTTGTCATCGGGGCAATCGGTGCAACCAGCTTAGTTGCAACATCCAACCACTTTGCTAAGTCAAACTTTCAGTCCCCTTGTCATCGGGGCAATCGGTGCAACGATGAAACCCTTGAGCAGGTTAGACGTTGCTGGGTTGCTTTCAGTCCCCTTGTCATCGGGGCAATCGGTGCAACAGCGTCGCCCCGGTCGCCCGGTTGGGCGTCGTCGGCCCTTTCAGTCCCCTTGTCATCGGGGCAATCGGTGCAACGAAAATAATATGTTAAAATCTGATGCCGCAGATATTGATCTTTCAGTCCCCTTGTCATCGGGGCAATCGGTGCAACGGGCCGCAAAGGCCCTCTCGGCCTCGGCCCGGTCGGGGCTTTCAGTCCCCTTGTCATCGGGGCAATCGGTGCAACTCCAGCGGGAGGCCGAGGGCGTCGGCCACCGCCGTAACTTTCAGTCCCCTTGTCATCGGGGCAATCGGTGCAACGCCGATGTTGTTGTCCGAGTTCGAGCGGGCGTTGTTCCTTTCAGTCCCCTTGTCATCGGGGCAATCGGTGCAACTGGACGGGCTGCACGGCGAATTGAGCGAGATTATCGCTTTCAGTCCCCTTGTCATCGGGGCAATCGGTGCAACTCGCGCACGATCCGGAAAACGGGGGTACCGTGTGGGGTGCCTTTCAGTCCCCTTGTCATCGGGGCAATCGGTGCAACCTTCGGCAGGGTCAATTTCGACCGTACTTTCATATCGACTTTCAGTCCCCTTGTCATCGGGGCAATCGGTGCAACCCGTCATCGTTCAAGATAATTCCCCGGTCTTGACAATCTCTTTCAGTCCCCTTGTCATCGGGGCAATCGGTGCAACGCTCCACTGCCTTCAACATCGTGGCTGCCTCCAATACTTTCAGTCCCCTTGTCATCGGGGCAATCGGTGCAACGATGCTTGACTTGTTCTCTGGGATCGGCGGGTTCTCTTTCTTTCAGTCCCCTTGTCATCGGGGCAATCGGTGCAACAAATCTACTCACCGGCCATTTTTGGCCGGCCTTTTCCCTTTCAGTCCCCTTGTCATCGGGGCAATCGGTGCAACTTTCTATCGCTGTCCAGGCGGGGACTCCCGTCCTCGCCTGCTTTCAGTCCCCTTGTCATCGGGGCAATCGGTGCAACTGGACGGACGGACGCGGAACCGGGGCCGAGGACCTGATCCTTTCAGTCCCCTGGTCATCGGGGCAATCGGTGCAACAGTGGGTAAGGCGAAATTCTTGGAGGATCCTGTAACTTTCAGTCCCCTTGTCATCGGGGCAATCGGTGCAACGCGCAGGAAGAGGGTGGCGACCGGTGGGAGGTCCTCCTTTCAGTCCCCTTGTCATCGGGGCAATCGGTGCAACAATGTCATAGCGAGAGTGGTTTGCCTGAAACAGTTCTTCTTTCAGTCCCCTTGTCATCGGGGCAATCGGTGCAACGGGGTTGGCGAGGGTAGAGCGGATTTCAAGGTAGCGATCTTTCAGTCCCCTTGTCATCGGGGCAATCGGTGCAACGATATACTTGAGTGCGCTGAGCTGATCGAAGCAGATCTCCTTTCAGTCCCCTTGTCATCGGGGCAATCGGTGCAACTTTCTATCGCTGTCCAGGCGGGGACTCCCGTCCTCGCCTGCTTTCAGTCCCCTTGTCATCGGGGCAATCGGTGCAACTGGACGGACGGA
>JBFLYP010000052.1:0-2949 GCA_040756575.1 Bacillota bacterium | reverse complement strand
GCATGAGGTCGATGAACTGCTTGGCGGCTTCTTTGCGCAGGCCCTGCGGGTCGTTCCAGGACATGCTGCCGCTGCAGTCGATGACTAAAGCCACGTCCACGGCCGGCCGCTTCACCCCCGGCGGGTCGACGAAGACGGGCGAGGTGTAGGCGATGCTCCCCGACTTTTCCAGGCGGGCGATTAGAAAGGCCCCGGCCGGGTCGGTCTTCCAGGTGAAGGATTTTTCGCCGGACGGCTGGCCCATCAAGTCGGCGTAAAATACGGTTTGAAATTTCCGGGCGCCTTTGCCGAGAGAACAAACCCGAATGCTGCTGCCTGCCGGCGCCTTCTCCCACCACACGGTAATCTTCAGTTCCTGCCCGGGCTTTGCCTTGACGGTATCACCCGGAAACGCCGGCGGCTCCCCCGCGTGTTTGGTATCGTGCGGCTCATCGGCTTCCCAAACGGTGATTTCCTGGCCTGCGACAGGCTCTACCGTAAGCGCCACAAACGGTCCGCCCAAAGTAGCCACCGTATGGCCTTTCTTTAAAGCGTCGACAATATCGTCTTGGTTATATGTAGGTTTCTTATCCTTAAAAAGGAGGTAGGTGTAGGAGGAGCCAAGGTTAGGCCCAAGAATCCCTCCTATTGTCCCCGGACCGTTATGGTTGTCGCTGCCGCCGGTAACGAAAAAGTTAACACCCTGCCGGAGAATATTGCGGTAGAACTTCCCTGCCAAGGTATCGAGCGTCTGGTCCCACTCCCCGATTACTCCTGAGGAATCCTGCCGCCGAGGCCCCGAGAAGATCTCCATTCCCTTAACCACCCGGCCGGCAAGAGGAGCCCCTCCGGACCGAATCGCACTCCAGGCATAGGGAGTCCAGGAATCTTTGCCAGCCGGGTGAGCAATATAACCAAAAGCACCGGCAGCACCTACCTCCTCCAGCGCTTTTCTTACATCCTTTCGCGGCGGGTTGCCCCCGTAAACCTTCCGCCAAAAAACTTTATCTCCCTCGTTAAGCTTATAGCCTGGCTGGTGAGCGTACCTGGCGTCTTTTTCGTCCTCCAACTTATCTGGTGTTAGTTTTTCGAAGGGGGCCTTCAGTCCTCTTGCCTCTTGTAATTCTCCCCAGTAGTCCTTTAGCCCGTAAACCAGAAAATGCCCATGTGTATCGATCCCTTTGCCGTCTCCCACTGTAAGCTCCATGCCAGGAACGATTATTACGGGAAACCCTTTATTCCGCAACTCGTCTATTTCTTTTTTTCTATCCAGCCAGTCCCGCCGCGTGAAAAGCGAGCGCAAGTCATTTCCGTAATCTACTACGTCACTATGATCCGTTACCGCAAAAACAGCTCCATCTACCAAGATAGCCGTGATATTGGAAGCGACATCTTTTATTGACCGGCCTCGAGTCATTGGGCCTTCATCGGAATACCATGTATGCACATGTCCATCAAAAGCAACCCGGCCCAAAGGAAACTCCGCTGCCAATGCTCGTGCCAGTGACACCATGGACAGAAAAAGACAACTGAGTAAGATGATCGCTACGTGTAACTTGCTAATCCGCTTCATTGCTCTCTGCCCCCCGTTATGTTAACAGCAGTTCCCTTATCCTTTATAAAGAACAGAGGAATGCTAGTAAGCAAAAAAACAATGGAACTTAGCTTAACAATGTAAGCAACATCTTCTGGTGAAATAGAAAGATATCCGAAAAAATTAAAGCCAAGAATGCAGAGACAGCAAACAAAACACCACCAAAGACCGACTGCTACGTAAGCCCACCACCAATCAGCCGCGTAAAGTAACCCAAGGCCAGGGGCCGTCAGGTTCAGTACCAGACCGAGGATTCGTTTAACAGAGACCCTCAAACGAAGATTGGAGGTACCATCCCAAATCGCAAACACCCAAAGGATAAAATACGGAACGGAAAAGCAAGTGAGGGTAGCAAAAAAATTATCCAGTGGGACGCTCCATGTCGGGTTTCCTTCTATCGAAATGGCTATAGTATTACTTAGTAAGAGAAACGGAGGGCCCTGTAAGGCAGGGGCGAAAGCAACGGCTGTATAAAGGAATATCCCGAACCCAATCCTACCACGAGCAATCTGCCCAGAGCCTACTGCTAAGGCGCTCAGAATGCCATAGGTAATAGATTGAAATCGCGGTGACTTTCCTTGAGTTAATTTTTCGCTTAAAGAAGGAGCTGCCATAAATACCATAAGTAAAAACAAGTATCCGACGATAGACATAGGCAGAAGCGGGAAAATAAACCACGCAAGCATCCTAATCCTCCTTCCTATGGCACCAATAAAAACTGGCCGGGGTGCGTCACCATAACCTTTACTTCTCCCGCCTCGCCGGTAGTAACAGGCAGAGACGCCGCCGCACTCGCTTCGCCCCCCAAGGCGTAAACCTTGACGGCGCCCGGGTTAGCCACGCCCGCGGTAAAAGTCAGTTCCACCGGGCGGTTAAAGAGCGGCGCCGTGAGACCCCGGCAGCGCAGCCAGATAACGGGGCCGGCAAGCTGGCCTGCACCCGGCAGTTCCACCGGCGGTTCAAGCGCTAAAAGCCGCACTAAAACCGGGCGCGCAGCCGGCAGCGCCCCCGGCGGGAGGTAGAGCCGCGCCACGCCGGGGAGTTCCAGTTCGCCTCCTGCCGCCGGGTCAATTTCAGCGGCGGCGCACTGCAGGACAGCGGGCGCGCGGCTCTGTGGCGGCCAGAAGGCGCCTTTTCCCAAAACGGACGGCGGGCTCTCTGCCGGCGGTACTGCAAAATCAACCGCCTCGCTCCAAAAACCGTCCCGGTACGCGGCC
Organism: Bacillota bacterium; assembly: GCA_040756575.1. Taxonomy (GTDB): domain Bacteria; phylum Bacillota; class Desulfotomaculia; order Desulfotomaculales; family Ammonificaceae; genus DTYU01. The sequence continues at coordinate 159 of JBFLYP010000052.1, read as the reverse complement.
GCCCTGACGGTTAACGCCCCGTCAGCCCCAACCTGAACCGGTCCCGCATACTTCACCGCCGTAGCGCTCACCCGCGGGTCGCTCCCGTCAGTGGTGTACCAGACCTCACCGCCCGCGGCGCTTTCAAGGCGTAAAGTCGCACCGGTGAATCCCCCTGCC
>JBFLYP010000051.1:0-3054 GCA_040756575.1 Bacillota bacterium | reverse complement strand
GCATGAGGTCGATGAACTGCTTGGCGGCTTCTTTGCGCAGGCCCTGCGGGTCGTTCCAGGACATGCTGCCGCTGCAGTCGATGACTAAAGCCACGTCCACGGCCGGCCGCTTCACCCCCGGCGGGTCAACGAAGACGGGGGAGGTGTAGGCGGTATACCATGATAGTAGAGGCAGATAATCCACGACTACTTCGAGCTTGGCGAAAAGGAACTGGTCCTGCTTGATCTTATAGCTAAAAGAGGTTTCCCCGGTCACCGCTACCGGTTTTCCGTCCCACCCGGGCAACGGCTCAATCCCTTTGCCCTTTTCACTTTTAAAACACCGGTAAATAGTGAGGTAGGCGCCAATTAGAGGTTTGCCCCGCAGGAGGCCTTCGTTCCATTCAACGGTGATAGTGACTTCGTCCCCCTTTTTGACGGTTACGGTATCACCCGGCCCAGCCGCGGTTTTGCCGCCCGGTGGGGTTACGGCAAGGTTAACAAAGGGACCGGTAGAGGCTACGGTATGCCCGTTACGCAGCGCCCATTCGACCGTGCTTTCAGTAATTGGTTGATTGTCGTCGAACAGCAGGTAGGTAAAAGAAGAGCCGATATTAGGGCCAACTACGCCACCAAATGTAAATTCCCCATTATGGTTATCGCTGCCGCCGATGACGAAGAAATTTGTGCCACTCTTCAGGTAATCGCCCCACTGATGCCACGCCTTACTTTTTCTTACCCCACCATACTGAACGCTATGGTTGTTCCCGGCTGAGAAAACCTCAATCCCCTTTACCACTGTGCCGATGAAAGGCCGCGCCTGACTCCAGGCATAACTAGTCCAGTTATCTTTCCAACCAGGACCTCCATTCGGGTGGGCGATATAGCCAAAAGCCATCAGCCTTCCAACATCCTGCAACACCGCGGCTACTTCTTTGCGGGGCGGCTTCCCGTCCCAAACGCTCTCAGGAAGGAGCAGGTCTCCTGGCGGGCCCTCAGAATCAAGCTCTAACATTTGAGGCGTTAACCCTTCGAAGGGGTAAGGAACGCGTTCCTTAAGGCCATAAACCAGGAAATGCCCCTCAGTTTTTTCGTTTTTACCGTTTCCAACCGTTACCTCCTCGCCAGGGATAGCGATGACTTCACTTTCCCCGGCGAACGGCTCTAAATCTTTTTGCCTCGTTTCCCAATCAGCGTCAGTGAAAAGAGAGCGCAAGCCTTTTTCTATTGTAATAGGCCCCACTTTTATTCGTTTAAACACCACGTCGGAGTGATCGGTAACGGCAAAAGCACATTTTTCTCTACTTCTATCACCCTCCAAAATCTTCCGCACGTCCTCGGCCATGTGAGAAATCTCTCTGCCTTCTGTCATTTTGCCTTCGTCGGAATATTTGGAGTGCATATGGCCATCAAAGATCACGACCTTGTAGGCCATCGCCGGGTACACGGGTATGGTCAGAATGAAGACCAGAAAAAGAACTGAACTTATCAACCTCCGTCTGGCGAAGCGGGACATCCTGTATAAGCCTCCTTTCCTTGTTAAAATTACGGCTTCTTAACGTCTTGCGCTGCGCTTCTTAAACAAGAAAAGTACCAATCAATTAAGCTAACCAGGGGTAACGCCAAGTAGCCGCTAAGCAGCGTAAGGGAAATAAGGAAAAAGGGATAATCCATACTGCCAAGCGACAGCAGAGTCATAAAATCCAAGAGAAACAGCACAAAGATCGCCCCAAACGAGAAGAGCGCGTATCCCCAGTAGCGCCGCTGCCCTACGTAAGCCGTACCGAGACCGGGGAAGGACAGGCTAAGGAGAAAAGTCAGGAGCGTTCTCCCCGCCCGTATCCGCACTTCCTCAGGAATGCGGCAGACCTCCCACACGTTTAGAAGATAAAGCGGTAGCCAGAGTGGGGAAAGCACTGCGAAAAACCCAAATCCATATAACAACCTTCCGCAGAAGTTGTACGAGCCATACCAGTCATATAGATCGCCTATAAGATATAAAGCACCTATTGTGCAAAACCACGACGCCACAAAGGGGGTTACGAGCAGTGCAAAGTTAAGTGCGCTTCCCCAAACCAGTCTCCCCGCTGTTGCTTGGATTACTCCCGGGAAAAGGCACCCGAGCACAATCTTCCGATATCCCTTAAGCTCCCACTTCCTGCGAAAAGATAGGAGAATCAATCCCTGCGTCACAACAAAACCGATGAAGAAAAGACCGAAAGCTAAAGCCAGATCGCTCCAATACGGAATTTCCTTATTCATCAAGTAAAGCTCCCGGCTCAAGACCCAAATCCCGTGAAGCCCTGCTTGAAAGAGAATAGGTACCATATTGTCCCTCTCCTCTCCTACCTTACTACCGCAAACTGGCCGGGGTGCGTCACCATAACCTTTACTTCTCCCGCCTCGCCGGTAGTAACAGGCAGAGACGCCGCCGCACTCGCTTCGCCCCCCAAGGCGTAAACCTTGACGGCGCCCGGGTTAGCCACGCCCGCGGTAAAAGTCAGTTCCACCGGGCGGTTAAAGAGCGGCGCCGTGAGACCCCGGCAGCGCAGCCAGATAACGGGGCCGGCAAGCTGGCCTGCACCCGGCAGTTCCACCGGCGGTTCAAGCGCTAAAAGCCGCACTAAAACCGGGCGCGCAGCCGGCAGCGCCCCCGGCGGGAGGTAGAGCCGCGCCACGCCGGGGAGTTCCAGTTCGCCTCCTGCCGCCGGGTCAATTTCAGCGGCGGCGCACTGCAGCACTCGGAACCCGGCGCCCGCAGCCGGCCAGCGCCGGCTTTCCTTTGCGGGAGCTGGCGCCGCTTCCGCCCCGGTTACGGCAGGGACGACGCCACTCCCGCCGCCCGGTCCCGTAAAATCAACCGCCTCGCTAAAGATACCGTCCCGGTAAACCGCCGCCCGAACGGTCACCGGGGGAACAGCTCCAGTGCCCGTCACGAAAGCCCCAATCTGAACCGGTCCCGCATACTTCACCGCCGTAGCGCTCACCCGCGGGTCGCTCCCGTCAGTGGTGTACCAGACCTCACCGCCCGCGGCGCTTTCAAGGCGTAAAGTCGCACCGGTGAATCCCCCTGCC
>JBFLYP010000050.1:0-3194 GCA_040756575.1 Bacillota bacterium | reverse complement strand
TTTCTTTTCGCGCTCGCGCATTCTCTCGACCTCCGGTAGTTATGGGGTTGTTATGACTTTAAATCCTTTCTACCGGAGGTCTTTTTCTAGGTCAACTCCCTCCTGATGAGATTACAGGAATGCTCTTGATTTCTAATAAAAAAAGCCGCTTCCGCCGCCGAGAACCTGTCCCACCCGGGCCGACCCCGGCTCGGTTCCTCCGGTAGCCGATCCCCACCAAACTCCCGCCGTCGCGCACGGAGCAGCCTGAGAAACGATACCCTACCCGTACACAACCATTTCCACTATTCCCACTCGTAAAAACCGTCATTTCACTTTCCATCAGTCCATTTCGGTCCTTCCGGCCGGTACACGGTTATAATAACTAGCCGAACTCTCCACTCGGAAGTTTACACAATCGGTCACATCCAGGCCCCGCCCGTCTACCGCTGTCCAGCGTGTTAACTGATGCGCCTGCCTTCCGCAATTATTGCCCTTATAAACCGTATCCACCTGCGAGACCCTTTCCGCCTCCACTATACCAGCAAATGGCGGATTACAGCAAGACTCTGCCTGCAAGATTTGACCACCCGTTTTACGAAGAACCCGGGAAACCTCATACCCGGTCCCGGCGCCTCGCGAGTTCATGCCGGATGCGGTGCCGGTGTTTGTAAAGATACCCGGCGGCGGTCACCGGTACGGCAACCCACCAGAACCCTTCCTCCGGTACACCGAGGACCGTCAGAAAGCCGGCCGCCAGAAGGCCGAAACCAACCGGCCAGCCGCTGGTACAGCACCAGAGCAGAAAACGGACGAACCCCGCAAGAATCAATCCGAAAACGACGAACTGCACTTCACTCCGCCACCTTTCGCCCGAGATTCAGTACCGCCGGCATAGCCCGGAAACCAAGTACCGCCCGCCTTTCTCAGTTGAGGACACAGAGCTTACGGAAGGCTTGCCCCGGGACAAGGAGTAGCCTGCCTTTCGGCAAGCCACCCCTTTGAAGCTTCCTGCCGGAGGGTTTAGGTCGACCAGCGCCCCCGCTCGCCGTTGCCCACTGCAAAGATGCCGGAAGGGGCGATAGGTTCCGCCTGCGGCCCGTACTCCTTGCGCCAGCGGACACAGACATCTGGATCCTCACTTCTTGTCCGCAGGTGCCCGTCTACCTGGTACGTCACAATGTTGTGCCCAAAGGCAGGCCCATCCTTAAAAAGAACTGATCAGCAAAATCCAAACTCGAGACAACTGACCAGGCTATAAACGCTAAAAAAAACCGAGCCACTAACCGGCGTCAGCACAACCAAGCCGCTTTCCTTTTTAACCGCTTTGAAGCTGTTGACGGCCACCTCTTCTTCAGTTACCGGCCTTTCCACTTTCAGGTGCGTACCCTCGCAAATGAGAACTGCAGGCCTAAGCCTTGCCACTTCTTTAATAAACTGTTTAGTCAAATGAGCATGTTTTCCATACAACCACAGGTCGCCGGTGTACACCACCCAGCCAGCGGACGTCTCGACCCCGAAAGCGCCGGCGCCGTGCATGGAGTAGTCCACCGGCTGGTTAGGCCGGCTACTGTTGGACCTTCATCAAACATCCGAATTGTAACTCCGACCCTTTACAGCTGAAATAATTCTTTCGATACATCTTTCAAAGTCCCGCGTAATGTTATGTTTCCACAGCCGGATTACTTTCCAGCCCATCTTTCTTAGTTTCGTATGGTTTTTACGGTCCCGTTCACGGTTCTTGGATATCTTTGTAAAAAACTACGGCGCTGTTTACGGCTCAGGTTACCTCATTGCATATCTTTTATCGTTTGACTACGGAGTTCAAATATTTTGATATCGGGGTCGGCGTAATATCTTTGCAAAGCGGTTTTGGTCATTTTCCATCCGGCACCCCTGTTACGCATCGGTGAAAGTTTAAGCAAATGGGACATTTTCAGCAGGAAAGTCCTGATCACATCAACTGTATCAATAACAATAGCGAAATAGGGAACACAGCCGAAAGCCTTGCATGCCTCTTCCGCCTTTCTAAAATTGTCGTTCAGTATATTGACGTAATTCTCTTCTTTACCATGACTTCTGGAACGACTTTTCACTGAAATGCCCATTATTTCATTGGTATGTGGATTGCGCGCTATGAGATCAATCCCGGTATGGTTAACTTTGGCGCACTCAAAACCATACTTTAAGAGCCAATAAAGAACCAGTGATTCACCGAAGTCACCGGTTAGTTTTGCATGTCGTGAGCTTTTTAAGATTTCCATATATTAAATTGCCTCATGATTATGAACTCAGGCCTGATATACCCACTCGAATCCGAATTCTGAGGGCACAGCGTGTGACGCGGCGCCCGTATTTTTGCTCGCCGTCGATGCCGGGCGGCCGGTGACTGACATACGGTTACCGTCAATAGAATAAGAAACCCGCGCTTTGTAAGTCCCGTACGACAGAATTGATCCGGTCGATGCCGCCGGTGATTTCCGGCACAAAATATCTCGCGACCTCATCATCGAAAACAAAAGGCAGCGACTCCAAAAAGGCCCTTTTCTTGTTCCGGCTATGACCGAACATCGAATCAAAATCTTCTGAGTTGGCTCTCTTTCGCCCCTCAGCGCCTCGCATTTTCCCAAGAACGTGGATTCCGCTTATATAATCCCTGAAGTCTTTTACCTTGCCAAACAGCAAACGGATCTTGTCATCCCCCATGTACCTTGCGTGATACGCTTCGGTTTCCAGCAATTGTGAAACGTCCAAGCCGATCCTCAGATCCAACTGGTACTTGGCGATGGCGTCGCACAGCTGCTCCAGGTCATCTGCACTGCTTATCAAGAACTTCATATCCCTCTGCGCCGCTTTATTCCGGTTGCAGATCATTATCTTGGAACCTGGAAACAACCGCTTTATGCCATCCTCAAAATACAGGTAGACATTGAGAAAATCATTAATGGTCGTCATATAGGCGGTGAAAGGAGGGTAGACTTCGATCGCTTCCGGCTGGGCGGCGGCCTCCGTCAGCAGTTCAATAAAATGAACAAAGGCCAGGGACCACTCTTTACTGAACCAAAGTAGGGGCAGGCCGTCCCGACTCGTATACTGACCCCATAGAAGACCAGACAAACGGCATGGTAGAATGGGAGCGATAAAACAAGGAGGAAAAGAACCATGCCGAAGCGTCAGTGGACAGCCGAAGAAAAGATGCAAATCGTCTTGGCAGG
>JBFLYP010000049.1:0-3362 GCA_040756575.1 Bacillota bacterium | reverse complement strand
CCACCGCCATTGTCAGCGTGGCCATGGGCGCCTCCATCATCGAAAAGCACTTCACCCTGGACCGCAACGGCGGCGGCCCGGACGACAGCTTTTCGCTGGAACCAACAGAAATGGCCGCCCTGTGCCGAGACAGCAAGACCGCATGGGAAGCTCTAGGGAAGGTTGACTATGGGCGCAAGTCCAGCGAACAAGGCAACGTTAAGTTCAGGCGTTCGCTCTACTTCGTGAAAGATCTCAAGGCCGGTGATGTCATCACCCCTGACGCGGTGCGCAGTGTAAGACCGGGCTATGGGGCAGCGCCAAAGATGCTTGAAAGCATCATTGGCGAAACCATCCGATGTGATGCAGTGGCCAACACGCCTGTTCGGCTGGAGTGGATCGGTGAATAACCGCGACAATTTTATTGCCCTCGACAAAACGGAAACGGCCCTATCCCCACAAGATATTAAGGGCCTGTACGAATACGTCGAACGCAGGGATGAGGGAGAGCCGCGCTTCCGCGATTCCATAGCCTCGATGTACGAACACAATGCAAAATGGTCCAACCCGATCATCCGCCTTGCCGTGAGATCTGCTGCCCTTGTGCTTACCCCAAGAAACGGGTCCGTGAAGTACTTTTTCTGGGGAACTAAATTTCAGGAAATTATCCTGGGACTTCCAAGACACGAAGTCTGCGTCATTGGAGGCCCCAAGCAGTTATTGTTTTGCCTGAGGCACCGCATACCCTTCCTTGCAAACATGCAGATGTGGAAACTGCTCGCCCTTGGCCTTCAACACAAGGCGTGCCCTGAAGGGGACCTCAAGAAACTAATCGAACAAAGTGGAATCAAGCTCGCAAAAAAGGCAGGTCATGGAGCCTCATTGATCGTGGACAATGATTCCCTACCCATGCAGAGAGCCTTCGTCCTCTCTGGACGTTTGGCGAATTTAAAATCAGTGTGCATTCAAGACGGCATTTTCCAGAGCAAATCACCAGGGCATATCATGCACGGCTGGTACGCTGATCAGTTCCTAGCTGTTAACGACCATCAGAAAGAGACGCTTATCGCCAAGGGCATGAAAGCACAAAAGATCAACGTTATGGGCTTCCACTCATCTCCATATCTTCCAAAGCGCCCTGCGGCAGCCGCAGGACAGAGAAAGGCCTGTTTTCTTGGCCAGCCCTGGGTCAAATATGGGCATGAAAGAGCCGAGCGTTACCTTAAGATCGTAGAGCGGGCGGGAACGGCCCTGCATGAGGCAGGCATTGAAATGACCTACAAGCCACATCCTTGGGAAAGAGGCTCAGATCATCTCAACCGCATTAGAAATGTCGTTGACATCACACTGAATGACGCCCTCGAACTTCATGACGCGTTCATATCCTTGACATCAACCGCGCTCATTGAAGCCCAAGCAGCGGGACGTGTAGCCATCCAAATCATGGACGAAGCTTTTGACGCGGACGACCTTTCCGTACACGGGCAAATCACAACGATCAACTCAAACATAACAGACGGTTGGCCGGAAGAACTATTAGAAGCACTCCACACACCAAGCGCCACGATTAAACAACCCCAGCCAGCACACATACGCTTTAAACAAGCGCTAGAAGACTGAAGATGACTCGAGTTCGAACCGGCGAACAAGCCTTACTCATCTCGGTATCAGTCGTGTTGATATTGGCCTTATATTATGTATCAATCGGGTTCGCATCAAACATATTGAACCTCGTTGGTGTACTGATCCTTGGGGTCGCAAGTTTTCTTATCCTCAAAAGCAGAGGCGGCTGGGTCTTTCTTCTTTACTCCTTCGGGCTCACTTTTGCACTTTCGAGTGGAGCCCTTATCGAACTAACCGGAGCCTACTTGATCGAGATTCAGAAAATAGCGTACTTAACGGGAGCCGCAGCTCGAAACGCCTTTCTGGCGACTTTTTTTCTTATCGCCACATTTGTTTCATATAAGTTTTTTCTTAAAATCATCCCTTCAAGACTTCCAGTCATCAAAACCGCCGAGCCGCTTGCGACCAGAGTTTTACTGGCCGTTGCCTTTGCCGCACCCCTATACATAGCCACCGTCCTGATCACCCATGGTTCACCGCTCTTCATGGGCGTGGACCGATTCAACTACTTCACATACATTGCCCCCCCCGGATATACCTGGTTGTACGGAAATATCCCGCTGCTTGGCTTCGTGGTCGCTCTATCGGCATACAAGGGCGTTATTCGTCATAGCACTAGTTTTGTCTGGCTTGCGCTCACTGTCGCTATTTACATCATGGCAGGCGAAAAGTTTTCTCAATTATTTCTTCTTGGGTTTTTCTTCTTTCTGCCCTTCTTTTTGATCAGCAACCCAATCATCAAAGTAAAGCATTTAGCCCTAGGCGCAATGGTTGTGCTTGCCATGGCTATCATGGTGATTATTAATTACATGATGATTTATGGCTCTGCTGAAATACTTGTTCCCCGCCTTGCACTCCAGGGGCAAATGAACTACGCACTGGACCAAATTTCATCCTCTGCACAGCCATTGAGCGCCATCACCAGGCATTTCTTCGGGCTTGGCGCACAAGAAACAGACCGCGGCTTGGCATACCTGATGTACCTGGTTGCTCCTTCTAGCATCGTCGACCTTCGCATTGAGCACGGCGCGACCTTCACCGCCCCTTTCCCATCAAATATATCCTATTTTTTTTCCCCGCACTTATCGCCTATCTTCATCATTTTTCTTTCGGCAGTTTCCGGATCTCTTGCGGCCCTTGTGCACAAGGCGACCACCAGCCTGAACATCATTTTCTCAGGCCTGGTTCTGAAAACTTTTCTTCTTGGCTATGTGGCAATCATGATGGGCAACATGGACCTCCTTTTGGGACTCAAAGGCGCAACGCACCTTTTAGCCATAGCCGCTTACCTTTTCATCGCCTACAACTTTTCCAGACAACGCATATGACAAAAGTTATTTCCTTCTATCTCCCACAGTTCCATCCCATCAATGAAAACAACGAATGGTGGGGCAAAGGCTTCACCGAGTGGACCAATGTCTCTCAGGCCAGGCCGCGCTTCGATGGGCATCACCAACCACAGATACCTGCTGACCTCGGGTTCTATGATCTCAGGCTTGGTGAAACCCGCGAGGCACAGGCCAACCTTGCAAAAGAGTACGGGGTTCACGGATTTTGCTATTACCATTATTGGTTCAACGGCCACATGCTCCTTGACAGGCCTTTCAACGAGGTACTGGCCAGCGGGAAACCTGATTTTCCATTTTGCCTTTGCTGGGCCAACGAGAATTGGACGCGGGCTTGGGATGGCCTCGACCGGCAGGTTTTGATCAAGCAGGATTACACCAAAGAGGATGCAGACGATCACATCCAGTGGTTCA
>JBFLYP010000048.1:0-3449 GCA_040756575.1 Bacillota bacterium | reverse complement strand
GATTTTCCATTTTGCCTTTGCTGGGCCAACGAGAATTGGACGCGGGCTTGGGATGGCCTCGACCGGCAGGTTTTGATCAAGCAGGATTACACCAAAGAGGATGCAGACGATCACATCCAGTGGTTCATCAACGCATTCCGGGATGATCGCTACATAAAGATTGACGGACGACCGTTGTTGCTAATCTACCGCCTCGATCACATCCCGGATATCAAGGACATGATTGTATCCTGGCGCAATGCCGTTCGCGAAGCCGGTTTCCCCGATTTGTACCTTAGCGCCGTCAAGAACGGATTCGTGGAGATCGAGGACAATGACATCCTTGATCTTGGCTTCGATGCGATCGTCGATTTCCAACCCGACCGTCGGGACTTCCCTGCTCCGCAAGGGTTCAAGCCATGGCTGTATCGTCTTGCCCGGCGCGTTCTTCCAGAAGGACTTTATCAGCGCATCAAACTGTCCGTTCAGGCGAACAACATTATCAACTACCGCGCCATGGTGGAGGGAATGATGCGGAAGACATGGCCGTCCTCCTATCGCAAGTTCCCATGTGTATTCCCTTCATGGGATAACAGTGCACGGAGAAAGTCAGCGACGATCATTCAGAATGACGATCCTGCCCTGTACGGAAAATGGCTCAAGCACGCTATCAAAGATGTGCAGTCGTACCCCGAATCCGAACGGATCGTTTTTATCAACGCATGGAACGAGTGGGCAGAAGGCTGCCATCTCGAACCGGATCGCAAGCATGGTCATGCATTCCTCGAACAAACACGGGATGCCATCAACTCATCTGGCCCGGCTGAGTAGCCCTCATGTCGATACTGAAGGTTATGCTTGTCATTCCGACACGTAACGGCGCCAAGGATCTCGAACGCCTCTTGGCATCGCTCTCGACCCAAACCCTGAAAGCAGATGTCTGTGTCGTCGATTCCAGTTCGTCGGATGCCTCCATTGACGTTGCTCGTAATCATCATGCACTGGTCCACGGCATCCAGGTTTCCGAGTTCAACCACGGCGGAACCCGCCAGTTGATGGTCGTCCAACATCCCGTCCATGACATTTATGTCTTCATGACGCAGGATGCCTATCTTGCCGACGAGCATGCGATCGAGCGTATCGTTGCGCCATTTGCGGACCCTTCTGTGGGCGCAGTGTGCGGCCGGCAACTTCCTCACCTGGATGCCAATCCACTGGCGGCGCATGCACGGTTGTTCAACTACCCGCCTGCGTCGCGCGTCAAGTCGATGGATGACTCTGCGGAACTCGGGATCAAGACGCCGTTCATCTCCAACTCGTTTGCGGCCTATAGGCGTGAAGCACTGGCGGATGTTGGAGGCTTCCCAAGTCACGTCATCCTTTCTGAAGACATGTACGTAGCCGCACGAATGCTGATGAAGGGTTGGAAGGTTGCCTATGCAGGGGACGCCCGTTGCCGGCACTCGCACAACTACACCTTCCTTGAGGAGTTCCGCCGCTACTTCGATACGGGAGTGTTCCATGCGCGTGAGCCCTGGATCCGCGAAAACTTTGGCGGCGCGGGTGGCGAAGGTCTGCGGTTTGTGAAGTCTGAGTTGCGTTTTCTCGGCTGGCGACGGATTCATCTGTGGCCGGGGGCGCTCTTGAGGAACGCCTTCAAACTTGCCGGGTTCAAATTGGGGCTGAATGAAAAGCGGCTTCCATTGGCACTCAAGCGGCGGATGAGCATGCATCAGCGGTTTTGGGATGGGGCGCACGCTTGAGGCAGGGGCGAGTCAGCCTGCTCATGATGTGCGTTTGGACCTCCAGGATCACCTTGATTACTTCGCCTGCAGTGGTGAAATACGGCTTGCCCATCGCCAAGTCAACGTGAGCTTGTGACTGGCTCTATGCTTGCCACGTGCGATCATTTTTTAGGTCATGTCTCTGTGCGGCCTCGCTGACCGCAAGCATTGGAATCCTCTTATGCCTTATGGAAATGCCTTGAAAAGCACACATGACATCCTCTCCCTCATGGTCAGAGCGGGTGATGTTCTGGTGGTGGCCTTTGCCGGCGTCCTCGCCTATCTCTGGCGCTTTGGCGTCGCGGGCTTCCCCATACCCCCACGCTACTCACTGCTAATCCTGACCGGCGCCCTGCTGCTGCTGGCGATCTTTAATGGATTAGGGGTCTACCGTTCCTGGCGAGGTGGCAATCTGGCCAACATGTTCGGCCGCGTGTTGATTGGCTGGGCATCCGTGGTGGCGACCCTGCTCGTCCTTCTTTTCATGCTCAAGGTATCGAACACCTATTCGCGCCTCTGGCTCAGCACCTGGGCGCTATTGGCGGGTAGTTTTTTGCTGGCTGGACGGTTCGCGCTGTATGGCCTGCTTCGCTGGTTCCGCCTGCGCGGCAAAAACCACAAGCGCGTCGTCATGGTCGGCCAGTCGGAGGTTGCGCGGGAACTGCTGCGCCGCGTCAGATCCTCAGGCTGGACCGGCTTTGATGTTGTCGCTGTATTTGATGACAAGGCCTCGTCGAGCGGGGCATTTGAAGGCATTCCTCTTCATCACGATTTGGCTGGCCTGGATGGATATCTGCGCGAGCATGACGTAGCTGAGGTATGGATTACCTTGCCCCTGAGGGACGAGGCTCGGGTGCGGGATGCGCTGCACCTGCTTCGCCACAGCACCGTCAACATCCGCTATGTGCCGGATATCTTTGCCTTCCGACTGATCAACCATGGGGTCAGCGAGGTCGCCGGCATGCCCATGTTGGATCTCTCCACCACGCCCATGACGGGCATGAACCGCCTGGTAAAGGCTGTGGAGGATCGGCTGATATCGCTGCTCATCCTGGCACTGATCAGTCCTGCGATGATTGCACTGGCCATAGGGGTCAAGCTCACGTCACCCGGCCCCGTTTTTTACCGACAGGAGCGTGTTGGCTGGAACGGGAAGCCCTTCATGATGCTCAAGTTCCGCTCCATGCCGGTTGATACCGAAAAAAACGGCGTGCAATGGGGCAACGCCCAGGCAAAAACCAACACATGGTTCGGTACATTCATCCGCCGCACCAGCCTTGATGAACTGCCTCAGTTTCTCAATGTGTTGAAAGGGGACATGTCGATCGTTGGCCCCCGACCTGAACGCACCATTTTTGTTGAACAGTTCAAGGACGAGATCCCCAACTACATGAAGAAGCATCTGGTCAAGGCTGGTATCACTGGCTGGGCGCAAGTGAACGGCTGGCGAGGCGACACGGATCTCGCGAAGAGGATCGAGTACGACCTCTATTACATCGAGCACTGGTCGCTTTGGCTCGACCTAAAGATCATCTTTCTGACGATCTTCAAGGGCTTCGTCAATCAAAATGCTCGTTAATCCCATCCCGCTGGGATCCAAACTGACCTTACCCGGTGAAATAACAGCCTGGATTGCTTCGCTACGCTCGCCATGACGATGATCCGACGTCGCTGCGGATTCCGGGC
>JBFLYP010000047.1:0-3788 GCA_040756575.1 Bacillota bacterium | reverse complement strand
ATATCTAAATATCCCCTTAAATGGTTATTGAAGTCAGTAATCTATTTCGCCACGCCATTGCATAGTTCCTGCAGCTTTCTTTAGATTTTTGGCTGTTTACGGGGAGTTTTGCAACACTCTCCTAGAAAATACTGCCCATAAAAATTCGCGGATGGCCTCATTCTCTTCTTTATGAATGGCTTGGGCAAGTGCGGATAACTCAGCCTGAGAAGAAAGGGGAAGTGGCGGTGAATCTTGTCTAACTGTTGAATAAGCGCTCCGTAAGACACCCTTCTCACCTCCTTCCAGGCATAGTTCGGCGATGGGTCCAGGAAAGCCGTTTCTTTTGCTTTTCTCCTGAACCGGACGTTTCTATCGCCTGGAAGTAGTGCTTTTTAAGCCACTTACTCCGTGTGTTTCTGGTTGTAAATTGCTAAACCGGTTGAGCACGGTGCTGCATTACGAGTGTCAACTCGCCGGGCCGACTCTGCCCGCGCAGCTGGCGGCCGGCTGCTGCCACGTCCTCCAGGACGCCCGACAGATTTTCGCCTGCCGGAGCCGCCGTCAGAGCCGGGGAGGATGACGCTGCGCTCCCCGACCGTTCTTCTCAGCAGTAGTCGCTCTTCCGCACAGGCACCCTGCTGAGCAGCGCCTGCTGCCGCCAAGATTTCTTCTTCGCACGCTGCCGTTTCCTCAATGATGGAAACGTAGTTCTTTCGCACCGTCGGCCCTGCGCAGCCCAGGACCATCCCATCCATTTATCTGCAACCGGAACATCAGGTGTTCCGGTGAAAGCGGTGGTAACACCCCTGGAAAGGGTTTTCGAGCCAGCCGCTCGCGGCGGCCTGCCGTGGAGCGGAGTTGCGAGAATCCCGTCATGCCGGATTCCCCTGCGGAGAAGAAAGAAAGGCAGAAGAAAACCATCCTCCTAAACTCCAGGAAACGGAGTCAGATACCTTTCTTCTGCCTTCGGCACTGCCAGACGTCACGCGTCAGCAGCGAGTCAGTCGTCTTTAGACCCTGATGATCACGCCACCAAGGTTCGCCCCAGATCCGTAAAAGAAAATCTCTGCTATGTTCGTCAACAAGATTGCTGCCAATGGCAAGCCGTCTTCGAAAGCGGGTTTCAGGTATTCTGAAGTTCGCGTGTGGAATCCACCGTGGAATCTCGCCCATAAAACTTCGTAGACGGAGTATCATTTTATGTCATTCGCGATCCGGTGCTCGTGCGCGAAGCCTTGATTTTATTGGATTTCAGAAAACACCCGTATCACTTTCGAGAACACCGTAGATAGCCCACTTTTAGCTCGCATTCAAGAGGCCGGGGGTTCGAATCCCCCCAGGTCCACCAAGTTACTAAGCGGGTTTGCGGTTCTGCCCGGGTTCACACAAGGGTCTTTTGGAATCCGTCGTGGAATCCGAGCAGAACCTCTACGGTGCAGGCTAGGTGGATTCCGCAGCATTTAACACCTGGCCCTTTTCTTTTGTCGTCCGTTCTTCTTTTTGGGCCGCCCATCCCGCTCAAGAAGCCGGGCCGCCAGCCGCTTATTCGCCCGCCGCCGCTCCGGCGAAAAGGAGTGAGCATACATATCCGCCGTGGTTGACCGCCTGGCGTGTCTGAGCAGGTCGGCAACGGTCGAGAGAGCCTCCCCGCTCGCTAACATCAGCGAGGCGCACGTGTGCCGGAGCAGTGCGTACTGACGCCCACCTGGCATCGGCGGCCTGGGTCGCCCGCCAACCGGAACGTTTCGCCGCCCTGCGGAAACGCCACCGGCCGCACTTCTTCGTCCCGGACGACGAACTGCTCAAGGCCGTCACTGTGAAATGGTGCATCCCGGTTGCGGCTCGCCAACCGGCCGTGGTGTCGAGCCTCGCTGGCCGCCTGCGCCCGGAGTTATTGCAGGAGGTTGTGGAGGGGCTTTTCAAGAAGCTCTGGCGGAAGGCCACGCCCTTCGAGCGGCTCTGGCCGCAGCGCGCCCGTGGGTTCGCCGCCGTCCCCGCTGACCGGCTGGTGGTCGCCAGCCGGCTCAAGCGGCTAACGTCTACGACGGACCGCTTCGCGGCCCGCGTGCCGGCAAACTTGCCCGCGTGCTTCGCCGTGCCCGCCCGCGAATGCTTCACGCCGCACCGGTCCTGTCCCTGGGTCGAAGTCCTTGGCCTGCCCATCTTGCTCCTGGGAGGAGCGGAGGACGTGGACACGGCGCTCGTGCTGGCCTCCGCCGCGCACCACGACGACCTCCCCTTACAGGCCTGGGAGCGCTTCTTCGGCGAGCGCGGGGTCGCTTTCTTCGCCGGAGAGGCCCGTCACTTTTTCTTCACCGGCCTGGCGGAAGAGCTGATCGAACAAATCAAGCGCGAACTCTGCCTCGAGCGCGCGAGACACAGCCGGGCCAGGCGGAGCAGGTTGAGGCACGTGAAGTGACAGAGAACGCTAACGAGAGTCCGAGATATCCACCTTTAGTGCCGTCACCTGTACCTGAAAGCCCATCCGTAGACCACCTTGCTCCCGCCTACCACTGGACTTCGAAGGGCTGGATCACGCTCAGGACTGGAGAACCTTAGAACATTCCCCGGTTTGGGCAGCGTGGCCTTCGGCGCTTTGGCCGCATATTAGAACCCCCAATTCGGACAAACGGTCCACCAGGTATTTATGGCAGGCTTTCAAGTGGTCGTCCTCTGCCATGAAGTCTGTAAGCGGCCTGTAGGCGTAAAAACGGCTAAGTCAACGCCCTCGTCTCTCTAGTGCCACTCCACGGGGTTGAGGGTAACACCTTCCGACGACCTCTCCCACCCCGTACACATCGGTTGTGCCGATGCGCAAGGGCGTCTATTGCATAGAACAAGGGAGCGAGAGCTATTCAGGTCAGCTGCGCGTTCACAGCGCGCAAAGCACCGGGATCATTCATCTTTAAAGTTATTCTGTTAATTGTAATATTGTATATTGAGACAGAACAGGGGTCAAACCATTTACTTCCAAGAAAATCAGTTCAAATTAAGTCAACTCTCCTAACAGTAACAAAGTTAATTCAAGATTCTGTTACGCTAAACATCAACGCCAAAACCACGTGTCATAAGCTATCTTTTGCACCCACTCGCACTCCACCCGGGGAACACCTTCGTACCTTTGTTACCGGCGCAGAACGCCTTGTCCGCCAGCTTCTTTGCAACCGGGGCCGCGCCCTGTAATCCTTTGCCCTTCTCCCGCGCTTCTCGCTGAAACTTCCGGAAGACATCCGCACGCTTTACGTTGGAGGGCGTCGTCATGACCCTGGGCGAAGCCGTTCAGGAGTAACTCCGCGTTGTACATCTTCGTCCGCACTTCCCTCTCCGCAAACGAGGCCGGCTTAAAAGTGATCCTTTTCGGCCGATCTGTTGTAATCCACCCCTGAGCGATTTTGAGGATGGTTAGTATTGCTATGCTGCCAATATCTGCCGCCCAGGCTCTATCCTCACCGGCTGTTTGGGAGCAACGCAGGCTCAGTAATCAAGGAGTATCCTGGTTCACGCTGTTCTCTCCCAGACCTACGGCCCCGTGCCGATGTACGCGAGCCGCCAACCAGTCTGTTCCGTTTCTCTCTTCAGGTTGAAAAAGAGCACGTGACGGCCGCTCTCCATAGTGACGGCCTTTCTGAACCGCAGGTCCACTTCCACCGCGTACCGCCGCGTGTCCGGCCCTCCCGCATCATGAGCTTCTTTCAGTTCTCTTATGGCCAGCACCTTGGCCCGCCGGATGTTCTCCATCCCATCGAGACTGCCGCTTTCGTAGGACGTGTTGTAAAGCCAGTTGTTGTCCATGTTCAGAAAGAGGT
>JBFLYP010000046.1:0-3829 GCA_040756575.1 Bacillota bacterium | reverse complement strand
AGCCCTTGCCCTTGACGGCAGCCGGGCGAGATAGATAATGGTTTGAGGTGGTGTTCAGCCTATCCTAAAATTTAAAAGACTCCCTTCAAACCGGCCGATTTTGTCTTGACTTACGGGGGTCATTACGTGAGATAACCCACGTTTTTCCGCAAGGACCCCAACGTCACCCGTCTTATATCAGTGTTATCTATAAGAACCCTTCCCTCTGAAGGGTCATAAAGCCTTGCTATCAGTCTTGCCAACGTGGTTTTACCGGAACCACTACTTCCCACAATCGCCGTAATGCTGTAAGGCTCGAACGCTGCATCTATGCCCCTTAGAACGAGCTGTCCGGGGACGTAACCAAACCTTACATTTTCACAAACCACTCTGCCTCTTTCCACATGAAGTTCTGTTGCCTCGGGCAGCTCAAAAATAGCCGGCTCAACCTGGTAATACTCCAGGAACCTGTGTAAACTGGCCCGCACATCCTGGAAGGAAAGAATGGCGTTGGAGATGGAAGCTATCCGGGGATAGAGCATTCCGGAGATGAGCAGGAAAGCCATCAGCGTGCCCAAGGTGATCTGGTCAGCTAACACCAGTGTGCCGCCGTACCACAGGATCCCGAAAGACCAGATGTTGTTAACCAGCGTCACTGAGAGTTCCGAAACCCTGCCGAGCATAAACGACTTTACGTTAATCCCCTTTAATTCCTCCAGCTCTTTTCTGAAGCTGTCTGCTTCTTTCTCTTCGGTATTTAACGTCCTGATCAACTGGATGTTCCGGAACCTTTCCACCACAAAGCCGGAGAGCGATTGCGACTTGCCTTTTTTGAGTAAGGCATAATTTAGCAATGGTTTGCGAAATCCCGCGATGACAAGGACTTGCAGAAGCAAAACGAAAAATACGAAGACGGCCAGCTTAACGTGCCAGGCGACCATGATGGTGCCGATGATTATAGTGAAGAGCAGGTCGAGAGGGATGTTGATCAGCAACCGGCTAAAAAATATTTGGATAGATTCGGTATCCCCAAAAACCCGGTAATTCAGTTCCCCGCTTCGCTGCATGGAGAGGAAGTTAAAGGGTGCTTTTTGCAGCCGGGTAAAAAGATCCTGCCGCATTAGTAATTTAGCTAGCTCAAAACAGTTTATCAAAACAAAGTCCGAAATGATACCCGTGAAGGACATCACTGCAAGAGCGGCTCCGCAAAAGAGCAGCAAGGGCAGGAGCAAATCCTGCCTCTGACCGTGAAAAATAACATCAATCAAGAATTTGGTTATATAGGGAGTAGCAAGGCCGACAAGTGAGAATAACAGCGCCGTAAAAAAACCGAAGGCGATCGCCAGCGTTTTGCCTTTTAGATATATTTTGATTAGCTTCCACAAGACTACTACGTCTTTAAGCATAATCCTTTCAATGAATGCGAACAAAAATCATAACTCCGCGGGCTGCGCGCCCCGGGCGAGGAGCTCCTTGTAAAGCTTTTCAACACCAGGATGCGCGATAACGTAATAACGACTGCCGACTGCCAGAACCACCTGCTGAGACGAGTGGAGGTGTCGGAAATATAATGCCGTTTTGCCATTTTTAAACTTGAACCAGCCAACACAAAGCCCCGGCAAGCCAAGCCCATTTATACGCGATTTTGCTTCCCATGGTCCAGTGTCTTCCTCAAGCGCAACCTGGGCTTGCTCTACCTTGATATTTTCCCAAGACCCAACGATAGTCCTTAGCTTTAATTGTCTGTCTGCTAACTGCCACCCAGAACCAGTATATAACACAGATATCCCTAATAGAGCCGCTACCGGAACTGCTATTAGTAAAGCAAATACCGGTCGAATCCTCTGAAGAGGTACTCCCCTTTTCAATTGGCCCAGTATAAGAATTAGCGGTATACCGAAGGCTAACAGCATTATACTGTAAAACAAACAATCAGCCGGTACGAAAAAGGCTTTTATTACCGCAAACCAATCAAGCAGGTAGGCCAACTTTCTTACCCTCCCACCGGGAGAAAATCTCCTCCTTCTTGGTAGCCAGGGCCCGTAACTTCTCTTGATAGGCCGTGCCTAAGTAAAAGCAAGCCTCACACCTTCGGTGAAATTTCTTCTCCACCCCGAGTTCGGCCAGCACTGCTTCTGGGCCTTCCAGGTGCAACCACCAGTAAAGCACGTTTCTTTGCATCCGCTCGATCATCTCAGTCAACGAGACGCCGGAAGCCAAGTTATCTATAGTAAAGATCGCCTGTGCTTTATTGTTTACTACATGCCCGCAACAGAATAACACGTTGCCGTCCGGTAAGATTGCCAAGGTCTGCCCGGCGTCCCCGCAGGCCCCGTGCTCTATTGTTCCCGGGTCAGAAATAAAAAAGTGGGCTGGCAGTTTCTGCCGCGCCCGGCCTAAAGGAAATACGAAATCTTCCAAAAATTTGACCCCTTTTTGAACACGAGCGTCCTGAAAGGTTTGACGCAAGTAGCTGGAGTTGATTCTTGCGCCGGGGTGGAGGACCGTACCCACTAGGACGGTCATCCCCAGTTCGGTTGCCGCCTGCACAGCATTGAGCACGTTCTGCTCACCGCCGAATCGTTCGAGGTACGGCAAGTGAAAATCATCATAACTCACATTAAGCTCATCCAGCCCCGCCGCCCGAATATTCTGCAAAAAATGATCCGCCTGCTCCGGCGTTTTAGCCCACCAAGCGTTGGTTACCAACCGAGTGACAAATCCCATATTGTGAGCCAACCTTATTCCGGCTTCCAGAACGTCCGGGTAGAGGGTAGGCTCACCGCCCGTGAAAACTACTGTCCTAATAGACGGTACAGTATAAGCTTCTTTTATAGCCCGCCGCATATAATCGGCCGCTAAAACCTCCCGGCGTTTCGGTCCGGCGGAAACGGAGCAGTGGTCACACGAGAAGTTGCATTTATACGTTAAAAGAATGGCCAAACTTTTAGGGATCATACCCTTCATCTCCTTAGGTTTAAAATCGCGGAAAGCGCGGAAAGGGCGTTAGCCCAGACGCTCTTTTACAGCTTTAGCAAACCCTTCCGGGTCGGCCGGGGAAAGGTAGTAGGTTCTTTTACTGGTTTCAATTCGCACCATTCGTCTAAAGCTTGTGGCGTAAACTTTTGCTACCCCCAAGTTGCTGCCATTCTCAACAAAGAATGATCCATACCAACTAAAGACACCGCCAACCCCAAAAACTCTAAGCGAAAACTTCACGTTTTCGACAATCTCGACAGTCAAAATCTGGCTGTAAGGAATAGAAATTCCTCCCACCAGTCTATTTATTGTTAAATGCTTGTCATCCAGAGAATAGCCACGGGGCGAAAAAAGATATGTTAGAAAGATTACGCAAACAGCCATACCACTAAGGAAATATCCCGTAAGACCCTCTATGATGAACAGCGTCTCAAAAACGACCCAGCTCATGATCAAGATAACCATACTTGTTGTGAGTTTTAGGGCTTTATTCCATGGAGCCATCCTAAAGAAAGCTTTGTTAATTTTAGATCCCTTCCCTCGAAACTTTTCAAAAAAAGTTTGGTTGAGAGAAAGGAGATTTCTTCCCCTCAACCAATCTACAGGTATCTCTGCGGATAATGAATGTTACGAGCCATAGTACTTGACCTCGACCCCTACTCGGTACACGTATGCGACAAAGAAAGAAACCTGTACCGCAAGTGCCACATAAACCCATGCAGCCAAAGCTATCGGAAAAACTTGTTATACTGACCCCATAGAAGACCAGACAAACGGCATGGTAGAATGGGAGCGATAAAACAAGGAGGAAAAGAACCATGCCGAAGCGTCAGTGGACAGCCGAAGAAAAGATGCAAATCGTCTTGGCAGG
>JBFLYP010000045.1:0-4004 GCA_040756575.1 Bacillota bacterium | reverse complement strand
GCGGCCGTCAGGCGACCAGACCGGACGGGACTCCCGGGCCCGAGGCGTGCGGGTAAGATTGCGTGACTGCTTCGTCTGCTGATCGTAGAGCCAGATGTCACCGCCTTTGATATACGCCAGGTACCGACCGTTGGGCGAGTATTGCAGGAACTGGCAGGTGTCGCATCCGCGGATCTGGAACGGAAGGATATCTCCCCCAACGAAGGCCACCAGGGGACGGGTGAACTCTTTTTGAACGTCCGCCGCCTCCGGCCGGCCTTCAGATAGTTGAGTTTGTTGTTGAGGACGCGGCTTTTGCCGGACGCCTTCACCTGCTCGCTCTCTTGCGCACCCCAGTAAAAAGATGAGGAGCACTGCCATTAGCACAAAGACGGCGATTCTTGAAAATTTTAAAAAACGGGGGCGCCGTTGGCCATGCCCTTTTGAAGACTTCCTGTGAAAAAGCAGCATCATAAACACCTCCTATAACCGTTTTTGCGAAGGGTGGAATTTTGGGCTACGGGACAGGATTTTCTTAATATACATCCGCAGGACGACCCGGTAACGGTAAGACCCATAGAAACTGCAGTTGTTTGCTCAGCATTTCCCATGTAACAGGCATCGCGGGCGAAAGCCTGTCCATTTATACCAGAGTTATAATCCACAACATTACGGCCGGCACCAAAAACAACTTGGCCTGCCAGTAAAAACGGTCTATTCTAAACATTCTACCACCTCCAAAATAAACTTCTTCACTTATGGCCTAACTCGTCCCAGTGCCTCGTGTGCGCTGGGCCCTTTAAAGTCTCTTTTCTCGAAAGTTCCCACCTCCTCCGATAGAAAATGGCATATTCCGTTCCAAAGATTTACTCATAGCTTAGCACTGCCAAGTGCGCCCTGTATACCCCCAAAACTGGGGGTTTTATCCCCCTAATTTCGGGATTTTAACCGACACACCAACGGGGTGGGTTTGCAACAGAGGCTTAGGTAAGAAAAGTAACCGGATAGCAGTTCAGCGGTTAAAAAGGGCGAGGAGCCCTTTCATGCCGCCTCTCACACCGAGCTTTTGGTAAATTCGCTTGCGGTAGTCTTCCACCGTGGAAACGCTGAGGTGAAGCTTAACTGCAATCTCTTTGCTACCCAGCCCGCGAAGTAGAAGCTCTAAAACTTCGCGTTCGCGGGCGGTAAGCTTTGCGGCTATTTCCGGCGGAATACGAGATGGCGCTGCTGGGATGGGGTCGACTTGCCGACGGTGCGACAGCTCCTGCAATAAAAACTCCCGCTGTATCGAGTCAACCAGTGCTTGCAGGTGCACTGCGGCCAGGCCCAGTTCCTTCTCCGCGTGCATCGAGATGTCGAGGTAGCCTATAACGTTACCGGCGGGGTCTTTCACTGGTCCGGCGACGCACCACCAGTTCTTGAAGAGCCGACAGTAGTGCTGCTCCCCCCGGATGGCTACGAGGCGCTGGTGCTCTCGCGCCAGGGCTAAGGCGTTCGTGCCGCAGCTTTCCTCGGTAAAAACGGTGCCGGGCTTGATGCCGGCTTCCTCAATGGCGATTAATACCTCCGGGGCGGCGAAGATCTTGAGCGCCACCAGTTCCGGGTCGCAGAGGATGTAAATGTAGTGTCTTTGCGGGCCGACGCAGCAGACGGGGGATGATCCGCTTGGCGAAGGTGATAAGCGGTGCACCGGCTTTGAGGCGGAAGCCAACTTCATTTGGCGCCAGGACGTGCCAGGGCCGCGCGGGACCCGGTGGCACCCCAAGGGAACAGCAGCGTGCATACGAGGCTTCAAGCTCCCCAGCAGTGCAGAGGTAGGGGCGGTAGTTTTTCGCCGCCAGCGCCGGCTCCTCAGGGAAGGAGGCCATGAATCCGCACCAGTCCGGTTGACAGTAAGGCAGAGATCAAAGTAAGCGGGGTTACGTTCTACTCGGCTCGGAGAATCTCTCTGGCGGCATGTTCCAGTACAGGCAGTTTGGTCTGAACCGCGTCCCACACGATTTTCATGTCCACGCCGAAGTAGTCGTGGATCAAGACATCCCGCATCCCCGCGATCTTTCGCCACTCCACTTCTGGATATTTCTCCCGGAGTTCTTGGGGAATTTTCTTGGCCGCTTCGCCAATTACGCTCAAGTTTCTGAGGACGGCATCTTGGACCATAACGTCTTGCAAGAAGGTCTCGAAGGAGTGGTTCCTAATATACCTCTGGATCCTGCTAATCGCTTCCAGGATGTCTTCCAGGTAGACCTTAAAATCCCGCGGCATACTCAACCTCGGCGAAGATGTGGGGCTTGAGCCGGGGCTTCACTGCCTCGGCAATCACGAGGTCCACTTTTCTCTCGAATAGCTCTTCCAGGAAAAACTTGAGCCCGAAGTAATTGTCGAAAGTCTTTTCGGAAAACTCCACCAACAGGTCCAAATCGCTCCTTTCTCCTGCAGTGCCCCTAACTACGGACCCAAAGACTCCTATGCGGCGGACGCCGTAACTTTTGATGATGTCCGCAGACCTTTCTATTTCCTTCAGAACAACCTCTTTGGTGATTGTTTTTCCAGCCACTGCAGTTCCCTCGCATCCGCTTCCGAATTACTCGGTTTCAGTATACCAAGGCCGCTGGGTCGGGGCAAGGATACGAGATGCTTTAAGCTCGGTTTTCGCCCTTGTTGGGGGATATGATAAGTGGTATATTATCATTGTCAAGGCAGGTGTGTGGATGATTGGCGGAGTACAGGGCCGGAGCGGTTTCTGTTACCGGCGCTTGGATTCGGTTACCGGCGCTTGGATTCGGTTACCGGAAGAGCGCTGGCAGCATATACACAGGGAGCACCCAGAGTTAGACGGTCTTTATGAACACGTATTAACAATGATTGAAAATCCGTGGAAGGTTTTGGCAGGAAGCCGCGGGGAGCTTTTGGCAATTAAGGAAGTTGCTTTGGGAAAATTCCTGGTGGTTGTTTATAAGGAAATCAATCCGTACGATGGCTTTGTGATAACCGCGTTTCTGACGCGGCGGATCAAGCAGTTAGAAAAGAAGGTGGTTGTGTGGCCGAGGCAATGAGTTATATCAAAGTCGCGGAGGCGGTTTCGCGGGTCGTGATGGGCTCGGGTCTACCTCTGTTGCGGGCATCCTACGATCCTGCAGGGGATGTTCTCTATATTCACTTCACCGAAGAACCGGTAAAAGCCGACGATAGCGAGTTTACCGAGGATGATGTGGTGGTCCGATACCGAGGAGACAAGGTAGTAGGGGTGACTATTTTAAACGCCAGCAAACGATGCCCGGCATAAGGGCCGTATTTCTGCACAAAATGGCCGGGCTGGTAATATAACCAGAAACGCATTGCCAAGTTGAGCTACTTTTGCTCCGGCGCGCTTTCTTCCCATGCCGGGGGAAGCGTTATCTCCGGCGCGTTTGCCGCCTCCGGCGGCAAGACCACCGTTACCCCGCCGCCGTACTCGTAATCGAAGTGCATCACCGTCTCGATCGCCTCGAGCGGGTTCGGCTGCCCGCCCATCCTCTCTTTAAACACGGCCACCGTCTTGAGGTCGCCACCGTAGAAAAGGAAGTCATCCTTGCCGATGTAGAGCCGCCCCCAGTAAGAGATGGCCGGGAAAAAGCCGGTCGTCGGCATCACTTTCTGCAGCCCCTCGCTGCCCCTGCCCAACGCCTTCAGGAAGAGGGCGGGGTCGTCCACCCGGCCGTAGGCCGCGATTTCGTAAACCTCCCGGTCACCGACTTTTGTTGTCCCGAGCAACCTGTAGTGCAAATAGGGTTTTAGTTCCGGCGGCAAAACAAGGAAAAGTGGCTCTCCTACTTCGGATCACCAATTTTACCCCATTACTGGAGAGAACTGTTCCGGAACCGCCACCTCAATTTCTACGGCTTCGGGATATTCTCAGACTCCCTATCTCAATATTTTGGGTTAGACCTCCGGTTTTCTCAGGATCTCAGCCAATTTCAAATCTTGGGTGGTCACCCACTTACCGCTCCCTGCTCACCCTATCACGTCTCCCAGGGTCTTGCCCT
>JBFLYP010000044.1:0-4021 GCA_040756575.1 Bacillota bacterium | reverse complement strand
GCGGCGCTTATTCAAAAATCTTTCTACGAAGAGTGGTTCCGGCCGGCGCTCAAAGCATCGTGGGATCTGCTTAACCGGCTCGTCGAAGAGCAAGGGGGGCGTAAGCGGTGACGGTTTACAAGTGTTTAGTGCACGGCGTGGAGCTAATCCTCAGCCCCGGTAAGCGGGAGCTGAAGCTGCCGCTGCGGAAAGCCGAAAGCAACTGCCGCCTGCCGACGCTGAAAGAGCCGCAAGAAGGTGAATACGGCGCCTGCCGGATCGCGAAGGAAGGTGGGGGTTAAGTGGCTGAGTTTTTGAAGAAGTTCCCCGACGTGCCCGACGACCACTGGGCGGCAGGACCCATAAAACTCGCCGCGGCGCTCGGCATCGTGAGCGGGTTCCCGGACGGCACCTTCCGCCCCGACGCGGCCATGACCCGCGCCCAGGGCGCGTCGATGACCATACGCTCCCTGCGCATCGCGGTGATCTTAGCCGGCGCCTTCGCGCTCGGGGCGTACGCGGGCGCGGTGTACGCGAAAAGCAAAGGATGAAGGGTGAAGGGTGAAGGCGGAAGGATGAAATAATGAGCGGGATAGGAATCGAAAACCTGCGGGAGATACTGGAAACAGTAGGTGTCTACGAGAACGACTACGACTACCGGGAGTACGATCTGGGCACCGCCCGGGACAACGCGCCCCTGGGCCTGGCCGGCACCTCGCTCACGGTAAAGGACCTGACCGGCACGGCCTCTGTGAGGTTCAACAGCAATACCAAGCCGCTGGTGCCCTTAGCAAAGGGCGAGGTGTACCAGGTCGCGTTCACCGAGGTCTACCTGACGAACACCGCGCAGGCCGGGCAGAGTTTAAAGCTGTTTATCGGGAAGGTGAGCTAAGTGCCGCTGAGAGCAGCCGCAGCCATAGTTCCCGCCACCCTGGTCGTGGCCGCGCCGGACAGCAAAAATAAGACACGGGCGGACTACGTCGTGTCAACCGGCTCAACCTCCGCCCAGACGGTAATCAACCAGGCGATCAACGCCCTGCCCGCCGTAGGCGGTAAGGTGGTACTGCTCGAAGGCACCTACATCGTGGACGGGAGCATCGTGCTGCCGTCGAACGTGCATCTGAAGCTCCTCAAGGGCGCAACGGTCAAGCTGAAGGACGGCTTCGACGCGGACATTTATATTATCAAAAACGCCGATACGACGAACGGTAATACCAATATAGCGGTTACCGGTCCGGGAGTGATAGACGGGAACAAGGCGAGCCAGGCCGTAGGGGTTCAGCACGGCATCTGTCTTACTAAAGTTACCGGTAGTAAAATCGTCGGCTTGCGTGTCAAAGATTGTAAAACCCAGGGCATAGTGGTTTACAACAGCGCAAACCAAAACCGTATCGCCCGGAATCTTGCAGAAGGAAACGGTATCAGCGGTATCGCCGTCGATACCTGTTCCGGCAACGTAGTTATCGGCAATACCTGCTTAAACAATGGCTCCTTTGGCATTAGCCTATACAGCGCCACGGAAAACTCAGTGACCGGTAATTTCTGCCAGGGAAACGCTTACGGAATTCGCTTAAGTACCGGCTCTTTACGCAACACTGTTTCCGGTAATGTTTCTAAAGGGAATGTGTATTACGGGATTTATTTCTACGATTCGTCTGATAATACCCTTACTGGCAATACGGCGCAGGGGAACGGCCAGCACGGGATTTATTTTGTTACAAGCTCAAACAACAACACCGTGACCGGCAACACTTGCCAGGGAAACTCCTACAGTGGCATTCATCTTAATTCGAGCTCATACAATACCGTGACCGGCAACACCTGCCGGGCAAACCGCTATTTTGGCATTTACTTGTACTCGAGCTCAAACAACAACACCGTGACCGGCAACACCTGCGCGGGAAACACCTACGATGGCATTCTGCTTTATTCATGCTCACGCAACACCGTGACCGGCAACACCTGCGAGGGAAACTACTACAATGGTATTCGCCTTTATACAAGCTCGGACAACACCGTGAGCGGCAACACCTGCCGGGCAAACCGCTATTTTGGCATTTACTTGTACTTGAGCTCAAACAACAACACCGTGAGCGGAAACACCTGCTTGGAAAACAGCCAGAGTGCGAACGTCGTCTACGACAGCATCTCTGTAAGCAACAACTCCGACTACAACAACATCCAGGGCAACACCTGCCGCCAAGGAGCACTAACCAATAAGCCCCGTTACGGCATCAGGATTAACTCTGCCGACTGCGACGGCAACTTGGTGGAAAATAACGACCTCTACGATTCGGGAGGCTCTGGACCGCTTTCCGACCTCGGCACCAACACCGTTATCCGCAACAACCGCGGCTACTCTACCGATAGTTTGAAGAAGTCCGCGCTCCCGGTGGCTATCGGTCTTTCCGGCGTCTACGGTGCAGCCACGGCGATCCAGGGGCCGTCGCGGGTGATAAGAAGCGCGAAGCTCCGGCTGAACTTAGGTGGGACCTTCGGTGCGGAGACCGTGACTGTGAAGGTGGAGTGCGCCTGGGACGACGCGACCACGACTTACATCGAGAAGGATTTCACAGCGGTGGGGTCCGTGTGGCTGACGGAGGAGGAGTGGTTCACCCTCTGGAAGGACACCACCGGCTGCAACAAGATCAATCTTTACGCTAAAACGAGCGCGGCTTCGACCTCGGTCACCTGCTCCGCGGACGTGGCCGCGGCAACGTAGAAGGGGGTAAAACCGTGAAGCCCGAAGACCTCGACGAACTTGAAGGCTTGATCACCGGCCTGCGCCACGCGCTCAGGCAAAAGGAGATGGCCGCCGGCGGCAGGGTGCGGGTGCGCCACCCGATTTTTGGCGACGAAGGGTTTGAAATCGACGTGCCGCCGGCGAAGCTCGGCGAGCTGAACGCGCGGGTGAATGAGCTCCGGCAGAAGCTGAAGGATAAGGTAAAGGCTCTATAGGGGGTGCGGACAGTGCCGGAAGTTACGCTGCCGGGAAAGGAAGCCGCAGCCTTAGGGACGCTTTGCAACATCTTTTTCGTGGGAGCGGGGCTGTGGTTCCTCTACCTTGGGATTAATACGCTGCTGGACTTCTGCCCGCGCTGCAAAGGGGAGTGAGACGCGGTGAACGATAAGACGATAACCGGTGTTTTCGCGGCTGCCGTGGGGTTGGGGGTGCTGTATCTCCTCGCGCGGCCGGCCCAGGCCGCACCCGGGCAGCCCGGAACGGAACAGCCGGAGCCGCAGGTTATAACGGTGGAGTACACGGTCAGCGGTAGAGGCTGCTGTTAGGAAGGGGGTGAAGAGGTGGCATTACTTAACGTTCTTACAGGCGGCCTGGCCGGGAGAATGGTCGGCTTGCCGGCGCGTGTCGGGCAGCAGACTTTGCCGATCGAGATTGAACCTGGCCAGAAGGTCGTTGCAAAGGTCACAATCCGCAACGCCGGAGGGCCGGGTGAGATCAGTGTCCGGACTTCGAGGAGCGCCTGTTTCTCCGACATCGGTGCGCAGAAGGCGTTTTTCGAGTCCGGGGAGACAAAAAGCTTCAACTTTACCTTTGACCTGTGGAAGACCTGCGCCGGACAGGACATCAACGTGGAATGGCACGCTTCGGGTCCCGGTGGGATGGGGTATAAGAGGCTGAACCACTACCCGGCCTTCAGGATGAAGGCGCCGCCCACGCCGCCGGCACCCGAGTTTGTGGTCGAATACACGCCGGCCTAAGCGGTAAAGGGACACACCGCCTGCGGCGGAATGTCCCTAAACAAGGTATTTCGCGCGAAATATCTTCGCTGGTTGGCGGACTGGGGGTAACGGTGTGTGCTTGCTGCCAGCTCCAGCATCCTGTGGTCCAGGCCTGAGGAGATGCCCGGGCCGGAGCAGATTGATGCTTGGCTTCGGTCGCGGGTTCCCGGTGGCCGGGTTTACCCGCGGACAGGCCTGGGCGCGGCGTATTGCCTCTGGGGGCGCGTTTACGGCGTGCGGCCCGAGGTCCTGGTGGCCCAGGGGGCGCAGGAGTGTTACTTCTACCGGGAATACGAGAACA
>JBFLYP010000043.1:0-4022 GCA_040756575.1 Bacillota bacterium | reverse complement strand
CCAAGACGATTTGCATCTTTTCTTCGGCTGTCCACTGACGCTTCGGCATGGTTCTTTTCCTCCTTGTTTTATCGCTCCCATTCTACCATGCCGTTTGTCTGGTCTTCTATGGGGTCAGTATACTCATCCAGGGGGAATTCCTGTTCAGCGGTACCATCTGGGACAACATCTGCTACGGCTTGAATTCTCCTAAAATGGAAG
The DNA here is from genome assembly GCA_040756575.1 of Bacillota bacterium. Taxonomy (GTDB): domain Bacteria; phylum Bacillota; class Desulfotomaculia; order Desulfotomaculales; family Ammonificaceae; genus DTYU01. The sequence continues at coordinate 3,821 of JBFLYP010000043.1, read as the reverse complement.
AAGTTATTGCCGCTGCTAAAAAGGCTGCCGCTTACGATTTTATAACGAAGCTCCCGGACGGGTTTTACACCCGGATAGGAGAAGGAGGGCTCCAGCTATCGGGTGGCGAAGCACAACGGATAGCCCTTGCCCGTGCATTTTTAGCCCGTCACAAAATTGTTATCTTAGATGAACCTACATCATTTATTGACCCGCAAACGGAGAGTGATATCCATAACGCTCTTTTAACTCTTAAGCAGACTTCAACCGTCATTGTGATTGCCCACAGGCTTTCGACGGTGAAAATAGCCGATAAGATCTTGATGCTCGATAACGGGGTGGTTGCAGAAGAAGGAACACATGAGGAGTTAGTTGCAAAAGGAGGGGTTTACGCCGCTGTTTGTGCTGAGTTTTTGTAGCTACGGCCATTGGAAGTAAAATATCGCTAGAGGTTAGGAGGGACAGGCGAAGAGGCAGAGTCCGCCCCACTCCGGTTCTTGGGAGTATAAGCTCTCCGCTGGAAGGGAGAGACGATGAGTTATCAGGTTGATTATCTCGGCGCAGTTGATCCCTCGATGCTTGTTTTTCTTGCTCCCCTAATATTCCTCCCTTGGCTGCTAAAAGCGACGGGTAAATGGCACGAATACCGGTGGCTTTTACCTGTGATCGCTCCCTTACTTATCCTTTTCTTTCTGGCTGTGTCCTTGCCTCAGGTAGGTTCGGGCTGGCAACTTACGGATGGCCGCCTCAGACTCGAGGCCGGGCCGGTTTCCACCTTGGATGTCACGGGGATACGGGTGGCGCTGGTGGAAAGCTCAAGCCCGTGGCGGCCGGTGGCGCGGACTAACGGTTACGACGCAGCGAGGCTTTCTACCGGGTGGTATAAGCTGGCCAACGGCAAGGAGGCGGTGGTCTTCCGGCACCTGCGCTCGGAGAAGATGGTGGTGATAGAGGCCGGCGGCCGTTACTACATTATAAGCCATCCCGGTGTAGAAAAACTCTACGCCGCCCTTATCGCGCGAGGAGCCGCGCAATGGGCCGCTGATGCCCGCGAAGGCAAGGGTGGCGGCTAAAGCCGTGCGGCGCGAGGAGAGAAGTGAAATCTTCTTCCGGGAGGTGCACTACTTCGGGATGGTGAAACCTCTTGCCGGCCGGGCAAAGATGTGGTAAACTTTGCGTAGAGATTTAGATGGTTTTCTAATTATCTAAGAATCTCGCACCCCGCAAATTCTGGTGGAGAGGGGGTGGCGTCTTGCAGGGTATCGGGATTACGGAGCTTTTCTTGGTGCTCGTGCCGTGGCTGCTCGTGACCGGCGGTTTCATCGTGCTCCTGGTTGCGGTGTGGCGGCTGATGCGGGCGCACGAGGCGCTCGTGGCCGTCCTGAAGGAGATCGCCGGCAATCTTAAAAAGGGACCGGATGACGGCCGGTAGTTTTGCCGCGCGGGTTGCGGGTGAGTGCGACTGGGGAGCGAGAGGCGGGCGAGGGGCAAGGACAAATGGCGTTAAGTATGGTTTTCAAAGCCTTGGCGGACGAGACACGGCGGGAGATCCTGCGGCTTTTGCAGCAGGGGGATCTGACGGCGGGGGAGATTGCGGCGCGGTTTGCCGTAACGAAGCCGACGGTCTCACACCATTTGAGCGTGCTCAAACAGGCGAACCTGGTGCAGGACTACCGCAAGGGCCAGCATATTTATTACTCACTGAACACCACGGTCTTTCAGGAGGCGGCCGCTTGGTTCTTTGCGATTTCGGGCGAAAGGTCTCAAAAGGAAGCGGGCGAGGCGGCTACACAAAGAAAAGGCGGCGGAGAGAAAAGGGGTGGCGGCAGGTCGTGCGGGAAGAAAATAAAGGCGAAGGCTATTCCCTCAACTGGGAGACCCTAAAGCCGGACTGGCCGCTGTGGGTGATCCTGGCGGGGTGGTCGGCGGAGCGGTTTTTCATCCATTTGAAGAAGCCGGCACATCAGATAATCAAAAGCAAAGGAGGTACGTCTGCCTTTGTTAACGTGTATACGGTTGGGTGGTTTTAAGGCCGGGGATGGCGGCATAATGCTTCACGTTGAAAGTACAAAGCGGTTCCCCTAAGCCAACGGCTGTTTGACCTATTAGAACATCAAGGATGCCGAGCTTACTTGTGAGGTGCGCGGAAGCAAAAACAGCCAGCGCCTTATCGCAATCCTGGGGTGAAGGCCATAGAATTCTATACACTGCCAGTGCTTTTTCAACTAATTGCTGTTCCTTTTTATTCCGGCAGCCCTGAATAAGTTCCATCACGACAAAACCAGGCAAGCCGATTTCCTCGTCGTCTAAGCTTTCCAGCCAGGATAGAGCCGGGGGGTAACCCCGCAAAATATCAACCATTACGTCTGTATCAAGGAGAACCATTACAGCCTCTTGCGTTTCTGAGCCTGCTCACGCAAACGGCGAGCATAAACGGAACTATCGCCGATATCTTTGCGGTCTGCCCAGATACCCGGCAAACCGGAGCGCAAAAGCTTTTGCGCGGTTAAAACCGGCTTGGCGTTCTGTTTTTCCTTGATCGGTTTTAAGGTCATCTCTATCGTCTGCCCCTTCTTGAAAGGCAACCCGGTGATGCATATTTCCCCATCGGTTTCCACAACTTTTCTGACCCGTATATCCTCCATTTCAGTTTCACCTCAAGTTAGTCGCTTGCGATAACCTACACAAGGCCGGCGAAATAAAATCCCACCAAAACCTGCTATCGTCCTTCCTCGCCAAAACTGCAAGGGAACACGCTCATAACCGCTCTCTCAGCCTCCAGTATACCAGCGAACGCGTTCCTGAGCAAGAGCACCTAATCTGCAAACCGCAAAAGAAGACTTCGGGAACTATGGGTTTGGCGCACCAGGCTTCAAGGCCGGTAAACCCGATCCGGTTCTGCTTTCGTCCCAAGCACGGAAATACATCCTTCCATCTGGCATTTTTTTAGGGCAATCATCCCCGTGTATTAGGCGAAATTTATTCCCTCACCTGGGAGACCCTGAAGCCGGACTGGCCGCTGTGGGTGCTCATCGCCGGGCTGTTCACCGGGGCGGTTCTCATCCATTTGAAGCTTCCGGAAGAGACGCCGCTCAACTGGGCCCTCTTTGAACCGGTGATGATCCTGGGCCTTTACCTTTTGATGCTGCTGACTGCTGCTAGTGCCCTTGGTTGACCTGCGCCGGCAAAATACACGCGCTTCGGCTGGGTCTACCCTGAAAATAGTTCGAAGTTCGCTAGTTCGAAGTTCAAAGTTTGGGGCAAAAGCCTGGTATCATGCGGAACACAGGCTCTGCGGCGCTCGCTTTTCATACTCTTGGGTGCCGCTTGCGACACGAACAACTACTAAAAATCCTTTATACTGTTGTGTTTTCTTTTGATATAATTACTTCCAGCAAATATCGCAATTTTATCCAGACCAAGGATATCATTTCGGCGATTAACCAATCTCTACAGCAATCTCCGGCCAACCAAGAGATAAAGCCTTCGTTTACCAGAAGGGGTAGGTTTATGGCTCTTTCCGCGAAAGACTCGGGGCCGCCTGATTACCGTGCCTATCTCTGTTCCCCGGCGGAACTGAAGACCTCCCACGACCGCTGCCGCGCTTTGCGGGTGCCGGTTGAACTCGGTAAACCCCAACAAATCCTGTCCCAAACCCTCCTCGATCCTCGCCTGGCAAAGAATGCACTCCTCCTTACCGCTGCTGGACAAGTAATCACCCCGCGTCATTACGCCGGACCGCAAAAGGACCACATCTACATCCTCTGCGCCCCGGAACTGGTGGCGCTCAAAATCTTCGCCGCGCCGGAGGTTTTGGCTGCCACCGAAAAGGTCGGCGTCAA
>JBFLYP010000042.1:0-4371 GCA_040756575.1 Bacillota bacterium | reverse complement strand
CTTGCCCTTGACAGCAGCCGGGCGAGATAGATAATGGCTCAAGTGGTGTTCAGTTCCCGTTACCAAAATTAAAAAGACTCCCTTCAAACCGGCTGGTTTTGTCTTGACTTATGGGGGTCATTACGCAAGAACGGTCCCCTTGATAGACAAAAGCAGGGAGGTGATCGGACGGCAAAATCTCGAAGGGAAACTCTTTTAAGAAAAACCAAGCGGTTAGGAGGAAGAAAAATGGCGCGACGGATCTCTACGGTGTTGCTGCCGGTGCTGTTGGCGCTATTCCTGTTAGTGCCGGCGGCGCTGGCTACCGGCCCGGTGGCGGACGACCTGTTAGCCGCTCTGCCGCAGCCGCCGGCGGAGGGACAATTGGCAACGCGGGCTGATTTTGCGGCGATGCTGGTGAAAGCGGCCGCGATCCCGCAAAGCCCGGTGAAAGGCGACGTGGCGCAAGATGTAGCCCCTGACGCCTGGTACGCGGGAGCAGTGGCTACGCTGAAAGAGAAAGGCATTATGAACGGTTACCCCGACGGCACCCTGCGGCCGGAAAGGCCGGTGACGCGCACCGAGGCGGTGGTGCTCGTGGCGCGGACCTTCGGCCTCTTCGCCACCGTCAGTGCCCCTGAGGCGGGTCCCCTGCCGCAGGGCCACTGGGCTGGTTCACTTTACAACTGGATGTATAGCCAGGGAATCGCCCCGGCTGCGGCCGCGCCGGAGGAAAGGCTCACCGTTGCTGAGGCGGCGGCTTTCCTGAGCCGGGTCTTCGGCAGCGACCCGGAGGCGTTAGCGATCGTGGAGAAAAACGCGGCAGCTATGGCGAAGGTGACCACCTTCCGGGGCAAAACGGCCATGGATATCGCCACGCGGCTGCGCCCCGGCGCCAGCGGTCCGCCGGCGGGAACGGGGCGCATCGAGATGACCACCACTTTCCAGGCCCCGGGGAATATAGCGTCAACGAGCCGGATTGATACGGTGATAGAAGGCAGGCCGGTATCGCTGACCGCCGACTTTTACGTGGTTGACGGCAACGTTTACTCCGGCCTTACCGATCCGCAGACCGGGAAGATGGTCTGGCAGCGGTTCCCGCGGGAGTTCGGGAAGGCGCTCACTGAAACCATGGTGAACACGCGCAACCAGGTTTTGCCGCCGGAGCTGAGACCTTACCTACATTACCGGCTGCTCGGGACGACAAAGTTCGGTGACCGGGAGGTTTACGAGATCGGGGCCTACGGCCGGGTGGACGACCCCGCCCTCTTCCTGAAGGCGTTAGGCAAGGGCGGCGCGGGGGCTGCAGAAGGCGATGCCGACGGCCGACTTTTTCCCGGCCATCTCCTACTGGGGGCGGCTCTACATCGGCAAGGATGACCTCCGGTGCGGGAAGGAAACGCACCGGAACAAGAGTAACTCAACTTGGCAATGCGGTTCCGATTATATTACCAGCCCGGCCACTTCGGGCAAAAAGACGGCCCTTATGCCGGGCGTCGTTTGCTGGCGTTTAAAATAGTCACCCCTACTACCTCGTCTCCTCGGTACCGGACCACCACATCATCCTCGGTAAACTCGCTATCATCGGCTTTTACCGGTTCTTCGGTAAAATGAACATAAAGCACATCCCCTGCAGGATCGTAGGATACCCGCAGTAAAGGGAGACCGGAATTCACCACCACCCGCGAAACCGCTTCCGCTACTTCGATATAACTCATTGCCTTGGCCACACAACCACCTTCTTTTCTAACTGCTTGATCCGCCGCGTCAGAAACGCGGTTATCACAAAGCCATCGTACGGATCGATTTCCTTATAAACAACCACCAGGAATTTCCCCAAAGCAACTTCCTTAATGGCCAAAAGCTCCCCGCGACTTCCTGCTAAAACCTTCCACGGATTTTCAACCGTTGTTAATACGTGTTCATTGAGCAAAAACTTCAGCAAACCGGTGTACGATTGGCACCCATCTTTGCTTTGCCACCGGAAGTGGAGCGGGAACTCACCCTGCGTGAACGAGAGATCCTGCAGCTTTCTTTGGCCCGGTTGAGCAATAAGGAGATAGCGGAGCAGCTTTATATAAGTGTTGGCACTGTTAAAAAGCACCGCCAGAATATCTTCCAGAAGCTCGGAGTTAAAAACGTAGCGGAATTGCGCGCTAAGTTCCCACGGTAAACCTCGCCAACCTTTTTCAGTCTCTCTTTCAAACGAAGCAAACTGCCGGCAGACTGAGGTTTTTTACTACCAAAGGTAGCAGAAAAATACTACTTTTGGAAGCATGACAGCACGGTCGTGCTATGTTATATTGTCGTGAAAAGAAGACACGGAATTTTAGCGCAGGTGGTGACAGGGCTGCCGAGTTAAAGTTATGTTGTGGCAGAAGGCGGGAGCAGGAAGTTTTGGCCAGGGGAGGTGGCAGATGGCAGGGCAAAGCCTTAGGAGAGTCGCTTTGCGGTAAGGAGGTAGGCCTTGGCCGCGAATTTGAGCAAGAGAAGCTGTTGGTGTTGGTGCTTCAGAAGGATTTCAGAGTGACCCCGACCGAATTAAGCTGATGTTTCAAAGAATGCCTGAGTCTTAACGTGCGAACTTTATTAAGGTTGCCAAACCAAGGTATGCAAGGAGGTAGAAACCCGATGAGGAAACTCTCGATGTTGATCTTTGTTGCAAGCCTGGTACTGGTCCTTCCGGTAATCGCCATTGCCGGAACGTGGGGTCCCAAAGTATACTGGTCTTCTGCGTGTGCATCGTATGCTCCTTACAAGGGCTATGGCCAGTTGTACGAATACACCGACTCCACAGGGAAATTAAAGTTAAGTGCAAAGGCTAAAGAAATTTATTTCACGCAATCCGCAGTCGACAAAATAAAGTACTATTATAACAACGGGTACAACGGAAAGAAGCCGCTGTATTATACCTTCGACATCGCGGTAGACAACGACTACGATACGACACTTAATGCTTTTTACTACTATGCCACCAACTTTCCTGGCTACCACTTTGATATTGATGACGATCCAGAGCCATACGGCAACGGGTATAACGACGAGACAGAAGTGGTTTCCCTAAAGTGTTATGACATCAAAACAAACCAATCGTACTACTTCGAGTCGTACTTTGAGGTCAAGAAGAAACCGCCGACCAGCAGTCCGACAAAAATCGCTTACTCTTCTCAAGAGAGCTACGAGCACTGGAGCGGGGAATACGACACCATGCTCTACTGCACGCATATTAGGTTGAATTACCCGTGGTAGAACCAACTAACCTAAACTTAGGAGGGATGCAAATGCGTTTCAAATCGGTTTTAATAGTGGCTGCCGTTGCTCTGCTGGTGGTGGCCGGCGCTATCGGGGTAACCGCGACTCAGATCATCAGGGCAGGCGGGGATCCGGGCATAGCAGAGTACCAGAAGATTGACGCCAACAAAGACGGATATATCAGTAAAAAAGAACTCTTTGCCCACAAAGGAAAGGTGGTGAACGAAAAACATAAAGCAGCGCTCGAGGCGGCAAAGCGCGGCGGAAAAAAGGAGAACTTCGTCACCATAACCTTTAACCGGCCCTTGTCCTTCGAAGAATTCGCGCAGTTCGCAAATGAGACCGGCTTGAAGGTGCGCTTTTATGAGGCGCGGGCAATAGACCATCAGGGATTAAGGGTAGGTATGGGCTTTTCACCGCAAAACGGGAAGCTCCTTCCCGACGAAACAGACTTTTCCCTCATGTTATCGGACCCGGACTACCCAAACAAAAAGAGGAAGTTCCTCGGTATAATTGATGTGGTAGGATACTTGGATGTAGAGAAGCTGGCAGAAGTCCAGAATGACCCTCGAGTTTTCCTGGTTGACAATTCTTGCGATGAGCTCTTTGTTCACAACCCGAAACACAAATACATGCACAGCCTTTATTGGGACCTCGAAGACCTCGGCCTAACCAAGGGTCCGAAGTACGGGTTCACCGACGGGCCTAAAGGAGAGGAACTTAAGAGGATTATGGAGGAATAAGCTGCTGCGAGGATTGTCAAGAAGGGGCCCGGGCAACAACCGGGCTCCTTGCCTCTTTCGCGACGCCGCCATCCCTGCTGCCAAACCCGTCTAGGAGCGTCACATCCTCTGCGACCCGGAACTTGTCGCGCTCAAAATCTTCGCCGCGCCCAAGGTGTTAGTCGCCGCCGAAGAAACCGGCGTCAAGCCCGGCGCCGTCTTTACCGAAGAAAGTTGTGGTACGAACGCCCTGGCCCTGGCGCGAGAGCACCAGCGCCTCGTTGCCATCCGCGGCGAGCAGCACTACTGCCGGCTCTTTAAAGACTGGTGGTGCGTCGCCAGTCCGGTGAAGGAACCTAACGGCAATATACTGACCCCATAGAAGACCAGACAAACGGCATGGTAGAATGGGAGCGAT
>JBFLYP010000041.1:0-5244 GCA_040756575.1 Bacillota bacterium | reverse complement strand
CTGCCAAGACGATTTGCATCTTTTCTTCGGCTGTCCACTGACGCTTCGGCATGGTTCTTTTCCTCCTTGTTTTATCGCTCCCATTCTACCATGCCGTTTGTCTGGTCTTCTATGGGGTCAGTATAACTCCTCCCACCGTTCGGTCAGTTCCCTGACGCGTGCAGTGCCCCGGGTGGTTGCCAATACATCCAAGAAAGTGAGAAACTCGTCTCGAGCTAATTCTTGCCCCGTCACTTTGCAGGAAAAGAAGAAGTCGATCGCGCGACGAGTAGCGCGCACTAACAGTTCGTGAGCATCCCAAGAGAGATCGGGGGCGATCTCTTCTTTACGTCCCCCATGTGCCAAGGCCGAGCGTTCGTCGTACAGCGCTTTGACCCGACGCTCTACATCTTGTCCTACCGTGTCTCCGACAAGCACCGCGATGCGTCGGAAGATCGCGCTTCTTCCTCCTGAAGCACCAGAGCCAACAAGGGCATCCATCGCGATGACGTGGTATATCAGTTGGTCGATCTTATAAGAAACTTCGCCGGAAGCCATTACCGCCTTGAGAAGGTATCGGAAAACCACCTCCGGGATGAATCTAGCTTCGTCCAACGTAGCGAGCGTCTCTACCTTACTGGCCAAAGACGGAAGCTCCTGAATTCTCGAGCAGCGGTACCGCCGTATCAAGATCTCTGGTCCGTTTTCAAAGACGTCGTAGTAATCCCCTGAGATTATGCTCGGCGGCCAGTCAAACAGACTTTCCCGCAAAGTCACTCGGTGTCCTAAGGGCAGCCTGCTCCACCACGTACTTCGATGACCGTGCTCATCCTCCCACCGCAACAGGATCACAACCGCCAAAGCCTGCTCGACCTTTGATGAGACGTCAGTGAAGCGAAGCGTCCTTGAAATAGCGGAAAAATCGACGCTTATCGAGCCAACGGGAGGGAGTTCCTCGATATCATCGACCTCCAACCACCACTGGTCAGACAGAAACCGCAGCTCTGACTCATAGCAGGCAGATTCAGGGTAGAAGACAAGCCGGGCCTCGTATTCGAGCAACCGTTTTAGTTCGTCAACCGAGTATCTACGGAGGCGAAACCACCCGGCGTCCACCGTGGGGATACCATCTTCGACGTCAGCCCAAGGCAGACTCACGAGATGACGAACCCGGATGATGGTACCGGGTTTCCCCAGTTCCTTTTCAAGATCATCCGCAACAGATTCGGGTGTCACACTCTCTCCCCGGGCGATCGCCAAATATGCGCCGCGCCGCCGGAAGAAGTGTTTAAGTGGCGATACAAAAACCAAGTCGCCAACTTCACGCCCAGCAGCTTTCGCGGCTACCGTCCCCAGCGTTTCGAACTCCGGTGACCCTTCGGCAAGTTTGGCAGCCGTTCGGACAACACCATCTTGCAAAGTATGTGGAGGAGATGCTACCTCTGCATTCGGAGACGGAGCAATTTTCCGTCGCAACTCCTCAAGTTCCCTGCGAAATCGTTCGAGGTACGTACCGACGCCGTCCACCAAATCTCTTATCACCTTGTGTCCCCCTTATCTGAACCGCTTCTAACCCCCGACCGCAAGAGCCAGCTACAGACCAAATGTTATTCGAAGTCACTGGTCTTCTTTTGCTATCGCGGACACCGAATGTTTCCCATACTATGTCCCACATACTGAAGGCACCCCGAATATCCATTATACCCCAGCTATTACCGTGGTAACGGCCAGAACAAACCACCAGCCTAGTAGCCGACGGCACGGACTTAATAAAGTGGCAAGTTCTTATTCTTTGCCTGCAAAAATCCTGTACTTTTCTGCACATTTAACACATACATGCACACTCATAGTGGTCACGGGGTACCGAGAATTTGGACTGCGGTAATAGCCCTGACGAGCATAGAGATATTCTTCAGATGGTCGGATAGGAGCGTAACAAACTTCGCAAGCATAAGACTTTCTGGCCTTTCACCGTTTAAAGCTCAAGTACCTAATCCCTGCCGCTCGCTTCGATTCCGATCCTCTTCCCGATTCCCTGATGAGAGCATCGCTGGATTGTCCGTGCTCTCCACTGTGGCATTGCACACACAAAAGAACGAGGTTTGAAGGATCATCCGTCCCGCCCAGGGATTGAGGTGCTATGTGATGGATATGATGCCCTTTAGAACCGCATTTTTGACATTTTCCCTGGTCACGCTCAAAAATTTGCTTACGGAGCTTTTCTCTTTCACGTTGAGCGTGCTGAGCAGACAACCTTTTTTTGAGATCAAGGTCAGGCATACGTTCAAGAAAATCATGACCCTTACTTACTTCTTCATTCGCACAACTAACGTTGGAAATGATGTTACTGTCTTTTTGCTTATCCCGAATCCACTCAACAAAGCTTTGAACACAGGCGCGACCGAACAAAAACATGACGAGGGCTACCAATGTCGAAAAGTCATCCAAAACCTATCACCTCAAACCCCGATCGCGAATGTCCTGAGCCTTCGCGAAAGCTGAGATAGCAGTCCCTGACCCCCTCTGGTACAAATGGAACAAGGAACAAAAGCAGCCTTAAGACAGACCGCCTCTAGGCACAGGCACTTTGTTCGCCGTAGGGTTGCTCCCTGATCCCTAAGTCCGGGTGGCTACTCTGGTAGTTGACACCGAGGAGGCGGACTCTTTCGCCACGGCCGTTCAACTTCACGTAAAGGTGTTTCAGCCGCAAGGAGAGAGCACCGCCATTTCGCAGACTTGGGAAAGTCTTCGACACCAGGCGGGATCTTCCTGCTGAAAAGAGAAAGGGCGCACGCGCGTGCGCTTCCAGAATGCTCTTTCGGCCAGCTAACTCTCTTCCCTCTTGTTTCCATCAACCACCTCCGAAAACCTGAAGCACCGCCCGGATGCTCCTAGCATTCCCGCAAGGCTACTTCGATTTTCCTCCGACGGGCCAAAATGTCTTCGTTCGAGCAACTGCAAAATCATTTCCCACAAAACGTGAGCGTCGATCTCCGGGAAGGATATTTGTGCAACAGTTCCTCAACATCGCTTCCGGCGCCGGAAAAGCGGGCTTCCCGGAACTCTCCGTCTAGTGCGCCTCCAAGTTCGGGGTTGTGGGTTTCACCGAGTCCCTCGCTGAAGAAATGAGCGGATCCGGGGTCAGGGTGTACGCCGTCTGACCCGGGAGTACCGACACCAGGATGTATCGGTCCCTCTACCCGGAAAGAGAGCCAGCGGCAAAGCCAGAGGACGTGGGCCGGGTGGTGGGCAGGCTGGTAGCCGGCGAACTATAGGTACCGCCGGGCCGCTGCGTCGAAGTTTACTGAGCGTTTCTAGCCTGCCTCGTCAGCGGCCCCGGCCGCTTGACCACCCGTCATAACACCCCGATAATCCCGTCCTCCAGCCCGAGCGGGATGTCGGGGTAGTTGCGCTCCGGGTTGTTCGCCCACAGGAGATAGCCGCCCGGCTTCCCTCACCAGGCTCATAACAGCGATCTCTGTCGCTAAAAACAAAAGCCAAATCGCGGTTATGGCGCGATTTTGCATGGGTGAGAAACCTGTAAAATCGAGGTCAACCCGAAGCCTGGCGAGTTTACAAGTGCATCTCTGAAGACCCGGCTACAGGCAGCGATTCGGTTTCCAGCCGGGACAGGTTTACCACCCGGCTGGCCCGGTCAATATCAATGCCGACCAGGCACCCTTCCGCGTCAAAGTCCAGCACCACTCCCGGCACGACCTCGCGGGAATCCACGATGGCCCTCTCCGAACGGTCTATATAAAGAGAATCGGTATCCGGATAATAATGGAGTTTCATTATCCTTTCTCTCCTCCTTGAAAACTCGGCAACACCCAGACTCAATCGCCAAATTCAAGGAGAAACTCTGCGGGCGTTAGAACCTTAATCCGCTTTTTGATTTCATCGGTATGAAAATCCTTATCCCCGGTAACAAAACAGTCCGGCTGCGATAAAAGAACGGAGGCAAGAATCGGAATGTCCTTTTCGTCCCGGATATAAGGAAGTTCCTGCTCTTTCAGGCCGGATGGTGTATCCACCAATTCGATGGGTGCGGTTTTAAGGAATTCCTCCCACACATCAAGTTTATTGGGTAACTTGCGGGCGAAAACCATCTTTATCTCATCTATTGAGTAGCTGCACACAACTAAAGTACCTGTCTGGAATATCCTTTCGACAACCCGCCGGGCCGTAGACCCAGGAAAGGCGATCGCTGAGAAAAGGATATTGCTATCGATAAATACTCTCAGCAATTCTGCCTTTTCTCCCATTTTTCTTTACGCACTTCTTCAAGCCACTCGGTTGCTTCTTCTTCGGTTACCCCCATCTTCTCGATTTCCGGCGCCACTTCCTCGGAAAGCTTCTTAAGAGCTACCAGCGCCGCGTTTTCAATGACGATCTTCCCGCCGGCCTCCAGGAAGACAACCCTGTCGCCCTCCTTCAGCCCAAGCTTATCCCGAACGGCTTTCGGAATCGTTACCTGACCCTTTGAGGTCATCTTCGCCACTTCGAAATCCATGCGACTTCCTCCTTGTTTTCCTTACATCCATTACACTAATTATACCGCGGATGGACTGCTGTTGATAGATATCCCCTTAATTTTCTCCTGAAAACCGAAGTAAGCAGTGTTCCCACCCTTGAATGGAAGCACTTCTCGCAAAATAATCAGTCTAAGGTGCTCAATCCTCTGTATACCGCGCGGTAAAAAAGACTTAACACCGCCGCCATTACTATCACATAACCGACAGAAAAGATAAGCATCCATCGTTTCAAACTTCTCTCAAACTTCTTCAATCTTCTCTCAAGCTTCTTCAACGCGGCCCGAATTTCAGCACCAAACCTGTCTAACGCTTCTTTAATCTGTTTCACAGGTCGTTCCTCCACTTCGACAACCTTTTTAACTCCGATTCCGGCCGGTCAAAATTCAGGACGTGTACCCTCTTCATCCAATTTCTTATTCATCTTTGTCGGCCTCTCCGCACCGCCGGAGGAAATAGAGCTCCTCATAAGCCTTGTCTACCTCCTCGTCGAACCAGTCGTCCCACAGAAGCGCCCCACAGCAACACAGGATCACTGTCGTACAGGTTATCTTTTCCTGCAGCACCTTGCTCTTACCGGCATCAGCCCCGTTCACCGTTTTCCCACCTATCTCAATATTTTGGGTTAGACCTCCGGTTTTCTCAGGATCTCAGCCAATTTCAAATCTTGGGTGGTCACCCACTTACCGCTCCCTGCTCACCCTATCACGTCTCCCAGGGTCTTGCCCTCACA
>JBFLYP010000040.1:0-5637 GCA_040756575.1 Bacillota bacterium | reverse complement strand
ACCGCATGTCACTTGGGTCAAGAATATGGGCCACCACTTCCACCCCTTTCCGGGAACACCTGCAATTACTGCTTGGGTCCCCACGAAAAGAGTCTACCATAGTTTCAAATTCCAAGTAACTTATACGGGCTTCGCTTGCCGGATATAGGTTATCGGGTTAAAATGAAATCACTCCAGCTCCAGTTCTGTAGTAAGACTTTTCGCCCAAGTCCCCCCTCCGACACCATAAGAATAAAAAAACCCGCAGACTAAAAGGCTTGCGGGTTTTCGTTTGGGTGTATCAAGAACTACGTCAGCCGGCGTAAAAGACGCGGGGCGTTTGGATATGGCGGCACTACTACCAACCCAAAAGGCCGCTTCCCTTTCGCCATCTCGTAGAGCCTCAAACAATGGTATGCTCGCCTCGGCGCCGCCGTTGCAGAAGTGACGGAACCGATCGAACCGCCAGCCTTCACGCCGGCACACGCTTACCTGTGACGGCGCAGGATTTAAGCCTCCAGTAATTTCTTTGGCGTCCTAAGCGACATCACCGTCTCCCGCCCATCTGAAAGGGAACCCGAAACCAAATGGGGCAGAAAACTCTCTGAGACAGGGTATCGAAAATGCACTCGTCTTCCTGTGCCGCTAGAGGTAACAGCCCTTGTACCCCTACGGCACCGAAGCAGGACAGAGACTACCACCAGCACCAAGGCGCGGCGGGGAAGCCTTCCCTGTCCTACGCATTTTTTCCAGACCGTTTTTCTTTTCCTGACAGCAACTCGACAAAAATCTCGACAAGCTGCGGGTCGAACTGGGTCCCCGCGCATCTCTTCAGCTCTTTAAGGGCCTCCTCGGGCGGCAGCGCCGGGCGGTGCGGCCGGTCCGACGTCATCGCGTCGTAGGCGTCGGCTATAGCCAGGATGCGGCTCAGGATGTGGATCTCCTCGCCGCGCAACCCCCGGGGATATCCCCTCCCGTTCCACCGCTCGTGGTGCTGCCGGATGAGTTCCGCCACCGGCGCTAGCTCAAGCGAAGAAAGGGCGATCCGGTATCCCACGTCGGGGTGGCGTCTCACTTCTTCCATCTCCTCTTCGACAAGCGCCGCAGGCTTGAAAAGAATCTGCTCCGGTACTCCTAACTTGCCGACGTCGTGCATGTCCGCCAGGAGGCGCAGCGTATCCAGATCATTCCGGGAGAGACCCACCGCTTCGCCCAGCATACAGGCCAGCTCTTTCACCCGTTCCGTGTGCCCCCCGCCCACGAAGTCCTTCTCCGCCAAGGCCGCCTTGAGCGCACGGACAACTGCGCGGTACGGGTCTGCTCCCCTGGCAAGTTTGTCCCTGTACATAGCATTGTCGGCTTCCACGTACACCTCCCGCAGCGGGCGGGAAGCATCCTTCGCCGTCGCCACCCCCAGGGAAAGGCTCAGCGGGAGATCCGGGTGCGCCGCGTTGTCCTTCCCTACAGCTTCAATTATGCGCCCGACCACCTCTTCCGCCGTCTTCCGGTCCGTTTCCGGTAGGATCACGGCAAACTCGTCCCCGCCGACCCGAGCCACCACGTCGCACCCGCGGACGCAACTCGCGATTACCTTCGCCGCGCGGCGCAGGAGCTCGTCGCCCCGCTCGTGGCCTAAGGCGTCGTTAACCACCTTAAGGCCGTCGAGGTCGCAGAGGATGAAGCTCACGGGAAAGGAACGGCCCTTCTCCAGCCGCCGTAGCTCCTCCTCGAAGAAGGCACGGTTGTAAAGCCCGGTGAGCGCGTTGTGCGTGCTGCAGTACCTCAGTTCCTCCTCCATCTTCTTGCGCTCGCCGATGTCGCGGATGCACTGGACCGCCCCGAGCAGGTTTCCTTTCTCGTCGTGGATCGGAGCCGCAAGGGTCCAGAAATGAAGCCCCCTGCCACCGTAAGCGCAGGGGGCAAAGCCTTCACCAACAAGCACCTGGCCCTTCCGCTCGACTTTTTCGTACTTCTGCTCCCACTCCTTCCCGTCGCCGAGCAGGATGTTCACAAGGAGCGGTCTGCGCTCCCCGTAAAACGGGACGGCGTAAGCGTACTCGGCTTTGCCCAGTATTTCTTTCTTCCGGACCCCCGTCATTTCTGCTACGGCTCTGTTCCAGACGATCACCTTGCCCTCGCGGTCCACGGCAAGGATGCCGTCGGGCAGGGAGTCGACGATACTCTCGAGAAGGCGCAGTCGCTCCCCTAACTTTTCCGGCGGAAGTTCGCCGCTTTCAACAAGCAGGAGCTCCAGCAATCTCCCGGCCGCCTCAATTCTCTCTTCCGGCAGAGCGTCCACCAGCCGGTGAAGGTCGTCTTTCCGGTGGGAGTCCATCTATCCACCCTCCTCTCATACATCTTAGATATTGATAGCTACGCCCGCCACACCCGCTTACAGGGAGCAGAACTCCCGGCAGTACTCTATCCTCTTCTCGTAGAATAGTGCCGCGTTGCTTAGTTCCATCTGGACCTTATCTCGAAAGTGAACTGCTTTTTCGGGTGCTCCCACCCCCGGCCAGATCCGGCAGCCTTCCTGCTCTTTTTTCTCGGCATAAAGGCGGTATCCTTCTCGCACCACGCCGTCCACAGCTTTTCGGGGTTGATCACGCCGAGGGCCAGTTTCTCCCTTCTACCACCCGCACGGCGGGATGTATAGAAAGGGAGTTGACCTCGGTGAGGGGAAACTCGCAGGCGTGTACTCCAGCATCCTCTCCTTTGCCAGCCGCGCCGGGTAGAAGAGGCCGCGCCAGTCTTCGTAGCTGTAGCCGGAGGTGCCGGTGAAAATGTTCGGGCGTGTTGCGGACTCCCCCTCTCTCGCAGAAAGGTTTCGACGGCTGCCGAAAGTTTCCTCCCCCTCCAGCCCATTCCGCTGACAGCGGTCCCTTCCGCCGGCACCCCCTTCCAAAACCTCCGGGGCACCCGCCCGCGGGAGGAGCATTTGGACATGTTACCTAAATGCTCCTATCGAGTGCTCCTATCGAGCAACTTAGTCTCTGCAACATAGCGAAAAAGCTTTTTACGATGCGTTATTCAGCGCGTTACCTAGTAGCCCCCAATAATTCATGGGCGTTCGTGTACCTAAAAGTCCAGGTGTACCGTTTAGTGTACCATAGACGTTCATTTGAGGGGGGCTGATGCGAAGTTCTTTCTCCTGCTTAGCTCTTAGTTTCAGCATTTTTCAGCTTGAAACTTTCTGGCACACTTTTTGCTCTACACAATTGTGAAGAGTCCTCTAAAAAGCGCCCAACATAGATTTGCAGGCACGTTATCTAAAAATTGAATGGCGCAAGATACTAAATCCGGGGAGGGCCATTGATTTGAAGATCTTATTAATTGATGATGATGCTGATTGTTTAGAATCTCTGTGTACAGCCTTGGAACCCGCCGGGTACCAGTGCGATAGGTTCACCGTTCCGGAAGAGGCGGTAGAGGCATGCTACCAAAAGCAATATGATGCCGTAATTACCGATATGAGGATGCCCGGTCTCAACGGGATTCAAGTTTTGAAAATGGTTCATACGTTCGACCGGCAGGCCAAAGTTATTATTATTACCGCTTACGGGGATTCGGAAACGGCGGCTGCCGCACTTAACAGTGGGGCGTATGCTTTCTTTGGTAAGCCGATAGATTTCGAGGCTTTAGTGGAAACCCTTGAAAAAATTGAGCATGAGCTTAAAGAAAGAAAGAATACCGGGTGAGAAGATACCGCTTTAGTTGTTGAATACGTGGGTTAAAAGCGGGCCTACGAGGACTTGCAGCCATTTTTAAAAGGGCGAAGCAGGTAAGTGAAAGGTGATGGTAAGCGGTGAAGTAAGTCGGTCGTCTGGCTTTGAGTCCGGCCGGAAGATGAAAAATCCTTATTAAGGAGGTCAAATCGTATGGCGAAGCTAAGCAGGGAAGTTCTTGAGGCGCTTTCTCCTCCCGCGGGAAGTTTGAAGGGTGGGCAAAAGAAAATCTTCCGTAATATTCTTGGGGTTCTGGAAAAAGAGCTGTACAAAGGCTACGCTGAAGGGATCGAGATCCAGAAGCAGTTTGAGCAGAACCGGAAGGTTTATCAGGAGTATGGCGGTATCCGGTCGCCCAGGGAGATGCAGAAGAGGTTCCCAATCACTCCCGAGAAAGAGAGACACTTCTGCAACCTGATCCGCCAGAAGGTCGAGGAGTGGGCGCAGGCGAACCCGGGCAAGGAGGTGTTAAAGCACAAGGTTTTTGTTCTACTCACTGTGCGGTTCTGCCGGAGGTACGGAGTCGAGCGGGTCAACCAGCTCCCGGTGGAAAAAGCACCGGAGGCCGAGGAATGGCTGAAAGCGCAGTGTCCGTTTAAAGTTTTAGAGGATCTTGGTCCCCTTCCGGCGCACCTGATGGAGAAGCGTGCCGAACTGCAAAAAACACAGAGGGAAGCCGCGGAAGAATGTGGCATCGGGGAACCGACCTTCAAGGACTGGGAAACCGGGCGGCGTACACCTTGTCTACGCAATATTCCTGCCATAGCAGCTTTCCTGGGAAAGAGCGAAAGTGAGGCAGAAAACCTGATTGCGATGCAGCGAAGTTTCCAAAATAAGTCCATCCAGGGATCTTCGCCGCTGCGGGAGATGCGGCGCAGGGCGGGCTATACCGTGAGGGAGGCGGCGAAAACCATCGGCATTTCCAGGGATAAAGTTCAGCGTCTCGAGATTGGAAACAAGGTGAAGAACGCCGAACTTCTTAAACAGGTGCTGGAGCACTTCTATACCTCCGGGCAGAAGAGGAAGGTAAATCATATTGAGCTTCCGGGACCCGATTCCGGGAAGGTTCCAATATGGGAGAGAGATTGTACATAACATGGGGAAGAGCGCTAAGTAAAACAGGTGTTCTGCCGAAGGGAACCCTACCCCGGTTTGTTGTACTTAAAGGTCCGGATGTGCCAGTTGGTGTACCAATACGTTCATTTGAGGGGATTTTATATAGACCCTCGTCTTTGTTAGGTGCCCCTATTTCGGCTGGAAACTTGCTGGCACGCTTTTTGCTGCGAAATAACTTCTTGGGAGACTGTGAAAACGTCCGATGCCGATTAAGTTTACACAGAATTTCGTATGCTACTTGAAAGTCCGGGGTAGTTTTTGGACGTCTTGCTAATTGACGACGATACTACTTACCCAGAAATGTTTGCTTATAGCCCTGAAGCCTTCCGCACCGGTACGTTTTTGAAGGATAGTAAAAGGTGCGTGATCGTGGTGGACAATAAACTGAATGAGAGGCCGGCAACGGATGCATCCGGTAAGCCCTCTTTTCAAGTTTACACACATATACCCCACGCCCCGGAGCGCTTTTACCAGCAGGCGATCTTAGCGCTCATCCGTGCCCTCGAATACCATAAAAGCAATACCTCCTATCACTCCTTAAACGTAACAATGTTCAGCGTACATTTAGCCTGCCACCTTTACGGGAGCTGCAGCCTCTCGCTCGACGATATCTTCTGGGGTGCCCTTTTTCACGATATAGGTAAAATTGCGGTGCCCCAACGTATACTCCAGAATGAAAGCTTCCCGACGCCCGAAGAATGGAAAGTTATCCGTAGCCATCCTTTGGTCGGGCATCAGATCCTGGAAAGCACAGACCTATCTGAAGGAGCACGCGATATCGTCCTTTACCACCACGAGCGGTGGGACGGTAAAGGAT
>JBFLYP010000039.1:0-7698 GCA_040756575.1 Bacillota bacterium | reverse complement strand
AGCATCCGCTGCGGAAACCCCTATTTCGCCCGTAACCTCGCGGTCTACAGCTAATAGACAAACTCCCTCGCCGCACCACCACTCGCAGTTGACACTCCGGCAGGCGGGCCCATAGCCCGCGTAAGCGCCCACCCCGCAGAGGTCGCACGGCTCTTCTTCCTCCGGCAAGTCAAACCACCACCTTGGTGTTTTTGAGCGCCGTCTCAAACCTGGAAACTTCCTCCGCGAACTCCTTTTCTATCGCGGCGAGGCGTGCGGTCAGATCTTCCGTCAGCAGGTCCTTTTCTCGTTTGATGATCAGTTTGACGGATTTAAGATTCTCACGTGCCCTGTCCAGAGTCCTGATGGCTTCTTCCAGCGATACCTCCTTACCCCGTGGCTTGGCCGGTGTCTTTTTGCTGCTCTTCGCCACGGCGCTCTTGTGCAGCCCCCACTTTTGCAGCCGGCCGAAAAAGCCCTGCGAACTCCTGTAGCTGTACAGGCGCATTATCTCCCGCTTCGTCACTCCCGCGGCCAGCAGCTTCTCCGCCGTCTCCTTGGTCAGATCCGCCGGCGTCATAACGCGCGCCGTAGTTAAAGGCAAACCGCGTTCCAACGCCTCAACCGGCGTCGGCGGTCCATCTGCATGCGGCGACTGTTCCGGGCTTTCGGCCGGCGTGCGGTCTTCTCGAAGCGGTTCGCCCGGGAGTGACATCTGTTCCGGTTCCTCGACGGGTCTTTCGTATTCCCGCAAGTTTTCGCCCGATAAATGAAGGTCCGCCATTTCCGTGTCTTCCTTTCGTATCAGCGTTATTTTTGTCCCGCTTATCAGGTGCGCGCGAGTAACACAAAAGGTATATCTTAACGGGTGCTTGATCACCACCTGCCGGGCGGTGACCTGCATCACGGTTCCTTCACCCCCGTAGCCGCCGCGATCCTGTTTGCAGTTCCACTCGACACTAACCCGGTCTCCGGGCCGCAGCTTCACCAGTACATTGCCCGGTGTTTCCGGCGGCGGCCGCTGAGTCTCCGGATCCGGCGCATCGAATCTGCTGCCGGGCACACCGCTCACCCCGTCCCGCGCACCGACTTAAAACGGGATCTCATCCTGCTCATAGAGGGGCCTGGACACCTTTTCCGCAGGCACCACCGGCCACCCGGAGAGATCGCTTCTCGCCTGGCCCGCCGCGCAAAGGCAGCGGTAGCCGTAGTCGTACGACACAGTGTTCCGCTGCTCAGTCAGGATAACAAACCCCTTGTCGTTGCATATGCCGCAGTTTGGCGGTCCCGGTTTCCAATCGCCTTCCTGTCTCTTGTGGTTTTTTTCCTTAAGTTGAGCCAGGAAATTTTTTGTCAGCACAATAAACCGCCCGCAGGTGCAATGCGCGGTAAACTGTTTGCCTTTAAACCTAACCCCCGCACCGCACGTCTGGCACTTTACCTCGACATCCACGTGGGATAACGCCTCGATAATCTCCTCCAGGCTTTTCACTGTCCGCCCCCCGGCCCGAACAGCAGGCAGCCCATCCAGTAACAGACTGCCCACCAGAATGCGATTACGGCCGCCGCGAACAGTATCCTTGCCGTGTCACACAGCAGCACCCTTCGGCCAGCCGACCGCTCTTCCCGCCTGATAGCGGCCGCGAGTTGCTCAGCCGAGAGGTTTGTTTTGACGCGCAGTATTCTTACCGTCTTTTCCGGCTGACGTAAAACAAGGAGGAGGTTTCCCTGCCGGCGGGGTGCGCTGCACTTCACCGGCGTCGTTTTCTTACGCAATCCAACGGGCAGCAAGGCGATCACTTCTCCTTTACGACAACAAGGCTGGGGACATTAACCTCCGTCTTCTTTGCGAAACTTCGTATGAGTGCCGTAATAATCCTGAGATCCATCTCGTTCACCACGAACCGGACCCACCCCTTGAACGGGGTGTAGACACAGAAACAGATGTCGTTCACGTGCTCGACCGTTTCCGCGGTCCACACCTCGGCCTCGCTCATTTTTCCGATACAGAATCCGGATTCGCCCGAGGCGTGCCCCTTCGCGGTGCAGCCGTGCACCGCCACCGGCCGGCATTTTCTGATGACGCAAAAAGGCGGCCTGCGCTTGTGGAACCTCATTTAACCCGCACCTTCCCGGCCGATCGGATCCCAGCCGGTTTTGAGCAGTTTACGCTCGGCGTCTTCCGCGCCCGAGATTTTCGCGTAAGACTCCGCCAGCCGCTCGAGTTCCCGGCGCAGGTCTTGCAGTTTCCGCTGGGCACTATTCGCCGCCCGGATCTCGAGTTCACAGCGGTCAATCTCTGCCAGGACGAAACGCATCTGGTTTTCAACCTGTTTCCGAACCACGCCTTACCACCTCTTTTTGCGGGTCAGTTCCGATCGGTATCCAGCACTCTTTGTTATCCGGGTTGCCGCCCCATTTTCCCCGTAGCGCCCTGGCGTAATCCTCGTCGCCCGGGTACGGGCACCGAGGGTTGCCGCAAACCCGGCATTTCTTATGCTTTATGGCTTCCTCATGGGTCACCGCTTCAGTCACCTCCTGCGGGGTTTAACCTATTCGTGCCGCCTTGAAAGGGCCCCACCATCTTCCTCAAGATTTATCCGATCCGCGCCGCCAGGTGAAAGAAAGCTTTGGGCAGGGTACGCGCGTAGCGCCGCGTCGTCTGAATGTTCCGGTGCCCGAGGGCGTTCTGCACAACGTCCAAAGTTTCACCGGAGTTCAACAAGCGGGTAGCAAAGGTGTGTCTCAGCCGGTGCGGGGTGAATTCTATGCCGGTCTCCTCAGCGATCACCTTCGCGTGCCGGTCCAAAGTCCTGATTGTTTTCCCGAAAAGCGTTTCTTTCCCCCTGGCCGGCGGGCACTCGAAAAGTGTCAACTGTTCTTTTTTGCTCTTCTTAAGAGACAGAAGCTCTTCAGCAACCTTTTGATCCGTAACGGGTACATAGCGCCCCTTACCGCCTTTTCCGTTTGTGACGCGTAGAAAAACCCTCTGCTCAATAAGAACAACGTCCTGTGGCAATAATGCACAAATTTCTCCTACACGCAGACCGGTGCATAGCATTGTTCGAAATTCAAGCCGCGAGGGAGATTTCTCGATGGCTTCAGAGATTATTGTCAACTCTTCATCAGTGAGAAAACGGGGCGGTTTTTCTTCCATTCGTACGGTTAAGCGCTTGGTAATTACAGGATTGCTGGGTACGACGTTATCTTCAATGAGATAGTCATAAAAGGCTTTGGTTGCGTATATCACCATATTAATAGTGCTTTTAGAGAGATTGGGGTTTTTACCGATGAAGTTTCGGAAATGCTTTATCTGGCGAGCGGTTACCGAACGAAAATCAACATTATTGTCCTCGCACCAATTTATAAAGCGTCTTAAGTGTCCCCGGTAAGCGACAATCGTTTTAATTGAACCGCCCTGCAGCTTCAGGTCATTTAGAAAGTCTTCTGTTAGCTGGCTAAGATCGCTCATTACGTTACCCCTTTCAGAAGGTCTTTACCTGGGGTATACTAAAGTGGCAACGCGGATCATTTTCCTCATACCCACCAGACTTTATTAAGGCGATTATGGTATAATAGTAGGCAGAGGTCAAAGCTTGAATTAACCCATTAAATTAAATATTGAATAGATTTCCCTCAATTATCTAACCATCGCTAAACAAAACCAAGAATTTCTCTGTTTTTTAGATTCCCGCTATAGGATCGGGTTAAAGGCTCTTTGTTAGAAGCAGTGGGCGGTGGTAGCGCCGGCAGGCTTGTTGCGGTCGGGTTGGGAGGCGGTGGCGTCGCGTTAGACTTAGTTGGGGAGAGAGGTAAAAATTTTACTTAGAAATATGTTGCGTCAGGTAGATTGCGGGTAGTATACTCTAGGAAAAAACAGGGAGGGAATTGATGCCAAATGTTTATCGAAAAGGGACTGCGGTAATTTATCTGAGATTACCGGAGGAATGGAAGAAAAGGCTGTACGACGTTGCCAAGCGACTGGATAAACCCGCTGCCGCGCTTGTTAGAGAATGGGTAATAAAAAAAATACAAGAAGTTGAAGAAATTTTACCAAAAGATGTTGACAGGTAGCAATCTACCTGTTAGTTTTTTAGTAAGACAATAAGGAGGTGTGGTGTATGGGGTTGCTGAGATATCTGCTTGGTTTCGGGGGCGTCGGTGTACAGGATGCGGATCGGGACGAGGAGGAGGAAGAGCGGCAGCGGTATTACCGTAATGGAGAAGAGCGTGGCCGCCGAAATTCACGTTCTGTTGCCCGGTACGAGCGTGAACCTGAAGAGCCCCGTGTGGTTGGCAGCCACCGGATAAGATGCCAGACGTGTGAACAAAGTGCGGTAGTTATGGTTTATTCCGACGGGGATATCGAGTATATCTGCCCTGTTTGCGGCAGGTACAGGGGAAGGTGATATACTATATGGCTGCAATTAAGTTTGATTCGTTGGATCCGGAGACGAGGAAGCGGGTGCTGAAGGCGCTGGAGGAGCAGGCTGCGGAAGCGGCCCGGGGCCCGGCGGCGGTAGCGGGGAATGTTGACCCGCCGCGGCGGGACCCGGCGATGGCGGAGGTGGGGCAAACGCCCGCTAAAGCGGCTGCGGCGCGTCCCGGGGTGGGGGATGGTGCGCCGGGATCGCGTGGATATCCACCCCCGAAAGTGGGGGAAGGCGGGCCGCGGCCGCCAGGCGGGGAGCCGCCGGCGCAGCGGTACTTTGTCGCTGAGCCGTTGGTCGTTGCCTGGATTGTGGGTTTGTTATTGTCCGTTTGTTGGTGCATCTTCGCGGTAGCAGTTAGCCCGTTTGGGAGTAGTTTTTATCAGATTTATCAGAATGGATATGCTGTTTTTTTAGTTCCGGTTTTCTTATTAATTGTGGCATGGGGCGTCTTTTGGCGAAAGATTCTTATCCCGCAGGCCGTAGAACCCGGGAAAACGGTTTTAAGTTTCGTTGTAATGTTGGTGGCTTTTTATTTGGGGATAGTCTTCCCGGCAATTCCTACGGGAATTGTTATCGTATGGTATTTGTTTTGGCAGGCTTCTGAACAGAGGCAGCCCGGGCCTGTACCACCAGGCCGCGATGGTCTACATAGTGAGAGGAAGCCCATTACCAGCACGTCGGCGGACAAAAGTTTGCCAAACGACCCCAGATTCAAAGCAAAGCTGCTTGCAGGCAGGCCGTAGTAAAGGAGTGGCCGATATATGGGAGGAATCAGGTTTGACCAACTGGATCCGGAGACGCAGCGGCGGATCCTGCAGGAGTTAAGGGAGCAGGTGGAGGGCGCGCCGCCGGCGGAACCGGTGCCGGAAGAACCAGGGACGGCGCGGGAGGAGGAGCCGGCGCCCGGCGAACCGGGGCGGGGGGCGGCGGGGCCGGTATCGCCGCCGCAGCGCGGGATGTCGCCCTTTACAATACTGATAATGATCGGGGTGCTGATTTTTGGGGTTTATTACGCCTGTTTCGGGCAGACGCGCGACCTGAACGATTATATCCACGCTTCGGGCGGAGACTCCGTGGCGGCGACTGCGGCCGACACCGTGCCGCCGGAGTTGGCGGTTTCAAGCCCGCAGGGCGGGATTCGTGTCGAGGCCCGCGCGCCGGACGTTTGGTTCGCCGGCCGGACCGAGCCGGGAGCGGTTGTGATGCTGGAGCTCGAGGGGGCGACCCGGGAGCTTTCGGTTGACCAGCAGGGCAACTTCGGGGAGTATATAAATCTGCTCGAGGTGCTCGAGGGCGCGCTCCGGGCGAAGGCCGGCAGCCTGGGCCTGGCGGCGGTGCCGGGAAACACCGGCCAGCACACAGTCAGGGTGACGGCGATGGATGCCGCGAACAATGAGACAGCGAAGGAGGTCGGGTTTTACTTCGACGACCCGGCGGACGCGGTGCCTGATGATTATTACCGCGTTTTCCCGGCGTACTATGATAATACGCTCGGCGATTTGAAGCGGCGCTTGGATTACCTGATGCGCTTCGTGGACGCCCCGGGTAAATACAAATACGATGTACTTGACTGTAGCGAGTCGGCGGCGATGATGGAGAACTTTTTACAGAACAGCGGTTTCGATGCCTGGATCGCGGTCGGACCTACTCCTTGGGTTGGCGGCAAAGGTACTCACGCCTGGGTGATCGTGAAGGCGCGGGACGGCACGGTTGCGGTGGAGCCGACGATGTGGCTCGGCTCCCCGTGGCGCTTTGGATGGTTGCTTGATTTCGGCAAGAAAGTAGGTTGGCTCATGGGTTTTCAGCCGGGGGTGACGACCGACCCGATGTATTTCAAGTATAATCGTCTATATGATAATGTCTATGAGGCGGTTAGAGCGTACGGCAGTGAACAGGAATGGGACTGGTGGAATGAACTGCGCCGCCGCGGTGCGATGACCTGCATTCCTTCGGTTGACGGGCAGGGGTGATGGGTATGCGGATTTGGGTTGTGTGCCTGGTGTTTCTGTCGGCGTTCTGGCCGGCGGCCGCCGGCGCCGAATCGTATCACCGGGTGGCGGTTGAGTTCATCTCCGGCAGCAAGGTGATGACCGTGGAGGACACGGGTAACTATGTGGATTACGGCGAAGGGAAAACGGTGGTCAAGCAGGTTGAAATGGACGTTGCACCGGAGGTGGATGATGGACAGGTGTTTGTTCCTTTGCGGTACGCTGCCGAAGGGTTGAGGTATAACGTTGTCTGGGACGTGGAAAGAAAGGTGGTTGTCCTCGAACAGGGAAGCCGGGCGCCCGATGCTCTCTTGAATAGAGACCCGATGGAGGATCCTTTGCTGCGGAGTTTATTTGTACCCGGTAATCCTTGCTACGGGGAAAGGAAGTTGGAAATACCGGTCGGGGGCGAAATCCCGGCAAGGATTGTGAAGCCGGGGCGGGTTCTCGTCCCGGCCGGCGTGTTAGCGGATGTTTTAGGGGTCCGCGGCTGGGAGGATCCCGAAAAGAAAACCGCCGGGTTGGCGATCGATCTGGTCTCGGAATAATTCCTTTTGTGGTTACTTAAAACGTAACCGTAACAAAACCTTCCGTGCGTACTTTACCCGTAACGGTAAAGTATACTGGGCAAAAGACTACGGCTACAAAGGCTGGCCCATAGGCGGATAGACCCCATTTCGGGGAGCGTCCAGCCCGCCCCCGAAATTTCCCTTCACTATCTTTATTCTGCGCAAAGTTTATAAACTTTAATTACGGGAGAGGCGCTTGTCAGGGGCGCCTCACTTTTTTTGGGAAAGCCCGAAAAAAATGCGGGCCGGTTCGGACGCCCATGGCGGCGGCGGGGATGAGGCCCTTGCGGGCGGCGGTTTCTTTGGCCCGGGTCAGGACGGCAGGGCCAGCGGTGCGGACGGCTTCGTCGAGCAGCGCTTCCGGATCGCCGGCGCCGCTAGTGTAGGTGTCGTAGATGGCCCGCAGGCGGGGGTCGCCCCCCGCCCGGGCAATCTCGAGGAGGAGAATGGCGCAGATGCTGCAGCGGTCCGCGGACACTTGAAAACCTCCGTTACGGGAACACCAGTGTTCCTTTCCTTAGCGGCCTTCGATGCCGCGGCGGAACTTCTCGGCCCACTTGGAGCCCTTGCCGGAGACGGCGCTCTGGAACTCGCCGGCACCCACCGCGCCCGTGCCCTCGCCCCAGGAGCGGCCGGCCTTCGCCATGCAGGCCTCGTAGCTCACGCCGAGTTTTTCGGACAGGCCCTTGCAGTATTCGGAGGCTTTGCCGCTCACGCCGGCCTTCCACT
>JBFLYP010000038.1:0-10280 GCA_040756575.1 Bacillota bacterium | reverse complement strand
TCAAAAAGAGGAGAAAACAGCAAATGGATTGCTGAAGGGTTTTACCTTACGTGAGTTTTGGCTGAAGAATCGACCTTGGAGCCTCTGAAGGAGAAAAACAAGCGGCTTTTGCAGCATTCTCCTAGGCATTGACGGCGATGGCCACAAGCACGTCCTGGGTCTCTGGGAAGGAGCCACCGAAAATGCCGCTCTCTGCCGCAGCCTTTTGAGTGATTTGGTGGCACGGGGTCTTAGGTACGAGCGGGGAATCCTGGTGGTCATCGACGGTTCCAAGGCCCTGCGGGCAGCAGTGCGCGATATCTTCGGTAACAAAGCGGTGGTGCAGCGCTGCCAGGTGCACAAGAAGCGCAATGTCTTAGAACACCTGCTTAAGAACAAGCAGGCCTGGGTCAAACGGCGGCTCAACGCCGCGTGGCGCGAGAATAACCCCACCAAAGCAAGGCAGAAACTCCTGCGCCTGGCCGAGGAACTGAAGAAGGACCATCCGGGGGCGGCGGCCAGCCTCCGTGAGGGTCTGGAGGAAACCCTCACGGTCCAGCGTCTGCGGTTACCTGGACTTCTTCAAAGGAGCCTTTCCTCTACCAACATTGTGGAGTCAGCCTTGGATGGGGTACGGCAAACGGGACGCAACGTGAAGCGGTGGTCGGGTGGTAAACAGGTGCTCCGATGGGTGGCTGCCGGGCTTCTGGTGGACGAGGGCCGGTTCCGCCGCTTGGCCGGGTATAGAGAGCTTTCTCTTTTACGGGGTGGCTCTGCAAAGAGAAATGCTCCGGAGAAAGGATGGTGAGGTTGCGCCTGCTTACGCTACAGCGTGAGAAAAACGGAGGAGGGGGCTGTTACCGAAATTCTACGAGGATAGGGACAAGCTCCTATTGGTTTGTAAAAATGGGAATAACCGGTACGAACGGGCAGATCGGCCAGTGGCTTGTCAAGATGCTTGCGGCGGCAGTAAAGCAGTTTTTAGCCTGGGAGGGCTGCTTCTGCCCGGAGGTGCTGCGCCGCACGCGGAACGCTTCGGCCGGAAAGGGAAAATCTTCAAGGTTCGGCGGGAGGGGCAGGGGTTTTTGGCGGGAGTCCGGGATGAGGAGGCAATCGAGCCTTGACCTTTATACCCTTTACCGGGTAGAATGTAAAGCGAGACGGAAAATAAGGAGTGGCTGAAAGATGAACGAGCAATACGTTGCTAAGATTTCGGGGAAAGGGCAGATCACCGTCCCTAAAGAACTAAGAGAAAAATACGGGCTCAAAGAAGGGGACTACCTGCTCCTTTTCCCTCAGGGTCAGGGTTTGCGTGTGGAAAAGGCAGCCCTCTCCCCTCTGGCCAGATTCCGGGAGATAGCCGCGAAAACTGAGGAGCGCTTTCGGGAAGAAAAGATAGGACCCGGTGAAGTCGAGGAGGCCGTCCGTTGGGCGCGGCGGCAAAAGTAGTCCTGGACACGAATGTTTTTATCTCTGCTCTCGGTTGGGCGGGTCCGGAACGCCGGGTTTACGAGCTATGCCTGGAGGGCGAAGTCGAGCTTTACCTCTGCCGTTCGATCCTCGAGGAGTTGCTCCGGGTTTTGGATTACCCAAAGTTTAAATTTCCGAAGGCAGATAAAATAGCCTTTATTCAAGACCTTTTACGGATAGCTAATCTTGCGGAACCAGAGACAGTGCCCGATGTTGTTGTGGCTGACCCGGCAGACAACCATTTGCTCGCCTGCGCGGCTGCTGCTGAAGCCGATTTTCTGCTTACCGGCGACAAGCATCTTCTTGCGCTCAATTCCTACGGCTCTACTGTTATATGCACAGCGGGAACTTTTTGGGAATCTTATTACCGGCAGCAGTAGAAGAAATTAAGGAGCGGTTTTTTGGCCTGGGAAGGCCGCTTCCGCTCGACATCCCGAGGCGTCGCCAGGGATGACCTGGCGACGCCTTTGTACTCGCCGTTGCGGCTTTTCTCGATCCGAGAGGCCCCAGTTGGTATAAACTTCCGACTGGGGAGTTTTTGCACGTGGTGTGCGGAAAGGACGGGAAGGATTGGCTGGTTGTTATAACCGTGTACCGACCAGAAGAACCGAGATGGGTTGATGAAAGAACCCGAAGGAGGGTGTGACAGTTGACCGAGTGTAAGCTTTGCGGCGGAAGGGTCGCTTTCAAAAAAGTCGATGTTCAGAGGAGCTGGGACGATAGGTTGGTGATTATCACCGGTGTACCGGCGTACGTTTGCGGGCAATGCCGGGAGCAGTATTTTGATGCGGATGTGGCCCTGGCGATGGACCGGATCAAAAAAGCAGCCCGTGTTCCGGGTGAAAAAATGATCCAGGTGCCGGTACGCCCTTATACGGCTGAGGCCCGGGGATAAGAGTGGGTTACATATAGCTCCGAGTTTCTTCAATGTGAGGGGAGAAGACGGTTTTAAGGCTGGGATTAATGGAAATGGGGTACCCGGTACGGTAAAATAAGCTCAGGCTGCTCTGTGCGCGACGGTGGGAGTTTGGTGGGGATCGGCTACCGCAGGAACCGTGCCGGCGCCGGTCCGGGTGGGACAGGTTCTCGGCGGCGGAAGCGGCCTCTATCTATGGGGTGGGGAGGGGGCGGAGGAGTCTGACGCCAGGAAACTGCGAGAGACGATAACCCAAGCGTTAGCAACTGCGTTGCGGGGCGGTTCTGGGGGCTGACCGGCTCGCTGAGGACGTAGATAAAGCCTATAAGGAGCTCTGTTTCCTCCGGCTACGGAGAGGCCGGCGAAGGTGAGTAAGGAACTGGAAGAAGGCTGCGCGGCTTGGGCGGAGGTGAACCGCAGGGACGCCGAATTATTCCCGCGGGCGCAGGCCGAGGCGGTGCCGGCCAATGTAAACCTCGGTGAAATTATTTAAGGGATATTGACAAGAAGAGACAGCGTGGCTATCCTAATACTTGGGAGGAAGTATGGCAGTTTTTCCTCCGGCAGTGGTTGGTGCCGTCCCGGCGTGATCGGGGTGGCTGACGTGCGAAATGCGCGGATAGTGTAAAGTATATTGTGGCTTTAACGTGATTAGAGCCGCAGAGTGTGAGATTTATCAGATCTTGCGCCCTGGGGCTTTTGGTTTTTACGGCAGGTGGAAAGTTTGAAGGGAGGGGTATGGTAATTATCGAGGTCGAGGAAACCGGGAGCGCAGGACTGCCGCCGCTTTTGACGCCGGCTGACGTGCAGAAGATTCTGCGTTTGAGCCGGGCAAAGGTGTACCGGATGCTGCGTCGTGGAGAAATTCCGGCGGTGCGGATCGGGCGGGCCGTGCGTATCCCGCGGGACCGGTTCATTTCGTGGTTAGAAAAACTGGTCTCTACGGGATCCGAAAAAGAAGGGAAAACAGGCCTCGGCGGCGTATTTTAAAGCTGCCCGTGCGCGGAGCCGAGGAAGGGAGGATTTACCTGTGTCGAGGCACGGGTATATGAAGGCTCAGAAAAGGGGTGTGGTACTGCCTCTACCTGGGTCGGATCCCGTAACACGAAAGAAAAAGTATAAGCGATTCACAGTCTACGGAAGCGAGCGCGAGGCTAAGAAGCGGTTCAGGGAAGTTGCGGAACGGTTGAGGAATCCCGAGACGTTGCCGGCCGGCGCTGGCGCAACGGTGGAGGAATACCTCCGCTTCTGGCTCGAAAACTACGGAGAAACGAAGCTGCGGCCGACGACGCTCGCTAACTACCGGGCGATCATTAGTAAGCACATTGTTCCCATGATCGGGGCCCTGAAGCTGGAGAAGCTGTCCTGGCAGCATCTGCAGGCTCTGTACAGGAAGAAGCAGCAAGAGGGTCTTTCGGCGCGGACGGTACGGCTCATCCACGCCATAATGCACCGCGCTTTAGGCTGGGCGAGCGACGAGAGGCGGCGGATCCTCTAGCCGAGGCCGCCGAGCCGCCGGCTCTGGTGCCCCGAGCCGCCGGCTCTGGTGCCGAAAGAGGTCGAGCCGCTCACCGAGGAAGAGGCCGTAAGGCTGCTCGCCGCCGCTTACGAAGACCGCTACTACGCAGCCTTCGTGCTGGCCGCCATCTTGGGGATGCGCCGGGGAGAGATCCTGGCCCTGACCTAGGACAACGTAGACCTGGAAAACGGGATTCTATACGTAACCCAGAGCCTCGTGCTCGTGGACGGGAAGATCCACTTTCAGCCTCCTAAAACTAAGAAGTCGAAGGGTTGCCTGGAGTTTTCCGAAGAGGTGTCGGCGGTTTTAAGAAGGCACCGGGTGAAGCAGCTTAAGGGAAAAATGCTGGCCGGAGAAGGCTACCAGGACAACAACCTGGTCTTTGCCACGGAGATCGGGACGCCGGTAAACCCGAGGCATTTCATCCGGCGGCACTTTAAGCCTGCGCTGAAAAGGGCGGGTCTCCCGCTGACGGTTCGCTTCCACGACCTCCGGCACACATGCGCCTCGCTGATGTTAGCAAACAGGGAGGCTCTCTCGACCGTTACCGATCTGCTCGGACACGCCAGGCGGTCAACCACGGCGGATATGTATGCTCACTCCTTTTCGCCGGAGCGGCGGCGGGCGAATAAGCGGCTGGCGACCCGGCTTCTTGAGCGGGATGGGCGGCCCAAAAAGAAGAACGGACGACAAAAGAAAAGGCCAGGTGTTAAATGCTGCGGAATCCACCTGGCCTGCACCGTAGAGGTTCTGCTCGGATTCCACGACGGATTCCAAAAGACCCTTGTGTGAACCCGGGCAGAACCGCAAACCCGCTTAGTAACTTGGTGGACCTGGGGGGATTCGAACCCCCGGCCTCTTGAATGCGAGTCAAGCGCTCTCCCCCTGAGCTACAGGCCCACTGCGAAACTTATTGTAGCACGTCACGTGCCCGAAAGCAAGGACGAAGAGAGAAAAAAGCGGGGTAAACGAGGGAAACAGCCGGAAGCGGTTTATGTTTAACAAAGGATAAAGTCTTGACCGTACGATTTTTATTGACGTCATTGGGGTAAAATTTTATTCAATAAAAAAGAGTCCCGCGGTTTTGGCCGCGGGCGTCTTTTAAGCAAGGCTTTTACAGGCTCAAGAAATTTTCTGAATGGAAAGATCCTGCCGCTGGCGCCTGCCCCACGCGTCCTCGGCGTAATCACTGGCGATAAGGTAAAGAGTCACCCATAGCTCGTGTTCGTTTGCTTTTCCTTCCAGTTCTTTTGCAAGGTCGCGAAACTTCTTCAAGACGCGGTCCTTGAAGCATGAGAACTCGGTTAATACGTCAATAACGTCCCGCTGACTGTAGGTTGCTCCCTCCCGGAGCATTTTGTTCATATCGGCCACCTCCTTTACTTACCATATATTAACATATATGGCGGAAGATGGCAAAGACTTTATTTTGTCGAAATAGAAAAGACCCGCGTAGCGGGCCTTTTCAGGTTACGCTTTGGTGCAAATTGTTTAGGTGTTGTCAGGCCACGGGCGGTACGCCTGGGCTCCGCCGTATACCGATCCGGTGCTCGCGCCGGTAGGAAAGGTGAGGTTAAACTGTGGGTTATCGAATGCGGTTCTGCCTACGTTTACCGCGCCTGGAGAAATATTGGCCGTTCCGGTAACCCCGGTGAAGGGAATGTTTTGAGCGCCCGCGGCATAACTGGTTGCGCCTGTGTAAGGTACGTTACCTGTGTAAGGAACGTTGAATGTTCCGGTGTACGGAACGTTCATGGTTCCGGTATAGCCGGCCGTACCGAATTGGCCTGCGGTGTACGGGGCGGCTTGCACGGTAATCTGCTGTGCCGCCGAGGAGATGGCATTTATCTCGTTTTGCAGGTTAATGGACAACTGGTAAATGCGCTGCAGTTGCTGGGTATTGAAGCTCTCTTGCTGGCTGATTCGCGCGAGTTGTGATTGAGCCTGTTGTTCTGCCTGCTGGAGTTGTACTGCGGCCTGGGTAATGTTGTTTAAATCCTGGCGTAAACGGTTCAAGCGGTTTTGGAAGTCCTGAAGATGATAAGGCATTCTTTTTCCCTCCTGCGTTTTTTTGTATTATCAGCAGTTAGCGGTAATTTAATTAGCGGAAATTAATGCTTCCTTAGATTAATTTTGCTAAGGTCGTACGTTCCGGCGGGGTGTAAGCTAAAGCCGGTGATGTCCGGGGTGCAGGCTGCGGTTTGGACACCAAAGTTAAGTGGAATGAGAGGGTTATCGCGGGATATTATCTCCAAAGCGCGGCGGTAAATCCTGCGACGGACTCGCCAGTCCGGAAGCTGCTGGGCGCGGGCTAAAAGTAGGTCCAGTACCGGGTTCCGGTAGTGCGTGGTGTTGTAACCTTGCGCGATTTGCGACCCCGCAAGAGGATAGTAAAGACAGTTGTCAGGGTCGCCGTTATCGCTTGTCCAGCCGTAAAGAAACGCATCCCCTTCTTGCTGTACGATTGCCTCTTTTAATTTCTTCCAGGAATAGCTACGAACAGTCACCCTTAATCCGGCCGCTTCGAGATGGGTCTTTATCTCCTGCGCCAAACGAATTCCACCGGCAGGGTTGTAAGGACGGGTTCCTCTATAAGTAAGCAGCGTGATTTCAGTTAAACCCGAGGACTTGAAGAGTTCGCGTGCCTTGGCCGGGTCGTGCTGGGGTGTTGGGGAGTGCAAGTCCCCGCCGAGGACGGCCGGCGGAACCGGCCCATTTGCCGGAGGCAAGAGGCTTCCGAACAAGGAACGGCACAAACGAGCGCGGTCGACGGCGAGGGCCACAGCGTAACGGACGGCGGGATCGTCAAAGGGGGCTTTATCGGTGTGAAATCCGAGATAACTGACACTGATACCGGTGGTCTTGATTACCTTTGCCGACGGGAGGTTTTTGCCGGAGTCAGGGGCAGTGTCAAGTGCAATGACCCCTGCTTTCTTTTTAAGAAGGTTTATCCGGTCTGACAGGCCGGGGACGCCCTGAATGATGATGCTTTTAAGAGGTGGAGTCTGTCCCCAGTAACCGGTGAAAGACCGGAGGGTTATTGATCCCTTTTTACAAGAAACCAACCGGTAGGGGCCTGTCCCCGGTGCAGGTCGACCGTGAAGGCATATTGCCGCCTGCGGCAGTGCGAGGTTGCGGAGAAACGGCGCATAGGGATACTTTAGCCTGAAGGAAACATGTACCGGGTCCGGCGCAGAGATATCCTGAATCATTCCGAGCAGCAGCCGGAGGTGCGGAAAATGGGATACAGCCGCCAATTTGTCGTCAAAACAGGTCTTTACGAGTTCAGCCGTAAGCTTTTGCCCGTTGTGAAAGCGAACCTCCCGCCGCAATTGAAAAGTCCAGGTGCGCCCGTCTGAGGAGAGTTTCCATCCGGTGGCCAGGCACGGCTTAACCTCACAACTGCCGGGTTTAAACTTGACAAGACCCTCGTAAACGTTCGGCAAAAAACCGGCGGTTTGAGCGTCCGGGATGCCTGCAGGGTTGCAAGTCTTCGGAAGAGAAGGGGCGGCAATCAGAACGGAAGCCCCATCCGTTTCACGGCTGCTTTTGGCAAGCCGCCAGTTAAGCAGGAGAGGAACCAATAATACTATTGGAAGAAAGAAACACAGTTTTACAAGTGAAAGGCGTTTCCGCATTGGACCACCCGGTATAATTTGCTGGTAATACATATTCTGGCAGTGGATGTTTTTTCCTTGTGAATATGACTAATAGGCCGGGGTGGTTGCTTTTGGGGGAGGCGGCACAAATCATGTGTTTTTTCGGGGGTTGGAAATAGGAGTTTATTTCTGCTGATATTTTAGGTATAATTATCACCGTTGTAATTCTACAGGAAATGAGGGGAGACGGTGCTGCCGACACCAAAAAAGTATTTCGTAACCGCTGCTGCTGCTGAAGGGACTTCGGAACTCAACGCCTTCGACAACGCGCTTCTTGCAGCACGCATAGGCAACGTGAACATCATCCGGGTTACGAGTATTTTGCCATCCGGTACAGAATACGAACCAGACCTGATTTTACCGCCCGGTTCGCTTGTTCCTACCGCTTACGGAAGCATTATCAGCGATGTGCCGGGGGAGTTGATCTCTGCTGCGATAGGGGTGGGGATTTCGGAGGAAAGCTTCGGGGTAATCATGGAGTTTTCCGGGAGGTGCACGCAGGAGGACGCGCGGGCGAAGATAGAAGAGATGATTCACGAAGCGTTTTCCACACGCGGTATGAAAGTCATAGAGATAAAGCTGGCGACGGTCGAGCACCGCGTCAAGCGCGTAGGCTGCGCGATTGCAGCCGTCCCGATGTGGTACTGAACCAGGAGGTGAAAGCATGGAACTTTGGTATACAGAGAACCAGAACAACCACCTGAGGCTGAGCTGCAAGGTCAATCAAACACTCCATGTAGAACAGACACCCTTCCAGCACTTGGCCGTTTTGGACGCGCCCGGGTTCGGAAGGATATTGGTGCTTGACGGGATCGTCCAGACTACGGTCTGGGACGAGTATATTTACCACGAGATGATTGCGAACGTCCCCTTGAATACCCACCCGAATCCCAAGAGGGTATTGATCATCGGAGGCGGCGACGGGGGCACGGCGCGGGAGGTAGTCCGGCACCCTAAAGTTGAAAGTGCGGTGATGGTGGAGATCGACGAGCGCGTGGTAGCGGCGGCGCGAAAGTATCTCCCGGAGTTGAGCTGTGAACTCGACAACCCCAAACTCGACCTGCGTTTTACCGACGGCATAAGGCACGTTGAGGAGTGTGTAAACGAATACGATGTAATCATTATCGATTCCACAGACCCGGTTGGTCCTGCGATCGGGCTCTTCAGCAAAGAGTTTTATCAAATGGTTTTTAGAGCCCTTAAGGACGATGGACTGTTTGTTGCGCAAACAGAGTCACCGCTTTTCAACGGGGATCTTATCGCCAGGATCTATGGTGATATACGGAACATCTTCACGATTGCGCGGACATACCTTGCGTGTATCCCGTCTTACCCCGGGGGTCTCTGGAGCTTTACGATGGGATCGAAAAAGTAC
This sequence comes from Bacillota bacterium, assembly GCA_040756575.1. Lineage (GTDB taxonomy): Bacteria > Bacillota > Desulfotomaculia > Desulfotomaculales > Ammonificaceae > DTYU01. The sequence goes on along the minus strand of JBFLYP010000038.1, from coordinate 1,362 downwards.
GATCCGGCGGCGGTTCAGGAGGACGATGTTCCGCCGCTGAAATACCGTTATTATAATGCAGGAATCCACCGCGCCTCACTCGTACTGCCGCAGTTCTTAAAGGAATTAATCGGGCAGGCCTGAAATGCTTGACGGTATCTACCGGAACGCGTTTTTTTTAGGTGCGGGCGCCGACTACGCTGCTGCACGGGTAGTCCTGATCGGCGCAGGGCTTGACGCTACGGTCTGCTTTAGAGCCGGTACACGGGAAGGCCCCGCGGCCGTGCGCCGTTTTTCGCAGTGTCTTGAGGAATACAGCTTGCGGCTTGACCGGGATATCCGGGAGGCGGCTTTGTGCGACCTCGGCGATTTGGATTTACCCTTTGGAAGCGTTGAAAAAGCGCTTTCTCATATCGAGCGGGCGGCCGGTAGAATCATATCGGACGGTAAAATCCCCGTCTTTTTGGGAGGGGAGCACCTGATCACTCTTCCTGTGATCGCCGCGGTACATTCGCGGCATCCGGAGGTGGCAGTTTTGCATTTTGATGCCCATGCCGACCTGCGGGATGAATACTTGGGGGTAAGGTTGTCCCACGCGACGGTTATGCGCCGGGTGGCTGAGCTTTTGGGCCCGGGGCGGGTCTACCAGTTCGGTATACGTTCGGCAGACAGGGAAGAGGTTCAATTCGCCGGCGAGAACACACGCATGCATCTTTATCAAGTGGGCGAGCCGCTACAGGATGTTTACAGCGAAGTGTTTAAAAGACCGGTGTACGTCACGCTCGATATTGATGTTGTTGACCCCGCTTATGCGCCCGGAGTGGGAACGCCTGAACCGGGCGGTATTGGACCTGCTGAATTGATTGAGGCCGTTTACCGGCTGGCAGGACTTAACGTGGTCGGTTTTGACGTAGTTGAGGTGAATCCGGTTTACGATCCGGGCGGACTGACACCTCTGTTGGCGGCAAAGGTTATTAGAGAGATTGTACTGATTTTGACCGGTTAACGTCGGTTTAACATTTAATAAGGGAGTCCCCCATGCCGCTGTCAAGCGGCACCGAAGGGTGAAAATGGGACGAATAGACCTGTAAGCCGGTTACTTAGATGCAGAAGAGTAACTTAAACGGAACGCGGCGAGGAGCAAGCAGTACAAGGAAGCCCACAGCCGGACGGCCTGATTGGGAAGTGAGAAGTGGTGGCGAGCCTGACGCAGTAATGCGAAGCTCATCGCCGCGCACTACGGAAGAAGAACGCATTTTTAGAGCATTCCTGTAATCTCATCAGGAGGGAGTTGACCTAGAAAAAGACCTCCGGTAGAAAGGATTTAAAGTCATAACAACCCCATAACTACCGGAGGTCGAGAGAATGCGCGAGCGCGAAAAG
>JBFLYP010000037.1:0-10623 GCA_040756575.1 Bacillota bacterium | reverse complement strand
CTGCCAAGACGATTTGCATCTTTTCTTCGGCTGTCCACTGACGCTTCGGCATGGTTCTTTTCCTCCTTGTTTTATCGCTCCCATTCTACCATGCCGTTTGTCTGGTCTTCTATGGGGTCAGTATATTTCTTGCGTACCTCATCGTCTGTCATGTCATATCGTCCAGCCCTATTTACGAATAGGCACTTCTCCGATTTCAGCTGCTCAGCAACCAAGCGGAACTTCTCCCATTTTGCCCCGTAATTGTGGAACTCCTCCCACTGGTAGGTAGCTAACACGATCGTCGAGAGCACCAAGGCCACGATGCCCATCATCGTTTTGTAGTCATCTGGAACGGTAAACGCAAGAGCAATGGTCATCGTGGTAAGAACGTTACAAACGATCGCCGTGGACTTCAGTAGGCGATACTTCTTTTGGTTCTTAATTGCACCTTCATCGAAGTATTTAATCTGATCGTCAACTCGGTTGCTCAAGTATGCGAATTGCTCTTCGGTCATTCGCCTGCCTCGCTCCAGATCTGCGGCCACCTAACGCTGAGATGAATCTTGTCCGAAAGTTGGGGATTCCTTCTCGAGGGACCCTGTTCCCGTCGCGCGAACCAGACGCACATCGGGAATAGTCGGGGAATTATTTTATTAAATCGTCAAATGAAGTCTGTTGTATAGAAAAAGCGTCGCGAGAGCTATTCCCTTACTCTGCGTTCCTGGCCGCGGTAGCACGACGGGAATGTTCACTTTCAGCCTTATCCTGTTAATGGTAATTATATATTTTAATAGGATAAGGCGTCAAACCATTTGTTGCCAATAAACGACCTTTATAAGCGGTTTTTGTCGCCTATCGTAAAACGACGAGGACTGGCAATGGCAAACACCCGGCATACGCTAAGGTTAAACCTTTTATCGCGTACTTTCCCGTACCAGTATGTTATAGCCCCCTGCCCCAAACGAGGGTCTTGTGGTGTTTCCCAATCAGGGGTTTCTATTTTTGGTTTTCGCCTATATAATGCTAATTAGCGACTGTATTCAACCGATATTTTAGGGGAGAGCGGAAAAGATATGGTGCCGGACTGGATTGCCATTGGGATAGGTGCTGCCGGGGCGGCGGCAGGGATTGTTGCCGGGGGCGGCCGGTTGCCGGCGGCGCGGGAGGAGCCCGGCGTTTGGAAGGTTGCGGTTACCGTAGCTGTGGCTACGGTGTTTTTGTTTGCGTTGACCTTCATAAAATCCACTTATTCGCCCGGGGTGAACACGGGGTGCGGGATCCTGATCGGGGGACTTTTAGGCGCGGTGGCGGGAACAGCGGCAGCGCGCGTGTCCGGAAAAACGCCCTGGGGGGCCGCCCTGGCAGCGGCAGCGCCGGCTTCCCTCGCCCTGCTCGGCGCCGGCTTCATTCTGCTGCTCTTCGGCGCGGAGTCACTGCCGGTGCTCGGCGGCTTCTTGGCCGGTGCGGTGCTCGCCGCGGTTTTGTTCCGCCTGGCGCTGCCGGCGGCGGCCGGCGTGGAACTGTGGGCGCTTACAGCGGCAACCGTAGGCGCGACGCTGATGCTATCGACATTCCGCTTCGACGCCGCGACGGATTTTCTGTGGTGGCGCGCACCGCTCATGGTGCTTTCGGCGGCGGTAGTCGCCCAGTCTGCGGGGGCAGCGGCGGCACGGGAAGGCAGGGGGTTTGCGCTGCCGGCGCTGATCGCTTCGCTCATTACCCTCGGTTTGGTGGCCTTGTTTGCCTGGCGCGTCTTCCCGGACTGGGACCTGCTCCAGGTCGCCGCCGCGGGAGCAGGCACTTTCGCGCTCGCGGCATGGCTCTCGTCAGCAAGAACCGTCACGCCCCAGGCGGCAGCAGTCGCGGCCCTGATAGTGGTCGCCTATGCAGCAGTAGGGTTCCGGCTGCTCGGCGGTTTCGGCGTCGGGATCGGATTGCTTGCCGCCTGGCCTTTACTGATGTCGCTGACAGCGCCCCTGCTTCGGGCGGGGCCGGAACCAGGCAAGGGCGCGGGAGCGGCCCGCGCGCTGACCTACGCGGTCTTTATCGGCTGCGGCGTGCTGCTTTACCGGCTGTTCCTTGAGCTTTACACCGGGGAACTGCACGGGCTGGACCTTTACCCGCACTATACCTTTGTGGCCCTCGTCTTCGGGGCTGTATTTCCGGTAGTGCTGCAATCGCTCTTTCCTTCACCAGCACCTGGGCCTCGCCGTCTCGCGGGGCGGCTTACCGGGGGCGTACTGCTGTGGGCGCTGGCTGTTTTGACGCCGCTGGCGCTCCTGGTTATCTGGGGGTTCAAGGCGGCGCTCGGGTTTTTCGTCGGGTCGGTTGCAGCAGGAGCATTCATGATTCTTGCCGGTACGGGCGCCCTGGGCGTGATAAGCCCGCGTTTCGTCGAACCGGCGCTGTTAACCCTCGCCGCCCAGGTATCGGCGGTCCAGTTCTCCGGGCTGTTTAAAGAACTCACCCACACACCGCGTCTGACGAAGGCAGTCGTTCTCGCCGCAGCGGCGGCGGCCGGGCTGATCCTGGTGAAGGTCTGGTCCGTCCTCAACCGCAGCGCCGTGAAGGAGGAATAGGCATATGAAACTCCTCAGCCCGGGTGCGTTCAACCGGTGGGCGGTCCTCCTGGCCGTCATTTGGTGCCTGGCGGTTCTAAGTTTTGCGATGGCGCACGAGACGCCGGTCGGGACGATTGAGGGGCGCGTTACCGCTGCTGACACCGGCCGGCCGATCCCCGGTGCCTCAGTCTTGCTGCATCCCGCTAAACCCGCGGTGCCAGAGAGCGAGATCAAACCTGTGCAGGCTGACGAAGAGGGCCGCTTTCTTTTCGAGGCCGTCCCGGCGGGAGAATACACAATTGAAGCGATCAGCCGCATCCACAGCGTCTCGCCGGCCAAAATAACGCTGCGTGAAGGAGAAGTAAAGCACCTTGACCTTGCGCTCACGCCGGGCCCGTATTACTTCAACCTTTACAATCCCCAGCACACGTTCATGACCGCGGAAAAACCGCAAGTTGTGCTCGACGGCTTCACTCCCGGCGATTATGCGGTGGTTGACGTTTATAGGGTGAACACCGACATGGTTTTCGCCGGCAGGGCCGGGTTCGTCTACGAAATCCTGATGAACCCCTGGGGGGAAATCGCCGGTAAAACGCTGTCTAAGGAGCCGGCGATAGAAGCGCGTGAATCAATGAAGGTGAAAATCAACTCCAGGGATAACGAGGGCGTCTACCACCAGCGGGTGGAACTGGGTCAGAAGCCACCGGGAATTTATGTCGTTACCGTTTCCACCGCGGGCATGGAAAGGACCAGTTGGTTTGCGGTGGGTGATGTCGGCCTGGTCACTAAAGAAAGCGGCGGCGATTTGCTGGCCTACGTGGTGGAGCTTGAAAGCGGCAGGCCGGTGCCGGGCGCGGAGATTAAAGTCTTGCAGGGCAGCAAAATAGTCCACTCGTGTAAAACCGGCGCGGACGGCATGTGGCGCGGTCCCGTTAAGTCTGACCGGAATGGACCCGTGGGGAGGCTGATCATCGCCCGCAAAGGTGAATCGCCCGCCTTCGTTAGCACTTACTGGGAAACCCCGCGGAGCGAAGCGCTGAAAATCTATGCGTACACCGACCGGCCCGTCTACCGGCCGGGGCAGGAGGTCCATTTCAAGGGGATAGTGCGCGAGTTTTTTAACGACCTTTACAGGGTGCCGCAGCAGGGGCAGGCGCGCGTTCAGGTCAGGGACCGGCGGGATACCCTCGTGTATTCCGGGTCGTTTTCGCTCACCCGTTTCGGTTCGTTCTTCGGGCAGTTCACCCTGCCCGAGTACGCGCCCACCGGCCCGTACTATATTACCTGCACGTTCGGGGGACACACGGAAACGGCCTTCTTCACCGTGGCCGAATACCGCAAGCCGGAATTTGCCGTATCGGTAAAGATGCCTGATAAACACTGTGTGCGCGGGCAAAAGGTCAAGGCAAAAATTAAGGCTGAATACTACTTCGGCGCTCCGGTGGTAGGGGCGGAGGTGCAGTACACGGTTTTCCGCGCCGATTACTGGTTCTGGCCGGGCCAGGAGGAGTTTTACGGAGGGTATGAGGAATACGGGAACCACGGCGAGGTGGTTGCCGAGGGAACAGCCCTGACGGACGCACGCGGCGAGACGGAAGTCCGGTTTTTGACCGAGTTCAAACAGCCCGAAAGTAACCAGCCGGTTGACCAGCGGTTTACGGTTGCGGTCACCGTTACGGAAAAGGACGGCCGGGCAGCCACCGGCGAAGGGACCATTATCGCCACGCAGGGGGAATTCAGCATCGGCGTGGAGCCCGCACGCTGGGTTGTGGCGCCGGGCGAAACCGCCCGTTTCAAACTAACGGCGTTCGACTACGACGGGAAGCCCCAGCGGGGTGTTGCGCTGAACGTCACGGCCAGCCGGGTCCGGTGGGAAGCCGGGAAAGAGACCGCTACCGCGGTGACCGGCAAGAAGGTGCGCACGGACAACAGCGGGCACGCCAGCTTCGAGTTCACGCCGGAGGAGCCCGGGTCGTATGTCATCAAAGCAACCGGGCGGGATGACCGGGGCAACCGGATTACCTCGGCGACCTGGATTTGGGTAGCAGGGGAAGGAGAATTCAGCGGTTACCGCTATCCCGATTTAGAGATTTTCATGGACAAAAAGACCTATGAACCCGGCGACACCGCAAAGGTGTTAATCAACGCAGGGGAAGAAGGGGCAGCGGCGCTGCTCACCGTTGAGGGCCGGAACTTGTACGAGCACAGGCTGCTGATGCTGAACAGCAGGTCCGCGCTGGTGGAAATACCCGTGCGGGCCGAGTACCGGCCGAACTTTTACGTTTCGGTCTGCTATGTCAAGGAGAAGAAGTTCGTAACCCAGACGGCCGAGGCCAGGGTGTCGCTGAAGCAGCAGACGCTTAAGCTGACCGTGACCCCGGAAAAGAAGAAGTACGGTCCCGGGGAGGAGGTAAACTGTACCGTTAAGACTACAGACGCTGAAGGCAGGCCCGTCCAGGCTGAGGTCTCGCTCGGGGTGATTGACGAGGCCATCTACGCCATCCGGGAGGACGACACCAGGCCGATACTCGACTATTTTTACTCCCGCCAGGACAACCTGGTCGCCACGAATTATTCCTTCCCAGATATATACCTGAGCGGGGACAAGACCGCCCCCACGGGGGAAGTGCGCCAGGACTTCGCGGATACTGCCTGCTGGCTGCCGGCTGTCGTTACGGATGAAAAGGGCGAGGCCCGGATCTCCTTCAAGCTGCCTGACAACCTCACCACGTGGCGTTTTACCGCGCGGGGCTGCACGCTCGATACCGCCGTCGGGGAGTGTACCGCGAGCATTATTGCCGCGAAGGATTTTCTTGTCCGGCTTCAGACGCCGCGTTTTTTGGTGGCGGGTGATGAAGCGATGATCTCCGCACTGGTCCACAATTACCTGCCGGAGGAGCAGGAGGTTACGGTCGCGCTCGCAGCCCCGGACCTCAAGCTCCGGAACCCGTCACCCCAAACGGTGAGGGTTCGGGGCGGCGGGGTTGAACAGGTTGCGTGGCCGGCAACAGCGGCGAAGTTAGGGATGGTTTCGCTGACGGTCTACGCGCGCTGCCCGGCAGCGGACGACGCGATGCGGTTAACCCTCCCGGTTCACCCGCCCGGCAGGCGGGTCGTGGAGACACGCACCGGTACGCTGGCCGCCGGAAGCGTAACGGAGAAACTCACCGTCCGCAGCGAGGCGTTCCCGGGAGCCAGTGAAATCCGGGTGCGCCTGGCGCCGTCGCTGGCCGCGGCCATGCTGGGCGGGCTCGAATACTTAGCCCGGTACCCATATGGCTGCACGGAGCAGACGATGAGCGCGTTTTTGCCGGACGTGGTGATCTGGCGCACGATGAAGTCGCTCGGCATCCGCAACCCTGAGTTAGAGAAGCAGATCCCGGACATGGTCGGCAAGGGCCTCAACCGGCTCTACGACTTCCAACGTAGCAACAGCGGCGGGTGGGGCTGGTGCCAGTACGGGCGGAACGATCTGTGGATGACCTCCTACGTCGTCTTCGGGCTCTTGACGGCCCGGGAGGCCGGGTTCGCCGTAAACGAGGATGTGCTGTCGAGAGGTCTTGCGGCGCTCGAACAGGCGCTGGCGTTGGAAAAGAAAGATGTTGGGAAGAAGATTTACGGCCTTTACGTCCTTTCGCTCGGCGGGCAGAAGGAAAAGGTAAAAGCCGGCCTTGAACCGGTTTTGAACGGCAAAACCTCCCTGAATCCGCGCGAGACGGCCTTGGTCACCCTGACCCTGCACAACACCGGCGAAACGGCGCTTGCCCGGAAATACCTCGAGCGTCTCTGGGAGCAGGCGAATGTCACCCCGGGCGAGATATATTGGGAGAGCAAGACCGAGGAATACTACGAAGCGTCCACGGAGACGACCGCTCTCGCGCTGACGGCGGTGATTAAGCTTACACCCGCCGACGAACGGACATCCAAAATAGTGCGCTGGCTTACACGGCAGCGCCGGTTCAACCACTGGCTTTCAACACGTGACACCGCGCTGGTTCTCTACGCCCTGTCGGAATACCTTGCACTGACACGGGAGACAAACCCGGACTTTACTGTCACCGTCTCCTGCAACGGGGAGGAGATTAAAACGGTGAGATTCGACAAGGATTCGCTCTTCGCACCGGAGCAGGAGATAAGGGTCGATCCCGGAAAGGTCCGTACCGGAGAAAACAGCGTGGCCTTTACGGTATACGGCCGGGGTATGCTTTACTACACGGTGGAACTGAAGCAGTTTTTAGAGGATTCGCCGCCGGGCGCTCCCCGTTCCGGAATCACCGTCAAGCGCGAATACAGGAAGCTGATTTCGCGCCGGGACGACAAAACCGGTACCATCAGCCTCCAGCCCGCAAAGTTTGCCGCCACCGGCTTTAAGAACGGCGACGTGGTGCGCGTGCGGCTTACCGTCAATTCCCCGCGCGCGTACCGGCACCTGATTGTGGAGGATTACCTGCCCGCCGGCTGCGAGGCGTTTGACCGCGGCAGGATGGAGCTCTGGGAGTGGAGCTACTGGTGGGTTGACCGGGACGTACGCGACGACCGCGTAACCTTCTACATCGAAACGCTCCCGAAGGGCGAAAGCGTGCTCGAGTACGAGATGCGCGCGGGAGTCCCTGGAACCTACCGCGCCAGACCGCCGCTTGTTGAGGCCATGTACCGGCCGGACGTAGCCGCACACGGTGTTGAGCAAAAGGTGAGCGTCCGATGAGACCGGATAGACCCCTTCTCTCGGGCCGGCGCCAAAAGGCGGTCTTGACCGCGGTTTCGGTTGCGGCCGTCATCCTGCTCGGGACGTGGGCGGCCGCGCAGCCGGGGCGGTGGCACGTCATTGCGGCGTACCGCACCGGCCTCGACGGCCGGACCCCGGCGCAGATTCACAACGCGCGGTTAGCGGTCCAGGCAATCGACGGCAAGTTCCTGCCGCCGGGCGGGGAGTTCTCATTCAACAAGACGGTCGGCTCCTGGTCGGCGGACCGGGGTTACGTCAAAGCGCCGGTAAGCTATGAGGGCGAACTGATCCCGAGTTGGGGCGGGGGCGTCTGCCAGGCCTCCACTACGCTCTACAACGCCGCCCTCCTCGCGGGACTCGACATCCTCGAACGGCACCGCCACCAGTTTCCGCCGCGCTACGCGCCGCCGGGGCAGGACGCCGCCGTGGCCCAGTACAATATTGACCTCCGTTTCCGCAACCCTTACACCTGGCCGGTCAAGATCGAAGCGAAAGTCCGGGGAAAGTGGCTTATCTGCCGCATCATTTCCCGGAAGCTGCCGGACGGCGACATAACCATTGAGAGGGAGATCAGGGAGGTCATCCCCCCGGGAGAGGTAGTCAGGGCGAGCGGCACCGGCCCGGAGATGAGCTGGCGCGTCGTCAGCCGCGGGGCGCCGGGCCTGCGCGTAGCCGTCTACCGCCGGGTGACAAAAGACGGACGGTCGGTGCGGACCCTGATATCCGAGGACACCTACCCCCCGCTGAACCGGCTGGTCCGCGGCGAATAGCCGCATTTTCACCAGAAAACCCCCGGCAACCCGCACGAATAGCAGGGCAAGCCGGCATAAAAGTAGACAAGCAAGGTTTTCGCCATGTAATTGCCAACCTCCTGATTCATTATTTTAGCGGATTATGCCGGGAAGCATTCTCTTTATGATAAAATCTGATTAGATATGGGAAGATAAACTTGGCACCGGGTTCCTTTGGGTTGTGTAGCCGTTTAAAAGTTTCTGGTGGTGTCAGGATGGCGGGCCGCTCTCAAAAGATCGTCCGCAAGTCGAGCACTTGGTGGCGACACGGAAAGCATAAGGGCTTGGCGGAGATTGCACTTCGTCTCAACCGCGAGGTCGGTATACGGCGGAAGCGGCAATTGGAACCGCTCGATCTTTTGCAGCCGGACTGGTCACGGCGTAAGCCGCGTTGAGGTTAAAGCGTTATTTAGGGGGTTGCCCGGTGGTTTTGACGCGATTGGTCAGGCAAGAGCGCAAGGCGCCTGTCCTGAAAACCCCTGCGTTTGGTTGTTTTAAAGGTGTGCCGGCGATAAACGTCACCAGGGGCTGCCCCCACGCGTGCGTCTATTGCTACGCCAGGGGGTTTCCGGATGCGCCGCCCAAGAGCGAGGTGCACCTTTACACGAACCTGCCCGCGAAGTTAGAGAAAGAGCTGGCGCACAAAAGAAAGTGGCCCCGCTGGGTTTCTTTCAGCACCGCCTCCGACCCCTTTCCGCCCGTAGACGAGGTTCTTGAAGTCACCTACCGGGTCATGGCGCTCCTGCTTGCCAGGGGCATCGGGGTCACCTTTCTCACCAAAGGCTTTATCCCTCCCGACTTTATTGCTTTGTTTAAGAGGTACAATACTTTGGTGAAGGCACGGATCGGCCTTGTTTCCGCAAGCGAGGATTACCAGCGGGTATTCGAACCCTTTACCGCCCATCCTTTAAAAAGGCTGATGAATATCCGCAACCTCGCCGGTGCGGGCATTGAAACTTCAGTCCGGATGGACCCGCTGCTTCCGGGAGTTGCTGATGCGGCGGAGGCGGTGGAGCATCTGCTCAAGCGTCTCAAAGCCGCCGGAGTGAAAGAGGTTACGGTAAGCGCGCTGGTGCTGCGGCCGACTGTAGCAAATCAACTGGCAGCAGAGTTGCCTGCGGGTTTTGCAAGAGCGATTCTCGGTTACTACCGGGAGCAACCCTGGCGGCAGGTGATCACTTCGGCGAAAACGAAGCTTTTGCCGCTGGTAACACGCATGACTCAGTACCAAACGATAAAAGAGGTTGCCCGCCGTTACGGGCTCGACTGCCGGATCTGCGGCTGCAAAAATCCTGACCTTCCCTGGGAGTCTTGCAACCCAGAGGCAGAAGAAGACCAGGGCAAAAACAAAAAAAGGAGGGTCGCGCAGGGTAACCTCTTTGAGTTGATCGCGACGACCCGGGGTTCCTCAACGTATGACTCAGGTATAATTTGGGGAATCAAACGCCCCGACTATTGCAATAAGAACTCGACGACATACCGGACCGCTAAGTAGGTAATCAGGGCGCCCAACACGCCGCGGATCAAACGGTCCGGCAGGAACTTTTGGATACGTGCACCGACGTACGTGCCTAACAACCCGCCCACACCAAAAAGCATCCCCAGCGCCCAGTCGGGCGTTACCGCCGCTTGGCCGGCAATCGGGGTCAGTGCAAGGGCGTGGAAAAAGATCACGCCGGCAATAGAGGTGAGGAAGGTCCCCGCAAGGGCGGCGCCGGCCACCGTGTAGACGGGAAGACCAAGAATGGAAACGTAAAAGGGAGCGAGGATGGCGCCGCCGCCGATGCCGTATATGCCGCCGATTATCCCTACCACCAGGGCTACAAAGAAAACGGTAAAGGTGCTGAAGGAAAAGGTTTCCCCCCAGAACTCGTATTCAATGCGGGAAAGCGACGCATGTTTCGTCTTTACCACGGCTTCGACCGGGAGCCCGGCGGCCAGACGTGCTTTGGCATCGCCCTTAACCTGGCTGACCCTCTCGCGAAATTTTTGTTCGATCGCCTTGGTTTGGGCCTTACTCTTGATATACCGGCCGGTGGTTTCGTAGAGCAGCCGCACACCGAGATAAAGCAGTACCAGCCCGACGAAGAACTTGAAAGCGCCCGGCTTAGGTAAATACATGATGCGGATTATCGCCCCGGCAAAAACGCCCGGAAGGGTGGCCAGGATCACCACCCAGGTCAGCGGCCAAGCCATCCGCCCCTCCTTGATGTACCGGTAAAGGCCTCCGGGGATGGCAATGATGTTATATATAAGGTTTGTCGGGCTTACGGCGGGAGTGTTGAAACCTAAGACGCTCACCTGAAAGGGCAGCAGGAGAAACGCGCCGGAAACGCCGGCCGACGCGGTTATGGAGGAAACGGCAAACGCCACCAGCGGCGGGATCAAAGGGAAGACCTCAACGCCTGAAACTGGAAAATACACGGTGAACTCACTCCCCTATCTCAATATTTTGGGTTAGACCTCCGGTTTTCTCAGGATCTCAGCCAATTTCAAATCTTGGGTGGTCACCCACTTACCGCTCCCTGCTCACCCTATCACGTCTCCCAGGGTCTTGCCCTCA
>JBFLYP010000036.1:0-10982 GCA_040756575.1 Bacillota bacterium | reverse complement strand
AGGGCAAGACCCTGGGAGACGTGATAGGGTGAGCAGGGAGCGGTAAGTGGGTGACCACCCAAGATTTGAAATTGGCTGAGATCCTGAGAAAACCGGAGGTCTAACCCAAAATATTGAGATAGGGGGTGGTATTCGAGCAGGCTCTCGTAGACGCTCCCCAATTCCTCCACGTCGAGCGCCGCGTAGTTGACCGGCCGTAAAGTCGCCGCGGGGCTCTCCCGATAATGAGAAAGACGCGATATAGCCGAGAGGAGGTCGCGGTTGGCGAGGTGGCTGCCGTTCAGCGCCGCGGTTCCTGAAGAATCGAAGAGGGCGCCGTCGAGCGGCGGCAGGTCGAGCTCTCGAGCCAACTTTTCATCTTGGAAGAGGCGAAAAATGGTTTGCAGGCTAAGCCACAGGTCGGAATGGCCGGTATAAGCGCGGCGGTCGGCAGAGAGCCGGCGCAGCCGCTTGATACTATAGTAGTCCCTGTAGACAGGGCTAACGGTTAAGAGATTGCGCTCCTCGGCCACCATTAGGAAAAGGAAGCGGTAGATGAGGCGTAAGAGCTGCTGGTAAAATTCGTAGGCGGAGAGGCGCCCCGCGCCAATTTCTTTCCGGAGCTTTTCGTTCTTCGGGTGATGGAGGAAGCCGTTGCCCAATATCTGGATAGCTTCCTCCACCCCGTCCCGGAGGCGGTCACGGACGCGCCCGCCTTCTTCGATGGTCTGGGTGTAGTAACGCTCCAGCCAGCAGTCCGCGGCAGCGGCGGCGTCCGCCGGGAGACGGGTGCGGTGGACAAGCCGGTAAAGGAGTGCGAAATCGGCGAAGTTTTCGTCCGCCATCACCCGCCGGAGGTCGAATTCGATATAGGTGGGGCGGGTGATGCGCTGGGAATCCCGCAGGAGGCGCAGGCTGAAGCCGTTAGTCACGATACCCCAGAGGTGCTCCGTGCGGTTCAGGTACTCCTGAAGGAGAGAATGGGGCGCCAGGCGGGGCCGGCCGGTTTCCGGTCGGCGGTCGAGGGACTGCCGGCAACCCACGATGTGGACCGGCGGGGCATTCTCGTCTGCGCCGGCGCGGTGGGAGATGGCGTAGGTCCGTCCTTCTAATAGCGCCGCGCGTGCTGTGTAAGTAAGTTCATAGCCCAGCGAATCTAAGAGCGGGATCACCCAGTGATCACGGGTAACCGTGGTGGCCGGGTCATCTTCCGGCAGGCGCTCCAGCCGGTGCAGAAAGGCCTTCCAGTGACCGCGGGCCTCGTTCCAGGCGCCGGCAATTTCATCAAGAAGCCGCCGGCGGCGCTCAAGACCGAAATCGGCCGGCTGCTGGCCTTCTGCAGTGCCTTCCGCAATCCGGTCAATAATTTCCTGGCCGAGAAGCCCGCCTTCGATTTTGAGGCACGGGAAGCGGTTCATCGCTTTACCCCTTTCGGCACCGGAAGGAGTATTAGGAGACCTATCAGGTCCGGCGGAAACTGCGGGCGGACGGCAAGCCCGCGGCGTGCAAGGTGCGCGGCGGCGCGCACCCGCCGGTGGGCGTCTTCGAGTTTTCGCGCCCGCTCAGTGACGAGCCGCTCAAGGCCGGGCTTGAGTTCGGGCCACCACCCGAGCACCTCCGATAGCACCTCCCGGCGCTCGCCTGAAGTTACCGCCGCATCGGGGTGGAGATTTTCCAGGAGGCCGAGCGCCTCGGTATCGCTAAGCCAAGTAAGCCGGTCTGGCGGAAAGCCCTGGAAGGCCGCAACCACAACCTCTTCGGCTAAAAGCTCCTTTTCGCGCTCGGGCTGCGCTAAGAGGTACCGCAGCCGCAGCAGGAGCAGCACGGTGCGCCGCGCGACCGCCGCCGTCTTTATCACCCCGCAGCGGGTTGCCGGGGCACTGCTCCCTTGCGTGAGAGCGGCCTCCAAGAGATAGCGGGCCAGGGCGGCCACAAAGGGATGGTTCCGCCCGAGGTACGCAGTGCCTTCGGGAGCAGGCGTGTTAAAGGTAATGGGCCGTGCGGGCAGCAGATCTTTGAGAGAGGCTGGGATATCGCCTTGAATAGTGATGGTGCCGTCCCGGTTTTGTTCCACCTGGAGATTCAGGCGCTGGCAGGCGTTGAGCACAAAACGCGCCACGGCTCCCGGATCGCCCAGCACGGCGTCGGTCTCGCGAAGCTCCCGCTCTACTTCTTCCGGTTTGATGGCGCGCTGCGCGAAACGGGTTTGGGTTTCCTTTTCGCGCCTAGCCGCCTCGTCCCAGCGGCGGTGGAAATCCCGCACCGTCGGTTCCTCAAAGAGTTGGAGCTGCTCCACCCTATGCTCCTTCGTGCTCGTAGCATGGGAGAAAAGGGCGTTGAAGATCGCCTCCAATACCGTTTCGCTATCCGCCGGGACGGGTACGGAAACCCCGAGTCGCTGGTAAATAACCTTGGCTTTGCGGAGCAGCACGTCCAACACCGCGCCGTCAACGGGGTTGTCCCTCCCGTAAAAGAGCACGGCTTTAACCTTTTTGGCCGTCTGGCCAAAGCGGTCCACCCTCCCCTCCCGCTGCTCGAGGCGGTTCGGGTTCCAGGGAAGGTCGTAATGGAGCACGGCGGTGAAATGCTCCTGGAGGTTGATTCCCTCGCTCAAACAGTCGGTGGCTACAAGGACGCGGCGGGGGAACCGGGCGAGTTCTTCGACCCGGGCGCGCCGGTCTTCCTCCGGAAGGGTGCCCGTCACGGAAAAAACCTGCAGGTCGGGGAAGCGGGACTTGAGGCGGCGCTGGAGTTCCGCGGCCACATACTCGCTGGTGGCGATGTAGCGGCACCAGACGATCGGGTGGTAGCCCTCCTGAAGAAGCGCCGCCACTATCGCCGCACACCGGACCACCTTCGTGTCCGCGTCGGTGCCGGCGAGTTCCTCCGCCATTTGGGCAAAACGGCGGAGCTGCCGGCGGCCGGTTTCCCCGAGGTCGGCCTCACTCTCTTCGACGGCGTGTGCCGGTTCATGGTCGGTAGGCTCGGTGTCGGTCGAATCGTAAACTGAGGGCGCAAAGAGCTCGTCAACCAGCTCTTCTTCCACGCTGCCGCCCTCCTTGCGCGCCCGCTCCCGCAGGGCGGCTGAAGCGGCAGCCGGGCTGGACATTACACAACGCAAGAGAGAGAGGGCCGCCCAGTAACGGAGGCGCTGGCGCGACTTGGCAAGCGTCGCGCCGGTCCGCACCAGCTCCCTGCCGAATTGGTATACTTTTTCGAAGAGTTCATGGTACCTTGGCGAGAGGTTATAGGTCTCGTCAACAGACTCCCGGGCGGGGAAAGGCGTCTCTTCGCCCAGCCACCGGGCGATGTCGGGCCGCCGCCGCTGGACAAAGTGGCGGGCCAGCTCAACTCGCTCCCCCTCTTCAAGCCGCTGCATATCGAAGCGCGCGAATTTGGGGTTGAGCAGAGCTAACAGGGAAAGAAAAGATTCTTCAATCCCGCTGTGCGGCGTGGCAGTGAGCAGAATCAGATGACGTCCCGGCTTTTCGGCAAGGCGGCGCAAAAGGTCGTGGCGTTGCTGCTGCGCCCGGGATGCCCCACCGGGCCGGGCCGCACCGTGGGCCTCGTCTACGATGACGAAGTCAGGGCAGTGGTAAAGGAAGTTATCCCGGTGTCGTTCAGATTTGACATAATCTATGCTCACGACCAGGTGGGGGTAATGCTCCCCGAAAATGCTGTGGTCCCCCGGAGGCAGGTCGCGCTCCAGGCGGCTGACGGTACCGGAACGCACCACCACTGCTTCGATGTGGAATTTTTCGCGCAGTTCTTGTTCCCATTGCTCACAGAGGTATGGGGGGCAGAGGACGCAAACCCGGCGGATCTCGCCGCGGTCGAGCAGTTCGCGGGCGATAAGCAGGGCCTCAATCGTTTTGCCCACACCGACGTCATCAGCGATCAGCAGCCGCACCGGATCGAGCCGCAGCGCCATCAGCAGAGGCACAAACTGGTAGGCGCGGGGCCGAACCGAGATCCGCCCTAGCGACCGGAAGGGTCCGGCGCCGTCGCGTAGAGAGAGGCGGGCCGCGTTGTAGAGCAACTCAACTCCTATAGCGTCGCTAACCTCATCCGGCGAAGGAAGAGGGAAGCTGGCCGGTTCGACCCGGTCTAGGCCCAACCGCGCCAGCGGCAGGTAAATGCCGCATTCTTCCTCTTCGCTACCAGTTAAAGGCCTGAGAAGTAAAATTTCGGGGCTGGGCGACGGAAGGATCACCCACTCCCGCTCCCGGCACCGGACGATGTTGCCGACGCTGAAGAGAGACACGGGGCATCAGTCCCTCCTTTCGCCAAAAATATCGGGGTAACGCTGAAGTTGCGCCTCTATTTCTTGGTCATACCGGATTACCACTACGCGGTAGCCAAGCTCCCTCAGTTCGCGGCGCGCGGTTTCGTCTTTTTGCCGCTGCCCTCGCTGGTCGTGCACCGCGCCATCACAATAGACGCAAACGTTGGGCTCGTAAAAGAAGTCGGGGATGGCCGGATAATCAGCTAATTCCCTCTGGGCATCATCTGGCAGGCGGCGCTTGGTTTGGAAGAGATGATCTATAAAGCGCCGCTCCAATTCCGAACGGGAGTCGGTAAGCGACCGAAGCCAACGGTAGTGCTCTTCATAAG
Organism: Bacillota bacterium; assembly: GCA_040756575.1. Lineage (GTDB taxonomy): Bacteria > Bacillota > Desulfotomaculia > Desulfotomaculales > Ammonificaceae > DTYU01. Next base: position 6,389 of record JBFLYP010000036.1, on the reverse strand, counting down.
TTCTGCCCATACTCTTGGCCAGCGTCACGCTTCTGGAAAACCTATATAGGGCCTCTTTTATTAGGTGGCGGTTGAGGCGCTGGTGGTCCAGTTGGTTGGTATAAGAAAGCAGACATTCGTAGCAGGCACGGGAGCAGGTTTCATCCATTTCTGTGCCAGGCGTGAAGTGGCACCGCTCGAGCGCTGCTCTGGCCACCTGGGAGAAAGCATCGCGCTCCTCGACCAGCCGGCGTAACACACCGGCACCGCCTTCAGCCGCCTCCCAGAAGAGGATGGCGCGCTTTCCCCCTGTGCCGATACGCTCCGAGGCAAGCTCGGACTCTTCGACCTGGAAGGTCGTTTCGATGCCGCGCTGCAAGGCATATTGGAGAGTGGCCGCGAAGTCTTCCTTGTTTTGCCACGCCGGTTCGAGAAAAGAAACTAGCAGGATGTTCCGCGTGTCGTGAACAAAGAGCCGCACCCGCTCGCGCTGGATGGAAGGTGAAACCGGCGGCTCCTCGACAACCTCTTCCTCGTCACGAGCCCTTAGCCACCACCCAGTGGCCAGATCAATCAAGAACCCTTCCTCGCGCCGGCTCCGCCAGCCGTGGTTGATCCGGTAGAGGGTAGCCGACGGCCCATAGGTGAGTTTCAGCACCGGATTTCCGCTCTCGTCATAGACCACCGCTTCCTGGATCCGCTTCCGCCCGCCGGGCAATGAGGCGAACCGGAAGTGAGAGGTGAGTTTATATCCTTCCCGGCGGCGCTCCTCCTCGTCGCAGGTGATCCGCTCCCGCCGCCAAGTCTTGACGTTCGCCATTTCCAAAAGGGGTACAATCTCGCTATTTGCTGCGTCCAACCGGGAGCCACAATTCTCGCACAGGTCTATCCCCTCATCGTCTTTGTGGAAATAACCGCAAACGTTGCAGAGCTTAGCCCGCAAGCGGCGCTGCTCTAAGCCCCCCGGCGGGGTGATGAGGGAATAAGCCTCGTATTTTGCGCCTTCATGGTAGATAATGTTGCGGGGGCCGAACTCCGCAAGCGCCAAGAAACGGGGGCGGCTGATAAACTCCCCCTCCTCGCGGGGGACGAAGGCCCGGAACGGCAGGCGCGGGAAGTTGTATCCGGGTAGAAATCCTTCGCAGGCCAGGTACCGGTAGGGATAGAAATCTGATTCCTCCCGCTGGGTCTCGTTGCGAAGCAGATTTAGCTGCCGCAGGGCCTCCTTTTGCTGCTGCTCCGCCTGTTTTTGCTCTTCCCTTTTGCGGGAGCGGTAGAGTAAGCTGTGCGCCTCCTGTAATTGGGCCTGCGCCGCCCGGTAAAGCTCGCGCCAGCGGCTAAAGGCCCGGTCGAACTCCTGCGGCGCGTTCCGCAAGAGGGTCTCCAGCCACTCGTCGGCGTACCAGCCTCCAGTAGCTATATCAGGCTCGCAGGCCCGCAAAACAGCTTGGGCTTCTCGCAGGCACTCTTTGAGCCGCGCCTCCGAAAGGTTGATCTGCGCCCGAACCTCTTCCTTAAGTGGAAAACCCTCGATCTCAGTCTCTAAGAGATCAACGATGGACCTGCCGAGAGGGCGTCCGGTTTTGGCCAGCCAGACGGCGTGGACGTGCGCCCTGACCAGGTCTTCGTTCCCCAAGTCGAGCTGGGGGCTTTTGACGGCCCCAGCCACCATCGCCTCCCGCCGCCGGAAGAAATACTGGTCGTGGCCGCTGCGGGCCGCGCAGTAGGTCAAAACTAAGGCCGGGTCGCCGCGGCGACCGGCGCGCCCGCTGCGCTGAGCATAATTCGCCGGGGTCGGCGGCACGTTCCGCAGATGCACGATTTGCAGGTCGGCGATATCAATCCCGAGTTCCATCGTCGGTGAGCAAAAGAGGCAAGGTAAGTTGCCGTGGCGAAAACGATTCTCCCGCTCCTGCCTTTTTTCGTAAGAAATCTGCGCCGTATGCTCCCTGCCCTCCATATGCTGTAACCGGCGGGCAGCGGTCCGGTAGAATTCCCGGAAGAACTCGTTCGTTTGGCGCTGGACTGCAAGGTAAACCGGGCTTTCTACCCGGCGGGAATAGACGGGGTCCGGCGGCAGAGGGCTTCCATCCCCCAACCGCCAAATTATCGCCGCCGCCTCTAACTGGACAAAATCTACACCGCCCTCGGCGCCCCGCCGGAGCAACCCTTGGGTGCAAAGCAGATCCACCAGCCGGTGGACACAATCCCAGTAGGCCCCCGGCGAAAGGTCCAATTCCCTGCGGAGGTAACGCCCGATCACGCTCCTTTCCCCGAGGCTCAGACCGCTTACCTCCCGGCCGGAGCTGACCGGCGAAAGCAAGAAGCGCTGGGCCGACCAAAGCCGTTTCTCTTCAAAGCGCCACCGCTCGGCAATCTCCTGTTCTACCCGCTTCTGAAGTTGCTGCTGCTCGGTTTCCCGGAGACAGGAAGCGTTGATGGCCAACTTCCTCCGAAAATGGTTGAGGAAAACCTTGAGGATCTCGTAGCGTTTTTCGGCAGACAGGCGGGTAAACGGAAGAAAACCTTCCCACTTCGACTGGTCTTCGCACAGCTCCTTTAGCCCGAGGTAGTCAACCTGGAGAAGCCCGCACTGCTCGAGGTTGGGCTGGACCACGCGCCAGCCGCGCTGCAGGTCTTCGTAAAGCCGGTACTCCAATAAGTCCCGGAAGGTTGCCCAGACCCTTTTCCCCTGGGGGGTGGCAGGATCAAGCTCCGGGTTAGCGGCGACATCGCGCAGCGTGAGACCGGTAAATTCGAGCACCTTCCCGGCAACCACGTCGTAGCGCAATTCCCCGTACCGCTCAAGCGCCGCCAGCAGCGCCGCCCGGAGCAGCGAAACCCTAACAAAATCGTTGAAGTGTCCCGCCTGCAGCGAAGCGTCCTGACGGTTGTCGGTGAAACTCAACACCTTTTGCGCCTCTTCGGCAATTCCCGCTTCCGGCGCGTGAAGCAGTGCCGACAGTGAAAGCACCGTGGTGGCGCTGCTGCGCCCTTCGCTCGATAGGCGGGCTAATTTGCGGAACTCGTTTTTGTCCCTGCCGGAGTAAAACTCACCGCAGCTAAGGCAGAGCATAAAAGGCGCGGGCAGAAACCAGGCCTTCACCGCTCCCTCAGCTTGTTCCTGGCGGACGGACCCATCGGACTGGACCCACACTTCCTGAGGAATATATTTTCGATAATCCTTTTTGACCTTGCCCTTCGCGTCAAGCCACTCCGGCGGGATGTGCTCCAGGCTCCAGGCAGTGCTTTCGTCAACCAAGGATAGATAACCGGCTGTGGCCTCGACGTCTACAGGAAGATCACTCTCATGTTCTCGCGGCAGCAACCGCTGGTTATCCTCGTCCTTCCAAATAACATAATACTCCCGCCCGCATACCCGGCAAAATTCTAAGGGGTAGAGAACCCGCCCCTTTCCTCCGCCAGTTTTTCCTTCCTCTGGCGCGTAGTACTGCCCCTCCAGGGTCAAGGAGCGCGCCGGAGGAGGCTCGAGCGTGGCGTAAACAGCCCGGCCCTGGCTGATAAACTGGTGGAGCTTGAGTGCAAAAAGAGGGTTACCGTCCGGAAGCTTCAGTTGACTGCCTTTGAGAAGTACTTCTTGCAGCCGACTGAGGCACACTTCTACGCCCAAACCGGTATCCCGCGCCAACCTTTGTGCCCCTTCCGTCAGCGTAAGCGGCTTTACCCGGCGGAGATTCCCGCCGGGCTCCTCTTCCAGCCCAAAGGTTTGCTCAACCCATGCCGCTAAAGGGCTGGCTAACGTTTCCGCTACGGTCTCCGGCACGGGCGCCTCTACCGCCCGGCGGAGTGCGTCCTTATCTGGTGGCGCAGCCGCCGTGGTCAGACGGGTAAACCGCTCTTCAATAACGTTATCAGGAGCCACGGGGACACCGAAGATCTTGCTGGCGAACGCCGCTACCGCCTGGCGCCGCTCCAACCCGCCCACTCCTTCGCCGGCCACCATCGTCGCGCTGGTGCCGATGCAAACCAGGTTAGGGTTGCCGCACCGCTCGCGCAACCGCCTGATAAGCAGGGCAACATCTGCGCCCTGGCGTCCCCGGTAGGTATGGAGCTCGTCGAATACCAAAAACTCTATGCCAGTCACTGCCCGGTCAACAAACTGGCGCTCCTCAGGCCGCAGAAGAATAAGCTCCAGCATCATATAGTTGGTTAACAGGATGTGAGGCGGTTCTTTCCGGATCCGGGACCTTGTCGCCTCGTCCTCTTGGCCGGTATACTTTTCGAAGCGCACCGGCAACTCCCGGCCGGTCCGCTCCTCAAAACCTTTCTTGAGTGCTTTCAGCATCTCGTGCTGCGAGTTTACCAGGGCGTTCATCGGGTAAACGATGATCGCCCGCACCTTCGCTTCTTCAGGATTGTTCCGGAGGACGGCGTCAAAGATGGGAATAAGGTAGGTGAGCGTTTTCCCCGAGCCCGTGCCGCTCGTGATCACGAACGACTGGTGCGCCAGCCCCCGTTCGATGGCCGCCTGCTGGTGGTGGTAAAGGCGAAGCGGCTCCCCGTCCCGGCAAAATATCTTGCCACATAACGGGTGCAGGCGTCCCTGGGCGGATAACTCCTGAACCGCCGCTCCCTCCGCGTAAGAGGGATTCAGTTGGAGCAGTGCCTCCGGCCATAGGGAATCCTTCTGAAACAACTTTTCTTCCACAAACGCCCGTATCCGGTCATCGGCTATGTTGAAGAAGCTCCGGACATAGTTCTTGTAGTCATCAGTTAGCGCCTGGGAAAGCGTGAAGATGCTCATAGCTTCCACCCCGGTATAACCCTTTACAATGAACAAGGTAACACGTAGCCACTACAACAGCTACCCCACAAGCTCCACATATGCTGCACAAATAGGCTCCCCACCCGACTCAACAGTGAGATTGACCCGACTCGTGATGCTCTCGCGTTTTCTTTCCCATTCTTGCTGCATTTCCGTAATCTTTCTTTCTACTCTACGGACTCTGCCTTCTAAAGCCGGCAATATTTTTCTTTGTTGTTCTGTTACAGCCATCTTCCGGACATTTTCAAGATTCGTCCTTTCCCGCTCAAGATCCGCCTGAGCACGCGCGATGAGGTGGCGATAGCACCGGTCGATCCTATTCAGTTCTTCCTCTGCCAACCGCTTATTCTGGACATTCCACTCTCGCCCCATCTGCTCAATAAGATCCTGGAACACCTGTTTAGCTTTTTCAAAACAACCCGGTAAGGTGGAATATGGAATCCTCTCGCGGACCTTTATATGCTCCTCATACTCCTCGAACTTATGGTGGCAGAGTTGGTGCAAGATATGGTCAGCGATTCTTGTATATACCTCCCCGCTTTCGCAAACAAAGAGAGGTATTACCTTTATCGGCTGACAGATACCACCCTTTGCCTGAGCCTCAAACAAAAAGAACCAGCCTCTTTTGCCGGCATATTCTGGAGAAGAAATGCGGAATGCTGCTGCCAAGCCAAAAGGAACCAGATCGGGCCTTCCCTGATAGGGTCTGATAAAATGAGGTGTGCGGCAATATTCAACTATGGCGTCAAAGAGCGGGTGACCGAACGCAAGAAATTCCCACTCCTCGTGTTTGCCTGCTTCTTGGGGTTCAAATATTGCTTTCGTCTCCTCATATTCCTTAAGGTCTATTTTAAAGAACTCCTGTGCATCTTTAACGAAAGCCGGTGGAAGTCGAAGTCGCCACGTTCGCCCGGCAAGCGGCTCGACTTCGGCAGTAGGAAAACGCCTTAGGAAATTAACCACCAAGGACTCCGCATACGCGAATGCCTCGGTATCAACTGCATTACCTAATACCTCGTGGACTTTGTCCATCCGAAAGCTTGATCTATCCATTATCAGGTCCTGAAGCCTTTCTTCCGCTTCCTTGGCCTGTCTTACCCTCACCTCGAGATCGGCTGCCCAGTTCTCCACCTGATCAGAACTCTGATCAGGACTTGTCATTATGAGGCGTGCTATTTCCTGCTCCACCTTTTCGCCCAAGATCGGATCCAAGCTACCGATACTTTCCTCCGTAATGACCCCCGTAAGTCAAGACAAAATCGGCCGGTTTGAAGGGAGTCTTTTTAATTTTGGTAACGGGAACTGAACACCACTTGAGCCATTATCTATCTCGCCCGGCTGCTGTCAAGGGCAAGGGCTTGCGCCGCCGCTGCGCGGCCCCTTGACCGCCGCCGGGCTGCGATAGGAGTTGCACCCAAGAGGTGTTCAGGATGAATTATGGGCTCAGCACCCCCTTTCTCAAGCGGCAGTCTGTTGAGCCAGGTAGGCCCGGTATTCAGCCGGTGAGCGGTAACCAAGGGCCGAATGCAGCCTTTCGGTGTTGTAGAAACGGATATACCGCTCGATGTCCTGCCTGGCTTCGTCAAAGTCCCGGTATTCGGTGAGCCAAACAGCTTCTTCTTTC
>JBFLYP010000035.1:0-14142 GCA_040756575.1 Bacillota bacterium | reverse complement strand
TCAAAAAGAGGAGAAAACAGCAAATGGATTGCTGAAGGGTTTTACCTTACGTGAGTTTTGGCTGAAGAATCGACCTTGGAGCCTCTGAAGGAGAAAAACAAGCGGCTTTTGCAGCATTCTCCTAGGCTACTTTTCTATAATAACGCAATAAGTCCGAGGATTACAGCTAAAATAAAACCGATAAATAGCCCCACAAGTTGTAACGCCGAAGACCATTCGTTGAATTTGAATTTTACGAAGTGTACAATCCACGGAATACTAGCTATTATAGTAAGCCCGCTACAAAGAATACTGCGAACCAGCTTAGACCAGTCGAAAAACATAACGCCACCCACAATCGAGAACAAAACTGCGGTGAAAAAGCTGCTGAATAGAATTGACATAGGATAGTTAAAAGCGAAGGGGATGCCGAGAAGCTTGATAACTTCGACTTCTTTTTCCATTTTCATTTTACGCCATTCCGCAACTAGTTTGCTAAATCTTAAGCCTCCAATATTGTGGAAAGTATTTTCTAACGACAGGAGTGTTTCTACGGCGTTTACCGAAGCCCAAGTAGTTGGATCGGCATCGGAGGATGTGCGCCATCCTCCGGCATAGGGATCTTGTAAGGTCAATAAGTATTGTAATGCCTCGTGAGTATCTGTGGACAAAATTATATCGGGATTCACCTTCAATAAGGCGGCGAGAGTCCAAGCTGTACTAAAATGGCGGAAGGTAAACACGTTGCCGTTGCGTATCCCAACTTCTCGAAAAACGGGCCACCCTCCGGTATTTCGATCGCGATTATTGATTAACCACTGCATTCCGCGCCTTATGCTTTTCTTGAAAACTTGTGGATTTAAAGCGCCGAGTGCAAGCAAAGCGTAGGCGGTGGCGGCTGGATTGCTATTCTCTTGATCATCGATTTCTGGTAGCTGTATTGGAGGAAAAGTCGCAGTATTATACGGTTCAGGTATACAACCCCAGCCACCGTCTTTACGCTGAACCTGGACCAACCAGTACGCAGCTCTTTCTATGACCGGCTTAACCTCGGCAAAACGTTCGCCAAGCGCGCGTCCGCCGTCGGCGATTGTGTAGATAGTAAAAGCCGTCCGAATAATATTGGGCGGGCCTGTTTCGGTATCGCTCCAGGCGCCTTGATCGCCTTGGTTTTTAAGGAGCCACTGGATACAATTTGCAATGGCCGCATCAATAGCTTGTTCGGCTTGGTATCCCGTATAACACTCTTTTTCGAGCTCTTTTTCGAGGGCGTCATTCAGTGAATTTTTGATGGGGTCGTAATCTGGGGTTCTATTCCAGTAGGTTTTCAATTGCAGGAGGGCCCTTAGTACCCAGATCCAATCGATGCTGAGTTTAGCGTGTTCCTCAACTTTTATTAAAAAATGGACTATTCCCCTGGCAATGTATTGGATACGTTTTTCCACTAAAAACCGGGACTCGTCTTTTCTGTATAAATCTTCTTGCAGGAATAACAGTAAGGCATAAACAACTTCGGCCGTATTTTGTTCGTTGGGGGGTATGTGTTGTATCCAGCCCCACCCACCGGTTTGAGAATCTTGAATATCCAAAAGCCATTTAATAGCGCTACGTATTTCGCTTAGAAAAATACTTTGGAGCGAATCATCGATAACATCTGTGTTTACGGATGGTTTATCTTTCCTTTGCCATAACTTTGTAAGGAAAAAACTCATTTTACGAACCAACGCTCCTTGCGCGTGCGACAAATGCTCTTACTTTGGTTTCATCCTTCTGTCCTATGCTGTCCTCGAGCCCCGAATTAGCATCAACAGCATAAGGACGCACGACAGTGATAGCGTCAGCTACATTTTCCGGTGTAAGGCCGCCCGCTAAGATGACCGGTTTCTTGCTCTGCTCAACAATTTCCCGGCTGATTCTCCAGTCATGCACTAGGCCCGTTCCGCCAAGCCGCTCTTTAGTCCGCGAGTCTAGGAGTAAAGCATCAACTAATGGCTCCCATAATTTAGCTGTTTCAATCGCTTCCCTGCCTGATACATGGACACATTTTATCAGCTTGTGCCGTGGTAAGAGTTGTCGTAGAACGGTAATATTTTCCGGAAATATATCGTCGGCGTGCAATTGCACTGTATCTGCCCCGGTTGTCAGGACAATCTCACAGATTTCGTAAGGATTTGTAAGGTGTGTGACAGCAACTGTGTTAACAAATGGGGGCAATTGTGCGATTAGTTTTCTGGCTTCCACTGGGTCGATCTTGTCCTCAGCAACGTGGGTTATACCAACCAGGAAACCAAGAGCATCGACGCCAGCGGCAATACAAGTCAGAGCGTCGCTTAGATTTCTGATACCACAAACCTTGATGCGCATCGGCTTCTTCCTTTCTGTTCTTATTTCTTACCTACAAGCCAGGCAGCAGCGATAATTAAGAGAGTAGCTATGATTCGATAAGAGCTGACCGGTACCGGAGGTTTTTGCCACAGGCCAAAATAATCCGAGAGTATGGAAGCAATAAGTTGGACAGCTATAACCACCGAGAAGGTCCAAGTGAACCCAAAACGCGGAATCAGGTAAGCTACCGCGGCAATAATGTAAACGCCTACAACACCCCCTAACCAAGCGTACCAAGGCACGGGCCCGGATAATCTGGCATCGGGACCAATCCGTATAGTCCAGAAGAGAAAAATGAGCGACGATAACAAAAAAGCCGTTCCGTTTGTTACCATCAGTACGAACGGCAAGCTGGAAACGCGCAGAAGGGTGGCGTTGAAAGCCCCTTGCAGAACAGCAGTCAAGCCCAGTAATACGGTCAACGCCATACATAGAATATTTGCCACCGATGTAGATTCACCTCCCTCTTGGCAGACCTGTAAACCCCATGCTGTAAAAACAGCTAATACCAAGATACCACAAAAACGCGGAACCTAAAAGACCGACTCCGGTTAGTACAGTTGCTAACGCTGTTGCTGTTTGTTGCTGGGAACCCCTGCTGGCTCTTCGGGACAGTAGAGAGGGCCAACCAGGTGGAGTACATGCCGTGGTGCTCAGAGCCGGGCGAAAAAGAAAAGGCATGGACCCTTTGGGCCCGCCCGGCGGCGACGGGTAGCAGTGTTGCCGCCAGGCGTTTTGTTTTTTCGAATTGACCTCGGCGGGGGTGCGGCCGGATCCGCCGGGGGGCAGGAAGGGAGTAGAAAAGGAGATGATATTTTGAAAGCATTGTGCCGAAACGCTGAAGCCAGCGTAATGGAAGCTCTTTCGCGCTTTGCGAAACACAGGGGGTTGGGCGAAGAGTGGAACGTTTTGGTTCACAACATCGATCAAGGCATTAATTGGGCAGGAAGCGGGCATTCCTGGTCGCACACCCGCGAAGTGCTTGTCCAGGCGATCTTGCAGATCGACCCCGGCTACGGAGAAAACCTCGTGGCAGATGCCGCCTGCGCGTTTCTACTCCAGGACTGCGACCTCTTCGGCTGGTGCGACACCGTTGCCGGTAGAAAGATGGGCTGCACGGACACAGAAGCAGTCAAAAAAGTCGAAAATATGCTGGGCCAAAAGCTAGTGAAGAGTTGCGATAGCTGCGACGGCCTTTGTCTCCGTGTTCCGGACTGGACGCTCCGCTACGGTTCCGCTACCGCCGTGGAGAAAGTGGTCAGGCATTTCGTCCGCCCGGCGGACGCCCGGGTGTGGGAATTGCCCGAGTGGGCAAGCGCATTCATGTCACGGGTGTTCGGCAGGATATTTTACACGTTTGGGTTTCCCGTGCCTCCGGCGGAGTCGTCCCTTGCGGAATCCTTCGCCCGTGCCGTCGTAAAGAGGCAGACGCGGCAGCTTCTCCGAAAGGTGGCTACGACATGCGAATCGCTGGAGGGGGACGGTGAAAGAGAGGCGTTTTTGCGCTTCGTCGGTCGCGTGGCGCGTTCCGCGGCGAAAGGAGCGGTGTTGCCGGCACCCGGAAAGAGCTTCGAGCAGACGCAGTTGGAGAGGGCGCACGCGGCGCTTTCAGTCATATTTGAAAGCATCGCTGTGGCACGCGACAAAAGTTTGCTGTTCGCAGGTGACTTGGATCGCATCCGTGCCGAAAACGCAAAGCTGCTTACCCAAAAAGGCTGAATCTGTTCGAACCGCGCAGCTCCGGGAACGCCCCGGAGCGTTTTCTTTTTTCAGGAGGTGATTTTCGTTGTTCCACGGAGGACGCATGATCCTGCTCGCGGACACGGCCAACGCGCTCTTCGCGGCGGCTAGCCGTCTGCGCGACAGGGCGCGCTTGCCGCACTTCGACGCAGAAGAGGTGTTGTCGCCTCGCCGACGCGGCGGAGGAAGCCTTGAAGCGATGCCGCGAAACCATAAGGAAGGCTGCGGAATCCGAGTTCGCAGAGGAGTGGGAGCTTGACAACTGAGGCGCTGGTTGCCGACGCCGCTTTCTGCAAGCTGTTTTTCTCCTGGGCCGCGGCCTGCGCCGGAGCGCTGAGGGATCCCGCGGTCGACCGGGAGGACCTGGAGCAAGAGGTCCGCATCGTATTGTGGCAGGCGTGCAAAACCTACGACCCGGCGCTGTCTTCGCTGAAGACGTGGTGCCGGCGGCACGTGGAGTGCGCCCTGAACAACTTCCTCCGGGTGCAGAGCCGGAAGCGGAGGGCCTTTCAGTTGAGCCTGGACGCGCCCGTGGACGAGGAGGAGCGCCGGACGCTGGGCGAAACGGTTGCCTGCTCTACTAGGACGGCGGAAGAGCGTTTGGCCGACGCTGACTTCGTTCGGTGGCTGGTGGAAAACCTCGATCTAACGCCAATCGAAACCCTTGCGTTGCGCGTTCACGTTTTGGGCGGGACGTACAAGGAGTTGGAAGAGACGACCGGGATACCCTGGAAGTCTCTGGACAACGCTTGGCAGCGCGTGAAGAAAAAGGCCGCTAAGTTTTTGCAGGAAGAAAGGTTGAGCTGATCTTGGACGTGGTAGCTTTTGCGGAAGCGATTTTGCGGCTCCACGAGCACGGCGTGGGGCTCGCGCTTTTAAACGCAGACCTTGTGGTCAACTGGGGCAGGCGCTCCGAAGTGCTCACCGCCGAGGACGTGGTGGAGCTTGCGGAGCTGGCCCGGAAGTACCCGACCGGAGGGGGTGTTGTGCTTGAAATGGCCTGGAGGCTTTACGGCAAAAACAGAAAGGGGGCTGAAAGAGTTGGAGATGCTTGCTGAAGCAGCGTCGGATGATTTTAAGCGCGAGTTGGGAGTGCTGGCACAGGAGCTTGAAAGCCTCAAAGCGGCGCTTCTCAGGTATGCGGTCCCGCGGCGGACAGAAGCGCTTGCCCGTGCGGTGGCTTCCCTGCCGCCGGAGAAGCAGTTGGTGCTGGCCCTCCGGCACCAGGAGAAGCTGACGTTGAAGGAGGCGGCCGCCGTGCTGGGCGTGCCGGACGGGACAATCTGCCGGGCCGAGCGGAGCGCGCTGGAGAGCGTTGCGCGATCAGTTAATCACTCACAAAAGGAGGGTTGATACCTTGAGACGCCGCGTTTTGTTATTCGGTTTTCTGTTGGCGGTATTGTTGTTCACTTCTCCTGCCTGGGCACTGACGGAATGGTACCTCAGCGGGCCGTACGGCGGAGACGTACGTGACATCGTTGAAACTCCAAACGGTTTGTTTGCGAGTACTTCTTACGGAGTCTTCAGGAGCGAGGACGGAGGCGTAACCTGGACCGAATGCACTCCTGAGTGGGCCGATCCCCTCTTCTCCAACAATGCTGTGTACGACATGACTTGGGATCGCGTAGGCGGAGCAGTCTATGCGATAGGTAAAGACTATAGGGTTTACAAGACCATCGACGGGACGAGTTGGAGTTATACCAGCGCCACGGGCGCGGTCCAGAGCGCGGATCCGTACCTCTGCGTGGTCGCCGGGACGGTTTATGCAAACACTGCCAACGGACTTACTTACTGCGATGACGGCGTTAACTGGGCATTGGTGGAAAGCTCACCGCTATTCGGGGTAACCAAACTCTGGAGTGACCCGGCGGGCAACATTTACAGCTACGTCTTCACAACGCTTCACAAAAAACTGGCGGGCAGCGATACCTGGGTGTCTTCTACGATGCCTGGCGCGGTTGTAGACCTGGCGTTTGACGACAGCAATAACATTTACGGTATTTTCAGCGTCGCCGGTACCAAATACTGTTACAAATCAACCGACGGAGGAACCACGTGGACACAGATGGGCACGTGGCCTACAGGCGGAACGGCAATAGCGGTAAGCGGCTCTGGATCGCTGATTGTTGTCGGTAGCTCCACCGGGCTCCGGGTGAGTACTGACGGAGGAACTACCTGGAACTTAGACAATAGCAGAAATTTCCATAAGAACTTTTCTGTAACTGCGGTCTGTTATGGTAGTTCAGGGTACTACGCCGGCACTCCGTTTGGGGTCTACCGAAGCGTCGACGGTGTGAATGTGGTTTTTTCCAGCCAGGGAATGAAGTGGAAAGTAAACACTTCGATAGCCACTTCTAACACCGGGATGAACATGGTAGCTGCGGATGCTGTGACTCTTTTCGCCCGTTCTCCTTACGGGATTTACAAGTCTACTGACACTGGGCAGAACTGGGTGCCGTTCGTAGAGACGGGCGGCTTGCTGAAGGGGCAGGGCATGTTGGTCAGCAACGACGGCTACCTGTGGTACGCTGTATCCGGTGACGGAATCTATAAGGCTTCTCTGGACGGGTCGGCCGTAACAAAGGCAGTTGCTAACACCGGCATCAACACACTTGCAAAGGACGTTTACGGCAACCTCTACTACGGAGCCGGAACATCGCTTTACAAAAGCACAGACAACGGTGCCACTTGGGCCGCGTTTGGCCCCGCGGTGCCGCAGGCGCCGCAGGCGCTCCTGGTGACGGCGGACGGAACTGCGTATGCCGGGGCGATGTTCAACTGGTACATCTACCGGCTGCCGGCAGGAGGGTCGTGGGAGCTTGTTCGCAACGGCACTTACACCAACAGCATTGTTCAGGATGTCTATGGAACCCTTTTTGCCTGCGGGCCTGGGGGATATGCAGTGAAGAGTGCAGACGGGATCGCCTGGTCGACAATCCAGGTTCCTGTAAACGGAAGCCTGCAGAACGTCGGCGCACGGGCTGTCGCTGTGGACTCCCAGAACAGCGTTTACTTAAGTGTGACCATGCCTTCAGGAGCTTCATCCATCTACAAATCTGTGGACGGGGGCGCTTCCTGGTTCGAGTTCTCGACGGGCATTCCGGCGGACGCGGTGGTCGCTTACCTGTTTGCCGCGCCTGACAATACGATATTCGCGATGACCGACAGAGGGATCTACGACCCGCCCGTGGGGGTAGACAACGTACGGCCGAGCGTGTCGCTGTCGCTGCCGCCAGATCTGCCGACTTACGAGGGGTTGCCGCTCGTCACGGATCCTTCTGTAGTGTTGACCGTTTACGGATCGGACAACGACGCGGTGACAGACATACTGGTTAGCCTGGATCCTGGTTTTACGGGCTCCGCCTGGCAAACGTTCACCGGATCACCGATGACCGTCGACGTAGCCGCGCCGTCCGTCGGTGGAAGGAAGAGTTTTTGCGTCAGGCTTCGGGACGCGCACGGAAATACGACGGACCTGGTGCAGGAAGCCTGGTGGGACGTGGATTCGCCTTCCATAAAGGCTTTCCGGGCGTCCTCCAGCACGGTGACCGCGCCAAGCCTGACGTTCGACCTGGCGGTGGCCGAGGACGTAGGACCTGCTGAAGTGATGCTCAGCGAAGACCCGGGCTTCGCCGGGGCGTCCTGGACGGCCTGCACTTGGAATTATTCTTCTTCGACCTATTATGCTACGGTGCCGTTTACCCTTTCGGGCGAAGGGACGAAGACCGTCTACGTTAAAGTGCGCGACTGCGCGGGCCGGGAGTCGGCGGTCTCCTCCTGCACCGTGATGTACCTCAAGCCGGCGTTCACGCCGGAAACGCTGGACACTGCGTCTGACGAGACGTGCCCGGCTTTCGACGAGAACGGGAAAATGTACTACGCCAAAGACGGCGACATCTACGAACTGGATCCGCGAACAAAAACGGAGACGGGGCTCACTACGGGCGCAGGCGTTCTAGATGTCTTCGCTGTGAGAAACGGCGTAGTAGTCTTCCCCTCCTCTTCAGGCGTCAAGATACTGAGGATGGCGACCGGCGAAATCGTGTCGACCGGGCTGCGGAGTCGGGAAACAACTACCAACGGGGTCTACGCGGCTTTCACGGTGAGCGGCGACGTATACCTCTACGATGTCGAGGCAGGTGTCGGGAAGTATCTTACGACGGACGGCTGGACTGTGAATCAGTACGCACCTGTCATTGGCAACGGGAAGGTTTTCTGCATCGAGGAAACAGTCGCTAAGTCAGTTATCTCGATGGACATTGAGACCGGAGCGAAGACCGTAATCGCGTCCCCGGACGCGACCCGGGTCCGCCCTCCCTGCATAGCGGGAGACTTTCTCTACTGGGCCGACAACGACGGCGGCGTTTACCGCCTGGCAAAGGCACCTCTGAGCGGCGGGAGCGTGACGGCCGTCCTTGCATTCGCGCCGGGCGAGTACTGCTACGGCGCGTGGGTGAGCAGCGACGAGAGGTATGTTCTGGCCGACATCGACGACATGCTTTGGGTCGTAGACCTGACGGAAGGGAAGCGGTACTTGGTGACCGCGGGCGGCTACTGTCCGGCCATTTCCCAGAACTGGGTGGCCTGGGCCGAGTGGAGCGACAGAACCCGGTCGGACGACCTGTGCTTCGCGCCGCTCAGCCAGTTGAGGGACGCTCCTTCGGCTCCTGCGGAACCCCCGGCTTCTCCTTCGCCCTCTTCGGGCGGGGGCTACAAGAGCCCTGAGGTTGTGATTGACCTCGCGTCTGGCGGGTCAAAGAGTATTTTGGCACCCGGCATCTCGGTCTCCGTCGAAGTCTCCGGCGGCGGGAAAGGCAGGGCGGTATGCCTCCCGACTGACGATGCGGTCGAGATCTCCCTGGAGGGCGAGCCCGTCGGGGTCAGGATCGCCGTCTCCGGCGGCGTGCTCTGCGTGCTCGACGAAAAGATGGGCGCATGGGCGCCGGTCGACGGAGCCGTTTACGGTGTGATCGGCGCGGTGTACCGCGACGGAGGCCGCGTGACGGCGCTTCTGCTCAAAGAGGGCAGGTTCGCGGCGTTTAAGAGACTGCCGGACGTGAAGGTTGTGCTCTCCGCCGACGGGGTGGAAGGCTTCGTCCGCGGCCTCTCTTCAGCCCGCGTTGTCCTTAATGGAGCGGACCGTCCCGTGGCCTTGAGCGAGGGAGGCTTCCGGGCGGAGTTCCGGGTCGGACCGGGCCGCCACAACATTAAGTGTGTTGTCGAGCGCGACGGCAGGAAGTTCGTCTGCTTTAAGCGGAGCTTCTGGCGCTATGCGGACTTCGACGACAGGCACTGGGCCTACAAGGCCGCGGGCGCGTTCCTGGAGGAACACCCGGAGGTCTTCGGCGAGCAGCTGTACCTGCTGCCCGACCTACCTGCGAGGCGAGGCGAGGTGGCGAAGCTCCTGAAGGCGGCACTTGGCCTTCCCGATCCTGGCGGAGAAGTGCCGTTCAAGGACGTGCCCGCTTCGGATGAAACCCTTGTTTCGGCGGCCCGGGCGGTCTACTCAGCTGGCCTGATGGTCGGCTACCCGGACGGGACGCTGGGCGTGGGGAAGGACATCAGCCGGGTCGAGAGCATCGTGCTGCTTGCGCGGATCGCGAAGCGGTTCGGGGTTGTGCCCGTCAAGCAACCCTCAATGTTTAAAGATTTCGACCAGGTGCCTGCGTGGGCGCGCGAGGCCGTGAGGGAGGCGGCGGCGATAGGCATCGTCTCCGGCTACCCGGACGGGGCCTTCAGGCCGTCGAAGAAAGTGACGCGCGCCGAGAGCGCGGTGCTGACGCTCAGGACGGCGGGGCTGAAATCGCCTATCTTGGAAGAAAGGGTGAAGGGAATCTAAGTGCAGAAGCCCGGTAGTGTTGAAAGCTGCCGGGCCTTTTCTTTTTGAACCACACTGCCGAGGAGGGCAGGACGTTGCGGGTAGAGTGATGCTGATCTCCGAAAACGAGGGATCCGTTTGCCAGGTGGAGCGGCGCGCCTTAAGGCTGACCAAATCAGGGAGGGGATGGGGATGATCGGTCTTGACAACTTATTTTCACCGAAGCGTGACAGAACCTTCAAGCTGGACCCTGCTGCGATGCTAGACGCCATTGGAGTCAACGAATACTCCATAGATTGGCACGCAGGGAAGGTGCTGCTGCCGCCGCGCTACTTTCCTCGCGTGGTGGAGTACTTTGGTATACCGACCCACCCGATGCAGACGGCGGTTATGCGCCACGGATGGACCTGGGAACTTTTGCCTGGGGGTGATAGTAGTGGGTGCTAAAGTGGCAGTGGACGTGGGCTATGGGTACACCAAGGCGGTATCGTCTCTCGGCAAGCGGGCCTGCTTCCCGAGCGTGATTGCCCCGGTAACAGAAGACGTCCTCGGCGGTGTTCTCTCCAATAGCCTGGGCTACCGGGTGCGGGTGCGGTACCTGGGTTCTGACCCGGTAGAAAAACTCGTGGGCGAGGCCGCGGCCCGGAGCATGGCCGCGGTGACGACGTTAGCCCGCCAGAAGCCGCAGGAGATGCACGACCTGTTAGTGCTGGCCGCGGCGCACCTTGTTGGCGCGGGCGTCAACGGCGGGGAGTTTGGCCAGGTCGACCTGGCCCTGGGCTTACCGCTGGCTCATTACAGGGCGCAACGGGACACCTTAGCCGACCGGCTGCGTAAGACTTTCACGTGGGTTTCGGTTGACGGCGGCGAAGAAAAGTACATTTCTTTTAACCGCGTCCTGGTGCTCCCACAAGGTGCTGGCGCGGTCGCGGCATACCCGGAGCTTTTACCCGAAAGCGGCCTGATGGGCGTGGTGGATGTGGGGCAATACACGACCGACTATTTACTTCTGGAAAAGATACCCGGCAGGGCACAGGCGCGGCCCATCCTGGAATGTTGTGGGAGCGCGGAGGTGGGCGTCCACCTGGTTCACCGGGCTGTGGCGCGGGAGTTCCAGGCGAAAGCGGGTGCCCCGCTGCCCGTGGAAATGTGGGAGCAGGCCGTGCAGTCTCGCGCTATGGTGTTCGAGGGCAGGGTTATAGACTTGGCCGACGCGGTCGAGAAGGCCCTGTCCGACGCGGCGCAGGCGATAAGCCAGAGGGTGATCGGGGCCTGGGGCAACCGGGCCAGTTTTGTCCGTTCCGTCCTGTTATGCGGCGGTGGGGCAATTCTCCTGCGCGAACGCCTGGCAGCTTGCTTGCCGTGCGTCACCGTGCCGGAAGACCCGGTGTACGCCAACGCCCTGGGTTTTCTGCGTGCGCTAACCGGATAAGCGGAAGCTTTGCGGGGCGCGGGTTTGACGCCGCTTTTAGCGGCGGGTATACGGACACCCGGCATCCCGCGCTGCGCCCTGGTAGGCTTGTCTGTATTTTGACCGTACAGGAGTGGTAGAAATGGTCCGCAAAGGCTTGCGACGCCTGGAACTGAAATTACCGGACGATCACCCGATCTGGTCCTTCCCGCCCCGCACCAGGGCGCCGGTCGCCAGGGCGTATCTGGACTTGATCCCGGAACTGGTGGCGCACTCGAAACTGCTGGAAGAGGCTTTGAACCGGCTTGAGCGGATAGAGAGGATGCTGGCGTCCGGCGGGTGTTACCCGGCCCTGCGGGAGGAGCGAGAGCGGGATCAGGAGTTTGACGTGGCCGGTTTTTTCGGCGCGTTTGATATAGAGTAGCCGATTTTCCATGGGTGCTGGAAAGTACGGTTGCGGGAGGGGGTAGGGGGAGGCCCCCGCTCCTCCCTCCGGTCGTCGCTCCGACCCTTCTAAACTAAACATAGTTTAGTTTAGATAGAGGCGCAGTCAAAGTTAGTTAAAGTCAGAAACGGTCTAAGCTTGACCGTATGGCACCCCCCAAGCCCAAGCCAGGTTACCGGGCCCGGGCCAGGCTGCCGCCAGGTTGGCTCCGGTCCTTGGTCCCGGCAGGGCTAGGGCCAGGCCCAGGCCCAGGCGCGGCCTGGTACCCGGCAGGGCCAGGTTGCCGGGCGGCCCGGCCAGGTCCAGGACCAGGCGGCCAGGCCGGCCCGGTCCCCGGGCCAGGTTACCCGGCCAGGCCAGGCGGCCCGGCGTTTTCCGGTCAGCTACCCCACGGCTGAAGCCGGGGGCTGAAAAGGAGGCGAAGGCGGCGCTCCTCCCCATGCCTTAAGGCAGGGGACTCCGCGCCGCGAAGTTGTGTTGATTTTGGAAGGCAGGTGGTGTGGTGGTGGTGGTGTGGTGAAGGAGAAAGTAACCGTGGCCTTGCCGCCCGAGACGGCAAAAAAACTCCGGGAGCTGGCGGCGGAGCGGCGGGTGCCGGTGTCGGCACTGGTGGCACTAGCCATCGAGAGGTTTGTGGCCGACCTGGAGTTTTCGGCCCAGGCCAGGCGGCTGGAGACCCTTTTGCGGGCCGTGCTCTACGGCGTCGGGGAGCTTGTCGACCCGGACAACGGCCGCGAGGCGGCCAGGCGCCTGGTGAACCAGGCCGCGGCCAGGAGGAAAGGGGGTGGCGCGCGGTGATGGTCAGGGTGCTGGCGGTGCGGAAGCTGGAGGCGGCTAAACGCCTGCTCAAGTCCTTCCGGCTGCTCGGCGACGCGCAGCTTGAGTACCCGCACCTGCGGCCTTCGGAGTACATGACCCCGGGCACCTACCCGGCCCCCCGGCTGATGCCCAAGCTCTACGCCCTTGTCTTGCACCCGGGCAGGGCCTGGTACGACGCCGACCCGTGGAACCGGCCGGAGGACGTGGCGCTCTTGGCGGCGCGGCTGCTGGCGGAAAGGCACAGCGTCCACCTGGACTGGTGCGCCGGGTACCGGGTGTCCGGGGCTGTGTGGCTGTTCGTCAAGCCTTACGCTTACGACCGGGAGACCGGGAAGCGGGTGTGGTTCCGGCCCGGCCCGGAAGACCTGGCCGCGCTCAGGGAGGTGATCCCGAAGCCGGAGAAAATAAAGTCAAAGAAGGAGGTGAGCGGCGTTGACCAGGGAGGAGTTGGTCAAGGCGGTGTCGGACGAGACCGGTCTCACGCGGGCACAGGCGGCGCAGGCGGTTTCCGGCATCCTGACCGCGGTCAAGGAAGCCCTGGCGCGGGGCGACGAGGTGCGCCTGGTCGGTTTCGGGACCTTCCAGGTCAAGACCCGGGCGGCCCGGGAGGGCCGGGACCTGCGGACCGGGGCCGAGATCGAGATCCCGGCGAAGCGGGTGCCGGTCTTCAGGCCGGGCAAGGACCTGGTGCGCGCGGTTAAAGCGTAGGATGGGGGGCCGGGAAATCCCGGCCCCCCAAATTTTCCGAGAAAAGCGGGTGATTCAGGGTGCTTTTGCGGGAGTGGCTGGCGGCTCACCCCGGGCCGTACCGGGTGAGCCTGTTCACGGTGCCGACAGGCCAGGACGTAAACCCGGCCGAGGTCACGGCGGGCCAGGCGCACCTTTTGGCCGACGGGGTGGCGGCAGGCGAGGACGGCGGCACGCTCTGCTTCTACCGCCGGGACGGCGGCGGCCACCTGGTGCTGGTGGAGAGGGCGCTGTCGCCCGGCGTCCTGGAAGGCGGCGCCTGGGTCGGACGGTACGTCAACCTGACGGTGCCGGTCGACGGCTTCCGGCCGGAGGTCCTGGTGGTGGTTGAAAAGGCAGAAGAAGGGAGTGAAGTTTAGATGCGGGCGATAACAGTCCTCATCGTCCTGGCCCTGCTCCTTACCCCTTGCGCGGCCCTGGCTGCGGGGGAAGGGGACGCGGCGCAGGTGCAGGAAACGCAGCAAGCGGCGCAGGTGCAGGAAACACAGCAGGCGGCGCAGGGCCAGGGGGCCGTCGGCGGGATCAAGCCGGTGTCGCCGGAGGAGTTCAGCGGCAAGCTGAACCGGCTCGGCGACAAGTTATACGAGACGGCGGGCCCGGTGACGGACACGGTGGCAAAGATCGTCATCGCCTTGGCGGGAGTGTGCCTGATCCTGTTCCTGGCGTTCGGAGCCAAGGTCGTCTCCCGCGCCGTGGGCGCGGCCCTGGCCGTGGCCCTGGGCCTGGGGTTATGGTACGGGGCGCCGTACCTGGTCGGTATGGTGAAGTGGGTGGTGGCGTGGCTGCAGTCTTAAGAAA
>JBFLYP010000034.1:0-15061 GCA_040756575.1 Bacillota bacterium | reverse complement strand
CGAGCAGACGAAGGCCGTAAAGTCGCTGCCGGCGAAGGCTCGCCTGGCCCTGAGCGGAACACCCGTAGAAAACCGGCTCACCGAGCTGTGGAGCATCTTTGACTTCATCAACCGGGGGTATTTTGGAAGTCTTCCGGACTTCACCCGCCGCTTCGCCGTGCCCATAGAAAAATACCGCGACCAGGACAGAATAAACAGGCTGAAAAAGGCCGCCGCCCCTTTTATTCTGAGAAGGTTGAAGACCGACCGGTCCATCATCAAAGACCTGCCCGACAAGCTCATTACCAATGAGTACTGCCGCCTTACCAAAGAGCAGGCCGCCATCTACCAGCAGGTGGTGGACACCGCTATGCGAGAGATCCAGGAGAGCGAAGGGATAAAAAGAAAGGGCCTGATTTTCAAGCTGATCACTTCCCTCAAGCAGATCTGCAACCACCCCGCCCACTACACCAAGAAAGGGAGCGCCGCCAAGGAGCTTTCCGGTAAGGCGGAGAAAACCGTGGAGCTCATTGAAAAGATCATCCTGGCTAAAGAAAAGGTGCTGGTCTTCACCCAATACAGGGAAATGGGGGAGTTGCTGGTAGAGATGATCAGCCGGGAACTCAAGGAGGACGTCCTCTTTTTCCACGGCGGCCTTCCGAGGACAAAGCGAGATAAGCTGGTCGAAGACTTCCAGGGCGGCAGCCGCCATCCCGTGCTAATTGTTTCCTTAAAGGCGGGCGGTACCGGTTTGAATCTCACCGCAGCCACCAACGTGATCCACTACGATCTGTGGTGGAACCCTGCCGTGGAAGCCCAGGCGACGGACAGGACCTACAGGATCGGCCAGACTAAAAAGGTTATCGTCTACCGGCTGATCACCCTCGGCACCTTCGAAGAGAAAATTGACGAGATGCTCAGCGCCAAAAAGGAGCTCGCGGAAATGACTGTTTCCGCCGGGGAGCAGTGGCTCACCGAACTCTCCGACCGTGAGCTTTTGGAAATATTCAGGATGGCCGGCAAATAAGGCGATGGTTTAGCCTCTGAAAAAATGGCACCGGCGGTCATCCGCCACGTTAACTGCGCCGCTGAAATGTTTTAACTTCACTCCTCTCCGGCCGCCACCTCGTCCAGGGACACCTCAGCAAGAGCTCCCGCCCGGACCTCAGGTTCTTCCCGGTAGAGGTATTTCAGGTCGAGATACTCCAGCGTATAGCGGATCTTGGTCCGCAGGCGGTCGTGCTTCGTGATCTCTATCAGGTGGTCAAGGTCAATTGCCGGTTCCCACCCATAGGCGCGGGCGTGCAGCTCCACCACCTTCGCGAGCATCCGCCGGACCTCTGCAGTCGTAAGCGGTTCGAGATTCAACGGCTTCAGCAAAAGCGCATTCAAAACCCGCCGCACCATCTCCGCCTTCTGGGGTTCACCTTTCGCCAGTAGCCGGGCCGGCACCTCATCGGGATCCGGGCGCCGCTCGGTGAGAAGCCTAACCGACCAGAAGCCGGAAAAAGTGCTAAAAATAGTATAGGTTGCCTCAAGACATGTGTTCTCATCCGGGAAAAGAAAGCGGCCCAGATTACAGTAGGCCTCGCCACGCGCCGCGAGGCCAAGCGTGCCGATAAGTTCAAACTCGTCGAAAAGGATTACCCAGCCGGCGAAGCCCCGGGTACGGATGAGGTGCGCCAGCAGCCGGAAATAATCCCACGCGTGCAGCCGCGGCGTGAATTTTTCGATTTTAACCGGACGGCCAAAATTGAACCGGTGCAACGATTTCAGCTCGGGCAGCGGCAGCCAGTCGCCCATAAGATCCCGGTACAGGAGGTGCACGTGGTAGGATTCCGGGGCTTGAAAGTAGTTCTCAAGGACGCAGGCGATCTTCGGGTGTAGCCTCTCTTGCGCGAAAGCAAGCAGTTCCGCGGCCACTTCACCGTCCGGACGGATATCGCGCAGCAGCGCTTCCAGACCGGCTTCGTTTTCCCCCGGCAGGTAGGTTTCGCAAGCAACCTTGGGATAGACCCGGTCGAGACGGCTAAAAGGCGTCTCTTTACTGAGGACCACAAAGCTGACGGCGAAGTTCCGCTGCTGGGCCAGGTTGAAGACGGTGTTGAGGAAATGGGTCTTCCCCTCACCGTAACTGCCCCGTAAAACAACCGCGCGGGAGCCGCCCTGGGCAGCCAAACCATCGAGATCGCGCTGCACCGTTTCCAAAAGCGCCTCCCGGCCGTAAGAAAAGAGCGCCGCGAGGTGCCGCGAAGAGATGCCGGAGCGCAGCGTCTCGATTATCCTTACCGCTTCGAAGTCGCGCATCTTAAAGTTCCACCTTTCACTGAAAGACAGGTTCTCCGTTCTCTGTTCGACGTTCGACGTCAACATACAGCAGACCCGGGTGCAACCAGTGCGCAGCTTGCCTTTCCATCTCTAACCAACTGCCGCCGCCACCGCGTCTAAATCCAAGAAGTCCCGGAAGAGATTGACCCTGTTCCCCTTTACCTCGTGTTGAATCCGGAGCCAAAGGGCCTCATAGGAGTGGAGCCCCTTGTATTCGTCTTCAGCCAGCTCCCGCCGGAAGCCCAGCACCACCATTAAAAAGGAAAGGGCATCAATCCCGTCAATCAACTGGCGCACACTTTCATAAAACTCATCGCGGGCTGCTTTGCTGTAGAGTGGCCGGCCCGTCTCTTTTTTCGCCAACAACACCTCCAACCCGTCAACCGCTACGAACAAACCCGTCCGCCCGCCGAGGCGCGCGAGTTCCACCAGTGACCGGAGCATCAGGCGCGCATTATACCGGTCAACCCGCGTAAAAACGTGGAAGCGCCGGATGTCGCGCAGGAGCACCTCTTCACCGCGTAGCCAGGCGTAAAGGATTTCTTTATCCGCACCGGTGAGCTTCTTATCCCTTGCGCCGAGGAAGTCCGCCGCAAGCTGTAAGATTACGGTAGCAAAACTGCGGTTGATGAAACGGTTGCGGAAAAGGTCGCGCTCAAGCCGCTCCTGAACTGTACGGCGCAACACCTCGGGTACACGCCCGTCCCCTTTGCAGGCCCAGCTTATAAAATCGATCTCCGCCGGAACCGCATCGGCCGGGTAGCCGCAAGCTCCCACTACCCGGCGGCAGTAGTCCTTAACCAATGCCGGCAGGTCCAGTTCCCGCACCACCGCCTGGTAAACGTTATTGAAAAGGTTGATTTTGGCCACCGCTGCCGCATGGAGGTAGCCTACCAAGTAGCCGCGCGCCGCCGCCGCATCACAAAGCGCCCGGAGGACTCGGGTCACACCTTCCCCGTCATCATCCATCACCAATTTTATTTTGCTGCCGCCTGCCTTGATATAGCCTTCCAGGTATTCGGCGGTCAAAAACTCCACCAGCGAAGGGCCCACTATCCTTCACCCTCTTTCACAAACCGCAGGCTACCGAAGCGAAAATCACGCCCGTGCGCGTCATAAACCACGAGGGCCCGGCTGCGCTGCCGGACGGCCCCAAGCTCCAGACGGCGGCCATCGGAAGCAGTGAAGCGATCGGCCACAAAAAGACGGTGCAGATCGAAGGCGAACATATTCAAGGGGTACTGGCGGCGCTGGGCCGGCAGCGGCGTTAAACGCTCGTAAACATCGAGGAGGGAGACGTCAAGACCCGCCTGAATCTTCACTCCTTGGCTGGCCTGGCGGACGGCAAGGATGGTGTCGTAAATAGAAGCCAGGGCGTCAATAAACCGAACGGGGTTGAAGTTTTCCCGGTAGAGGCGGTTTTTTCTCGGCTTTGAGGTAGGCGGCCAAAGCCTCCGGCCGCAGAAGACGCACCACGCGGTCGTTGACTTCCACCCACCGTTTTTCCGGCTGGACACGGATCCGGAACGGAAAAACCTCGTAAGTGGGGAAACTTCCGGTAACTTCGAGGTCCTGACTACGGCAGGCCGTGAAAAATTCGGCTTCAAAATTTTCTTGCAGGTAAGCCGTCACATAATCAACCGCACACCTATAGTCAGAAAGTCCTCAAGTGTAGCACGCAACTCCTCTTGGGGCAAACGTTGCCGCCGCACGGCTACCCACAAGCCGTTGATGACTTCGTAAACCCACAGGGTCGGCGCTAAAAGAGGGAAGCCTAAAGGGTCGGCCAAATACGGTCACGTAAAACCAATGCTTGTTCAACAGCGTCCTCGTCATCGAGAGCCCATTTTAAGGCGACCGAAGCATCGATTATCGCACCGCTCACCGATACCGCCCTTCCTTAACAAGCTCTGCGGTGCTGATTTTAATAGGTCCGAGGCGTGACCGGCGGCCGTCCAATCGCCTGGCCGCTGCCCAGGCTACCCCTGCAACGTGTGATTCCTCGCGGGCGAGTTTTTCCCGAATCGCCTCTTCACAAAAGGCGCTGATAGTGGTATCACGTCTGGCTGCGGCCAACTTCAAACGCCGCCGCAATTCGGGATCGTTAAGATAGATACTGACTTTATGAGCCACCGCACTCACCCCGAATAAATCTTAACCCTTTGACGCTTTAGCGTCAAGTTGTTAGCATATCTACCAGCATCCCGCGGGCCTCCCGGGGATGTCTCCTCCTTAATCTCTCCTTGGCCACCACCAGCTCCCGGCGCACCCTTTTCCCTACAAATGAAGAGACTTCCACTTCCAGGCTGGCTACATCAGCTTTTTTTGTCGCAAAAATTCTAAATAAAACTCCGGTAAGGAGAGGCTACCGCTGGGAAAAGTAAATTCCACATATCTTCCTTCATCTCGAACCGTTCCGCGCAAGATAATGTAACGTAAAGTAACAGCTAAGACTTCGAAAGACTCAAAGTACTGCCAATACTGGCTATGGTCGGAATAGAGTTCCAGCCAGTTGGTGGTGCACCGCCCCTGTTTCCATCTTCCTTCAACTACTCCAGAAAGATTCACAATCTGGAACATCGTCCGTTTTTTGCCCAGGAGAAAAGTCTGGCCTTCGGCAAAACTCTCCAACAATTCAGGTCTGGCCGAAAAGCCATAAGTAACCAACCGCTGGTCGGGCTTGATTGCCTGGATGGTACCGTAGGTCGGGACATAGTAAGGCCGGTCTTTTTCCTCCAGGCTGCCCTTTTTGAATATGTAGCTTCGGCTGGTGCTGGGGTAAAACTCGTGCACGACGTTGAAGGCTGTGGTGTCTAGATAGACATCGGGCAGGCGAGGGCTTCCCTCTGCGATGAAGATCCCTGGTAAGAACCAAACAGGCATAGCCGCCACATCGTAGGCCTGGGTGAAGGCGTCCGGGTCGTTTCTCAAGTCTATCAGGCGTGGCTGCCAAGTGGCACCCCGTGTCAGGCTGGCATAGAGGGCCTCGCTGGTCACGTGGGTATGGGTTCGGTAATCCGACCCGAAGTCAGAGGCGACCACAGTAAAGCGCCCGCAGTTCCTGAGAGTGATGGCCCTAGCGTAGAGCACAGCCCATCACCTCTTATCCCAGAGCCGTAAAGTACTCTTCGAAGGCCTCCGTAAGTTTACCCGCCAGGGCTTCAATCTCCTCCCCCAAGAGAGCCACGCTGCCGTTCAGGGCATCAAAGCGCACCTTCCGCTCTGCAAAGCGGCTTGCCAGCGTCCCCTCATCAGCCCACTTAAGCATGTCCAGCACCGAGAAGCGTGGATATCCTGTGGCTACCGCCAGAAATTCGGTATCGAATTTCCCGTGATTGGCCGAGTACTTGCCGTAGCCGTGTTCGTCAGCCCGGCGTACGGTGTGCAGGTAGCCGGCTACGTCAAGCAGCGTAGGGCTTTCGATAATCGTAATGAAAGGAAAGCGGGTGCCGGCCTTGACGTACTCGTAGAGATGGTACGTTTCTGCGCCACGCCTGCGCTCCTTACCTGTTTCATCTGCAACTGGATCCTCATAAACCTGATTGCCGATACCCATACCCTCCTCGCTGCCTTCCATAGCGATGCAGTCCTCAGCAGCTTCTATGGAATAAGTATCAAAAAAACGAATACGCGAGAATGTAGCCGTTTGTCCTTGGGCATCAAGAGCACCAAATAGGGAGCAATTCCAGCATGCAATACACAGGTTGTCGGGAATGATGCAACGTTTCGGGAAGTGAGTGTCAAAGTATTCCTGCCATCCATTTCCGGATTTCTGCTCCACCAACTCTCGGAACAGGCTCATATGAGCGCGACGTTCGATCCCTTTGAGCTTGCGACTGATAAATTCAGCTCGCGTTTTGCCTAAGAGTTCCAATTTATCCACATAGGACTCGTTTCCGTAGCCTTCGTGGGAGACCGGCAGAAAACGGGTCTTTACAGTCTTCACGCCGACAATGGTAACCACCCGGCGGGTGTAAATGGGCTGAGCCACACGCCGTTTGGTCTTTGGATCCTCCCTGGGAACCAGGATACCGATAGGGGCCAGTTGCTTGGCAAAGATTTCGATCTGGCTCATAATGCTTCCCTCCCTATTTTGAGATTTCCTAAGTCACAGGCCATATTTCGTCAGTTAGTTTCCGGCCTCTTCTTGTTCTGGTGTTTCCATGGCCTCCATTTCCCGCAACTTCCAACGATAGCGCTGGCGGTTGGCAAGGAGAAACTCCTCGGCTTCGGTGACGATGGTCTGAAGTCGCTCACCTTCGCCGTACACCTGGGCTAGTTTGGCGATGTGCGGCCGTATTACCTCGCGGAAGTTTGCCCGGATGGCATCTTCCTCCAGAGCGTCCGGATTTCCCCGGTTGGCCTTGGCGTACGCCCCGGTGAGCAGCCGCCGGGGGTAGAGGTACTCATAGACCCGAGCGTAAAGGCTACGCTTAAGATGGTTCAAGTTGTCCTTGCGCTCCTCAAAAAGGTTGCGATGCTCCAGGAGCCATTTCTTAAGGGCCAGGAGTTCAGGGAATTCCTGTTGCCGCCGGTAGTCGCTGGCATCCCGCAGCACCTTGCTCTTCCACTCTTCAAAGCCAGCCTCCACGTTGTCGTAGTAGCGGATGCAGCTCAGTAATAAGCGCGGGTATTTTTCGTAAGCGGTAGGCCGCTCGCTCAAAAAGAGGGGCAAAAGGTCACCACCTAGCCGGTCAAGGGTGCGGAAGAGAAGCTGGCAGAACTCGTCCAATTCCGTTGTGTTTACCTGTCTTGGCATCGTTTCACCTCCTCGATTTGCTGACGCCGCAAACGGCTGGGGTCATAATTGTTTGAGTTGCTCTATCAGTTTCAAGTATTCTGTTCCGTCAATCACCCCCGTTTCATCAATGCTTTCAAATTTCGCTAGCGGCCTGAACTTGAATTTATCCCGATATTCCTTGTTGAAATCACGCTTACGCATCGGCGTTCGCCGCAAGACCTCTGAGAATGTGCCCAGAGGATCTTCCTCCAGTCGCTCGGCCAGGAGAATCCAGTCGGCCAGAAGCGAATGTCCGTCCTGCCACTTGACTACTCGCCGGGCGAAGTTGACGATGGCGCTAAAGTGCCGGATGGCGGCGTCGGCGTTTTCGGCCTTGCCCTGGACGTAGAAGGTGTTGGTGTCGAACCCGCCAGGGGACAGAGTGGGTACCGATTGGAAGTAATACGGCCCATCGCAGCCGCACAGCTTGCGTAAGAGGGCCAGCAGGG
Organism: Bacillota bacterium; assembly: GCA_040756575.1. Taxonomy (GTDB): domain Bacteria; phylum Bacillota; class Desulfotomaculia; order Desulfotomaculales; family Ammonificaceae; genus DTYU01. Next base: position 7,525 of record JBFLYP010000034.1, on the reverse strand, counting down.
TGAAGGCGGCCAGACGGCTCCGGGAGAAACGTTTGGGGACGAAGTTCCAGTCAACCTCTATACCTCCGTCTCTTCGTCTCACCAGTGGTTCGAACTGGGGCAAAACGAAAACCAAGAGCCGATAGTCTCCCGCTCCCATAGCATACACCTGCGTTTCTGCGTCTCGCCTCATATACCAGAGTATCTCTACCCCGGGGACCGTTGCTTCGTCGTCAATTAGAGCGGCCAGAGCTTGCTCAGCAGTAGGTATTTTCCCTTGATCCAAGCTCTCCTGCACTCGGCGCTGCTCAATCCTGCGGGCCAGCTCTTCTTTGACGTACTCCAGAGAAAAGAACGGCCTCTCCCCCTTACTCCTTTGATCCTCTACCTTTTGCCGGAATGACCTTAGCAGATGAAGGATGTCATCAATCAGAACTGCTAGCTCTCGTGCTGCAATTTCGTTATGGCGGCCGTAGTGGAAAATAATGTTGTACTGTTTCGGGATAGGCATATCAGACGCAAACATCATCCCCAAAAGTTTTGTCTCTAGATAACTGGAAATGCCACAACGCATGCATAGCGACTCTCGCCCAGGTTGCTTTGGGTGTGGCAGTTTCGGTGAAGGGTTAAAGAACTTAGTCATGCCTGTTCCAGAAACAATTGTTTTTTCCCGCACCAGGGCACTGCTAGCCCCACAAAACCGGCATGAGAGCCCCCCCACGTTATCGTCATTAAATCCCAGAAAACCAAGTTCTGTTCCTAAAAGGAGCCTTCTTACGAGCTCCCATAGTTCAATATCCAGCGCTTTTTCATACAGAGATGCCAATACCGTATCCACACCTTCTTTAGCAATCTTTGCCTCAATGTTGGTCAAAAATGTCCTTATGGCAGCTACGAACTTCTCTTTATCAACCGAGCCGACTTTCTTTCGATCGCGGTAGACCTTTTCATCGAGACAGTCGCCTTCACCAAGCACAAAAGCCTCTCTGAGCATCCCAAGCGGGAGCAAGCCGTCTTCCGCTGCCCCAGTTAGGAAGGCAAAGTCACTCTGCATCTCGCTGACACTTCTTTTAACGAATGCACCCTTCTTTTTATCGAACTTATCCACTTGCCTGGTACCTCTGGCATAGAAGAAGCATAGAGTTGCAACAGTTTTTTGGATGTCAAGAGAATTAATATCTAAACTCAGCACGTGGGAGTTTACTTTGTTGAGAAGTACAGGCAGCAAAGCCTTAGGTACCACAAAAATAGGGTACGGCTCTCGATTAGCTAACTGGAAAGTCAACATCTGCCCCACATCACCGTAGATGCCCCGGGCCGGGTCCTCATCCCCGAAGTAAAGAGCGGGCAGGCTATCGAGGATCTCTTGCCGGAAGCGTTCAGCCATTTGGTCCAGAGCCGCCTCTCCGTGATAGAGATAGTAATAGTTTTCCAGATCGTTGGCTAAGAGCGCCATACGACCTAGGCCGCCTTGCTCCACAGCCCGCATCAACGCCTTACTCAAAAAATCGTTCAGCAGCACGTTGCCCAGGAAGACCTCCTCCCGCCGCACCACAGGCGAATAGAGGCGGATCACGGCCAGGTGAGAGCCGTCTGGGAGGGCTTGCTCCCAATAGGCGGCGCCATCGGCTACCAGAGACGCCACAGTATGGCCGCTGACCGTGTCGGCCAAACCCCAATTATTCAAGGTCTCCTCCGTCGCTTGAACAACGAATGCAAAGGGGTTCCTGTTCATCGAATTCCTCCCGCTATCAGTTTCAGGGTTTCCTTTAGCCCGTAGTCTCTGGGGTCATAGAGCTTGATCCCCGCTTCGATCTCATCGGCGTACTCGGTGAGGTGCGCGAACACGTCCCCAAGGCTCGATGCCCGGCTAAAAAAGGTCTGGTAGTCCTTCCCCTGTTCGTGGCAGTACGAAGCCACAAGATCGCCAATCATCACCAGGCCGCCCAGAGGATGATAGGCGAAGAGCAGGTCCACCAGTGTTATGCGCCGCTCCTCACTGGGGTAGAAGGAAGTCCACTGGCGGCGGATCAGGGGGCGCAGGGTACCGGCTTTATCTCGCTCATAGGACACGTGAAAGAGCCCGTGGTGGGTCACGGCAAAGGCCCAGATGTCATCCATGGCTGTTCCTTCCAGGTTCGCCAGGTCCAGGTCGTACCCGCACGCTCCTTGCAGTTCCTGCCGGATGGCTTCCTTGCTTTCTTCCACCAGGCGGGGATGATCGTAGTCAAAGGTGCTGGCCTCATGCTTCACCTTCTTCCCAGGTAGGGGCTGACCACTAGCAGCTGCCTCCAGCATGGCCTGGAAAGCCGGATCGAGCTTCCCCACGTCATGTACGAAGGCAGCAAAAACCAGCCGATCCAGGCGTGGCCCCGGTTCCTCGCCGGCCAGCCGGGCCACCCGTAGCGCCACCTCCACGCAGGACAAAGAGTGATCGTAAAGGGTTTGCCGGCCTGTGGACTTGCCCAGCGCAGCCTTATACCTATCTATCAGCATACTCCACCAGCCTCCGATAGACATGGAAACAGGCCCCGGCCACCCGGTCGAGAAGCACCAGACCAAGGCTCCCCGGTACCTGCAGGGTGTTCCAATCGTAAATGATCTCTTCCAAATCGAGGGCCGAGGCTTTCTTTAGCAATTCCTCCGCTTCCTCCCTGGTATAGTCGAACATAATTAACCAGGTTTGGTCGGGCAGCACTAGCGGGTTGCCAAGTTGGTCCTCCACCGGCTCGGCGATACCGTCCGCATCCAGCCGCAGAAGATGCACATCACCCTGGCCCAGGACAAGGCGAGAGTAAGGCTCGAAGAACAAGGGCAACGCCTCTCCTATCCGAACCAGAAGCTGGGGAAGTGGCTTGGACACCTCAGGGCGTATCTTGGAGAGAAATCCTTCCAAATCATGCCGAATTTGCTCCTCCAATGCCTCTAAGAAAACTCCAACGGGTTGCCCTTTGCTGACCGGCTCACTGCTAAATAGCTTCACATAATCCGCGGCGATACCATAACCGACCCGTAAGTGCCAGCGGCCATTTTGCCACCAGAAGAGCGCCTGGCTGGCTTCCAATGTTGCCTTGGCGTCCACTACAATGGCTTTCCATCGCGCCGGCTTCCATAGGAATTCAAGGTACCACATCTCGGCCCTGGCCATTTCGAAGGGAGAGTCGCTGTGGAGGAGCCGCTCGTTGGATACCTTGCGCAGGATATAAAAAGGTTCCCCTCCACCGGCGCCGCCTTGCAAGGCGACTTCTGGAAGCGTCCCCCGCAGGCCATAAGCGAAGGGCAGGTTCGCTTCCCGCAACTTCCGGCCCAAGGTGGCCACTTCGTTGCCAAACATGGCCTGATTGAGCCATGTGCCGATCTCTCCCAGTTGGGCGTTAACCATCCAGTGGGTAGCGTCTAAGAAGGCCGAGTTTTCGGCGTAAAGCCGGGCCGGAAAGAGACCGTCTGTGGGATCGGCGATGAGGGCGGAGAACTCCTCCCGGCTCATTGGGGTCCGATGGCGCTGAAACAAGCGCACGTAGGTCTCGCCATCCCTTACCAGAACGAATATTTTGCCCCGGATACCCGGACGGCGCCCCACCCGTCCGAAGCGCTGCAAGAAACTGTTGCCGTCGCATTGCTCGGTAATAAGGACATCAGCGGCGAAATCCACCCCGACTTCAACGGCCGGCGTGGAGATCAGCACTGCTCTGGGAAGCTTACTAAAGGCGTCTATCAGTCCCTCGCGCTCGGCCCGGGACATCTTGCCGGTGTAGATGACGACCGGCACCCCCGTCTCGCCCCAGGTGGCAATGTGGCGGGCCTCAACATCCAGTTCCTTCGCTGCCAAAGCCTGATGTATACGCTCAACCAGTGCCTGCTTCCGTGAGGGATCCGCGACCAGCCAGTCCAGCCAGGAAAGGGCCACGCGCCGTTCGGCCAACTTCCCGGGGGACACCTTGAGGCCCACAGCACTTTGTTCCGGAAGTTCTACCGTGTACCTGAGGTGGCGGGTAATTGCCTCGGCCAATTCCGGGCCTGCTCCTGCCTGCTGTAGAGATTCCGTAATCTCTCTGCCAGCCGGAGCATTCACCCGCAGCGAGTCCTCAGCCCAGAGACGTTCCAGCCCGGTCTGAATAAGGCTCATATGAGCCTCTAAAGCCTCAACGACAACGTTGACATCCGCTTCCCGGTTCAACTTCGGCCTGACCTCATTCCACAGCAACCGGGGCAACATTCCTTTGCCTCTCAATTGCCGGTCCACGGCTTCAATCAGGTGCTGTTCTCCCTCCCGATTTAGGGAGTGGAGGAGACGCCTGAGGCCCCAGGTCTGACCCTCCAACAACCGGGCTACCCTCGCGGCCAATATCTCACTGGATAGGTCAACCAAGGTTCCCTCATCCAGGTCCTTCAGGTAGAAAGGTCCTTCTCGCTTTAGCCACCTCTCTATCTCCTCAACAGTTTCCATCGCCATCCCTTCCTGCTCCAGCCAGGCCTTGAATTTGCCCCAGGGGATGCGTCCAAACCGCCACTGCAGGTCGGCCGGCAAGTCGGGTCGGGATCTGCCCTTGATGCCTTCAAAGACCCGGTGGGCCAGGTCAGCAGAGTTGAAGACCAGAAGCACCTTCTGGGCACCATCGGCCAGGGCCGATTCGACAGCACCAATCAGTCTCTCCTGACGCTCTTCGTAGCCCCTCGCCGGGTCAAGAAATGTCACCTCTACATCGCCGCACTTGGACTGGCCCCGTACCTCCGCTCCGGTCGTAAGACGGCGCAATTCTGGCGTGGGCGTAGCGGTGAGGATGTGCCACCGCGGGCGCTTGCCCAACTTCTCTCCAAGCAGACGCACTCTTTGCTTGAGATGCGTCAGATTTCGCAGAGTAAGGCCATTAAACAGGTGTGCTTCGTCTAAAACGAACTCATCTACTATCGCCAGGCCGTAAATGAGTAGCCCGCTATATTTGACGTTCTTACGGAAAAACCAGTAGACCTCGTCAGGAGTGGCCAGAATAACCGGCCTGTTGAGCGCGGCCATCAGTTCCGTGCGCGACATCCCGCCCCGCAATTGGCCTATCCGCAGGCCGGTAATTTCGGCCAAAGTATCCATCACCCGGCGCTGGTCTTCCATTAAGGCTATTGTGGGATACATCAGCAAAACCTTGCGAATGCGTCCTTCCCGCAACTTATGGAACAGCGGCACAGCGATGGCCAGAGTCTTTCCTGCAGCCGTCCCCGCCACCAGGAATACCTCCTGATCTTCCAAGACCCGACGAAAGACTTCAGCCTGATGGCGGAAAGGAAGGTGGGCATCTCCATACTTAACCCGAGTGTAGGCTTGGAAAAGATCTTTCACCGGTTCAGGAACGTTTTCGTCTGCCTCGGGTGGTTGGTTGGTAAGTAAAAGCGACAAAGGCACTCGTAAATTCGCCCCTTCGCCTAATAAAAACACTGGTTAGATTCATCTAAAACTTAAACTTCGACCTCTGGCTATCTTTTCCTGCCGGCTGGTGGAGGATTTTGCCTGTTGGGTTGCGCAGCACCGCCATTGTGTACAAGGTGCTTCCCTCAAATGTATAACATAATCACGGGAACCTTGTAGTTCCCGTTGTCTAAAGCCAGAGAGTTTCTTGTTTTACGTTAATTCATTACCATAAATATAATTATGCTTAACCCATAGGAGACCAGACAATCCGCGGGTATCCGGCGAAATTATCCACCCCAACCTTCGGGTAGACCACCAGCCAGGTGGTGTCCGGCTGAAGCGAAATGATTTTGGCGGCCAGGCAGGCATTCTAATCCTTGTAAATATTTAGTAAACTACGTATTACGGAACGCGGCGAGAAAAAACAGTGCGAGGAAGCCCGGGGGAGACGGGCCGGAGCGTATACGGAAATACGTGAGGACCCGGCTCCCCAGGGCTGACGAAGCAGCGCCGTTTATCGCTGTGCCCCACGGGGTTAAGTGAATACTTACTAATCCTTTACGTGAGACTTTAGTTTTCAACAAACCCCGGAACAACCAGTGTCTGCAGACCGCAATGAGGGAGTGTGGCTCCGCACTTCACCACAGGCATGGCAGGTGCGGGAGGTGCTCCGCTCGTCCACGTCGTCCTGGACAGTGATCCCGGCAAGTTCGGCTTTGTACCGGGTTAGATGAATAACCTTGGAGCACGCAGCAAAAACGCGCGTGCCTGCGGGATTATTGGTTCATTGCAGTGTTCAACTCAGAGGCTTTGTCCGAGGCGTCACGGTATGTCGCCGCCAGCAGTTTTTCCTGTTGCAGTGCTCACGTTAACACAAAATACGAGACCCTAATAGTCTCTTGGAAATTGTCGTAAAATACCCCAAAAATGTCGCTCTTGAGGTGTCAAGCTTTAAGGAAATAGACCGAAAGAAAAAATAACCAGAGAAAAAAATCAAAAGATTGGGGGTATTTATTTAAATGGTCAAGGCAGAACCAGTAAGGATTAAAATGGTACATTTTACCGGGGGGGGGGGTAATAAAAGGTAAGGCAACTATATATTACCACCTTCACCGCCTTCCGCGTCTCGAATGTTTTCGATATTCCTTTTTGCTTACTATGTACCGTGCTCCACCTATTAGATTTCTCCTCTTAAAATAGATGCGTACGCATTCTTCGGTAAGTTACCCTATCTTTGCCAGTGATAGTTTCGGATCTTGTTTAGTGCATGCCGGGCACCACTGACGGCAATAAGCGAATTGCTGAAAGCCGCAAAGTTCCCAAAGAATGCTGAGTTGGCAGTAGAAAAGGGCTGTCAGCCGCAATAGCCTGCGGGTGATGAGGGCGTCAACGCGCTTAACGTGGCCATCGATGCGGCGAGAGCGCGGGGACATAGGGGAGGATTCACCGCCGAGGGCGACGAGGTGCGCACGCCCCCTGAGATATCGGAGAGATCGGTTGGCAACACCGTTCGATTTCTCGGACCTCATGAAGGCCTTGAAAAAGATTGACCGAGAACTTAAGGAAACACGAAATGCCAGGGACGGGTATGCGAGGCTGGTGATGGAGTGTGTACGGTTGAGACAGGTCTACGAAACTTCAGGCACTTATAAAGGACAAAGCAGGCAAGTGAAAGGTGGGTGATTATAGTGGACGATAAACTGAAAGAGAGGCTGGCAACGGATGCATCCGATGATGCATCCGGTAAGCCCTCTTTTCAAGTTTACGCACATATACCCCACGCCCCGGAGCACTTTTACCAGCAGGCGATCTTAGCGCTCATCCGTGCCCTGGAGCAACATAAAAGCAACACCTCTTATCACGCGTTAAACGTCACAATGTTCAGCGTGCATCTGGCGCGTCACCTTGCTAAAATCCGCAACATCTCGCTCGACGATATTTTCTGGGGTGCTCTCTTTCACGATATCGGAAAAATTGCAATACCCCAACATATACTCCAGAAGGACGGATTTTTATCACCCGAAGAATGGAAAGTTATCCGTAGCCATCCTTTGGTCGGGCATCAGATCCTGGAAAGCACAGACCTATCTGAAGGAGCACGCGATATCGTCCTTTACCACCACGAGCGGTGGGACGGTAAAGGAT
>JBFLYP010000033.1:0-18496 GCA_040756575.1 Bacillota bacterium | reverse complement strand
CAAGACCCTGGGAGACGTGATAGGGTGAGCAGGGAGCGGTAAGTGGGTGACCACCCAAGATTTGAAATTGGCTGAGATCCTGAGAAAACCGGAGGTCTAACCCAAAATATTGAGATAGGGAGGTGACAGAGACTTTGGAACGTACCTTTATTATGGTCAAGCCCGACGGGGTCCAGCGAGGTCTCGTCGGGGAGATAATCGCACGGTTCGAAAGGCGCGGTTACAAGCTCGCGGGGCTCAAGATGTTTACCATGCCGCGCGAGGTTGCAGAGACCCACTATGGTGAGCACCGGGGTAAGCCGTTTTTCGAAGGGCTGGTCGATTACATAACCTCCGGGCCGGTGGTGGCGATGGTGTGGGAGGGCAAGAACGTTGTAGCCGCGGCCAGGGAAATGTTAGGCGCTACCGACCCGCAAAAGGCTCTCCCGGGAACCATCCGCGCAACGTACGGCATCGATATCGGCCGGAACGTCGCGCACGGGTCGGACTCGCCTGCAAGCGCTGCACGTGAAATCAGCATCTTCTTTAAAGAAGCTGAGCTTATTGATTACAGCCGCGCCGCGGATACCTGGATATATGAATAAGGGATGCGGCGATTGCTATTACAGGTTGGTGCCCGATTTTAACAGCTTGACCTGAGTTTACGGCATTTTAGTGGGGGGTTTGTTGTTAACCGGGAGGGGAAGGTGTTAAACTAAAACAATCGAAAGCCTTCCACAGGCTGGGTCCTTATTTTTTACAGAAGGGATGGGAAAGCTGATGCGGGTTGTGCCAAGTGACCTGGAAATCGCCCAGGCCCACAAAATGATCCCGATCCGGGATATAGCGGCCTCGATCGGCCTGGACGAAGACGACTACGATTTATACGGCCGCTACAAGGCTAAGATCAACCTGGATGTCTTGGAGAAATTCCGCGACCGCCCTAACGGAAAGTACATCGATGTTACCGCTATCACCCCTACGCCGCTCGGGGAAGGAAAGACGGTTACTACAATAGGCTTAACACAGGGGTTAGGTAAAATCGGCAAGAAAGTGATATGCACCCTGCGCCAGCCTTCGATGGGACCGGTTTTCGGCATTAAAGGCGGTGCTGCCGGCGGCGGCTACTCACAGGTCGTGCCGATGGAAGACCTGAATATCCATTTTACCGGCGATATCCACGCCGTCGGCCAGGCGCACAATCTGTTGGCGGCGATGATCGACGCTTCCATCCTCCACAAAAACCCGCTGAACATCGATCCTCTAACCATCATGTGGCAGCGGGTGGTGGACGTGAACGACCGGGTGCTGCGTAACATCGTGGTCGGCCTTGGCGGAAGGGAAAACGGCTATCCCCGGGAAACCGGTTTTGATATCACGGTGGCCTCAGAGGTGATGGCGATCCTTGCGCTTACCACCGGCCTTCAGGACATGAGGCGGCGCTTTGCAAGGATTGTCATAGGCTACACTTACGGCGGCAAGCCTGTTACGGCAGAGGACCTGAAAGCAGCGGGGGCAATGACCGTCATCATGAAAGAGGCCATAAAGCCGAACCTTATACAGACGCTCGAAGGTCAGGCCTGCATACTTCACGCCGGGCCGTTTGCCAACATCGCCCACGGTCAGTGTTCGATACTGGCCGATATGATAGGGCTAAAGTTGGCGGATTACGTGGTTACTGAAAGCGGGTTCGGCGCAGACCTCGGCATGGAGAAGTTTATGAATATCAAATGCCGGTATTCCGGACTAAAGCCCGACTGCGTGGTAATCACCTGCACCATCCGCGCCCTGAAGATGCACGGCGGCGTCGGCAACGTGGTTGCCGGGAAGCCGTTGCCGGAAGAGATACTTAAAGAAAATGTCCCCGCGGTTGAACGGGGTTGTGAGAATTTAGCCCACATGATCAAGATCGCCAAGTATTTCGGCATTCCCGTACTCGTGTCGGTGAACCGGTTTGTAGCTGACACGGACGCCGAAGTGGAGGCTGTGCGGCAGAAGGCGCTTGAGGCCGGAGCAGAAGGAGCCTACCCGATCACGGTTTGGGCCGAGGGCGGTGCGGGGGCGATCGATCTGGCGAAAGCCGTTGTAGAAGCTTGCGAGAAGCCAGCCAACTTCCAGTTCCTTTATCCGGACGACCTTAGCATTAAGGAAAAGATCGAGATCATGGCCACTAAAATTTATAACGCTGCGGGTGTGCGGTACGAGCCCTTAGCGGAGAGGAAGATCCAACAGTTCGAGGAGCAGGGTTGGGGCAAGCTGCCGATTTGCATGGCGAAAACACATCTTTCCATCTCTCACGATCCAAAACTGATAAACGTACCCGCTGACTACATCTTCCCCATCCGTGACATCCGGGCTTCGATAGGCGCAGGGTTCCTTTATCCGCTCGCGGGAGCGATGCGGACCATGCCCGGGCTGCCTTCCCAGCCTGCAGCCTTCAAGGTGGACATCGATGAGAACGGGCGTACAGTTGGGTTGTTCTAAGAGCGGTTGGTGGGGAGCCGGGGGGCGAAAACCCCCCGGTTTGCTTTTCCTTTTAGTGAGTGAGATTTATGGTCGCCCGGCGGCAACTCCATAACAATCAAAGTTCCCTCATTTTACAAGAATTGCCTTGTCAGAAACAATTTGCCGCCATAAGGGGCTGACATGCAGACCACTGAATTCCAACATACGCCAGCCGCAATGAAAAGCAGAATCCATAGCCACCACCTGGCCAGGAGGTAGATCCCGCAGTACATCACCGCATCGAGATCGAGCAGCCGCCGGTATTCGCCCGAACTGTCCCAGCCTACATTATATTAATACGTGCTGTTGTTGAAACCTTCGATCCAAATGTAATGACTCAAGTCCGTTCGTAGACTTGGATCTTGGAAGTCATATTTCAGGATGTCCAAGTATTGGAATTTCTGCGACTTACAGACCGGATTCCCCGGGGGTGATTGCGGTTCCTTGACCGGTATTTTTTCACCCGCTATAATAACTATGTTGGCTCGTGTTAGTTCGGGCTGGTTTTATGAGGGGAGGCTTTTATTTGGGAAGGCCGCCAAAGTGCCGCCGGGTTGAATTCATGCCGCACTGCACCTTTTTTAAACCTGCCGGGGTTCCGCTTTATAAACTTGAGGAAATCGGCCTTGGTGTGGAAGAGGTGGAGGCGATTAGGCTCAAAGACCTCGAAGGGCTGGAACAGGAGGACTGTGCCGACCGGATGGGTATTTCACGACCGACTTTCCAGCGCATTTTAATGGGTGCAAGGGCCAAGGTTGCCGAGGCGCTGGTCAAAGGAAAGGCCATCCGGGTTGAGGGAGGAAATTTTCAACTGGTAACGCGCCGGTTGCGGTGTCAGACCTGCAACAACGAATGGGAAGAACCGTTAGGGGACCAGGGAACCGAGGAGTGTCCGAAATGCGGCAGCGATGGTGCCAGAGACGTGATCACTAACTCACGCGATCGTTTTCGAGGCAACCGGTGCCGCCGGCGTTACGGTACAAAATCTTAAAATTTCAAGATACTGAGGTGATTTTACTGTGAGCATGGAAGGTAAGGATGGTGGGGCCGGAAGCAGTTGTTTAACCTGTATTGAAGAAAAGCCCGCTGAGGGTAAGCCGAAGTTTGAGTTTTTGGAGCAAAACCCGCTTTCAAACATCAAGCGCGTTGTTGCAGTAATGAGCGGGAAGGGCGGGGTCGGTAAGTCTTCCATTACTGCTTTGTTGGCAAACATTTTAACTCGTGACGGTTACCAGGTGGGCATACTTGATGCCGACCTTACCGGGCCGAGTATTCCCAGGATGTACGGCCTCAAGGGGCGCCCGGAGGGAAATGAAGATGTAATTTATCCGCTCAGAACATCATATTTCGGTATCCGGGTAATGTCGATGAACCTGCTGCTTGAGAAAGAGGACGAGCCTATAATCTGGCGGGGTCCGGTTATCAGCGGCGCCATCAGGCAGTTCTGGACGGATGTGGCCTGGGGTGAGCTTGATTACCTGTTAGTGGACTTACCGCCGGGCACGGGGGACGTCCCGCTTACGGTGATGCAATCGTTACCGTTGAACGGGATTATAATTGTCTCTTCACCGCAGGAATTAGCGGTAATGGTGGTACGGAAAGCTATCAGGATGGCCGGGATCATGGGTGCAAAAATCCTCGGCCTGATTGAAAACATGGCGTATGTGGTTTGCCCGAAATGCGGCGAGAAGATCTTTATTTTCGGGGAACCCAAGGGTGAAGAGGTTGCCAAGGAAACGGGTTTAGAGCTCTTATCCACCCTACCCCTCGACCCCGAGTTGGCAAAGCTGGTCGACGAGGGGAAGATCGAGGATTATGACCACACCAGGCTTGAGCATCTCCCACGAGTTCTCGACGAAAAGCTCGGCTTAAGACCCCGCAACTAATGCAGCCAAGCATTTCGAGGCCGCAGGGGATGGTTCTCTGCGGCCTTTTTGATGAGGGGTATGCCAAAAACCAGGCGAAGTTGTGCAGCGGTTTTCCAGGATAAAACCGGGATGAAGGGGTCGACTGTGAAAATGCGGGTGATATGCGTCAACGACCGCTTGACGGCGGCACGGGAAATCGAGGCCGTAGGTGCGGACGAGCCGGGGTGCCGGATAATGGCTCCCAAAGCTGTTTTCCGCGTCGTAAAGATCTCCGGACTTACGCCGGTTCAGGCGAGTATTCTAAAGCAGGAAATGCTTTCCAAGGGAGGGGAAGCGGCGGTTTCGCGGGGAGTAGTTAATAACACTGTCCGTGAAACCGACGTTTTATTAATGGGTACTTTGCGCCAGTACGAGGAGCTGCTTCCGAAACTGAGGATGCAGCCCTTCGGCCTGCCGAAGCTCGGAGAGGAGCTTAAGCGCGTCCTCAATAACGTAGAAGGCCGCCGCCCCTATAGTCTTGACTGCCGGGGCAGGGAGTTAGTGATCGGTGAACGCGCGCTCATAATGGGGATCTTGAACATCACACCAGACTCTTTCTACGACGGCGGGCAATACGACACAGTGGAAAAAGCAAAGGATAGAGCGCTTGAAATGGTGGAACAGGGCGCGGATCTCATTGACATCGGCGGGGAATCGACAAGGCCCGGTCATATGCCTGTGGATGAAAAGGAAGAGATGAGACGCGTGCTCCCGGTGCTCGAAGCTGTTATCCCCTCCGTGCCGGTACCGGTTTCGGTAGACACCTCGAAGGCAGCGGTGGCGCGGGCTGCCCTGGACGCCGGCGTGCATATCATAAATGACCAGTGGGCGCTTGCTGGCGAGGGCATGGCAGGGCTGGCGGCGGCTGCCGGTGCACCGGTTGTCCTGATGCACAACAGGCGCGGGACCGAATACCGGGATCTGATGGGGGAGATCATCGACTACTTTAAGGAGCGGATCACTTTTGCGCTTGCGGCGGGAATACCGCCTGAAAAGATCATTATCGACCCTGGTATCGGTTTTGGGAAAACCCCCGAGCAGAATCTTGAGGTGGTACGGCGGCTGGAAGAGTTAAACTCCCTCGGGTTCCCGGTGCTTGTCGGACCTTCGCGCAAGTCATTTATCGGTCATGTTCTCGGCCTTCCTGTAACGGAGCGGATGGAAGGGACCGCGGCGGCTGTGTCGGTGTGCATCATGAAAGGGGCTGACATCGTCCGTGTTCATGATGTTAAGGAGATGGTCAGAGTTGCGCGGATGGCGGATGCGTTGAAGCGGCGGGTGTGAATACGTGGATAAAATCTTTATTGAAGGAATGGCTTTCTTCGGGCGGCATGGGGTGCTCCCCGCAGAGCGAGAGACGGGGCAGCGGTTCCTGGTGGACGTTACTCTTTCCCTGGACCTTTCCCCGGCTGGATGCACCGACGACCTGCAAAAGACGGTGGACTACCTTGAGGTACATAAGACAGTGGAGGAAATCGTCTGCGGCGGCTCCTTCCGGTTACTCGAGACATTGGCGGAGACGGTAGCGGCGGCCCTGTTGGAACAGTTTCCTGTTTCTGAGGTAAAGGTGCGTATTAGAAAGCCGGGGGCGCCCCTGCCGGGGTATTTCGAGGCCGTAGGGGTGGAGGTTTTGCGGGGGAGTTGTTCACGACGATGAATCGTCGCTACCCCGGGAGCCTTTTATAAACGTCGAACATCGAACGTAGAACGGACCCTCAAGGTCTGTCAGTACAAGGTTGAACGTTTATTTTCGGAGGAGGGAATAGTGAGCCGGGGAGCAACCGCGTATGTCGGGTTGGGGAGTAACCTTGGAGATCGAAAAGAAAACCTCCGCCGGGCGCTACAAGCGTTAAGGAGCACCCCGGGGATATTGGTGCGCCGGGTGGCGTCCCTTTACCGCACGGCCCCTGTAGGTGTCTCAAACCAGCCCGAATTCCTGAATACTGTAGTTGAGGTCTTAACAACGCTTACTCCCCGCCGGTTACTGTCACGGCTTTTGGAGATAGAGAACGAACTGGGCCGCGTCCGGGGAGAACGGTGGGGACCACGCATTATCGACCTCGATCTCCTCCTTTACGGCGGAGCGGAGATTGCAATGCGAGACCTTGTGGTACCTCACCCGCGGCTTGAGGAGCGTGCTTTCGTGGTGGCGCCCATAGCGGAAATAGCACCTGATTTAATACTCCCGGGGGGTGCCGGGGCGGCGGCGCTGGCGGCTGAGCTACAGAAGGAGCAATCTGTAGAAAGGGTGATGGATGGTGGCTGGGCGGATTAGCGACGCAGAGGAGAAACTTTTGAGCGCCGCCGAACTCCTGAGGCGGGCCTCTCGTGCGTACGCCTTTACCGGCGCCGGGGTAAGTACTGAAAGCGGAATACCTGATTTTCGTACCCCGGGGACAGGGCTCTGGTCAAATCCCGAACTCTTATCCCTGGCTACCGGGGAAGCGTTGAAGCGGGATCCTGTAAGGTTTTATTCCACCTTTTTGCCTCAGTGGCTTCGATACCGCCAGGCGGAACCCAACCCTGCACATGCAGCGCTTGCCGAATTAGAGGCAAAAGGTGTACTGTCAGGGATTATCACTCAAAATATCGACGGATTGCACCGTAAAGCGGGTTCACGGGTGGTGTACGAAGTACATGGACACCTCCGCTACCTAATTTGCAGCGATTGCCGGGCGCCCGCGGATTTTGAAGTCGCTGTTAAAGCGCTGGAAACGGAAGAATTACCGCCGTTGTGCCGGTGCGGCGGGATGCTGCGCCCGGACGTGGTTTTGTTTGGTGAAGCGATGGCGCCCGATTTCAATCGCGCAATGTCAGAACTTCACCGGGGGTGTAATCTGATGCTCATTGTGGGTTCAAGCCTTAAAGTGTATCCGGCAGCTTCTCTGGTAGGGTTTGCAGACAGTTTTATTATCATAAACAGGGAGCCTACCCCTTTTGATCACCGGGCTGCCGTCGTTATCCACGGCAGCGCAGGGGACGTTCTGCCCCGCTTAGCGGCGCTGGTTTAAGGTGAGCTTTCGAATAATTACGACTACGACATCAGTTTAAATCTCTATCTTTGTTGTTTAACCGGTGAGAACGCGTATAACACCCCTTCGAACGCCGGCAAAAGAGAAAAATGTTGAAAGCGCCTTGGGTTTATATTAAAATTATATGAAGCCGTATTGCCCAAAATGGGATTTTTTGTAGCGACACTCCTTAAGCCGGGGGACAAGCCATACAAGTAAGTTCTCGTCCTATGCCGATCTTCATATGAGTTTTAAAAAGGTTACTTTCCAGTCAGCAAGCCACTAAATTTCAACCCACTGGGAGGGAGGTGGAAAGCGAGGACATGGTAAGGGGTAAGGTGAGCGTTGACCCAACAAAGTGTCTAAGGGGGTGAAAGAGTCCCAAGTATATCCTGGACCTACTTAAAGTGATTTCTGTTATCAGCCCCAAACGGAACGAGGTTCTTACTCCTGAGAGTACCGGAAGGTTGGCATGGTGTTCACTGCATTTCTCTTTACCTAACGAGCATGGGCGCCAATCTTTCCCGAGGAGGTAGAGTTCACTTGCATCAGGATTATTTAACCCTGGCTGTTTATCCATTAGTAATCATTGGATTTTCGGTTTTTGTGCTGGCGCTGGCCTGGGTTATCCGGGCGAAGCCGCCAAAGACTCCGCTGAAACAGTCTACCTACGAGTGTGGCGTCCCCACTCGCGGTGAGACGTGGGTGCGCTTCCGCGTGGCTTACTACCTGTACGCCCTGGTATTCGTAGTCTTCGATGTGGAGACTATTTTTCTTTATCCTTGGGCGGTAGCCCTCAACCGGCTGGGCCTCTTTGCGTTCATTGAGGCCATTATTTTCATCCTAATCCTGCTGGTTGGTTTGGGTTATGCCTGGAAGGAAGGAGCACTCGAATGGAAGTAGATCGTTCAGTAGAAAAGACAGCGGAAAAGACTGATGCTGCCCAAACGCCGGTTCCGGGTCCGGTTTTCTGCGTGCAAGACCATATTCAGCGGGAGAACCAGGCGGCTTTGAAAAGGATGACGGTGCAGCGCAATGTTTTGATCGCCCCGCTGGACCTGGTTTTCAACTGGGCGCGCAAGAGTTCGATCTGGCCTGTTACCTTTGGCCTTGCATGCTGCGCCATTGAAATGATGGCGGGTTCCCTTGCGCGTTACGATCTTGACAGATTCGGTGTGTTTTTTCGCACTTCTCCACGCCAGGCGGACCTGATGATCGTCGCCGGCACGTTGACTAAGAAAATGGCACCGACTATCAAGCGGCTGTACGAGCAGATGTCTTCTCCGCGCTACGTGCTTGCAATGGGGTCCTGTGCCATCAGCGGCGGTCCGTTTCGCGACTCTTACAGCGTGGTGATGGGTGTAGACGAGGTTCTTCCGGTAGACGTATATGTGTCCGGATGTCCGCCCCGGCCGGAGGCATTGATTGAAGGCATATTGCGACTGCGGGAGAAGATTATGACGGAGTCATGGCAGGTGAGAAAACGGGTATGAAAACGAAAGATGTGGAGAAGAAAAAAGCGGCGCTGTCAAAGCGTTTTACCGAAGGGGTCACCTTTGAACTTCCCAAGGACGGTGTCCTCGAGGCGGTAGTCACCCCACCGCAGGTGGTGGAAGTGCTGCGAACTTTGAAAGAAGAGTATGACTTCCACCAGCTTCATGATCTCACCGCAGTCGATTACATCAAGGACAACCGGATAACGGTGGTTTACCGGTTGATGAACCTTGAGAAGCCTGACATGATGGTCGTTAAGGCACCGCTTGACAGGAGCCAGCCGGAGGTGGCGACGGCCACCGATGTTTACCCGGCGGCCAACTGGCTTGAGCGGGAGGTCTACGATTATTTCGGGGTTAAGTTCACCGGCCATCCGAATCTTACCCGGATAATGATGTGGGAAGGGTTCGAGGGACACCCGTTCAGGAAGGACTTTGCAGCGTTCGACCAGCCACCCCCGGATTATGATCCCTTTGAAACAAGTTACGTTGATTTAACCGAGGGACCGCTGCAATTAACTGAGATTTCGGGCAACCGCAGAAACGGCAACGCGGCTCCGCGCACCTTCATTCTGAATTTCGGACCCCAGCATCCTTCGACACACGGTGTTTTCCGTGCAGCGGTTGAGCTGGACGGGGAAACCATAGTCGACCTAAAACCTGTTATCGGCTACCTGCACCGCGGTCTGGAAAAGGTGGTGGAGAAGCGTACCTGGGCGCAGGCGGTCCCGTATACCGACCGGACGGATTACCTCGCCGCGATGAACAATAACCACGTGTATGTCTTAGCGGTGGAAAAGCTGGCCGGCATCGAGGTCCCCCTGAGGGCCGAACTCATCCGGGTGCTCATGACTGAGCTCAACCGGGTTCACAGCCACCTAATGGCGATCGGGTGCTTCGCCCTTGACACGGGAGCCATGGCGCCTTTCCTTTACGTGTGGCGGGAGCGCGAGACGATATACGACCTGTTCGAGATGGTCTGCGGCGGACGGTTGCTTACGACCTATTTCAGAATAGGGGGCGTCGCACGGGATCTGCCGGAGGGGTTCCTGCCCCGGCTGAAAAAGTTTCTGAAAGAGATGCCGGGGCATATTGAGCAGTACAACAACATCCTGAGCGGCAATGAGATCTTCCAGATGCGCTTGAAAAAGGTTGCGCATCTTACAAAGGAGATGGCGCTCAAATACTCGATCACGGGGCCTATGCTCCGTGCCACCGGTATTAACTATGACGTGCGGAAAAACGATCCGTATTCACTGTACGACCAGTTCGATTTCAAGGTGCCGCTCGGCAAGAACGGCGACGCCTGGGATTTTTACTGGCTGCGCGTCCTCGAAGTGTGGCAGAGTCTCAAAATAGTTCAACAGGCCGTAAAGCTTTTAGAAGAAACGGGTCCGGGCCCCGTGATGGGGAAGGTCTCAAAAGCGCTCAAGCCCCCGCCGGGCGAGGCTTACGTACACATCGAGTCGCCGAAAGGCGACCTCGGGTGTTACCTTGTCAGCGACGGCGGGCCAAACCCTTACCGCTTCCGGTGGCGGCCGCCGCTCTTTATCAACCTGCAGTCCCTCGCGGAAGTGGTGCGCGGTTGGAAGATCGCCGATTTCATTGCCATCTTCGCCGGGTATGACGCTGTAATGGGCGAAGTAGACCGCTGAGTCCGAAGTAAAGCTATAGTTAAGTGGTAAAGGGGTGAAAAGTGTGCTGGATGTTGCCCAAGGTTTGAATGCTTACCCGGCAGTCGTTGATTGGCTGAACGGTTTCATGCCGAACTGGCTTGCTGAGGGACTGTACCGGGTTGGCGCCGGCCTTTTGATTCTAACTCTAATCGCCACCCTGGCGCTGGTATTGATTTACATGCTCCGGAAGGTATTGGGGCATATGCACTGCCGGCTCGGACCGCGCGTCACCGGCCCGTTCGGCTTGTTACAGACCGCTGCAGATGCTCTTAAGCTGATGCAAAAGGAAGACATTATTCCGGCTAACGTAGACCGATTTCTCTATATCTTGGCACCTTACCTGACCTTTTTTTCCTGCGGGATGATTTTTATGGTGCTGCCCCTGTCGCCGACCTGGATCCTGAACGACTTGGAGGTAGGGGTGCTCTTTTTTGTGGCTTTTGGTTCGTTAGCGAGCTTCGGACTGCTTATGGGCGGTTTCGGCTCCAACAACAAGTACTCCCTGGTCGGCGGGATGCGGTCGGTCGCCCAGGTGGTAAGTTACGAGGTGCCGATGGTGCTGGCGCTTTTGGGAGCAGTGATGCTTGCCGGCAGTCTCAGCACGCAACAAATCGTAGTTGCTCAGGAAGGATTATGGCTCGGCTTTATACCCAAATGGTTCATATTCTTGCAACCGCTCGGTTTCGTTATCTATTTCCTTTGTGGGCTTGCTGAAACGGGCCAGACTCCGTTCGACCTTCCTGAAGGGGAATCGGAGATAGTTGCCGGATATAACACCGAGTACAGCGGCATGCGCTTCGCATTGTTCATGCTGGCTGAATTTGCTAATGCTTTTGCCATCTCTGCAATGGCAACCACGTTGTTCTTAGGCGGCTGGCATGGCCCGGTCTTCTCGTTCTTACCCTGGCTCTGGCCTTTTGTATGGTTTATGGTCAAGGCGATGGCGTTGACGTTTTGCATGATGTGGGTGCGTGGTACATGGTTGCGGTTCAGGATTGACCAGATGATGGACTTCGCGTGGAAGATACTGGTCCCGTTATCGCTGCTGAATATCTTCATCAGCGCCGGCGAAGTCGCAGTCATTCGTTGGATTGGTGGGTGAGAAGATGGCGCACGGAATAGGAGCGTTACGCGGATTAGGGGTCACTATGGGGGTCATGCTTACAAAGCCGATTACGGTTGAGTACCCCTTTAAGAAACTTAAGTTTGCGCCGGTTTACCGGGGGGGGTTCTGTTTTTACCCGGATAGGTGCATTGCCTGCCAGTTGTGCCAGAATGCTTGCCCCAACCGGGTTATTACCGTGGAGAGAGAGCGGGGCGCGGATAAAAAAATGTATCTGACCGGCTACAAGATGGATTTGCAGTACTGCCTTTACTGCGGTCTATGTGTGGAAGCTTGCAATAAAGACGCCCTGGTGATGACGGACCAGATCAAGCTGGCTACTTACGACCGTAAAGTCCTCAACGTGGAAGTGCCGCGACAACTTATCCCTGCCCCTCCGCCTGCAACGGCTGAAAAACCGGCGGCTGCGTCTAAGTCTCCGCCAGGCGGGGCCAAGGATGCCGGTAAAAGTGAGGTGAGCCAATGATGGACCCGGTAATGGGGGAGCCAAACAACGCTACCGTTATAGCTTTTGCCGTCATAAGCGCCATGGTTCTCTTCGGCGGCTTAGGTGTTGTGCTTCTGCGCAATGTCTTCCACGCTTTGGTGGCCATGGTGGTTTGTTTCCTTGGTGTGGCGGGGGTGTATTTCAGCCTTCAGGCCGATTTCCTTGCCGTGATGCAGGTGCTGATTTACATAGGTGCGGTTGCCGTGGTAATCGCGTTTGCGGTTATGCTTACGCGGCGTGGCACTATGTCGGACTCCAACCGGTTTGTTGATAACAGCTTCCAACTGGTTATCGGCACTGTTGTAGCAGGTGGATTAGGGGTTCTTTTGCTGGGGGAGATTTGCAAAATCGCGTGGCGGATATCCGCCGATAAGCTACCCGGCGATCTTACGCGCTTTCTCGGCGAAGCAATGCTGAGCAAGTTAGCGATCCCCTTTGAAATCGCTGCAGTGTTGCTGTTAGTGGCTCTGGTGGGCGCGGTAATGATCGCCCTGGAGGAGGTGCAAAAGTCCCGATGATGGATATATCTTGCTACCTGGGGTTAAGCACGATACTCTTTGTTATCGGCTTATTCGGCGCCCTCACGAAGAGAAATGCAATCGTAGTGCTCATGTGCATTGAGCTCATGTTGAATGCGGTCAACATCAACCTGGTAGCGTTCTCGCGTTTTCTTGATCCGGGGCAGTTGCTCGGCCACCTCTTTGTGATATTCACAATTGCTGTGGCCGCGGCTGAAGTTGCTGTGGGGATTGCCCTGGTGCTCGTGCTGAACCGCTACCGGGATACCATCGACCTGGACGATTTCACCTGGCTTAAGGGTTAGCCGGGTAGTTCGGAAAGAAAGGCGGAAGAGATGCTATGGAAATAGCTTGGTTAGCTTGGGCGGTATTATTCCTGCCGCTTGCGTCCTTTCTGTTAATTAGCCTGGTTACCTGGCCTTACCGCAAGCTAAGCGGTTTAGTGACAATTACCGGGATCGGGATCAGTGCGATTCTTTCCTTATGGATCCTGGCCCGGGTTATCGCCGACCCGACACCGGTTACCTCGACATGGCACTGGTTGACCGTTGGGTCGGTCAGGATTGAGTTTGGCTGCCTGGTCGACGCATTGTCGGCGTCGATGATGATGGCGGTATGCGTGGTAAGCTTTCTCATCCAGGTATACTCCACCGCTTACATGGAGCACGACGAGGGATACTCGCGGTTCTTCGCCTTCATGGCCCTCTTTACGTTCTCCATGTTGGGCATAGTTTTAGCTAACAACTTCTTGATGATTTACATTTTCTGGGAACTCGTGGGCCTGTGTTCCTACCTATTGATCGGCTTCTGGTACTTTAAGCCTGCTGCAGCGGCTGCTGCAAAGAAGGCGTTTGTGGTCACGCGTTTCGGGGACTTCGGTTTTCTCCTCGGCATCCTGCTGCTGTTCCATTTCGTTGGCGGCTTCAATTATGGGGAGATTGCACACGCGGTAGAAGGCGGTCACATCCCTGCGAGCTGGCTAACGATTGCGACCGTACTGGTCTTCTGCGGTGCGATTGGGAAATCTGCGCAGTTCCCGCTGCACGTGTGGCTTCCGGATGCGATGGAAGGTCCGACACCCGTCAGTGCGCTCATCCATGCAGCCACCATGGTGGCGGCAGGGGTCTATATGGTAGCGCGGACTTACGACCTCTTCCACGCGAGCGCCGACGCGATGCTCGTTGTAGCATACATCGGCGGAATCACGGCCTTCTTGGCGGCGTCGATGGCGGTGGCGCAGAGCCGCATGAAACGAATCATTGCATATTCTACGTGCAGCCACTTAGCTTACATGATGATGGCACTGGGCCTTGGCGGTTACACGGCGGGTGTTTTTCACCTCCTGACCCATTGCTTCTTCAAAGCCCTACTGTTCTTGTCGGCCGGTGCCGTAATGACCCTCTACTTCCACGAAGAGAACATCTGGCGCATGGGCGGTTTGTACAAGTACATGAAGGTGACCGCCGTAGTCATGATACTCGGCGGCCTTTCAAACGCAGGGCTTTTCCCCTTCGCCGGTTTCTTCAGCAAGGATGAGATCCTTGTCACCGCACTGCACGCAAATACGGGGCTGTACATACTGGGGTTGCTCGTCGCGTTCCTCACCACGTTTTACACCTTCCGGCTTATCTTCGTGGTGTTCTTCGGGCCACGTTCGGAATGGTCCCCGGTCGCGCACGGTCACGACCACCATCATGTGGAACTTCCGGATATCGGGAACCCGCGCCCGAGCCAGATCTGGAAGATGCAGCCGGTAGATCCTGCGGAGCGGGCCGAGTCGGACCGGCACCTGAAGAAGGAGCCGTGGGCCATGATCATTCCGCTTTCGATTTTGGCCACGGCCGCTGTGGTGGCCGGTTTTGTGGGCTGGCCTGGGCTGGAGAAAGGTTTCTCATCGTTTATTTATTACCATGGGGCGCATGAGCATCATGCGTTCGACATGACGACGGCAGTCGCCTCCAACATTATCGTAATAGTCGGCATTCTTGCCGCATGGGCGATTTATGGGAAGCGGAAAACTGCAGCCGATCCCCTTTCGGAAATGCTTGGTCCAGTTTACAGGCTTTTTGAGCGGAAGTATTACTTCGACGAGATCTACCTGTGGTTTATCCGCCGCTTCGTCGATGGCGGTGCTGCAGTCTTAGCCTGGTTCGAAGAGAACGTTTTCACCGGCGTTTTCGCCAACGGTATCGGCGGGCTCTTCATGGAGTTGGGGCGCGTGCTCAGGCTCTTCCAAAGCGGCTGGGTCCAGCGTTACGCGCTCATCTTCTTCCTGGGCGTGCTGGTGCTCGTGATGATACTTATTTACGGTGTACCCGGTGAGGTACCCGGTGCGATTGCGGCGATTGGGGGGGTGAAATAATGGGCTTTCCGGTAGTAAGTGCAACAGTCTTTGCACCCCTGATTGGGGCACTGGTGATAATGTGTGTTCCTGCCTCGCGAAAGGAGGTAATCAGGTGGATAGCGGCTGTGGCAACGGGAATTTCTTTAGCCCTCGCGATTTACATGGTTTTTGGTTACGACCTGGCGGCAGGAGGTGTCCAGTTTGCAGAAAAGATAAACTGGCTCCCGGCCTTCGGCATAAAGTACTTTGTTGGCGCTGACGGCATAAGCGTAACACTTCTCCTGCTCACCGCCATTGTCGGATTTACGGGGGTGTTTGCTTCCTGGGGAATTCAGAACCGGGTGAAGGAGTATTACATCACCTTCCTGGCCCTTACCTTCGCGTGCGCAGGAGTGTTCGCCGCCTTTGACCTCTTCCTTCTCTTCGTCTTCTTTGAACTGGCTGTTCTGCCCAAGTACGTGCTGATTGCCGTCTGGGGAAGCACGAAAAAGGAATATGCGGCAATGAAGCTTGCTCTATACTTGACTCTGGGAGGAGCCATTACCCTGCTCGGTATCTTCTGCCTTTATTTCGTCGCAGGCATCAATACCATGGACCTCCTGGAGTTAGCGCGGCATCAATTTACGCATAACCAGCAGGTATGGCTCTTTGCGCTTCTCACATTGGGGTTCGCCGTCCAGGTTCCGATCGTGCCGCTCCATTCGTGGTTGCCCGACGCGCACACAGGTGCGCCCACCGCCGGCAGTATGATCCTCGCCGGTGTCGTGATGAAGTTGGGTGCCTACGGTATCATCCGCGTAGCGATCTGGTTGTTCCCGGAGGGTGCGGTTGTGTGGGCACCGGTGGTTGCGATCCTTGCAGTAGTCTGCGTGGTTTACGCCGCTTTCGTAGCGATGGGTCAAAAGGACCTGAAATATATGATCGCCAACTCAAGTATCAGCCACATGGGTTATTCGGTGTTGGGCATAGCAGCGCTTACTACGGCTGCTCTGGCCGGGGCGTTGTTCCAGTTCTTTGCGCACGGGATTATGGCCGCCCTTAACTTTGCCATCGCGGGTATGACTTACGACCGGACGCACACCCGCATCATTGCTGCGATGGGGGGACTGGCCAAGGTTATGCCGGTGATCGCGATTGCTTTTGCGATAGGGTGTCTGGCTTCGGTAGGTCTTCCGGGGACTGCGAGCTTCTGGGCGGAGTTCTCGGTCTTCGTGGGCTCGTTCCCGATCTTTCCGACCCTGGCCGTGCTGGCAATTTCAGGTATTGTCTTCACTGCGTATTACATGCTTCGCGCGATACAGCGGGTCTTTTTCGAACCGCTGCGGCACAAGGAGTTCGCCAATCTGCCGGATGCCCGCTGGTATGACTGGGTAGTGGTCAGCGTGATAATCTTCTTCATCATCGCGATGGGCGTATATCCTTCACTGCTGATGGACCTCATCAGCAGCGGACTGAGCCCGATCCTGGCGGGGTTGCCTGAACCTTCGGCGGGTGGTTGGCTGGCGTTCTTAGGAGGTGTACAGTAGAATGGGCGTGGGTTTGTTGCTGCCTGAGATCATTGCCTGTATCGGCGGCTTGTTGATACTTACGGAACGATTATTCAGCAAGGGTGAGCCCGAGCGCAAGGACGCGGCATGGTTCGGCGCCGGCGTATTGGTAATAGCCGGTGTCGCGGCCCTGCGGCTGCTCGGGGTTAACGAAACCGCTTTTCAGGGGAGCTACCGGGTCGATGATCTTGCCGTTTTCTTTAAACTTGTCGCTGTGGTGGCCGGTGCGATTACCCTCCTCTTTGCACCTGACCTGCTGGCGCAGCGGCGGGTGAAGTCGGGTGATTTTGCGGCGCTTGTTCTGTTTGCCGCTACGGGCATGATGCTTCTTCCTTCGGCGTTAGACTTCATTACGCTTTTCATCTCGCTTGAACTGATCAGCGTCAGCTTCTATGTATTGATCGGGATGCAGCGGGGCGAGGTGCGCTCGGCAGAGGCGGGTCTCAAGTACCTGCTTCTAAGCGGTTTAGCATCGGCGGTGCTGCTGTACGGGATGAGTCTGATTTATGGTCTCACGGGGAGTACTTACCTGACTGCGATCAGGCAGGCTTTCAGCGGGGGTGAGTGGCCGCTGCTGGCCGGAATCGGCAGTCTAATGATATTAGCCGGTCTCGGGCTCAAGATCTACCTCGTTCCCTTCCACATGTGGGCACCTGATGTTTACGAGGGCGCGCCGGCACCAACGGTTGCTTTTTTGGCAAGCGGATCAAGCGCGGCTGCTCTGGCAGCAGTACTGCGGCTTTTCGGAGAGAGCCTGGCGGGTTTGAACGGGGTATGGCTGCCGGTCTTGCTTGTCCTAGCGGTGGTCACCATCGCCCTGGGTAACATAGTGGCCCTGCCCCAGACCAATATGAAACGCCTGCTCGCATATTCGAGTATTGCCCACGCCGGTTACATCCTCCTGGCCATAGTTGCGCGAAGCAGTGCCGGCACGGCGGCGGTGATGTATTACTGCTTCCTCTACGCCGTAACTACTGTGGCCGCCTTCGGAGTAATCAGCGCGTTTGCCGAGACTTCCGGGGGCGAAATCCGCAGCTTCGCAGGGCTTGCCCGCCGTTCGCCGTTCCTCGCCTTTGTAATGCTGATTACGCTGGCCTCTCTTGCCGGTGTACCGCCGCTGGCCGGGTTTATGGCGAAGTTTGCGGTGTTTGCGGCCGCGGTGCAGTCGGGGTATGTAGTAATAGCCGGGATTGGGCTGTTGCTGAGCGTTATCTCGATCTACTACTATTTCATGGTAATCAAGGCGATGTATGTCGACGAGCCTGTTGAAGCAACACCGATCACCTACGGTTGGGGGACGCAGGCGGCGCTGATTATTGGCTTGGGCGGTATAATACTCCTGGGCCTCATACCGTGGCCGCTGTTGCGTTTAGCCCAGGAAGCCGCTACTTTTGCCCGTTTTTAAGAACGATTGACTTGAATTTATAGCTGCCGTTTTCAAGCTGACGCCTGGAAAACAGGAGGCCCCAAAGGGGACAATTAAAAACGTCCGTTTACGGCGCACTAAGGGCATGACCGGGAGGCTGATCCTCCCGGTTAGTTTTTTAAAACAGTCTCGATATTTGAGCTAACCGGCGACCATGCGGTTTCTGTATCGGTGCTGTATGTCCCGTGACAGTTACACACTGCTTAACGCATTGCGACAACGGTCCTCTATAGTTTAAAACTCCTTATTGCCTCCGGAGGATTTATGTGGTATCTTCATTGTAAGAATATTCGAAAAATTCTTAAAAAGGAGGCGTGAGAATGGAGGCTTTTGTATCGTACCTGGGGTGGGTTTCGGTAGCGGTTTTTCTTTTTATGGCGGTGTACAGGATCATCCAGTACTCTTCCATGCCACTTTTCTTAAGGTGGGAGCTGTACCCTGTACCTACGGAGCCGAGGCACCATTACGGCGGCTCTTACA
>JBFLYP010000032.1:0-18964 GCA_040756575.1 Bacillota bacterium | reverse complement strand
GGCAGGCAGCAATTCTGCTCCAGGCGGAGTACTGGTTGTCACCGGTAGCGTGGTGAATGTGCGCGGCGGTCCGGGTACGGGCTACGCGGTGACCGGCAGGGTGGTCAAAGGGCAGCAGTTAGAAGCCGTTGAGAAAAAGGGCGACTGGTACAGGGTAAGGCTTTCCTCCGGGCAGACCGGCTGGGTAGCCGGTTGGCTGGTGAAGGCGGTTGCACCGGGATGGGACGGCTCTCCCTCGCGGGGCCTTGATAGCGACAAGCCGCCGGAAGCTGTATCTCTGCCGTTTTACCCCCGTGTTTTCGCCTCCCCTATCAGGGTGGCGTTGTCTTTGGACGCACTTACCGCAGCTTTCAGCGCTTCCGGTGATTACGCCTTAATCGACGGGTCAACCGGGAACATCTTGTTCAAGCCTGCTCCCAATAACGCCTTTACGGTTACTGTAAAGAAAATACCTGAAGAAACTGTGGGCCGGAACGCATATCTGATCCAGTTGGAAAGAGACAGGGTCTTTTCGGGCAACTATCCGGGGCCGCTAATTTTGACGGAAGGTCAGGGTGGCACGGGCAATTCGTTTCAAGTGACTGTGGACGCCGTTTCCCGGCACTACCGCGGAAACTTAACGGTAATGCTTAACGAAGGCAGCCTCCTGTTGGTTAACGAGTTACCTTTGGAGGAGTACCTCTATGGAGTGGTCCCTTGTGAAATGCCGCCGCTGTGGCATCCCGAGGCTTTAAAGGCCCAGGCGGTAGCCGCCCGTTCTTACGCGCTTCATGCCGTAAAATACGGCGGCGGCTTATTTTACGACGTCCTCGCCACCCAGGCGAGCCAGGTCTACCGGGGGCTGGATGCGGAGTATACCAGCACCACGGGTGCGGTAGACGGAACGCGGGGGCTCGTTTTGATGGAAAACGACCGGGTTGTCCCCGCCTTTTTCCACTCTTCGGACGGCGGCTGCACGGAAAACAGCGAGGATGTTTGGCGCGAGTGCGTCAGTTCAATCCGCGGCAGGCCTGACCCTTATGATCGCCACCCGGAAAACCCCCACTACAACTGGAGTGTTACCTATTCCGTTTATGACTTGGCTGCTTGCTTATCACTAAAGGGGTATCCTTTATCGGTGGTAACGGAGATTTATGAAATTGAAAGGACAAGTGTCGGCTCAAAAATAAAAATTGTAAGGGTAACGGGTCTGGACGAAAACGGTCAGACGAAAGAGTACCGGCTGGGTAACGCTGATTTGGTCCGTCTGGTCTTCCAACTCAAGGCGCCCCCTGTTTCGATGAATAAAGAGTACGACGAAGAAACCGGCGCTCTGAAGGCTGTAACTTTTGTCGGCAGCGGCTGGGGACACGCGCTGGGGATGTCCCAGTGGGGCGCCCGCACTATGGCCGAGCAAGGGTTGAGGTATTCCGATATCCTAAATTTTTATTACCGGGGAGTGACAATCAGGGAGCATCTTTAACCAATTGGTAAAAATTTTAGGCTTGTTTCGTTCTATTCCCATAATTACAATAGCGTCAAAGCCGAATCCCTGCAAAGCAGGGTATGGGGGAAAAAAGCAGGGGTGAATCCCAGCACTCAGTTTTCATAAGTTTTGCTACCGGCTTAGGTTATTTATTGTTGTGAAAGGGGTGGTTTTAAAGAAGAAGAAATGGTGTTACGCTGGGTGCTGGGAAGGGTGACCCTCGACCCGAATCCGTCAACTAACCCCAGAGGCCCAAGGAGGGGAAGAATGCAATATCGGTTGTTACTGCTCTTTATCGTATTTTTTCTCTCGATTTCTCCGGCATGGGCTGCTTCCTATACTGTCCTTCCAGGCGACTCCCTGTATAAAATAGGCGAAAAATTCGGCACCACGGTTCAAGCGATTCAAGAGGCGAACGGTCTAAAGACAACGGTTATTTATCCGGGCCAAATACTCACTATTCCTGACGGGGCCAACTTGTATACCGTTAAGCCTGGGGATTCTCTTTACAAGATTGCCCGCCGTTACGGGTTAAGTTACCAGGAGTTGATGCGGTTTAACGGCCTGAGCAGCGAAAGAATTTACCCTGGTCAGGTTCTGCGGATTCCGCCCGCTCCTCAAACCGTTTCCCGCGGTGGGCTAAGCCGCTCCGACTTTGACCTTTTAGCAAGACTCATAAGGGCGGAGGCGGAAAGCGAACCCCACATAGCCAAAGTGGGCGTTGGGGCTGTGATACTTAACCGGGTGAAGGACTCCCGCTTTCCTAACACAATCCCCGGCGTAATATATCAGGTAGTTAACGGGTATTACCAATTTGAACCGGTAGCGAACGGCTGGATTAACCGCCCGGCGTCGCCGGATTCCGTACGGGCGGCTGAAGAAGCCCTCGGAGGCTGGGATCCGACGAAAGGCGCCCTTTATTTCTATGGCTCGGGAGCGACTAACTGGTTTGTCCGTTCATTACCGGTGGCATGCGTTTTGGGCGGCTTAACTTTCTGTTACGCAAGGTAGCGAACTGGACAGACTTCTGGCGTGAACGCAGCAGGAATCATAAGCAGCGGCCATGAGAATCGCCGAAAGAAAAAGCGGACGGGGACACCGCGCCCCGTTCGCTCTTCTTTCGAGACGGTTTTAGTGCGCCTTGGTTTCGTGCGTGCCTGATTTTTCCGTTGATTTTCCGGAGTAACCTGCAGCCAGTTGTTCGTTGACGTGTAGAACTCCTGCGTTGAGGTTCTTCATCGGATAATCATCGGTGATAACCGGGAGCCGATCGGCTTCTTCCTGAGTGGTCACTACCTTACCGGCAGGGACGTAGCGGCCGTCAGGCACCTTAACGCCGTTCAACAGTTTCGCGCCGGGTTCTACAACGCAGTTTTTACCCACCTGGGCCTTGAAAATTAGAGCCTGCATCCCAATAAATGTGCCGTCATCCACCAGCGCCGGCCCGTGGACCTGGGCCTGGTGCGCAAGGGATACGTGCTTGCCCACGTAGACGGCGTACTTATTACCGCCGTATTCCACTAAGTTCTTTTCGACCACTTTCCCTTCGTCTTCTGTTTCAAGTGCGTGCAGCACTACGCCGTCCTGAACATTCGAGCCTTCACCTACATAAATAGGCTGTCCTTCATCACCACGGATAGAGGCAAAGGGTGCAACATACACCTTTGCGCCGAGCTCAACGTTGCCGATTACCGAGGCCATTGGATCGACGTAAGCGCTGTCGGCAATCACCGGGTTTTCGACTGTTGGGTTAAAGCTTGTAACCACGTTCGGCCGGATGTTGGCAGGTTTAGCCGGCTCGGTCGATGTCTGCACAGAGGAGCATCCTGTGCAGAAGCAGAGAACGGCCCCGACCGACGTTATAGCCAATAATCTTCTCAATCGCATCTTTCTTTAACCACTCCTCAATCCGATTTAGTGATTCTTACCAATCAAAAATACTTTTTTCCACCTCCCTCCTGAAAAAAATGTTATTTTACCCGAAAAGTCAAAATCCTGCTATGGTTAAAAAAATTCCCTTCTGAAAAATGGGGTGTTGGAGCAGGAGAAACGGTGTTCCTTACGGAAGGTAATTTCAACGGCTTGAGGTTTCTGGAAAACCCGACGACACGGAGGCCAGTTGTGGAAGAGGAACGGTACTTTTATTTAGCCTGGCAGCTTCTTCTTCCGGGGCAAACCCGGCGGTTTAACGATATTTTAAAGGTTTGCGGCACCCCGCGCGCAGCTTTTACTGCTTCACTTTCAGAAATGGCGTCCGTTTTTGGGAAGGTGCAGGCCGAAGAGGTGTTGAAACGCAGGGATGCTCTTGACATCGGGTCGGAGTTGATTAAACTAAAACGGGCAGACGTTGACTTCGTTACACTAATAGATGAAAACTATCCGGCATTGCTTCGTGAGATATTCGATCCTCCTGCTGCGCTTTTCTTCAGGGGCGAGTTGCAAGCAGAGGAAACCGCGGTAGCCATAGTAGGTACGCGGCGCTGTTCAAATTACGGGCGTTTGGTTGCAGAAGGCTTCGGGAGGGAGCTGGCTGAAGCCGGTATTTCGGTCGTGAGCGGGCTTGCCAGGGGAATTGACACAGCCGCACACCGGGGTGCCCTGGCGGGGGGAGGACGGACGATTGCTGTGTTAGGAGCGGGGCTCGATGTCTGTTACCCGCGCGAGAACTGGCGACTGATGGAAGAAATTGCGGTTAAAGGAGCGGTGGTCAGCGAATTTCCCCTGGGTATACCTGCTCAACCGTGGCAGTTTCCGGTCCGCAACCGCATCATTGCAGGACTTTCCCGGGCGGTTGTGGTGGTGGAGGCGGGGGAGCGGAGCGGCGCACTTATCACGGCGGACCTCGCACTTGAATATGGACGGGAGGTAATGGCGGTTCCCGGTAACGTTACGAGTCCGGTAAGCCGGGGCCCCAACAACTTGATAAAGATGGGGGCTCGCCCGGTGACCTGTGCAGCGGATGTGCTGGAGGGCATCGGGATGGGTACAGTTTTCGGTCAAATCCGCGGAACTCCCGCGCTCAATGATTTGGAGGCCACATTGTTCGAACTGCTGAACCACGAGGCACTGTCCCGGGAAACCCTTATTCAACGAACGGGGGCACCTGCCCACAGGGTGCTTGCAGGTTTGGTATACCTTGAATTAAAAGGTCTCATCCGCTCTTTGCCGGGGGGCCTTTATGTGAAAACTTAGCAGTCACGAGTCACAAGTCAGCGGTTAAAGTCGCAGGGGGAACAGTATCAGTGCGTCAAAATACGCATTAGGTTTCGAGGTAAGTTTAGGCGGTGAGCTATATAAATTTAAATTATGTGACGGGTTTTATAAATAGGGCTAAGGCAGACTCAAAAATGCATCCCGGAGTGATGGTTTGCTCAGCCGAAAGCAGTAAAGTTATAAACAGCAGGTTTTTTGGCAATCGTTTTAAAGAGCCGGGCAGCCGTTACGGAAGAATAGTTTGAATAAGGGTAAACATGGGGTGATCTTCGCGAGTGAAAACGCTGGTTATTGTTGAATCCCCGGCAAAGGCCAGGACGCTTTCCAAGTTTTTAGGAAAGCGGTACGTAGTCAAGGCAACAATGGGTCACGTCCGCGATTTGCCGAAGAGTGAGATCGGAGTAGATGTGGCATCCGGATTTACCCCCAAGTACATAACAATCAGGGGTAAGGGAGAGGCGATTCGCGAGCTCAAGAGTACCTTAAGTAAGTCCGATGCGGTGCTGTTGGCTTCGGACCCGGACCGGGAAGGCGAGGCGATCGCGTGGCACATTTGCAACCTCCTGAATATTCCTGCCGAAGCTCCCTGCAGGGTGGAGTTTAACGAGATAACAAAAACGGCGGTTACCGAGGCCTTGAAGAAGCCGCGTCCCATAGATTTCAACCAGGTTAACGCACAACAGGCACGGCGGGTGCTCGACAGGCTGGTTGGCTATAACCTCAGTCCGCTGCTGTGGCGAAAAGTCAAGCGCGGTCTTTCCGCGGGCAGGGTGCAGTCGGTTGCGGTGCGCCTGATATGCGACCGGGAAAAGGAGATTGAATCGTTCGTTCAGGAAGAGTTCTGGACGGTTACCGCAAAGCTCGGCAAGGGGGATTTACCGCCTTTCGAAGCGCGGCTCGTAAAAAGAGGGGACGAAAAGATAGGCCTGCATTCCAAAGAAGAGGTGGATGCGATCCTCAAGGAGCTTCAGGACAAACCGTTTGTCGTTTCTCGTATCACCACCCAGGAGAAGCTTAAGAAACCGCCGTTTCCGTTCACCACCAGCACCCTCCAGCAGGAAGCCCACCGCCGGTTTGGTTTTACCGCTCAGCGAACAATGCTGTTTGCACAGCAGCTTTATGAGGGTGTTGATTTGGGCAGGGAAGGGCCGGTAGGTTTAATCACGTATATCCGGACGGACTCGGTACGGGTTTCCGACACGGTGCGTAAAGAGGCAGCGGAATACATCACGACAACGTTCGGTAAAGAATACGTGGGGGGTAATAAAGGGAATAAAGGGAATAAAGGGAATAAAGGGAATAAAGCCGGCACTCTTAAACGCAACCGCATACAGGACGCACACGAGGCGATAAGACCCACGTCCGTCCTAAGGGCTCCGGAAGCAGTGAAGAAATACTTATCGGAGGATCAGGCCAAGCTATACAGCCTGATTTGGGAGCGGTTTATTGCGAGCCAGATGGCACCTGCTGTTCTGGATGTGACGCGCGTGGATATCAATGCAGGAAATTACCTCTTCCGGGCCACGGGGATGTTGGTCCGCTTTCCCGGTTTCCTCCGCCTCACGGGAGAAAAGGTGGAAGAGGAGGATTCATCGAATGCGCTTCCCGAACTGGCTGAACGAGAATACCTGTCCCTCTTTGAGTTAGTGCCGAAGCAGCACTGGACGCAGCCGCCTCCCCGTTACTCGGAGGCCTCGCTCGTACGGGCACTTGAAGAAAACGGCATCGGCCGCCCGAGTACGTATGCTCCCACAATCGAGACAATCATAAAGCGTGGCTATGTCATTCGCAAGAACAAGTCTCTGCAGCCCACCGAGCTTGGGAAAACAGTTGTGGAGTTACTGAGGGCATACTTCCCCGGGATTATTGATGTGGAGTTTACCGCGGAAATGGAGAATAAGCTCGACGCGGTGGAAGAAGGAAACGCTGACTGGGTCAAGCTTCTCAGGGATTTTTATGAACCTTTTAAGGCGGAACTGGCCAAAGCGGACCGGGAGCTGGGGCGAATCAAGATCGCCGAAGAGGTTTCGGACGAAGTCTGCGAAAAGTGCGGGCGGCAGATGGTAGTTCGAACAGGACGTTTTGGCAAGTTCCTTGCGTGTCCCGGGTTTCCCGAGTGCCGGAACACGCGCGCATTTAATACAGGAACGGGGGTTCCCTGCCCGGAGTGCGGTGCGGAACTGGTCCTGAGGTATAGTAAAAAGGGACGGTCCTTTTACGGCTGCAGCCGGTACCCGGAATGCAGGTATACCACCTGGTACGAGCCGGTAAAGGAAAGGTGTCCTAACTGCGATAACTTAATGGTACGAAAGAAATTGCGCCAGCAGGAGGTTATATTCTGCCCGGATAAGAAATGCGGCTTTAAAATGCCGGTAAGAGGAGAGCGAATTACGTGAAACCTGTATTGATAGTCGGCGCAGGTCTTGCAGGTGCGGAGGCGGCCTGGCAGGTATCCCGGCGCGGCGTATCGGTTATTTTATACGAAATGCGGCCGGCAAAGCTTACGCCGGCGCATCACACCGGCGGTTTTGCCGAACTTGTCTGCTCCAACTCGCTCCGAGCCATGGCCCTGGAAAACGCCGTGGGACTTTTGAAAGAGGAGATGCGGCGTCTGGACTCTTTAATAATGAAGGCGGCGGACCACACCCGGGTGCCTGCCGGTGGTGCTTTGGCGGTGGATAGAAAGGCTTTTTCAGAGTACATTACCGAGGCCGTTTCCACGCAGCCCTTGGTAGAAGTGCGACGGGAAGAACTAACCAGAATCCCCGAGCATACCCCGGCCATTATCGCTACCGGGCCGCTGACATCGGAAGCGCTGGCGAAGGCTATTGGGGAATTAACCGGAGAAGGGTATCTCTATTTTTACGATGCGGTGGCGCCAATCGTGACTCTCGATTCAATTGACCAGGAAAAGGTGTTCTGGTCTTCGCGCTATGGAAAGGGTGAAGCTGCATACCTTAACTGTCCTATGAATGAGGAGGAGTACAATCGTTTCTATGACGCCCTGTTGGCGGCGGAGCGTGCGCCGTTGAAATCATTTGAAAAAGAGACCCACTTCGAGGGGTGCATGCCGATTGAGGCGCTTGCGGCGCGGGGCAGGGAAACCCTTCTTTTCGGGCCGCTTAAACCGGTTGGTCTTGTGGACCCGCGAACCGGCAAACGGCCTTATGCAGTAGTTCAGCTTAGGCAAGACAACCGCGAGGGTACCCTTTTCAACATGGTCGGTTTTCAGACAAATCTGAAGTGGGGCGAACAGCAGCGGGTTTTCCGGCTTATTCCGGGTCTGGAGAAGGCAGAGTTTGTCCGCTATGGAGTCATGCACCGGAATACCTACCTTAATGCGCCGGTGATTTTAGAACCTACGCTCGAGTGTAAAAAGCAGCCCGGGCTGTTTTTTGCCGGGCAGATAACCGGCGTCGAAGGTTATGTGGAATCGGCGGCGGCAGGATTGATTGCAGGGATCGGTGCCGCCCGGCAGGCAAAAGGACTTCCTCCCGTACTTTTTCCGCCGGAAACGGCCCACGGGTCATTGATGCGTTATATTACCACCGCCGACCCAAAAAATTTCCAGCCGATGAACGTTAATTACGGACTGTTTCTACCGCTGGCTGAAAAGGTCCGGGACAGACGGCGGCGCAACCTGGCTTTGGCCGAAAGGGCGCTCGCGGCGCTTGACGGCTGGCGGGGTGTGCTGGAATTTTAGACGAGGATGCATACCGAAATCGGTCTACACCGGGCCCACCTGCACCACGCAGAAGAAATGGGCACGGCCTGTTCGCGGGCCTTACGTCAGACGGCAACGCCAGCGACGGGAAAAACAGATGACTCACGAGGTTATACATCGTAGTATGGTAAAATAGTGCTGGGTTTTCTGCGACGCCGGCCTGTTTCGGAGTGAACCGGTTGATAAGAATGGAGGGAGAAGATGCGGGCCCTCGTGGTCGTAGATATGTTAAACGACTTTATGGACCCGAAAGGAGTTCTTTTTTGTGGGGAGGCCGTAAGGAGGATTATTCCTTCCATAAGAGAAAAGATTGAGGAATTCCGCCGCCTGAACCAACCCGTGATTTACGCCTGCGACGCCCACGATCCCGAGGACGGAGAATTCAAGGCCTTTCCTCAGCATTGCGTCCGGGGCAGTTGGGGTGCGCAGGTCATCCCGGAACTCACCCCAAGGGAAGGGGACTTCGTGGTATATAAGACCCGTTTTGACGCCTTTTTTGGGACGGAACTTGAGGGCCTCTTGCAGAAGCTTTCGGTCGCGGAAGTCTGTCTTACCGGGGTGTGCACGAGCATTTGCGTGATGGATACCGCGGCCGGGGCCTTTTTCCGGGGCTTTAAGGTTACGGTTTTTAAAGAAGCCGTGGGAGACTTTGATCCTGAGGCCCACGCCTTTGCCCTGAAGCGTATGGAGCGCGTTTATCGGGCCCAGATTCTATAAGGGAGTCGCCCCACGACGATTCATCGTCGCCACCGGGAACGAAAATAGGGACCCGTAAGCTGTTTACTTAGATGCGGTAGTGTAACATCAACGAAACGTGGCGAGAAGCGAGCAGGACAAGGAGGTCCGGGCGGGGCCGAACCGGAGCGTACTTGGTGGTACGTGAGGATTCGGACCCGCCCGGCCGACGAAGTAATGCGAAGCTTATCGCCACGCCCTGCGAAAGAAGTACTATTTTCAGAGGAGAGCCGGAAAATGAAGCCTTGGTTCCTCCTTTCCCCCCTCCTTACGGACCTTTACGAACTCACCATGGCCCAGGTCTATGTGGAACGGGAGATGTTCGAAGAGGCCACCTTCAGTCTCTTTGTGCGGGAGCTTCCGGAGAAACGGACTTTTCTCGTCGCCGCCGGGCTCGGACCCCTGCTTTCGGCCCTGGAACACTTGCGCTTTACCGAGGACGACCTGGCTTATATAGAAAGCTTGAGACTCTTTAAACCCTCCTTTCTT
Source organism: Bacillota bacterium (assembly GCA_040756575.1). GTDB lineage: Bacteria > Bacillota > Desulfotomaculia > Desulfotomaculales > Ammonificaceae > DTYU01. The sequence goes on along the minus strand of JBFLYP010000032.1, from coordinate 9,338 downwards.
AATTACCTCAAAAGTTTTCGTTTTACCGGGGAATTGTGGGCTTTAAAAGAAGGAACGGTTTTCTTTGCCCAGGAACCCGTGGTAGAGGTAACGGCGCCGCTGCCCGAAGCCCAATTGATCGAAACCCTGGTGATAAACCTCGTGAATGTCGAGACCGCGGTAGCGACCAAGGCTGCCTTGTGCGTGCTTGCGGCTCAGGGAAGGCCCTGCGTAGACTTCGGGGCGCGGCGCACCCAGGGACTGGAGGCAGGCCTCCACGCCGCGAGAGCCTCTTATCTTGCCGGATTTTCCGCCACGAGCAACGTGCTTGCCGGAAGGCTGTTTGACATCCCCGTTGCCGGGACCATGGCCCATTCCTTCGTGGAAAGTTTTGCCGCGGAAGAAGAGGCCTTTTTCGCCTTTGCTCAGGAGTTTCCGGATAACTCCATCTTTTTAATTGACACCTATGACACGCTGGAAGGGGCGCGGACCACGGTACGGGTGGCTCAGGCCCTCAAGGAAAAAGGGTTCAGGCTCAAAGGGGTGCGGCTTGACAGCGGCCGCGTCGAAGAGCTTGTCCGGGAAGTGAGGCGCGTCCTCGACGAAGGGGGCCTTCCGGAGGCGAAAATCTTCGTGAGCGGAGGTCTTGACGAGGAAAAAGTCCGCCGAATTGTGGCCTCTGGGACCCCGGTCGACGCCTTCGGTGTGGGCACGAAGATGGGGGTCTCGGCCGATGCCCCGTATCTGGACCTGGCGTATAAACTTGCCGAATACGCCGGAAAACCGGCGCTTAAACTTTCTGAAGGAAAGGTGACCTTTCCCGGGAAAAAACAGGTCTTGCGGAAAAAAGAAGGGGACAAAGTGGCAAAGGATACCCTGGCCTTAAGGGAAGAGGACCTGCCGGGCGAGGTCCTGCTTTCTCCGGTTATGCGGGGAGGGAGAGCCCTTTTCCCGCCCGAACCCCTTGCGGTCTTAAGAGAGCGGGTGAAAAGGGAACTTGCGTCTATTCCCGAAGAGGTCCTTCTGGGGAAAAGGAGCCTCCGAGCGGACTTCTCCGAGGGATTGCTGACTCTTTATCGAGAGGCGTCTGAACGCGTGAAGAAGGGAGCTTCTTAAGGTGGCCCAAATATCCCGGGCCGATCCTCATTCCACAGCCATCAAATACTCCTTACTGAAGTAGGGGCTTGCAGCGAAGAAACAGCATCTTCATACGTCTTCATACGGGAGGTTAGCCGTCATCTCGAAAAAGAGTGCCGGACTTCTGCTTTTCCGCGAGACGCCAGGTGGTCTTGAGGTTCTACTCGTACACCCAGGTGGTCCGTTTTGGGCCAAGAAGGACGAAGGTGCGTGGTCGATTCCCAAGGGGGAGTTCGAGGAAGACGAAGACCCTTTGACGGCTGCGAGACGTGAGTTCGAGGAAGAAACTGGGTTCACAGCTGTGGGCGACGTGATTCAGTTAGAGCCGCTGCGTCAGCCAAGCGGCAAGGTCGTCTACGCGTGGGCAATGAGGAGAGACTTGGACCCATCCGGCTTGAAGAGCAACACCTTCTGCATGGAGTGGCCCCCGAAGTCGGGAAAACACCGGGAGTTCCCTGAAATCGATCGAGCAGCGTGGTTCCCAATCGAGATCGCTAAACGAAAGATTATGAAGGGCCAGACAGGCTTCCTCACCCAGCTCGAAGACAAACTCGGGAGCGAACGGGCGACTCCCAAACATGAGATAACGCGCTCCAGCGGTCATGACAGGCCCTGATAGGGGTCAGTATAAGAGCCGCTCCTCCACCAATATTGTGAAATCGGCTAATTTTGGGGAGTTTTGCGTGTCACCATTGCTGACTATTGCTCAGCCGGCGCTAAATAATATAGAAACTCAAAGTCTGAGAGAATATATTCGCAGTTTCTACAAAGTCGCAGCGCAAAGTTCCCACCGCGTATGCCATCACTTCATTAGAACCTTTATCCGGCGCATCGAGTTTAACCCCGCGAACCGGGGGAGCACGATTATCTGATATGCCGACCCGTTACAGATAAAAAACCTCGAGGCACTCCGGGATTTAACCGGAAGCCCGCTTAGCCTTTGAGACTGCGGTATCGAGTTAGACCCCAACGGTCAACTTAATGTTGTTTTGTACCCCCATTACCTCCAAGAAAAAATAAAACGCGGCAACAATTCCGCGCTGCACATGTCAACTGGTGTCGGAGGGGGGCTTGGGCGAAAAGTCTCGCTACAGAGCTGGAGCTGGAGTGATGGGTTTGCGCTTTAGATGCGGGGTCAACGGGCACGGTCTCTTGCTAATAGCGGCTACTCTCGATTATACTGAAGGCAGGAATTGTTTGTGAAGCGGGTGGAAACAGTGAGTTCTGAAATGGTAAAAAAGGAAATCCTGAAGCAGCTTGATCGCTTGCCGCCGGAATTTCAGCGGCGGGTTCTTGATTTTACCCAGGCGTTAGCTCTTTCTGTACCTAAAGGCGTATCTGGTAAGAAGCTTCTTCGCTTTGCCGGTATTTTAACGCCGGAGGAGGCCCAGACAATGAAGAAAGCTATCGAAGCAGGCTGCGAACAGGCAGATATAAATGAGTGGTAAGTTTTTATTGGATACCAATATCGTTGTGGCGCTGTTTGGTGGCGACCCTTCCGTTCAAGAAAAGCTCAAGAAAAAAATTAATCCTGAGAGGAAAAGAATTACTTTAGATGAAAATCAAAAGAATCCAGAACAAGATATTAAAAGGTGAGTACCGGTTTTCGGATCACGCAGTAAAGAGGATGATAAAAAGATCTATAGACCGCCAGGAGGTTGAAGAAGCAATACTGAAGGGAGAGATTATTGAGGAATATCCCGATGATAAGTATTCTCCGAGCTGTTTGATTTATGGGAAGACGAAAGAAGGAAGAGATTTACATGTTCAGGTTTCGCTGCCGCCGGTGGTTGTGGTTATAACAACTTATGAACCGGACCCAGAAGAGTGGATTGACTGTAGAACCAGGAGGTAATTTGAAGTGAAGTGTGTGTTCTGTGGAGGCAAGGTGGAGAGAAAAACAGTAACGTTCAGTTACGAGGAGGACGATAAGTTCTTCCTTGTAGAGAATGTTTCGGCAGAGGTTTGTACCAAATGCGGGGAGAAAACATATTCTCCGGAGGTTGCAGAGGAACTGGTGCGGTTCGCAAGGGGTGAGTTTAAGCCTAAGAAAACCGTCACGGTGCCCGTATTTGATTTCGCTGAACGGTTCTGACGGTATTAATTTAGACCAATCATCCCAAAGATCGGGAGGTAAAAAGAGGGACATAGAACAAAATCTTTGAACTAAGGCTCAAAAGTTAATAAAGGCTTGAAAATACTTTGCTTGGACGGCGTGACCGTCTGGGCGTAGGTGTGAAGCTATTGGCTGCTCGCGCATGACGCAGAGCAGTTGCTTGTCAGGGGCAGAAGCAATCCGTGACCTATGAGGCCACGGGGAGTGATGTTTTCTGCCCTTTTGTGTTGGTCAGCCGTCGCGAACGGCTGACCGGAAGCCCCAACGTTGACCGGGGTTTCCTGGTCACCGGGTAAGCCGGGACATAAAAGTTCCGGTTCATATATGAAAGCATACGGTCCTGGGCTGCGAGGACCGAGGGGAGGAAGTACAACCTTAAAAAATGCACAAACAAACCCAAGAACGGGCACTGCTGTTTTCGCTAATATGAAAGTTGACCAGTTTAGTCCGCCGGCACCGCAAACCCCGGCCGGTCCCGTTGACCTTCCACGGCTTGCGCTATACCGACGCTCAGGAGCACTACCGCGAGTGCCTCGCCGCCGGCAAAACCAAGGAAGAAGCGGAAAAGGAGACCGCCAGGCGGTTAGGGCACAGGCGGCCGCGGGTGACGAGGACTTACGTAGGTCCGTTTTGACGGGTACTGAGTTGTCTCTCTGCCCCAATATGGTATCCCCGGGTAATAGGGGAAGAAAAGACCCTTTTACCCAGATTTTTTCTTACGTGAAGCCTTTAGAGCTTATAACTCAGCCAGAAGCTCCGTCGGGGAAAGCCCTATTTCCCTTAAGATCTCCCGGAGCAACGGCCGGGCGATACCTCTTCCGGAATCATAGGTCGTTCCTCCAGGCATAGCTCGAAAACTTCTTTCAGGTTCTGGTTTGTCTCCCTGGGTAGGCGTTTTCGTCTGCGCTCCGGCTGGAAAATTATTACTTGACAGGTTGGGTGTATATGAATACAATTTATTTGTAGTGCACATTTGTTATGAACACAGGCAGGGAATGAGCGCGGCGTGGAAGCAAGACTGCGGGCGGTAGCGGCGGCGCTGGAGGGCTGGCTTAACTCTTTTCAGAAGCTGGCCGAACGTGAAGATCTGCGGCAGGCGGATCTGCCGCATTTTCCGGCGGACGAGTTCCTGCCGGATCTGCAAGAGGCGGCCTTCGGGGTGTTGCGGGCGGGCGGCGATCCGGTCCCGGTGGTGGGAAAACTTGTTGGCTTCTGCCGGGAGCACAACGCAAAGATCGTGACGGAGCTCGAAAAGTGTGCCGAGACGCGCGGCGAAATCACCGTGGAAAGGGTGGGGTGGTTAAAGAGGGCCTACCTTTCCGAGCTTGAAATAGGCATCCGTCAGCTTCTCTTGCGGCTCAGGCTTGCCGTGGCGCTGGTTCGCTTTCGTTCTGCCCAAAACCTCTCTCTGCGGGAGCTTGAAAGGCTGAGCGGAGTTTCGGCATCGTACCTGAGCCAGATCGAGCGGGGCATAAGCGGCGTGCCTTCACCCGAGGTCTTAGCGCAGCTCGATGCTACTCTGGCCCCAGCCGGTGGCGGTAAGACGTCGTTGCTGCAGATCCTGAACCGGTCGGAGAACGGGCTCCGGAGGGTGCAGGAGGAAGCCGTCCGGCTCTCCGGTATCCTTCACCGGCTGATGGGGGGAGGCATCGCAGACGAACCGTTCCGCCGCTGGGCAGGAAGACAGGCGGCCAGGCGGGAAGCGTTCCTGGAGTTCTGTTGTTCTTCTCGGGCACCGTACGCGCGGCCTTCGGAGCGGTTGCGCCGGTTTGCGAGCAGATCTGATGATCAGGTTTTAGAGATATCCACAAAGATGGCCCCACCACTCTTTGGGGATGTTTCGGATGAATTATATGACGCCGTCAGGCGCCTGAACCCGGAGCTGCAGCGGGTCCTCCTGGGCCTGGTTAAAGAGATGCTGCGGGTGCAGGAGGCCGGCTCTCGAAAACCGGAACGAGGGGGTGAAGGTCAAAAAGATTAAGGATTTGGCGCGCGAAGGCTTACAAAAACAGCGGGCCACGCAGCTCGCACCTGCGTGGCCCGCGCCTACCCGCGGTTAGCGGATAGTCGTAGCATCATTTTACCCTTTCGTCCTCAACGCAGCAGATTCCTTCCCCAAACGCTGCATTTTTTTCAGGAATTTCGAAAAACTGTCTTCCCCCAATAGCCGCGGCAGTATCGAAGGCTTCTTGTTCTTTGAAAATAAGAAAGAAAGGATTTGAAAACCATGCCCTTTTCTTTAAGCGATTTTCTCGGTGCGGTTACCATTGGCGAACCGCAGCACCGGCACAACCTCTGCATCTTCCCGCTCTTTGTATCTGCCGGTTCCACGGTTTCGTACCTCCTTTTGGAGGAAGCGCTGGGGCTGGGCGTTCTCGAAATCAGCGAGGTCAGCGAGGCCGGCAGCGTTAACGCCGTTTTCGTTACCAATACCGGGGACGCGCCGGTGTTGCTCCTCGACGGCGAGGAGTTGGTGGGGGCGAAGCAGAACCGGATACTGAACGCGACGGTGCTCATCCCGCCTAAAACGAGGGTTCAGGTGCCGGTGAGCTGCGTCGAGCGCGGCCGGTGGCACTACCGCAGCCCCCGTTTTAGCCCCGGCATCTTCGGTTACACCACGCTGCGGGCAGGCAAAGCGGCGCAGGTGGCGCAAAACCTTGCGGCCGGCGGGTTTTTCGTAGCCGATCAGGATGCCGTCTGGCAGGAGGTTAACCGAAAGCAGTTTGCGATGGGCGTTGCTTGCCCAACCGCTGCGGTCCACGATATTTACGAAAGCTACGAAAAGCAATTAGGAGAATACCTTACCGGGTTGCAGCCGCAGCCGGGACAGGCGGGCGTGGCGGCTTTCATCAACGGCCGGTTCTCCTGCCTCGACCTCTTCAGCCAGCCGGCAACGCTTCAAAAGCTATGGGACAAGCTCCTAAGGAGCTACGCGCTGGAGGCGCTGGAACTAAAGGGGCGCGGCACCGCAAAGCGCAAACCCGAGCTCGAGCCGGTCCTGCAGGCGCTCCGGGAGGCCGAGATCCGGGGATATCCTTCGGTCGGGAAGGGAACGGATATTCGCCTGCGCGGCCGGGGCATCGTCGGCGCGGCGCTGGTGGATGAAGGCAGCCTCCTCCACCTGAGCGCCTTCGCCACCCCGCAAACCGGCAGCCGTAGCGACATCGCCCGCCCGGGCAGCAGACGGCGCCATATTTGGGATGAGTGATGACGGTTCTCGCAACCTGGAGCGTTTTGTGACGCTGCCCCTGGTACTTCAATGAGGACCAGGTAGTTTATCCGGACGGGGCCGGTTCTTTCGGCCGGCCCCGTTGTGACAAAGCAGGAAAATGAAAAAATCCAGAGAAAATATTTACGACCCGACAAAAGTTTCCAGAATACGCAGTAAGAACCGCATCTAGGTAAACTTCTTGGGCAAGTCTCTCAAAATCTGATAAGAAATTATTGGATGTTAGGTTTAAGCGGATTCTGGCGTCGAAGAATCAGTTTGTCTCATTGGCGGCGGGAATCCAGTACTTTTTGTTCGACATGTCTTACCGTGCGGCAACGGGGGTGTTATGGATGCCGTTCGAGATAGGTAGAAGGGTTTTTTCCTGTTCCAATGCTACATTTGGGTATGTTGTAGGAACTCTTGAAACCCAGACCCAGACCTTATATAAGGTGGGGTTGCCATCCGGCCTTCGTAATCTTCCAGAAGCAGACCTTATAACTGTTCCAGATGCTTATGGGAGGTTATGTGCCGGCGAATTCGACCCCGCGCAAGATTTAGCACTAAAAGCCTGCGTTGCGTGGCTTCATGCTCGGTATACGAGCGGCGAGATGTGTTCCTTAGGCAGTGCGCGGGTTCAGTTACTTCCCCACCAGGTCTTTGTAGCCCACCGGGCCTGTCAAAGCGTAATAACAAGGATGTTGCTTGCAGATGAAGTTGGTTTAGGGAAAACGATCGAGGCTGGGCTCATCCTTAAGGAGTTAAAAGCTCGGGGACTGGTAAAGCGCACCTTAGTAGTGGCCCCTGCGAGCTTGGTTAATCAGTGGATCTATGAGATGGAAAGCAAATTTAATGAAAAGTTTGTTAAGTACGATAGTACCCGAATTAGGCTTTTAGAAAATGATAATCCCCGTCAAAATATTTGGACGTTAAGTGACCAAATTGTTGTTTCCTTGCAATTGGCCCGGTCCGATAGATACCGGGAAGCGATTGCTCAAGCCGGTTGGGATCTGGCTATTTTCGATGAAGCACACCATTTGAGGCGTTACCTCGAGGGCAACAATACCCGGTCCACTCATTCATATCGGTTGGCTGAGAAGTTATCACAAACCTCAGGATCGCTTCTTCTTTTAACGGCAACCCCTATCCAGCTTGACTCCTTCGAGTTATATTCTCTCGTGGAGTTGCTTGATCCTGCACTATTCCTTGACTATGAAACCTTTGAGTTGTACAGGTCAAGAATTATTAGGCTTGCGAATAGAATCGTTGCCATGCTGGACCGTGGCCAGGGCGACGTTGAAATCCTTAGGGCTGTCGCGGAGATTCTTGAGCTTGTTGAGCAGGTATTAACCCAGAGTAGTGGCTTAAGATTTATAAAGTTAATTGGCTTTCTAATCAAATTCTGTAATGGGTTTTTGAGCTCTTCGGCTACCGAAAACGACTTTAATTCAACGCGGCTTTTAATAAAAGCCCTCAGTGTGACGTTGAAGCTATGCCAGATTAATGAGTGGGATGAAATGTCATATCAAGTTATGGAACTGCTAAAGGAGCTTGAAGATAATAAATCCAATGAAGTTTCGCAATTTGTCCAATGGGTACTTAACATTCCAAAGAACGCATCAGAGTCAGGGTTGGTTCGAAAAGCTCTTGTTTGCCAACTTATGGACGATGAAGATGACGAAATAGCTGTTACATTGGCTGAGAAGTACGGTTTGGACATTCAAACCGTAATTGCCGACAGGTGGGTTCGGTTGCTTGCGAAAGAAATGGACCGTTTACCAAATACAGAAAAAGAAATAGTTAACAAACTGTTAGGCTTCTTAGAATTGGTTGCTGAAAAAATGGAAAACTTTTCACTTGAAACAAGCGCTTCTGAAAGAGCGTCTTTAATTGGGAGAGTCGTCAGGAGCCATCGCCTTAGTAGGGTTATGGTTCGAAACCGGCGCCGGCAGGTCATGGATATTAGTTACAGCCGTAGGGCCGCTGTTGTTAACGTCCAATTAACGGCAGTAGAACGGGAAATTTACCAAAAGGTATGGGAGTACGTTCTCTATTACTACGGCTTGGCGGAGCGTCGCTCGGACCAAACCGGTAAATTTGTTATGGTTACTTTTCAGCGCTTGTTGGCCAGTAGTTTTCGGGCCTTGGTCGGAGCGCTCAAGCGAAGAAAAGAGCGTCTTTTGGATCAGGTTTTTAGACGACGTATAAGTGAAGAGGAATTAGCTGAACTGAGCGATAAACTGGAGTCAGCCAACGAGATAGACGAAATTCCTGTAAATCCTTACGATAGCTTCGAAATCTCTAAAATAGACGAGGTACTTAGGTTTTTTGAAAAATATTGCGGTCCGGAAAGCAAGGTCAGGGAGTTGGAAAAGCTACTGAACCATCACTCTGGGGAAAAGGTTTTGGTTTACGTCCAGTTTATCGAGACACAGCAATATCTTTATGAGTTTCTCAGCGGTAAATTCAAGGTGGTTCTCTTCAATGGACGAATGGACTCTAAAACCAAAGACCTTGCGGTGGCGAAGTTTCGCGACGAGGCCGACGTCTTGATCTCGACTGAGGCAGGTGGTGAAGGTAGGAACCTCCAATTTTGCAATATTATCGTTAACTTTGATCTGCCTTGGAACCCAATGAAGATTGAGCAGCGGATTGGACGTGTTGATCGGATTGGACAGACGAAGGATGTTTTGATTTATAATTTTGCTCTCGAGGGTACGATAGAGGCGCGGATCCTTCAAGTGCTGCAAAATCGTATTCGCATCTTCGAGGTATACTGACCCCATAGAAGACCAGACAAACGGCATGGTAGAATGGGAGCGATAAAACAAGGAGGAAAAGAACCATGCCGAAGCGTCAGTGGACAGCCGAAGAAAAGATGCAAATCGTCTTGGCAGG
>JBFLYP010000031.1:0-21388 GCA_040756575.1 Bacillota bacterium | reverse complement strand
CTCAAAAAGAGGAGAAAACAGCAAATGGATTGCTGAAGGGTTTTACCTTACGTGAGTTTTGGCTGAAGAATCGACCTTGGAGCCTCTGAAGGAGAAAAACAAGCGGCTTTTGCAGCATTCTCCTAGATGCAGAGGCGCATTGGGCTAAACGTTTAAAGAGCCGTGATGTCTTGCGATTCATTATCGGTTTTCATCAAGAGCAGGTGGCGGAGTTGGAGACTCAATTAGAAGATATCAGAGAACGGCGCTTACGCTACATTGAAGGAGCCCGAGCACTAAAGGAAGCGCTCGCTGAAGCCAATATCGCTTCGGAAGTAGACATTCAAAAAAGAATTGACAAACTCCAAAAAGAACTATCGGATATTCTTCAAGAAATCCAGGAAGCTCGCGAAAATGCCGAAGGGCTACGCGGGCATGCTGTAGATCGTCTAAGCCAGCAAGGACGACAAATTGCTGCAGAGATTGAATCAGTTGAGGATGCCATTAAAGCGGTTGAGACCGTGATAAGTGAGGATAAACGACATTTGAACGAGATTATCACTCTGTCGATCAAATTCCGTCGCGCTAACGCAGCTAGGGCCGTACTTAGCGGTGTTGAATTTGAAGTGTGTCCACGTTGCGCGCAAGCATTACCACATAGGCTAGATAGCTTTTGTAGGCTATGTGGGCAATTAGAACAAGAACTCGGACCCAATGACAAGGAAATAGAGGTTACTGAAAAAGATATTTCTGCACGTAAGGCAGAACTTGAGGATGCAATCAAGAGGCATGAGGTTCAATTAATCAGACTGAAGCGTAGTCTCGGAGAATTGAAAGAGGCAAAGTCTCATGTTGATGCTGAGTTAAATGCAGCAATGCGTCGATATGATTCAGCCTATCTCTCTTCAGCAATATTGCTAGAACATAGAAGGGCATCTATTGAACAAGAGGTTCGAGAGTTAGAAAAGCTCAAAAGGCTTCCGCTGATGGTAGAACAGCAGATGAAGTATGCTGATTCGTTAGCGGAAGACGAAAGTCGAATACGTCGCGAGCTTAAAGAGGCACGTGAAGCTGCTGAACAAGACACAGCGAACTTACACAGACTTGAAAAACTATTTCTGGATTGCCTTGTACGAGCGAAAATCCCCGGTTTTAAGCCAGCAGATCAAGTTTCAATCAAGCCCCCTCATTTTATGCCTGAAGTCTATGCTCCAGAAACGGGTGACATAGTCGTAACCTCTTTCTCGAATTTAGGTAGCGGTGGAAAGAAGACGTTGTTTAAATGCTGCTTTGCCATAGCAATCCATCGTTTAGCTGTTCAGGTTGGTGCATTGCTTCCGAGATTATTGATTATAGACTCCCCAATGAAGAACATTAGTGAACGGGAAAATCGTGAGCAATTCGTTGGTTTTCATAAATTACTTTACGAGCTAGCCACTTCCGAATTACGCGGGATCCAGTTTATTCTTATTGACAAGGAATTCTGTGCTCCACCAAAGGACCTGAAAATTAATCTCATTAAACGACACATGACGCCCGAGGATCCTTTGATTAGTTATTACAGAGGCCATTAGTTTGCGTTATATATCTATTATATATATAGAGAATATATCACGAGGGTATCAGGGCCTAACAAATCGTTTGATCGGAGCACGGATAGGCTGATTTTATCAATCGGTGCTATTCCATCAAAGCATTCAGTATACCCGCGCCTGATCAACTCTGTTATTATTGGGTGCAATACAAAAAAGCAAGGGATAAGAAATGGTAGTCAACGGAAACGGTAAATCATTGGAATCGTGGATTTGGGACGCTGCCTGCTCTATTCGCGGGGCTAAGGACGCGCCTAAATACAGGAATACATTCTCCCGTTGATTTTTACCAAGCGGCTGTGCGATGTATTTGATGACGAACTGGACCGCATCGCCCAGGAGGTCGGCTCACGCGCCAAGGCGTTCGATTTGGTGCGGCACGACAAGAAGCTTGTCCGCTTCTACTTGCCGCTGAAGCCGGAGAACCCCGACGAACCCGTCTGGTCGGTCATCCGTAAGCTGTCGGATAAGATCGGCGAGCGACTTACCACTTACCTGCGCGATATTGCCGACGAGAATCCACTGCTCAAGGGCATCATCGACCGGGTGGACTTTAATGCCGCCACGCACGGTGTGCGCGACCTGGCCGACGACCGCCTCTCGAACCTCATCGAGCGCATTAGCGAAAAGCGGCTGGGCTTAACGACGTGGAGCCCGACATCATCGGCCACTAACATGCGAAAAACCTTGGGTATAGTTAGGTGAGAGTGTTGAGACTATGCAAGACAACGACTCCACGATAGACAACAATATCAAAACAAAAGATAAAGCCCTAAGGCTAATTGAGTACCTCGCGGCACTCGTAAGGATCAATGCTAAGATCGTACGGAGCGTAGACGAATACCCGAAGGTCCTATGGATATACGAGATTCCCCGGGAGCCTAAATATTGCTTTACGCGGGTCTGGGGTGAGGAAGATGAGCGGGGGGGTGACACATGGATTACAGTGAAGAAATGTCCGGAGCCGCCGCTGCCCAAGGTTCCGGAAGTGTGCCGAGACTGGGTGAACCACGAATCGCTCCAGAATACAAAAGACCTGCCGGAACTTTATGAAACCGTTAGGGTGGTAATGGAAAAGCGGGATCCCGCGACCGGGGAGACATTTACAGTCAGCGAAACGCTTTTTCTGAACGACCATCCAGGAGTGCAGAAGGCTTGGAATGAGTATCTTGAGAAGCACTGGCTGCCGTGGGCCGAGCTTTACGGCCGGTATGCAGCTGTACAAAAGGTATACGCCGACCTTTTTCGTATCTACCAGGAACTGCAGAAGTCCGGTGAACAGTATGAGCTTGTTTTCTGCCTCGGGCTTCTTACCTGGCGAACTCCGTCCGGTCGCGAGGTAAAGAGGCATCTCGTCGCAGCCAAGGCATCGCTGGAATTTGAGCCGCATATAGGTAAGTTTACGGTTGGGCCTGCCACAGATGGAGATCAGGTGAACATCGAGCTGGACATGCTCGACATAGAAGACCAGCCAGCTAATACAAGAAAGCTTATTGACGATGGCCGCACTGTCCTGCGTGATGATTTCTGGGACCGATCGGCGGTTGATCCGCTTCTTGCAGCCATCGCCAATTCTCTTGCTGACAGTGGTCAAGGAGAATATTATAAGGATCGCCTGGAACCGCAGCAAAAGTCCCTGTCTGACAAGCCCATCGTGGAATATGCGCCGGCTCTCATCCTCCGTAAACGCTCCATGCGGGGACTTGAATACCTCCTCGCTGGGATAAAGGAGCAGATAGAAGCAGGTGTAAAAATACCTCATGAGTTTCTCGACCTGTGCGAGAGTCTCGATACCGGGGAAAAGCACGAGACGGCTCAAATAGAAGACGGAAGACCTTCCGAAGAAACTGAAATCTATTTCCCCTGCTTGCAAACGACGAGCAGCGTCGCATCATCAGGACTCTCAACCGGCAGCGTGGCGTCCTGGTACAGGGTCCGCCCGGAACCGGCAAATCGCACACGATTGCCAACCTCATCTGTCATCTCCTGGCCACCGGCAAACGGGTGCTAGCAACAGCTAAGACGCCGCGCGCGCTGCAGGTACTGCATGAAAAGTTACCGCAAGAGATTAAGCCCCTATGCATCAACCTTCTTGGAAGTGGTACCGAGGAGAAGGAATCTCTTGAAAAAAGCGTAGTTGGCATCCTTGCCAGATTCGATAGATGGGATCAAACCGATACAGACGAGCGCATTCAGTACCTTGAAATGCAAATACAGGCAAACCGCAGGGCTAAGGCGGAAGCTGATGCTAAGCTTATGGCGCTGAGGGAATCAGAGACGTTTAAACATACCGTTTCGGACGGCGCCTATAGTGGAACGGCAGCCGAGATCGCCCGGCGCCTTAAAGCTGAAGAGGAGCAATTCGTCTGGTTTGTAGACAAGATAGCGCCTTGGGTGGCGCTACCGCTTTCGCCGGAGGAAATTCAATGCCTGTGCCGCGATATGGTTGAACTTAATGCCGAAGAGGAAGAAAAGTTGAGTTTATTTATCCCTGATCCGGTTACTGACCTCCCTCATGAAGACTCCGTCCGTACTCTTTTCCTGCAGGAGCAGGCTGCCCAGCAGAAAGTGGCCGCAAATGAAGAACTTCTACGTTCACCCGAAGGGCGGGCACTCCTACATGCTGAAAGGGAGAATATAGAACATCTGGTCCAAGGCCTCGCAGAACTGGCAGCAGCGACAGAGAGTGTCCTGAAAAGGCCTATGCCGTGGATATCCCAGGCGGTCTGCGATGTATTGACCGATAATGACAAGCCATGGAAGGAGCTGTTCCGGCTTTCAAGTAGCCATGCAGAAGGGCTCCGCGATGCCGCCTTACGTGTAGATACGATTGATGTTATTATCCCGGAAGATATGGACAGAAAAAAACTCCTCTACGATGCCAAAGCCCTTAAGGCACACTTCGAGGCTGGCGGCGGCAGGGGATTTTTGATGTTCAAGCCCAAGGTTCTCCGTATACACGGGGGGTTTTTGGACCGGGTGAAGGTGGACGGACTTACCTGTACCAATACCGGAGCCCTCGAGAAGTTAATTGACTACCTTACGGTTGAACAGCGGCTTGACTATATCTGGACATTGTGGTCCGAAAAGGCGGATCAGCATAACGGGCCCTTCCCTCTGCAGGTTGCGGCGATCGAGGAACTACACGAAGCGCTTGAAAGCGTCGTCAAACTCTATGATCTCAGGGAGAAGGTAACAGAGTATATCAAAAATATCTCGGGGCTCAGCAGTCCCCAATGGGAAGAGGTCGCGTCGCTTTATAAGCTTACGGAAACGGGTCAGACCGTTTTAGCCCAACTCGAATTAATGGAGATTAGGAAAGAACGTGAAAAGATGGAGGCGCACCTGTCGGCGCTTGCAACGAGGCACGGTGCCCACCCGATTGTTGGTGAAATCATGCAAACGTTTAAAAGAAGGGATATCAATGCATACTATAGCCTTGTGGCCCAGGTTCGAGGTCTGCGCCAGAAAGCTGCCTCCGTGAACAAGAAGCGGCAGATGATCGTCAGGCTGGCAAAAGAGGCGCCGCAGCTTGCCAACATTTTAGCCCGCTGCAGTGAGCCGCACGAGTGGTCAAAGCGCCTAAAGAACCTGGATAAGGCATGGGCTTGGGCGAGAGCGAAAAGCTGGCTGGAAGAATTTCTGGAGAGTGATTCAGAGAGCCTTGAACGGCACTCTCGCAGGCTTGATGATGAAATTAGGAGAAATCTTGCAGAGCTTGCTTCTCTCAAGGCTTGGAGTTTCTGCTTTTCCCGGATGCAGGAAGAACACCGCCGGCATCTCATTGCGTGGCAGCAGGCTATGAAACGAGGTGGTAAATTCACGGGCAAACATGCTCATACCCACCGGCAGAACGCGCAACGGCACCTGAACGAGTGCCGGGATGCCGTACCTGCCTGGATCATGCCGCTCCACCGCGTTTACGAAACCGTTAAAGCTGGTGCCGGCATTTTTGACGTCATCATCGTTGACGAGGCGTCCCAGTGCGGCCCTGAAGCCCTGCCGCTGCTCTATCTTGGCAAGCGCGTGGTGGTAGTCGGTGATGATAAACAGATTAGTCCGGAAGCGGTCGGCGTAGATAGGGACCAAGTGCAGCAGCTAATGCGTAATTATCTCTATGATTTCGAGCATGCCGATTCCTTTGACGTAGAAAACAGTCTTTTTAACCATGCCCAGATCCGGTTCAGTAACAGAATTACCCTGCGAGAACACTTTCGCTGTATGCCGGAAATCATTCATTTTAGTAATGATCTCTGTTACCAGACAGATCCTCTAATCCCCCTCAGGCAGTATCCACCAGACAGGCTGGAACCGGTCAAGGCGGTTTATGTCCAGAACGGCTACCGTGAGGGGACCGGACTACGCGTTATAAATCGCCCAGAAGCTGAAGCCCTCGTTGAGGTAGTAGTGAACTGCTGTCAGGATAAGCGATACCAAGGGATAACTATGGGAGTTATTGCCCTTCAGGGCGAGGCCCAAGCGTACTTAATCAGGGATATGTTACTTAACAGATTAGGCGCAGAGGAGATGGAAAAACGGCAGCTCATCTGCGGTAATCCATATAGTTTCCAAGGGGATGAACGGGACGTTATGTTTCTCAGCATGGTGGCGGCGCCAAATGAAAGGATAGGCGTTCTGAGTCAAGCAGCAGATCAACGCAGGTTTAACGTCACGGTAAGTAGGGCCAGAGACCAGATGTGGCTGTTCCACTCCGTAACCAGCAATCACTTAAGCGCATACTGCTTCCGACGAAGGCTGGTTGACTACGTATACAACCCTATAAGCCGGATTACCCAGGCAATTGGTGAAGGTGCGGATAAATTGCGAGAGAAAGCATTTAGGGCAAACCGGTTGATTGAGAAGCCTCCCCAACCTTTTGAAAGCTGGTTTGAGGTGGATGTAGCCCTTGCCATTGCCGGACGGGGATACAGGATTGTACCTCAGTTTGAGTTTGCGGACAAGCGCATCGACATTGTCGTGCAAGGTGCGAAGGCGCAACTCGCAGTGGAATGTGACGGCGATTTTTGGCACGGGGCAGACCAATATGTAGCCGACAGAGAGCGCCAGCGAAAACTCGAGCGGTGTGGCTGGCGTTTCTTCCGCGTACGGGAATCCTTGTACTATGCGAATCCGGAGAAAGCGATGGAGCCTCTTTGGACAATTCTGGACAGAATGGGCATCTCGCCAGTGGGTGCTGAAGTTGTAGACGACCAAGAAAAACCATCGTGTGACGTAGACGAAGACGATGAGGAGCATAACCTCATGCAAGATTCTCCTGAAGAAAATAATAAAGTTGACGTTTACGAAGATACCGAACAGGGATTAGACCAGATAGACGGATCAGCTTTGAACAAAAAAGACGGAGAGGTGCCGCAGAATATTCATGAGGCGTTGCGGGTGAAGCCGGATTTTTTGAGCAGAACCGTTATTGATATTTTACGTGAGAGGCCTAATTTTTCCTGCGTACGCGAGAAGATGCCAACCTACATCCTGAAACGTTGGAATATCAGAACGAGGGGGGTTCCCCGCGAGCAGTTCGCCAGAAAAGTGGATGACCTGATCGCCGTGATGGCGCGAAGAGGATACGTGACTATTTACAAAAGCAAAAACGTGCGGATCAAACTAGGATGGGAACTTTTTCCGTGATACTAAATCGTGATACTAAATTGTGAAAGTTATCCTTCCGGACGCTTTGGTACCAGTTAAACTAAGAGTGAAACCCGTATAGCGCCCATTCAGCCGTCGTTTCTTGGAATTGAATTACGGGGGAATTACGGGGACACCATACCGGGGGAATTACGGGGACAGGGAATTACGGGCAGGGAATTACAGGGAATTGCGGGGACACCATACTGAATTATGAGTAGTCGTAAGTCCCGCCCTGATGTTTTCTCTAAGGCGGCGGAAAATCTTTCGTTTCGATCCGATGATTTAGTACCCTCCAATTGTCTTCCAATTGTCCCTGACGGCGCTGCGCCCGCTGCTGATACGCAAGGACGTTAGCCCGATTGGACCACGCTTTAGGATCGAGCTCGGCAGGCACACATGTTATACTCACACATGTTATACTATTGCTACCACGATCTGTTTGGAGGGGATACGATGTCTACACGTCTACCATTACCACCACCTGGTTTCGATGATCTTCCGATCAATGAGAAACTTGAGTATGTGCAGTCTCTCTGGGATCGAATAGCTGCCGATGTTGGGCAGGTACCGGTACCTGAATGGCATAAGGAGGTGCTTCGTGAGCGTCTTCGGGAAGGAGAAGCCCATTTGGACGATACCCGTGATTGGGATCACGTCCACAGCGAACTGCGGCGCGAGTTGCGGAAGAAGGAGTCTGAACGATGAGTCCACGGCTTACTCTCCGGTTTGCTGCGCGAACGGATGTAGCTCAAGCCGCTCACTGGTATGAAGCACAGCGATCCGGACTCGGGATCGAGTTCCTCAATGAGCTTGATCGGCTGTTGGCTCGCGTGGCGGAGAACCCTTTGCAGTTTCCGGAGATCGAGGTCGGTGTGCGCCGGGGTTTACTGCGCCGGTTTCCGTTTGGAGTGTATTTCCTCACACGAGCAGACCGGATTGAAGTCATTGCGGTCTTACACCTTCACCGGAAACCTGGAATATGGAAAGGCCGGGCGTAAAAAATGTGCTGCGGAAGCCGCAGGGACGGGCTATCAAGCGTATCGAGCTGATGGTAGCACACGGAGTAAAGACGAGCCGTATAGCGCCCATTCAGCTGTCATTTCTTGGATTACTTAAAAGGATTTTTCGTTGAGGTTATTGAACAATTAAGAATTAGAGAATAAAAAAAACGATAGTTGTCAGTTACTAATTGGATTAGTGAAGCTTTCTTCAGTATTGGAGCAACAGTTTAGAAGGGACTCTATGGATAGTCTTACTCGTTTGCAAAGCCTGTTCCGTGAACTTTTCCAGTTTGACTTTGCCGACCTGGACTTCGGCCTGTACCGCCTTTTCCACCTGAAACGGGCTGAGGTGGAAGCCTTCATCAATGAGCAGCTTCCCCGCGAGGCAGAAGCAGCCTTTGCTGAATTAGGAGGGGCGGATCAGGCACGTTTGGAGGAAGAACTGCATGAACTGGCCGGGCAGGTGCGGGAACATATTGCCGATGACGCCATCCTATCCACCGGCGAAATCAATCCGGAGTACCGTCAGAGCGGTATCAAATTCGTGCGGGAACTGGCCGCGAAATACGAAGCCGCCCGGCAGCAAATCCAGACCATTCATGCTGCTGAGGAACGCAAGGCGGAAGTCTTTAATCACTTGTATAACTTCTTCAGCCGCTACTACGAGGACGGCGACTTCATCCCCAAGCGCCGTTACGGGGCGCGCGAAACATACGCTGTGCCCTACAACGGGGAAGAGGTCTTCTTCACCTGGGCAAACCGCGATCAGCACTACGTGAAGACCGCGGAGCGCTTCCAGGACTATGCCTTCAAAGTAAGTGATCTGACCGGCGAATACCGCGTGCGCTTCACGCTGACCGAGGCTTCCATCCCCAAAGATAACACTAAGGGAAACACCCGCTTCTTCTTCCCCCGTCCGGACCTGCTGGCATGGGACGGCGAAGCCCGGGAACTGACCATCCCCTTTGAGTACCGTCTGCCCACGGGGGAGGAAGCGGAACGTTACGGCAGCAACAGCAAGGGACAGGAAGCCGTTCTCCAGGAAGCTCTGGCTGCGATTCTGGAAGCCGTATCCGAGGTAAACCTGCGCGCGCTTTTGGCCGAAGACCAGCGCAACGAGAGGGATAAAGAAGAAAATAAGCCGGTACTGCCTCTGCTCCTCAAGCGCCTGCGCCACTTCTGCAAGCGCAACACCAGCGACTACTTCATCCACAAAGACTTGCGCGGCTTTCTCACCCGCGAGCTGGAGTTTTACATCAAAGATCAGGTCATCCACCTGATGGACCTGGAGGCCGACCTGGAGGCCAAGCGCTGCGTGATCCGTACCTTCCGCCGCCTGGCCGAGAAAGTGATTGATTTTTTGGCCAACGTCGAGGACGCGCAGAAGCGCCTGTTTGAAAAGAGGAAGTTCGTCCTGCAGACCGATTACCTGATTCCTATTCAGCATGTACCGCGGGAGTTCTGGCAGGAGATCCTGGCCAACGCCGAGCAACGGGATGAATGGAATCGATGGCTGGCCCTGGAACCAGCCAGGGACCTATTTAATCCAAAAGGCGAAATGAACGAAGCCTTTCTTGAAGCCCATCCCACCCTGCCCGTCCACACCGCCCACTTTGGCCGTGACTTCCTGCGCCGCCTACTGGAAGCCCTGCCCTTTGATGATCTGGACGAAGCCACCGACGGGCTGCTGGTGTACGGCGAAAACTACCAGGCCCTGCGCCTGCTCCTGGAGCGCTACCGGGACCAGGTGAAGTGCATCCACATTGACCCGCCTTACAATACAGAGACCAGTGGCTTCTTATACAAAAACAATTACAGACACTCTTCATGGTTATCTATGATGTACGACCGTGTCCGTCTTAGCTTGTTGACCTTGGAATCGGGTGGGGCGTTTGCGTGTCACATAGACGAGTATGAATTCGAACGTTTCTCCTTGATGCTCGACGAGATGGAAGGCGTGAAAGCTGGAACGCTTGTTTGGGACAGAGGAATGCCTGTGACTGGTCGATTTGGAATTGCGACGCAACATGAGTATGTAGTTTGGAGGACCGTTGAGGAAGTTAAACTTGCAGTTCGTAAGAAGAACGTTGATGTTATAGCGAAAATGGCCCGTTCCCTACTCGAAAAGTACGGAGGGCCAACCAAAGCGGCGATACGCGAGTTCAATGTATGGCTTAAAGACAACCCAGATCTTTCACCAGCAGAGAAGACTTACAACATGTTTGATGACGAAGGAAAGGTTTTCCGGTCGGACAACATGTCGGCTACCGACAGGCGCACGGACCCCAAGTTTTACGTGCCGTTGATACATCCACTAACGAAGAAACCTTGCCCAGTACCAGAGTACGGTTGGCGATATACTCCAGACACGATATCTTCACTGCTGGCTCAGGGGCTGATCCTGTTCGGTCCCGATCACAC
Organism: Bacillota bacterium; assembly: GCA_040756575.1. GTDB lineage: Bacteria > Bacillota > Desulfotomaculia > Desulfotomaculales > Ammonificaceae > DTYU01. The sequence goes on along the minus strand of JBFLYP010000031.1, from coordinate 10,746 downwards.
CACTATACCTCGTAAAAAGACCTTGCTGGATGATGCGAGAGAAAATCAACTACCGAGCATCTATAGAAGCGGTATGCGCGGTAAGGGATCTCTTGATTCGCTTGGATTGTTTTTTCCGTTCTCTCACGGCCCCGACTATTACCAGTACATCTTGGATTCAGCGACAGACGAAGTATCTGTAATCCTCGACTTCTTCGCCGGCTCTGGCACCACCGGCCATGCGGTCATCAACCTGAACCGCGAGGACGGCGGGCGGCGCAAGTTCATCCTTGTGGAAATGGGCGAGTACTTCGATACCGTGCTCCTGCCGCGTATCGCCAAGGTGATGTACACGCCGGAGTGGAAGGGCGGCAAACCTGAACGAAAGGCCACGCCGGAAGAAGCGGAGCGCACTCCGCGCCTGGTCAAAATCCTGCGCCTTGAGTCCTACGAAGACGCCTTGCACAACCTGGCCGCGCCGTCAACATTAGAGCGGGCTAAAGAACGCGAAGCCGCCTACAGGGAATTAGCCGGTGAAGACCGTTACCGCCTGCGGTACTGGATCGAACTGCCGCTGGAAGCAGCCGAAACAACCCTGCGCGCCTTAGACCTGCGCCATCCCTTCCGCTACAGCCTCGAAATCCTGACCGAGGACGGGCCTGTGCACAAGCCGGTGGACGTGGTGGAAACCTTCAATTATCTATATGGCCTGCGAGTGTGCCGCTGTGAGACCTGGGTGCACAACGGGCGCGCATACCGTGTTGTCAAGGCCGCCGACCGCGAGGGCAAACGCCGCATCCTGGTGTTGTGGCGCGATATGGAGGATTTGGATGTGGAGGCGGAGCGCGCCTTCCTGGAGGGCAAGATTACCGCGATGAGCAATAGCGGCGAGACCTGGGAGGAAATCCTGATCAACGGCGACACACCCACTCCCGGCATACAGTCCCTTGATCCTCTCTTTAAGCGGCTGATGATGCAAGGAGAGGCGGGCTAGACATGCCGCGCCTGCAGCCCTATCTGGTCCTCAACCGCTACCTGCATCACCTGCTGGGCGAAGAGGATTTCGAGACGCTCAAAAACTTGCTGCGTCCGCTGCCGGAAGGCCCTGACGGCAGCAGCCGGAGTTACTTCTTCGGCCGTTTGGTCACTCAGCCGCGCCTGAAGCTTTCACGCGACCAACTGGAAGCCTACGACCGCCGCGTGATGGAATATGAAGCCCGGCTGCGCAAAGCCCGCCGCAACTTTCAGGGCTTCCGCTACTTCCAGTATCTGGCGCTGCTTTACACCGAGATTTTCCTGGACTGTCTGACCGGTGATCCTGCCGCGTTTCTCTACAGCGTAAACCGGTTCACCGCCAACCTGCGGGGGCAGGAGACCGAGCTACGGGACTTCCCGGACTTCACGGGGGAAGGGCTGCGCCGCCTCGCCTTTTTCATGGCCACCGGCAGCGGCAAGACCCTCCTCATGCACGTAAATATCTGGCAGGTGCTCTACTACCTGCAGCACGGACGCCATCCGGGAGCCCTGGTCAGCCGTTCGGACGGCCGCGCCGAATTTGACAACATCTTGCTCATCACACCGAACGAGGGCCTCTCCGCCCAGCACCTGGCCGAACTGCACCAGAGCGGCATAGATGCGACCCTGTTCATTGACGACCCGCACGGGCGCGGGGGGCTGTTCGGCCCCAAAATAAAGGTCATCGAGATCCACAAGCTGGCCGAGGAACCTTCCCGGGACGGCGTCAGCGTGGTCATCGACGAGATCGGCGGGCAAAACCTGGTCATCGTGGACGAGGGACACAAAGGCACCGGCAGCGAGGCCCAAACCTGGAAGACCCGGCAGAAGCGCCTGAGCCAGCACGGCTTTCTACTGGAATACAGCGCCACCTTCGCCCAGGCTATTGGTGCGGCAAGCAGCAAGAAAGCGCAAAAGGAGCTGCTCGAGGAGTACGGACAGGCGATTCTCTTCGACTACTCCTACGCCCACTTTTATGGCGATGGTTACGGCAAGGATTTCCGCGTACTGAACCTGGCCAGCGCCCGCGCCGGGCAGGCGCACGAACTCCTGGTCGGCGGCCTGTTAACTTACTACCATCAACTCTGGCTTTACAGGCGACATTCCGCTGAGTACCGCCCCTACAACCTGGAAAAGCCGCTGTGGGTGCTCCTGGGGAGCAGCGTCAATGCCATGTACACCCGCGACAAACAGCGCCGCAGCGATGTGGCGGAGGTGTTGGCTTTCCTGCGCCGTTTTTTAGAGGAGCCGGGATGGGCTATCGGTATCATGGAACGTATATTGAACGGGAACAGCGGCTTTCAGGATGCCGAATCGGGTAACGACCTGTTTGCTTCGCACATCGAATACCTACGCGGCCAGAATGCACGTGACCTGTATGAGCGTGTGCGTGCTGAAGTCTTCCACGGCAGCGGCGGGCTGGAGGTCTGGGAGTTGAAACAAGCCGATGGCGAATTAGGGCTGCGCCTTTCCACGACAAAAGGCGAAGCACCCTACTTCGGCGTTATCAACATCGGCGACCTGTCCGCTTTTAAAAGATACTTGGGAGAGCACCTGAACCTGACTGTTCATGAAGACAACTTCAGCCCCTCACAGTTTAACCTGGTTGATCGTCCCGATTCCCCCATCCACCTGCTCATCGGCGCCAAGAAGTTCATCGAAGGCTGGTCTTCCTGGCGCGTTTCGTCCATGGGGCTGCTCAACGTCGGCAAGGGCGAAGGCTCTCAGGTCATCCAGCTCTTTGGGCGTGGTGTGCGCCTCAAAGGGAAGGGCATGAGCCTCAAAAGGAGTACTGCCCTGGATGGCGATAAGCATCCGGAGGGCATCCAATTCCTGGAGCGGCTCGCCATTTTCGGCTGGAACGCCGACTACATCCACACGTTCCGTGCCATTCTTGAAAAAGAAGATGTGGGCCGGGAAATCCAAGTGCCGGTAACGAAGATGCATCCCTGGCCGGCAGGCAAACTCGCCGTTCCGCAGAAGACGCCCGGCTTTGACCCGGCGGTTCTCACCTGGGTCCTGGATGACAGCGGCCCCCGGGTAGAACTCGACCTGACCCCGCGTATAGCCGCGCTAACCTCCCAAGCGGCTGCAATGCCGAACCAGGTTGGTGTGCAGGTGGCTGGTGGGCAGATGTACGATAGCCGCACCATTGATTTTTCACCGCAGTCTCCCTGCCGCCGGTTTCTCGACTACGAGCGCCTCTACCTTGACTTACTGGAATACAAACAGGCCCGCGGCTACGCCAACCTGCACATCGAGCCGCAAATGCTCCCCGGAATCCTGGAACGGTGCGGTACACTCAAACTGACCGCCGAAGAAGCCCGTGACCCGGAGCGCCTTCACGAAGCCGCCGCCCAATGGCTGAAAACGTACACCGACCGTTTTGTCCGCATGAAGGAGCGCGAAGCCGAAAGTAGGCATGTTGTTCCGGCTTACTTGGCAGCCGATGATGAACGCATTCTCGAAACGTACCGGATCCGCATACGCCCCGGTCAGTTTTTGCAGCAGATTGAAGCCCTTATCAAGTCCGGTCAACTCCAGCGAGAGATTGAAGCGCTCCGGCAGGGAACGCAGGTGCCGGATGTAGAAGAACCGCTCCCCCGTCTGTACATGGACCAAAGCCTGTTCAACCCCATCTTGACCGAAGGCGGGCGGCATTGGAAACAGGTTGTCTCCATTCATCCACCCACACTAAACCGCGACGAAAGGCGCTTCATCACCGACCTGCGAAATTACTGGAGGCAGCATCACAACCAGCCTCCGATGGAATCATGTGAACTATATGTGCTGCGCAACCTGTCGAACACCGGCGTCGGCCTGTTCCACCGAAGCGGTTTCTATCCCGACTTTGTCCTATGGTTGCATAATACGGAAACCGGCAAAACGTGCGTTTGCTTCATTGAACCTCACGGCCTGCACCACGATGGGCTGGCCGGAAGCGCCGACAAATTTGCCGCCCTGAACACGCTGAGAGGGTTGAGTAATCACCCTGAGTTTCAGCAAAAGGGCATTGTATTGAGCGGCTACATCCTGACAGCTACACCGCCGAAACTGATTGTTGATGCTCAAGGCAGATCAGAAAACGACTTGGAAAGGGAATATCCTTTGATCTTTCAAGAGGACAACTATATGCAAAAAATGTTCAGCGGACTTGTTGCTGGCGGGAATTCTTGAGATTCGCAAGGCACTGTAAGGCGTGCTGGTGCCTAACCAGCGCTTGCAACCGAAAGCCTCTGCTGTACTTCGTACTGCAGCTGAACTGCGAGCAATTGGGTGGGCTACCCCATTCCCAAGAGAGTTCGGAGATAGGACGTTTGAAATCTTGAGTACCACAAACATGTCTGCCGAAACACTCGCCGAAAATCGTTACAGCCTATCGCCTACCGCGCCGGATTCCGAAGCGGGTGGTCTTGTGGTTCGATGGATTCGACTACCACGGTAAGCCATCTCGCCGGACTGCTCAAGCAAGGAGCATCCGATACAGGAGAGTTGCGCCCGCCGGTTTCGACAAACCCTCTTTAGCATTTCCTTTTATTCAAACATATGTTGTTAGGTAAAAAGGATAGAGGGGTATTTTCTGGACTGGGACAGCATCCGGGAACAGGCGCAGGAAAAGGTCAGGCTCCTTATAAAATTCTTCCAAAGATCACAGAAAGACGATGGGGCCTGGTACTTCTGTTTTGAAGAGGGTACGATCACCGACGCTTATGCGATAATCTTATTTCTTACATTAAATATAGACGACAAGGCTTACATTAAAGACCGGGTAGAAAGAATTCTTGCCAGGCAGGACCCTTCCGGGGTATGGAAGTTTTTTGCCGATGAGCCCGAAGGGAATCTGTCCATAACCGTCGACAACTATTTCGCCCTCCTTGCTTCGGGATATGTAAAAAAACACGATCCGAAGATGGTCAGAGCGAAGGAGTTTATCCTGTCTAAAGGAGGTCCCAGGAAAGCAGGTGCCCTTACTAAGATGGTGCTTACCCTGACCGGTAAAATTTCGTGGAACGAACAGCCTAACATACCCGTGGAATTGATTTTACTTCCGACCTGGTTCCCGGTAAACTTTTTCGATCTCGTCGGTTACAACCGGGTTCATACCGCCCCGATCCTGGTATGCGCGGCAAAAAAATATGTAGCGAGAATACCGGGCGATCCCGACATCTCCGACCTCTTTCCCTCTTCTTCGGAAATTGAACCCGCACCGGAAATACCCCGGATACTTCGATATTATATAAAAAGAACCGTCAGCATGATCCCGCTGCCGCTCAAAACGATTCATCAACTGTCCCTTAGAAAGCTTGAAAAGTTCATGTTGGATCGCATTGAAAACGATGGTACTCTTTACTGCTATTTTACAGCTACATTCCTGATGATATTTGCGCTGCGTGCATTAGGATACGCCACCGGCCATCCGGTTATCACCAGGGCTGTTGAAGGCATTAAAGCAATGATTTGCATGATAGATAAAGGCATCTACCACCAGTTGGAAACAACCTCAACGGTTTGGGACACGGCCCTTATCACATACGCATTGCAAGAAGCCGGCTTATCCTACTCAGACCCCACTATTACCAAAGCCGCCTCGTTCCTGTTATCGAAGCAGCAAACCAGATACGCTGATTGGAGCATCCATAATAGAAAGGGCAAACCGGGGGGCTGGGGATTCTCCTATTACAACACCATCAACCCTGATGTCGACGATACATCTTACAGTCTCCGCTCGCTTCATTACCTGGCGGAGAATAAAGGCGAACCGTACAGCTCTTCATTTTCCAGGGGGCTTCAATGGTTGCTTAGCATGCAGAACAACGACGGGGGTTGGCCGGCTTTCGAAAAGAATACCTACAAGGAGTGGCCGAACCTCCTGCCCATCCCCAACGCAAAACCGGTCTGGACGGACCCTTCGGCGGCTGATATGACCGGGCGGACAATAGAATTCCTATGTAACCATGCAGGCATGTCGCTTAAGGACACTCCCGTTGAAAGAGGTGTAAGATGGCTGGTCGAAAATCAAGAGAATAACGGTTCTTGGTACGGACGGTGGGGTATATCTTATATATACGGAACCTGGGCGGCGATCACAGGCTTAATGGCTGTAAAACCTGACCATACACCCGAAGCAGTAAAAAGGGCGGTCAACTGGCTTTTATCCATTCAGAATCCGGACGGCGGCTGGGGCGAGTCTTGTCTAAGCGACTACCAAAGACGGTATATCTCTCTGGGTTTCAGCACACCGTCGCAAACCGCCTGGGCGGTCGACGCCCTGGTCATGGCAGGGTTGCCTGACCATCCCGCGGTGAAACGCGGTGTCATGGCTTTGACGCGTTTTTCCGACCGGGATAAAACCGCCTGGAATTACCCTACAGGAGGCGGACTACCCGGCGGGTTTTACATTAACTACCACAGCTACAGCTACGTATGGCCGCTGCTGGCGCTCAGCCACTATCTCAAGTACAGTGCTGAGTATTGAATCGAAGCGGTATGGTGTCCCCCCAATTCTCCCTGTTCATCAGGTATTCCCACGCACAGTCTGCACGTCAACTTCTCCAAGACCTTGACAAATACCGGAACCTTGGCGTATCTTCTATGTAGATACTTACGGGAGGTGCTGATATTGGAAACCCGTGTTCATAACAGCGGCAACCCGGCGGTAGCCGTAAGTCGGAAACTGGATACAGATCCTGATGATCGCCTGCTTTATTTCGGCGTCTTTGTCGGGCCGTTCTTTTTGGGGCTTGTCAAGGAGCAAGCTGTAACAGTAAGTCCTGTTTAAACTCGTTGGTGATGGTCGTATCGACATCGTCTCCGGGAGCTATGCCAGTATACCCCATAATTGAGTGAATCCGGCAGGGAGATCCCAACATAACTCGCGCCCATTCTTTAGCACTGGGATCTGTTTCAGCGTTCAAATTTAATTGGTTGCAGGCAGCGATAACTGCCCATTCCAAATCGCCATTCCATTGTGAAGTCGTTGTCAATGGTTCTGTCACCCATTTCGCTCCGATATAAGGATAACTACCGGCATCATTGTCATCCACGTAAAGCCACGTGATAAAGGAGCCGTCTGCTCTGTAAAGCGGTAAGCGAGCATTAGGATCATCATACCCATGCCCAGAAATATAAACCAAGTCGGAGTAGTCAGAGTTATTATACAGGTCGTACGCACTTGGCTCAGAGCCGGCATTTTTGCTTGATTTGTAATGGTTGATCGTAACCCAAATGTAACCGGAGTACGATACAGCCGGAGGCGACAGGTCATAGATCTCGCTTCCAGCTAAAGACCGGAACAAGCACTACTTTTTCGCTACTTTGAAAAGCGGCGGCCCAACTTCAAAATCGGCGGAAGAAGCGGTCGGGCGCGATCTGCTTGCGCCGGGAGGAGCTCCGGTGCATCCCGATTACTGCTCAGGTCGTGTGGTCGAGGTTCTCCGGCGAAGCGAGAAACCTCCCAGAACCGCCAAGACCAAAACGCCGCCGAGTACCAGCCACCGCCAGGGCGCGGATGCCGCCGGAAGCGGGTACTCCAGCACCTGTCCCTGGCCCTTGACGTTCATAAACGACAGGTACAGCTTGCCTTCCGAAAGGAAGGCGTAGACAAGGCTGCCGCCCTTGCTGAGTAAAGAGGCGGGGAAAACGGCAAGCTTGCTCACGTTACCGTTACGACAAGCATAAACGGCATTCCCCACCGGGATGAGCACCTCTTTCCCGCGAATGTCCAAAAGAGGCGGCCCGGCTTCAAAATCGCTGGAGGACAGGCTGCACTTATCGCGCAGGTCTTCCCCTTTCCCGTTGTACCACCTGGAGATTACCTGCCGCCCAGTGACCAACAACTCTCCTGTAAACGGGTTGAATACCACCCCGGAGATGCGACCGCCGCCGTAAATCTCCTCAACAGGTTTCCAGGTCAAACCGCCGTCTTCCGAATAACGTACCCCCGTCCAGTTCCCCATTGAACCCCGCCATACCCACATCTTATTTGGTTCTTCGGGGTGGAAAAGCAGGCCTTCCACGGCAGGCGGGGTCTTACCCGGCAGCGACCTTTGCTCCCAGGTTACACCGCCGTCTTTCGTCTCAAGAAAACGATGCAGCGACAGCGGTTGCCGCCCATAGAAAGGGGTGGTGGGTTCAGCCGGGATCACGTAAGCTTGGTGCGGATTTACCAGACCGAGAACCACCACAAAGGGCGGGCACGGGCTATCCCTTTCGGTTCCGGGAACCGTTTTCCATGTTCGCCCGGCATCGGTGGAAACGTAAAGCGCAAAGTTTTCTTGCTTCTTCGCCCAGACGAAGGCGAGTGAGCTGGCCATATCCGCGGTGCCCTGGTGGGAACATGGGCCATTGAAAACCATGTTGACACGGGAGAAGGTCTTGACCGGTTTGAATTTCGCCCCAAGAGCGGGACTCCGGTAGAGGGTGCAAGAAAACCCGGCACAGCCTGCCCCACGGTTTCGCGGATCGGGAACAAATCCCAGCACTCCCTCCCGGCTGACGTGAAAGACATACATGTTTTTGGGAACCGGGTAGGTGCGGGCCAGGGACTCATCCTTTGCCGCCCGAGCGGCCACGCGCGGCAACGGCAGCGCGAGCAAAAGAAAAACGAGCAAAACCAGCCCTGCACCGGCAATGACTCGCTTCAGTGATCTTCACCTCCGAAACGATGGTGAGGAGCCGGGGAAACGCGTCTTCCCCCGGCTCCCGCAAGTTTTGCTTAGTAGTAAAAGAAGTGTGCCAGTAGATCCCCCGTATTGGGAGAGTAATCATAGTAATAGTGTACCATGTAGGTGTAGCCCTTGCCTTGTTCAGCCCAGTACTTCGTCCCCAACTGCCACATCGTACCTCCGTACTGTCCGCCCTCTCTCTCATACCCTTGCCAATGTTGAGTCTCAAAAAGCAATCCGTCAGCCCTATCCACTCCAATCCCACCAACAGCGTTAATCGCTTGAGTTGTCCGATCTTGCTCACTGACAACTTCAAAAGTCTGATCGGGGAAGTAGTTCGACGAGGGGATGTTATCCTTAACGGCTGCATTGTACGACGGCCATTTCGGGTGATAAACATGATACCACCCATACATTTTTACAGCTAAAGCTCCGGATTGCAGCGATTTATCTAACCACTCTGAGCTATAGCCCCATTCGTTAGGGAGGACGTTCTTAACGTAGTAGTAAAAATCAATGCTTTTGGTGAAGGGGGCAGACTGACCATAATACTGATAGTTAGTAGGGTTCTCAAGCCGAACGTTAATGGTCGACGGTCGGGTATGTTCATCAGTTGCCGTACTTGGGGCGTCGCTCGGCGTAAGAACTGTGGATTCGTCGGCAACACGAACAGCATCTTTGCCGCCCTTTTCCTCTATGATTTGCTCCGGCGAGGCGGCCAGACGTTCGATGACAATCCCGTTTTCGTTCATGAATTCGCCGGTCTTCTCAAAGTACTTCTGTCGTTCTATGGCCTTCTTTTCAGCATCATTGCCGAAGCCATACCCGTCTTGGTTCAGTTCGGCCACGGGGGCTTGTGGCATGAGTGCTATTTTCCACTGATTGCTTTCGGGAACCAACACAACGAGCAGGTAGTTGGCGCCGTTAATGAAGCCCCAATGACTCTCGTTTCTAACCCGTAGATCAAGGGCGACGTAGAAAAGGGAAACGTTCCCGTACTCACTTACAAAATCTGCAGTATCGGCGCCGTAACGAGCACCGGCTTCAAGCGGCAGTTGTTTAAGGCCCAGGAGTTTGGCACTTTTAATACTGTGAAGGCCGAGGGCCTTGGCTTTTGCATCTGGATCGCCGAGGAACTGTCTTAAGCTTCCCTGCTCCTGGTTTACCCAGAGATTAACCAAGGCATCGTATTGTTGGCTATCCATTGCAGCAACCAGTTGTTCCACCACCACAGCAGGGGACTGTTCTTGGGCGGTTGCTACGGCAGCGAAAGCAAAGATAAGGAGCACCGCAAGCAGACACAACAATGGATACTTGAAGTGTTTCATTTAAGAAGCCACATCCCTTCCTCCATAAATATTGAGCATGAACCTAATTAGGATGGAAAGGCAGTGTAATGGAAACGGCGCCTGTGCCCCTTCGGAACCTTAATAACACTCCCCCTTCGCTATAGACATTCGATCTTCTGCATTTCTCACCTCCTCGTCCAAAATTCCGGGACCGCATCCTCTCGTACAATTGGTACGAAACTACTTTTTAACTCCTACATATATGACACACAAGTGAGGTGTTTGGATTAAAATTTTTTTAAAGAATTTTTCACTTAAAAAAGAGAGCGCTCGTCAGGGTTACAAATTGCCACGTTTTTCGCATCAAGCACTTTTGTATCCACCTCCTTTACATAAATCTACCATCCCGCAATTTCATCCTAACATATGCTTTGAGACCCTTTGTATCCCCCAAAACGGGAGATTTTTCCGCCATCCTTCGACAAAAGCTATTCCCCGAAAAGGGGGATATGTCATTCCTCAAAGAAACCCAATTCCCTGGCTTTCTTTAAGCAATTACTTTTCTTGGTAACTCCCAGCTTCCTGTAAATATTTTCTCGGTGTGTTTTAACTGTCTCACAGCTTATATTTATTTCCCTGGCTATTTCAGTGATTGTTTGCCCTTCGGCCATCAGCCGAACAACTTCTTTTTCACGGTGGCTTAAGGATTTCAAAAGCATGCACTCCATCCTCCCGTCCTTACTTCCCTGTAATTCATTTCACCGGTTTACCTTACTATTTCTCATCCCTCGCCATTTCCT
>JBFLYP010000030.1:0-21537 GCA_040756575.1 Bacillota bacterium | reverse complement strand
CTTTTCGCGCTCGCGCATTCTCTCGACCTCCGGTAGTTATGGGGTTGTTATGACTTTAAATCCTTTCTACCGGAGGTCTTTTTCTAGGTCAACTCCCTCCTGATGAGATTACAGGAATGCTCTAAAATGACCAATTATTGCTAACGCCGGCGGCTGTTTCAACCTGTTTCGCTCCCGCTCACACGTTCACCCGGCACTCAAAGGCTGAGTGCCGGGCCATCCGTGGCCGCAGACCCGCCTCCGCCGCTCGTCGTCGCCCAGTTTGGTTGCCGCGCGTCTCAAGTGTTCGCTGGGGAGTCGAAACAGGCGACGCCGCTTTTCCGCTACACACATTTCATTCGCGGCGCGACTTTATCGTCGTGAACAACTTCTCCCCGACCCCCGAAACCGCCACGCCCCGTTTCCTTTGCCGACATCCGCCATCCCGATTACAACCGCAACATGATCTTCATCAACTCGAAGACCCTACTCGGGCCGATAAACAGGATCTTCTCCACCACCTGGTCCAACTCCCGGTAGAACTGCTGCAACCGGCTCAGGCGGTCCAGCACAAAGTCGCGGCTTTTCCCCGGCTCCGCGTCCAGCGCGCGCTTCAGGCCCTCCTCTACCATCCGGAACGACTCGTCGAACTCGGGCTTCTGGCGCTGCTCAAGCACCCGCCGGGCGATATACCAGAAGTCGAGCTCCGCTTCGAAGAAAACCCGGCGGTCGCCCGGCCGCATGCTGCGCCGCACCATACCAAGCTGCTCGAGAACCCGGATCGCCACGCTGACGTTCCCCTTGGTCACCCCCAGCGCCTCCGCCAGTTCGGCCAGCGTTAAGGGCCTCTCGGAGAGGTACAGTACCGCATACAGCTCGCCGGTTATCTTTCCCAGGCCCCAGAAGCTGCTCTGGCGCCCCAGGGCGGCCACCAGCTGCTCCCGCGCTTTGTGCAGTTTCTCGTCCATAAACCCACCTTTACCCTTTAGATGATTTAGAACGTTTAATATATTATAAACGTAAACGATAGAAAACGGAACCGTATCTTGAAAAAATTTTAAAAATGAGCTGAAGAAACCGCCGGGGACTACGTTTCCTCTTGGATAAAAAACAGCACCCCGAGTGGGGGCAAGGTCAGCAACAGAGAGTAATACCGCCCGTGCGCCGGCACCGGGACGGCCTCCACGGCGCCGAAGTTTCCGTGCCCGCTGCCGCCGTATACCTCGGCGTCACTGTTCAGCACCTCTTTCCAGACGCCGCCGCGGGGGACCCCGACCCGGTAGTTGTATCTGGGTACGGGGGTGAAGTTGCAAACGACCAGCACCGTGCCGCGCCCGCTCCTGCTCTTCCAGACGAAGCTTATCACGCCCTGTTCCCAGTCGTGAAAGTCGGGCAAAATATGCTAATCCGCCCCGCCGTCCGGGCCCCTCAAACCCGCCTGCCGCACGGTTTTCAAAACTCCCGTTAGGCCGCGCGCCCCAAACAACAGGCAGGCCCCCAGCACCAGTTCGATCGCCGCGGTACCCAGTTGAATCTTGGTATGCCCACTCATTGACTGATTGGCCAGCGCGCCCCTTTCCAGGAACCAGTAATTGAAAAAGACCCCGGCAGCGTGGGGGACAGCCCGAATCAGGACCAAGAGCCCAACGATGGAAAACCCGACCGCCTGGATTTCTTCCGCGGCTGGTCCTGCCCCCGCATCCGGAGCGTCATCGCCCGGCACCATCACCCGCGCGATCCGCCCGGCTCCGACCCAGAGCACGACCGCAAGGCCCGCCAGCAGCACGATGACCGCAAGCGTGGAAAGCGCACCGAGCAGCCGGCCCGCTTCTCCGGGATTCTGCAATACCGGGCCGATCTGCACAGGCACCGTACAGAGCAGAATTATTACTTGAAGCACGACGTATATTGCAAACACCCTGCAGGCCAGTACGGCTATCACGCGCCCCGTCATTCCCACCATCACCTTTTAAATAAAGCTTTTGACAAACGGCAGCCTGAGTCCTCTGCTGATTCCTGGAAACCGTCCTTCGCGGTTCGTCATACGGCGCGGCTCCGGTCTTGCCGTAGGTCCTACATTTTTATTCCTCGTTGTGCGGCTGGGCCGCATGTGGCACTCCCTCGAAAATAACCAATTATTGCCAGCACCGGCGGCTGTTTCAGCCTGTTTCGCTCCCGCTTACCCGTCCTTCAATCTCAGCAGCTCTTCTAAGATCTCCGCCGCGTCCCGGATAAAACCCGGACACCGCGTTTCGAAAAGCTTTGCTTCCTTCGCGCAATTCATCCCTTCGGCAGTGCCCAGGTCGCAGCCGAGCAGTTCCCGGCACCTGACGGAGCCGTGCCGGGACTTGAACCGGTTGACGAATTCGCCGGCAAGCCGGTAAACCTTCTCCTTCGCCTCGTCGTCACCGGCCCCGGTCCCGCCGTGTGCCAGCCCGATAACCATAAAGGCACCCGTCATGGCGCCGCACGCTCCCCCATCCGGCCGACCCCCGCCCCGAAAGCCGCCGCCACCTTCAGCGCCGTCTCCCGGCCCAGGCCGAACCCGGTCCGTAGGCAGACAACACCGCCTGCGCGCAGTTGAAGCCTTCTCGAAAGCAAGCTGCTACACTTTCAGCGTTGCTCATCTTTGAAATCCTTTATTTCCAATAACCAGCGTACCGGGATTTTACCCAACCCGCCACTTACTATTCTACTATAACCTTACCAGCCGAGACCTGAGCAGCCGTAAATTAATCGCTATTCTTACCATTGACAAAATAGAAAATATACCTTACACTTTGTAATATAAATATTACATCCTGTTAGTTCAGTATAACTGATATCTTTAAATAAATCATGGTCTAAAAGAGATGAAGCCAGATTTTAAAATAAGAAACAAAGTCAAACTGGCCCGGGTCGAAAAAGACCTGACTCAAACCCAATTAGCCGAAGCCGTAGGCGTCACCAGGCAGACTATCGGCCTGATCGAAGCCGGCAGGTACAACCCCACTTTGAAACTCTGTTTGCTCATCGCCCGCGCGCTCGGAAAAACCCTGGACCAACTATTCTGGGTGGAGGAGGAGAAATCTGAAAATCGTTCTACGTGCGACGTTCTACGTTCTACGTTAGGAGCAGGAGACGGAGTAAGGGACTAAACCACGGATGAACACCCATTTTCATAATGTTTTGTGCCTGAGTGCAGCGAAAGGCGTGGTTATAAGGATGAAAAAGAAAACGATCGTTAAAGACGAGCGAACCCAACAGGTTACCCATAAAATCGCCGCCCATGTCTATGTACTTTGGTCCTTCCTGCTAATGGGAGACCTTCTTTATCGACAGCTTTATCTCGGTCAACGGCCGGGGCAATACTGGGACATCGCCTTAATTCTTATGCTTGGCACTACCTACTTTACAATCAGAAGCGCCAGTCAGGGCTTGTTTTCTGAAGTCTTTAAAAAAAGAGCCGCCAGGGGAATCTTTATTGGGTTAGCAGCCGGCTTATCAGCCGCATTCTTCGCAAGAAAAAGCGGTTCGGCATCCGTCGGCGAATTTCTCCTTAGTGGAACCGTCGGCCTGCTCACGGCCTTCCTGATTTTTCTCCTGCTCTATTTCCTGCAGTGTCGCTGGGAAAAGAAAAACGACCTTCGTTAACCCCTAAAAGTCCGCCGGGGGCGGGCTTTTTTCTTCACGATAAACCGTCGCTATCTCCAGACAACCCGAGAAATATATTAGTTTTTAATAACAGCCCATACCGCCACCCAGTCTTCCCGGCAGGCGGTCTCGCGAATCTCGAAAAACTTCTCCAGCGCCGCCTTAACCTCAACTTCCCGTGGCGCGGCGATGCCGCCGGCGATGAAGGAGCCGCCGGGGCGCAGGTGCCGGGCGGCCGCCGGCGCGAAGTCAATAATGACGCCGGCGACGATGTTGGCGACGATGACGTCCGCCGGCTCGGCCAGCCCCCGCAGCAGGTCGCCTTGGACAACGCCGACCACCGCTTCCACGCCGTTGCGGGCCACGTTTTCCCGGGCCACCCGGACCGCGATTTCGTCGTCGTCCACCGCCACCACCCGCGCCGCGCCCAGGCGGGCGGCGGCAATCGCTAAGATGCCAGAGCCCGTGCCCACGTCGTAAACCACCACCCCCGGCCGCACGGCTCGTTCGAGGAGTTCCAGGCAGAGCTGCGTGGTCGGGTGGGTGCCGCACCCGAAGGCCATACCCGGGTCGAGGGTGATGACCAGGTCCTCCGGAGCCGGTTCATAATCCTCCCACGGCGGCCGGATCACCAGGCGCTCGCCTACCCTGAAGGTGGTGTAGTGGCTCCGCCAGAGCTGCAGCCAGTCGGTCTCCGGGAGTTCGCGCACCGCAAGCGGTTCCACCGCCAACTGGGTGAGCGCCGCCCGCACCTTTTCCAGCTTTCCTGCGGCCGTGGCCGGGAGGTAGCCCTTAACCCGCACCGTTCCGGTAGAAAACGAAGCGAGGTGGCTTTCTTCCACTTTTCCGCACTCAATCGCCACCCCGCGCCCCGTCAACTCATACAGCAGCAAGCCGGCGACATCCGCGTCCGCCGTTTTCACGGTCACCTCTATTTCGAGCCATTTCACGGCGCCCTGTCCCCCCAGTCTTTGGGGTTGGCCGCTCTGATTTTTACGGCAGACTGGCTTCCCCCGTCACTGGTTTCAAACGTATCTCCGCCCCAATACCCGAAAATTTCGCGTGTACCGTCCTTATGGCTGCCGCGCTGCACCTGTTTTTTACGGCTCTTCAAAAATTTCTGGCTTCCCCGGCTACATGAAGGCATCCCGCACCTTCTCGAAAAAGCCCTTCTCTTTTTCCTGTCTGGTCACGTCCTCGCCATACAGGCGTGCGAACTCCCGCAGGAGTTCCTTTTGCTTTTCGGTCAGTTTCGTCGGTGTCAACACCTTGATCCGGTAATGCATGTCCCCCCGGCCGTGGCCGTGGAGGTTCTGAATGCCTTTTCCCCTTAATCTGAGAATCGTGCCGGATTGCGTTCCCTCCTGCACCTTAATCCTGGTGGTACCCTCAAGCGTGGGAACCTCGATCTCCGCCCCGAGTGCCGCTTGTGTGAAAGATATCGGTACTTCGCAAATCACGTTATCTCCCTCACGGCGAAAAACCGGATCGGGGCGTACACGAATGTAAACATACAGGTCGCCCGGCGCTCCGCCGCGGGTCCCGGCCTCGCCCTCACCCCGTAAGCGCAGGCGGTTTCCGGTATCTACACCGGCAGGGATTTTTACCTTCACCCTTCGAACCCGCTGGACATTCCCGGTTCCTTTACACTCGTAACAAGGATTGGGTATGTACCGGCCTGTTCCCCTGCACTGGTTACAGGTCGTCGTTTGGATGAAATGGCCGAACGGCGTGCTCCGGGAGAAACTCATCTGGCCCGTGCCGTTACACGCCTTGCAGCGCTCCGGACCGCTCCCCGGTGCAGCTCCTGTACCGCCGCAGTTCTCGCAACGCTCAACCCGGGGAACCCTGACCTCTTTCTCCGTCCCGAAAGCAGCATCCTTGAACGAAACCTCGAGATCCACCTCAATGTCCGCACCGCGCTGCGGGCCGCGTTGGCGCCGCCCGCCGCCGAAAAAGGCATCGAACAAGTCGCCGAACCCGAAATCGAAGCCTAAGTCGCCCCAGTTGAAGTTGCTGAAGTCGAAACCAAAGCCCTGTCCTTCAGGTCCGGCATGGCCGAAGCGGTCATACTGTGCTCGCTTTTCCTGGTCGGAAAGCACGGCATATGCCTCGGTAATCTCCCGGAACTTCTCCGCGGCCGCATCCTTGTTATCTGGATTGGCGTCCGGGTGATACTTCCTGGCCAGCCGCCGGTATGCTTTTTTTATCTCTTCCTGGGATGCTTCCCTGGAAACCCCCAGGACCTCGTAGTAATCACGCTTGGCCATATACCAACACCCTTCTCGTATGTCAAAATCTCTTAAACCGTCAAATTATCCTTATTTTTCTATATTTCTCTATTTCACTTCATAGTCGGCGTCCATTGTCTTACCGGCGTCCTGCGGCCCTCCGGGCGGCGGCTGGGCAGAACTTGCCGCCTGGCGGTACATCTCCGCCGTCAGCGTATGCAGCGGCTCGGTCAGGGCTTCGAGCTTCTGCTTAATGGCATTCGTGTCTTTTCCGGCAAGGGCGTCTTTGAGTTCCTTAACCGCCGTCTCAAGGCGCTCGATCTGGGCCTTGTCGGCCTTGTCGCGGAAGTCCTTCAGTACCTTCTCCGCTTGGTAGACCATCGTCTCGGCCTGGTTCCTTACTTCCGCATCTTCCTTGCGCTTTCGGTCCTCTTCGGCGTGGCGCTCAGCGTCTTTAATCATCCGCTGGACCTCTTCCTCCGAAAGTCTGGTTGAGCCGGTTATCGTGATACTTTGGGCTTTACCCGTACCCATGTCCTTTGCCGACACGTTCACGATCCCGTTTACGTCGATGTCAAAGGTGACTTCGATCTGTGGCACTCCCCGCGGCGCCGGCGGGATACCCATCAGGTGGAAGCGTCCCAGAGTCTTGTTATCGGCCGCCATCGGCCGTTCTCCCTGGAGCACGTGCACTTCCACAGAGGTCTGGTTGTCGGCCGCCGTCGTAAAGATCTGGCTTTTCCGGGTCGGGATCGTAGTGTTGCGCTCGATGATCCTGGTAAAGACTCCGCCCAAGGTCTCAATACCTAACGAAAGCGGCGTCACATCTAACAGCACGATATCCCGGACCTCTCCGGCCAGCACGCCCGCCTGGATGGCCGCGCCGATGGCCACGCACTCGTCGGGGTTGATCCCCTTATGTGGCTCTTTCCCGAAGAAGCGCCGCACAGCTTCCTGGATGCAAGGCATCCGGGTGGCGCCGCCGACCAGAAGGATCTTCTTAATGTCCCCCGGTTTAAGCCCGGCGTCCTGGAGCGCCTGGCGCGTCGGACCCATTGTCTTTTCCACCAGGTCGGCCGTAAGCTCCTCAAACTTCGCCCGGGTCAGCGTCATGTCCAAGTGCTTCGGCCCCGAGGCGTCCGCCGTAATAAACGGCAGGTTAATACTGGTCGAGGTAACGCCGGAAAGCTCGATCTTCGCTTTTTCCGCCGCCTCCTTCAGCCGTTGCATCGCCATCCGGTCGGCAGACAGATCAATTCCCGTATCTTTTTTGAACTCAGTGACCAGGTAGTCGATGATCCGCTGGTCGAAATCGTCTCCACCGAGCCGGTTGTTACCGCTGGTGGCTTTCACCTCGAAGACGCCGTCACCGATTTCGAGGATCGAAACGTCGAACGTCCCGCCGCCGAGGTCGAAGACCAGGATGGTCTGCGTCTCTTCCTTGTCGAGGCCGTAAGCGAGCGCCGCCGCGGTGGGCTCGTTGATGATCCGCATCACTTCGAGACCAGCAATCCTGCCGGCGTCCTTGGTCGCCTGGCGCTGGGCGTCGTCAAAGTAAGCAGGCACAGTAATTACCGCTTTTGTTATCTTTTCGCCGAGATACGCTTCGGCGTCCGTCTTCAGCTTTTGTAAAATGAAGGCGGAAATCTGCTGGGGCGTATATTCTTTATCATCAATTTTTACACGGTGGTTCGAACCCATATGCCTCTTGATGGACATGACAGTGCGCTCCGGGTTGGCCACCGCCTGGCGCTTGGCCACCTGCCCCACCAGCAGTTCTCCGGTTTTTGAAAACCCCACCACCGAGGGCGTTGTACGCCCCCCCTCGGCATTCGGGATTACGGTAGGTTCACCGCCCTCCATTATAGCCACGCACGAGTTCGTGGTTCCAAGGTCGATACCGATAATTTTCTCCATGAGCCTATCACCTCTTCTGTATAGTTATCAGCCGTTCGTCGTGATATCGGGTTTTCGTGAATTACCTGCAGTGTTTTCCTCATTATAATTTTAATAATTTCAATCTTCATACTTCGTAGATCCCGAATTTATACTTCGTAGATCCCGAATTTCTAACTTCTGACCCTATACACTACCGTTTCCTTTAGCTACTTTTACCAAAGCCGGCCGGACAACCTTGCCGCGAAAAGTGTAACCGCGCCGGAGCTCTTCCAGGATGGCATTGGGCGGGTTCTCACCGCGCGCTTCAAAGGCCACTGCTTCGTGACAGGTCGGGTTAAACTCCTCGCCCTCTGTAGGAATCACCGCTAGGCCTTCACGATTTAAGATTTCAGTCAGCCGCCGGTAGATCATCTCCACACCGGCTAAAAAATCGGTCAGGTGCTCGCCCGGGGACTTCAAAGCCAGCTCGAAGTCATCAAGTACGGGCAGCAGCGCCGTAACCAGCGCCTCACCCGCAAAATGGAGAAACTCCTCCCGCTCTTTGTTGATCCGCCGTCTAAAGTTTTCAAAATCTGCACGCAGCCTGAGTAACTGCTGATAGTATTCTTCAGTCTTCTTCTCTGCTTCCGACAAGGCTGCTTCGAGATGACGGATGCGCTCCTCTGGAGGCATTGCTTCAGCCTCCGCCGCTTCCCCGCCGCCTGGCAGGGCTTCGGCCCCGCCGGGAATATTTTCGGTTTCAAGCGGGGTATCGGCAGCCTCGCCATTTGGTTGCTCTCGTTTATTTTTAGCCTGTTCCACCATCTTTACCAGAATCCCCGCCTTCCTGTTTTTCTTCACGCTTACGAATAATGGTATCAATTCTCAAAATAGCCTCGGCGATCTCCCCTGCGGCCTTCAATGCGTGGATCTTTACCAGGGTCGGGTCAAGTACCCCCGCCTGAAGCATGTCCTTTATCTCGCCCGTGTCGCAGTCTATTGCCAGGGAGTTTTTTCGCTGTGCCAGCTGGGCGGCGATTACATCACCGATTTTCTCAAGCGGATTGAACCCGGCGTTAGCAACGATCTGCGCCAGCGGCCGCTTTAAGGCCTCGATCACGCAGTCCGCACCGTAAGCCGCCATCCCCTTAATACGGCCCCGCATGTTTTCTACCTCGCGGGCTACTGCAAGCTCACACGCGCCGCCGCCCGGGACGACTCCACCTTTTACCGCCGCCTGCACGGCGGCAGCGGCATCTTTCGCGATTCGTTCCCGCTCGCCGACCACTTCAGCGGTAGCTGCTCCCACAACGACCGTCGCGACGGGTTTACCGCCGCCACCACGGATCCAAACCTGCTCCAACCGCTCATCATTATATGCTTCCCCGGCCCTGCCAAGGTACCGCTCAAGTTCCGGCGGTTCCTTCTTCAATCCGGTCCGTTTTATCATCCGCGCACCTGTGTGCTCCGCCGCCCGCTGCAACTCCTTTTGCAGTACACGCCTAACCACCATGACGCCGGCATCGGTCAGCATCTCCTCGGCGACCTCAGCTACCCCGCGGTCTACGAGGATCAACCCTACGCCCATTTCGATAATTTTGCGAATATTTTGTTTGAACTCCTCCTGTAAAGCGAGATAGCGGGCGAAGCCCGCATCAGTTCCGAGGGCCTCCTCCTCAATCTCCTCCGGCTCAAGGGCGTCGTCAACAACCAGGACCTTTACGTCGCTGACCCTTTCGGGCATCTGGCGGTTCATCCGCTCTTTGCCGATGATTACACCCTCAAAAACCTGGTTCTCTGCTCCTTCTTCCGCTATTACAATATCAGCGAGCTTAAACGCCGGCTTGAGGAGTTCTTCTTTGCCTACCAACCGGGCCGCCTTTACCACAAGATCCGCGATGTCTTCGTGCCCCCGGCCGGCGATAAGTGCAACCGCACGATACCGAGGGTCATCCAGATCTTCCAGCAGGATCGTCTGCCGGCGCATAATATCCACCGCAAAACCGACACCCTGCCGCAGTCCCTCGATCACCCGCGCTACCGGCACGCCTTTAAGCACCTGCTCAAGCCCGGTGCCGACCATCGCCCCTGCCATCACTGTAGTGGTGGTGGTACCGTCGCCGACCTCTTCCTCCTGCGCCTTGGCAACGTTGATCACCATTTTTGCTGCAGGGTGGGTGGCCTCCATAGTAGTAAGAATCGTAACGCCGTCGTTGGTAATGACTACTTCACCGAAGCGGTCCACCAGCATCGTGTCCAGCCCTTTAGGGCCGAGGGTACCCTCAACTGCCGCGGCAACGGCCCGCACAGCGTTGGTGTTGGAAACCAGTGCTGCAAGGCGTTCATTTACCTCTGAACCGGTTGTTGCCTGCTGCTTCAAGCTCACCTGACGTCCCCCAAACCAAAGCGATTATTTCCCAAAGACTTTTATGAGTTCCTCCAAAAGGTTCTCACTTACGTACTTGAGCACACCGGCTACGCGTGCATAATGCATCCGGGTAGGACCCAGCACCGCCAGCACTCCGTACATGTCGTTGGTTATCCGGTAACTGGTACTCACCATGCTCAGTTCACGTATCTCTTTGTTCTTGAATTCCCTGCCGATGCAAATGCTGATACCTTCCTGTGCGCTGTTAGAAGTAAGCAGCCCGCAAAGGAAGTCCTCCTGCTCCAGAAGGCCCAGCAAAGTCTGCAGCCGTTCTACGTTTTTGAACTCCGGCTGACTTAAAATGCTAAGGATGCCGCCGTGGTAAACCCGCTCCTCCTTAACGTTCAAGGCTTCCTGGATAAGTTCAAAAGCAAGGTCCAGGACGCGGCGGTAGTAGGAGAGCTCTGTGTAAATCTCTTTTAGTATAGTAAACTTGATATCCTTGACCGTAAGTCCGCGGAGTTTTGCATTCAGGACCGATGATATACTTTCCAAATCATAAGGCGTAATCCCTTCCGGCACCGGTATCAACCGGTGAAAAACCTCCCCTGAAGCTAAGACTACCAGCACCATTGCCTGCCCGGGGCCGAACGGCGCAAGCTGTATGTGACGGTACGCACTCCTGCCGCAAAGCGAGGTGGCCAGGGTTGCATAGCTCGTAAGCTGCGATAATATTAAACCTGTTTGCTGGATAACCGTACCGATTTCCCGGGACTTAAGCTTAATGTGCTTCCTGATCAACTCTTTTTCTTCTTCGCCCGGCTCCTCCGGCTCCATAAGGTGGTCGACATAATACCGGTACCCTCGTTCCGAGGGAATGCGCCCTGCCGAGGTATGAGGCTGCTCGAGGTACCCCATCTCCTCAAGATCTGCCATTTCGTTGCGAATCGTGGCCGGACTTATGCCGAACCCGTATCTGCGCGCAATGGTCCGCGAACCGACAGGCTCCGCCGTGTTGATAAAGTCCTCCACTACTGCCGCCAGAATCCTCTTTTTTCTCTCGTCTAACAGCAGGGATCACTCCTGTTAGCACTCTCCTTGAATGAGTGCTAAAAGCTCTTTAACTAAGATAGCACCGGGGCTGTAAATTGTCAAGCATCTTTCCCCCAGAATATGTAAGCCTCACACAAAGGCGACAAAAACCTGGTTGGCCACCGGGAACGCCTCCCGGGTCAACCGCAGCCGGTCCTTTTCGTATCGCAACAGACCCCGGGCGATAAGCATTGAGATTTCAGGTCCGTAAACGGCTTCCGGCTCCAGCCCGAACCGCGCCCTGAATCGGGACGCGGAAACGCCCTCCGTAAGCCGCAGTCCCAAAAACATCGCTTCCGCAATCTCATCCGCCCGCGTTAAATACATCTCTTCCGCAACGGGAAACCTTCCTGCGCTCAAGGCCCTGCTGTATGTACCAAGCTCAGCCGCGTTTACCCACCGGCGACGGTTCAGATAAGAGTGCGCCGCAGGTCCAAGACCTAAATAAGGCTCACCCTGCCAGTAAATAAGGTTGTGACGTGACTCCCTTCCCGGCCGGGCAAAGTTGGATATCTCATATTGGACGTAACCGGACGCATTCAGGTAGTCTACCGCATGGAAATACATTTCCCGAAAAGTTTCTTCGGGACAAACACTGACCTCACCGGCAGCCACCGCTCGTCCGAGCGGGGTTTCAGCGTATATTTCCAACCCATAGGCAGAAACATGCTCAACGCCGAGGGCCACGGCCGCTGAAAGGCTTTTGCCCCAGTCGTTCATACTCTGTCCCGGGATGCCGAAAATAAGGTCCACGTTTATGTTCGTGAAACCGGCTGCCCGCGCCGTCTCAACCGCCCGGACCGCATCTGCCGCCGTATGCCGCCGGCCCAACACCCGTAGGAGTCTGTCTTCCGTCGATTGCATCCCGATACTCAGCCGGTTTACCCCCGCGCCGAGCAGATTATCCAGCAGTTCTACAGTAACAGTTCCAGGATTGGCTTCAACGGTAATTTCGGCTTCCGGCGAAACAGAAAACTGCTTACGGATCAGGGCGAGTATACGTTTGAGCATTGCTGGAGGAAGGCAGGTAGGCGTTCCTCCTCCCAAGTAAATGCTTTTTAGAACACTTTGGTTGTCACACTCCTTGCCCCGCAGGCGGATCTCCTGTTCCAAAGCATAGGTGTAAGCAATGGCCGCCCTTGTCTCATAAGGGTAAGAGACGAAATCACAGTACGCGCATTTTCCGAGACAGAAGGGTATATGAACGTAGAGGCCGACTGCCGCCGATTGCCCTTCCCCCTTCATCCTTCCGACCTCATCTTTGTTTATTTACCGTCCACTTGCAGCACTGCAAGAAAGGCTTCCTGGGGAATCTCAATGTTGCCCACCTGCTTCATCCGCTTCTTGCCTTCCTTTTGCTTCTCCAGCAGCTTTCTCTTACGTGTTACGTCGCCGCCGTAGCACTTTGCCAGAACGTCTTTTCTCAATGCCCTGATAGTCTCCCGGGCAATTACACGGCTGCCGACCGCCGCCTGAACCGGGATCTCAAACAGGTGCCGCGGAATCAACTCCCTAAGCCGCTCCACAATCTGACGCCCACGGGAGTAGGCCCTGTCCCGGTGCACGATGGATGAAAGGGCGTCAACTAACTCGCCTCCAACCAATATGTCAACGCGCACAACATCCGCAGGCTGATAGTTGAAAAACTCATAATCAAACGAAGCATACCCGCGGCTGACAGATTTTAAGCGGTCGAAGAAGTCGTATATTATCTCCGCCAGCGGCAGTTCATACGTCAGGATTACGCGGTTTTCGCTTACATACTCCATGTTTTTAAAAACGCCGCGGCGTTCGTTGCAAAGCTCCATCACCGCTCCGATGCAATCCTTTGGAAGCATAACGGTCGCCCTGACCACAGGCTCCTCAATGGTATCAATTTCACCCGCCGGAGGCATCTCTGCCGGATTTTCCACTTCCACCAGCGTACCGTTCCTCCGGAGCACCCGGTAAACGACATTCGGTGCCGTGGTGATGAGGTTCAGGTGGTACTCCCGCTCAAGGCGCTCCTGAACCACTTCCATGTGCAACAGCCCGAGGAAACCACAGCGGAAACCGAACCCTAAAGCGGCGGATGTTTCGGGTTCGTAATAAAAGGCAGCATCATTCAACCGGAGCTTGTCGAGAGCATCCCTGAGGCGCCCGAAGTCCGCGCTCTCTACCGGGTAGAGGCCGCAAAACACCATCGGTTTTACCGGCCGGTAACCGGGCAAGGGTACGTTCGCCGGCCGCGTCGCGTCAGTGATTGTATCGCCGACCTTACAGTCCCGCACGTTTTTAATGTGCGCCACCAAAAAACCGACCTCGCCCGTTCCAAGCTCAGCCACAGGGGTGAGTCGCGGACGGAAAATACCGACCTCCGCAACCTCGTATTCCTTACCGGTGGTCATCATTCGTACCATCATCCCCGGGCGCACCACACCGTCGACCACCCGGATATAGGCAATGACACCCTTATAAGGATTGTAGTGCGAGTCGAAAATCAGTGCACGCAGCGGTCCGGTCGCCTCGCCCTTCGGGGGAGGGACATCTCGGACAATTCGCTCCAGAACGGCCCCAATTCCAGTCCCGAGCTTTGCAGAGACCGACAGCGCCGTC
The DNA here is from genome assembly GCA_040756575.1 of Bacillota bacterium. Classification (GTDB taxonomy): domain Bacteria; phylum Bacillota; class Desulfotomaculia; order Desulfotomaculales; family Ammonificaceae; genus DTYU01. The sequence continues at coordinate 7,761 of JBFLYP010000030.1, read as the reverse complement.
GTACCGTCGAGACCGATCGCCGTTTCGAGCTCCCGCTTCACCCTCTCCGGGTCGGCGCTTGGAAGGTCTATCTTATTTATCACAGGAATTATTACCAGGTCATGCTCAAGTGCCAGATAGGTGTTAGCCAAGGTCTGTGCCTCTATGCCCTGGGTGGCATCAATGACAAGGAGCGCACCTTCACAAGCTGCTAAACTGCGGGAAACCTCATAGGAAAAATCCACGTGGCCCGGTGTGTCGATAAGGTTAAGCTGGTACTCCCGACCGTCCTGCGCCGTATAAGAAAGTCTGACGGCCTGGGCTTTGATAGTGATCCCCCGCTCGCGCTCGATGTCCATCTGGTCGAGTACCTGTCCCGTCATCTCGCGCGCTTCAATCGCACCCGTAAACTCAAGTAAACGATCGGCCAGCGTCGACTTGCCGTGGTCTATATGCGCAATTATACAAAAATTCCGGATCCTATCTTGTACCAATGAATCTCCCCCGGTGACTGTTCTCGGACGACATAATTATATCATAACGGCACAAAACTGACAGGAGCACCTCTACGCATCTGAACCCGCGCATCCCTATAAAAGCCCCATGCTAAACCCCTTATGGCTTGATGCCGAGGAAATGCTCAAACCCCGTAAGCCCGGCGTCCGCTACCTGCCGGAGATGATCCGCCAATGCCCGCAGCGCAGTAGGAAAATTAACGGTAAAAGAAAGGTCTAAAAAATCCACGCGGCATGAATTTTCGGAAATCATTTCACACTTGAAGGCCCTCAGCTCTTGTTGCGGCTCAATCGCGCGGTTGAGTTCCGTGAGGCAGTGACCGACCCCATAGAAGACGCAACATAACCAGAGAACAACTAATACTGCGAGTATTTTTCTCATCTCTAACCTGCTAATATAGTATCCTCAAGGGTACCGTTTCTATCCTTTCTTAGCACCCGGGTGTCTTCCCGTTCCCGCCACAGTACATCTGCGAGAACCCTTGCAAAAAGCTCCGCGGCCGCTTCGGCTTCTTCGAGAGAGTTATTCACGCCGCCTATTTCTATCAGGAGCGCGCGGGGGTGAAGGAACTGGTTATACCGTCCCTCCTTAACCCTCACCCCGATGCATAAGCCCGGATAAAGCGCCTCGGATCGCTCTGCTATTCTTTGAGCAAACGCAAGATTCTGCCGCCAGTTTGGGAACGGCTGACGGGCATCGGATCCGACAACAATAAGGACCCGTGCCGCCTCTCGGCCGTTCACCTTTGCCGTTACCGTCCCCCGGGGCTGGTTTGAATCGCGGTGGACATCGAAGAGCGCGGCGATTTCCGGGTTGGCATAAATTATTTCCCGGACGGTTTTTTCCGACTCGAGGTACGACGCAGCGTAACGGCTGTCGTGTATTTTCTCGCTTCTCAGGACAATAATGCCATGCCGCCGCAATTCCCTCTCTAAAACCGCCGCCACCTTAACCACCCCTCCGCGGCCTGCAACCCGCTCTATACCGTCCGTTGCCGCGTAAGTCTCTCCTGTGTGGGTGTTGTATATTGCCACTACGGGTGCCGGCGCGGAAACCTCCGCCTTCTCAACCTTGGGCACATGCTTGGCGGATGAGGTCATGGACACCGCGGGCACAATACCGGACACCGGCAAGACCGAATACAAAAGGCCGGGTTTGGACCAGTCGACCTGGGCGACGTGCCGGCATGCTGCCGAAACCAACGGCCGAATAACCGGTTGCTCCTGAACCGCCACGGAAAGGCATAGTCCTACGATCTCCTTGGGGCTCCAGCCTTTCGCAACAAGAATGCTGCCGCCCTTTGAAGACTGAATCAATATACAAAAAAGCAAAAAGACCGCCGCTTTAGTAAGTAGCCGCCGCAATGAAAGTCCCCCCTCCGGCTAAATGATATGCCTGCAAAGGGGGGACAAGACCTGGGTAAGGTTACCGCAGCATGGTAGGTACAAAAGCGTCAATGAGACCGATCACAAAGGCCGCAATCAAAGCGCCGATAATGCTGACGCTTAACAGGCCCGGGATCACGAACTGTGCCAGATAGATGACGACTGCAGCAGTAATAAAGCCTACCAGACCACGACTCTGTGGCGAGATACGGTCTCCCAGGAGGCTCTCAGCGATGTAGCCGAGAATCGTAATCACCGCCGCAGCGATAAGGGCCCCTAAAAAGCCGCCTTTCACGACAAAACCCGGGGATACCCAGCTTACAATCATCAGCACAATGGCTGAAACCACGAACCTGACTATCGCGCCAATCCACGTTTGACGTTCCACGGTTTCACCTCCTTAGCATCATTTGAGCATAGGATTAGCCAAAGCCGGTAAAGTTATTCCTGCCGGCTGCAAAAATAGAAACTTGCACCGACCGGCGCAGCGTGGTAAAATGGCACCGTCAGGTTTTTATCAAAACACTTAAAGAGGTGAAAGATTGGCTAAAAAATCCTCGCTTAAAAGGCTGCGTCAGATTAAGAAGCGGACTTTAAGAAATGCGGCCTTGAAGTCCGCCGTACGGACAACCATCAAGAAATTCGAAAAGGCTTTGGCAGAGGGTCAGGCCGACATTGAGGGTAAACTCAGGGCTGCATTGCGGGCACTCGATAAGGCATGGACCAAAGGGATCCTTCACAAGAACACAGTGGCCCGCAAAAAATCACGCTTGATGAAAAAGTTCAACAAAAGCCGCCTTGCCGGGTAAGAGGTTCCGGTTTCTGCCTTTCTTAGATTTATGCCGCCTGCAGCAGGAACAAGTGCTGGGTGGCTTTAACATTTTAGGCTCAACAGCAGGAGCCGCCGCTCCAATCCCGGAAGGAACTCGTCGCGGCCGGATTTAACTGCCGCATCGAGCTCAAGGAGACTCCAGAAAAGCGCAGCCAGGTCTCTGCGCGGAAAGCGGCGGGCCTGCGCCGCAACCTTCCTTGCCACAAACGGAGGGACACCGAGTTCACTGGCTAGCGAGTCGCCTGGCAGTCCTGAGGCCAAAAGATCCTGTGCTAAAATAATCAGCCGCAACTGCCGGGCTAAAAGAGCCAGGACTATCCCTTGCGGCTCTCTTGCGAGAACCGCCCGGAGCTTAGCAATCGCCGCTGGGTAGCGCCGTTCACCGAAAGCATCTACCGCCGCAAAAACCGCTTCTTCGCCTGCCGGCGTGAGCACGGCTTTCACATCAGCAGCGGTAATCACAGGATTGTCTCCGGTATATGCCAGTACCTTTTCCACTTCATTATCTAAAACGGTTAAATCACGGCCAGCAGTAAGCAAAGCATCGGCCGCTGCTGGTTCAAGTACCTTTCCGGACCGTCTTGCTCTTTTTTGAAACCATTTTTTGAGGTCGGCAGGCGCAAGATGGGTAAATTCAACCGCCTTCCCGTGCGCCTGCACCAGTTTAAAGGCTTCACGCTTCTTGTCCACCGCCCCGGCAGTACAAAAGATCAGGCAGGCAGCAACACTGGGCCGGCGGAGGTAAGCGAGAAATACCGTATCGTCTTTTGGTCCGCTGGAAGAAAAGTAGGGTGCGTTTTTCACCACTACCAGCCGGCGGGAAGAGAAAAGCGGAAGGGTGTCGGCGGTTTCGACGACCTCCCGCGGGGATACCTCCTCCCCGTCGAGCGCTGCGTAATTAAGGGCATCCTCCCCCACCAGCGCTTCCCGGAAACGACGCACCGCCTCGCGCTGCAGGTAAACCTCCGGCCCGTAGAAAAGGTAAACCGGCGCGATCTCACCTTTTTCCAATTCCGCCAGCAAATCCAAAAAGAAGCGCATTATCCTTCTCCCATCTGACGTGCCACCGCCGCCACCTTTCCCTGAATGGAAAGCTCCTTGTCCCGCCGCTCGTCAATCTTGATTATGGTTACCACCCGGTCAGCACCCGCGAAAAAAGGGACCTCGTGCATCCGCTTTACTACTGACAGCACCGCATCCAACTCTCCCTCAATAATTGTACCCATCGCCGTTACCTCGTAATTGAGGCCGCTTTGGCCGAGCACCTTGATACAGTCCGCAACATACCGGCTCACACTCGGCGAACCCGTCCCAACCGGCACCACAGAGACCTCTGCGACCACCATACTCGCGCCACCTCCCTTATCGCCCATCATCACACCGCCCCACCCCGCCGGCCTACCGGCGGAAAGAGAAACTCCGAAGCCCCAGCCTTCTAAATCCCGTCGAAGAGCGCCAGCACCAGCGCCCGCGCCTTTTCCGCAAACTCCTCGGGAACGTACAAATCGGCGCCCTGCGGCAGAATCGTTCCCGTGGACCCAAAAACGCCCGCGTCCGGAGACTTCACCACCGATGGAATGCCTTCGCGCTCGAGGAGTTGCTGCGCCTGCTCCGCAAAAATCCTGCCCGGGAAATTCTTCACCTTCACCAGCGACATACCAGTTATTCCTCGAAAAACGAAAGGGCTTTCAGGGTGATTGTAAGCGCAAAACCAGGGCAAAATCAAGGCCGCAATAAAAAAACCGGGCCAAGCGCAGCTAAACAGCCTTTCGCCACTTTACATTAACAGACCAAATTTGCTTGCTCCGGAGTTTTTCCAAGTTCCGATACCACTTTGGGGTTACCAAAGTACTCCTATAGGATTAGCGCATTCGTAAGCTTTAACCGTTCTTGACATCAATTTGTAAAATCACCTATACTTACTCCAAATACTACCTACTCCAAATACTACCACTGTTATCTTTTTACAACAGCAAACCACCTTTGCGAAAGCCTGAAAAACCTCTTTCAGGGGACCGGAGGGGGAACTATGTCTCTTTTTGCAAAAACGACACGGTTACGGGCAAAAGATTTTCGTCTTTACTTTTGTTCGTCGGAACAATTGGAAGCCTCTCATACCCGCTGCCGCTCGTTAGGGGTTCCGGTCGAACTTGAAAAACCAGCGTAATCCTCGATGATACCCCTCTTGCTCCCCGCTTGGAAGCGAACTCGGTGCTTATTACCTTTAGTGAGCGGGTAATCACCCCGGATTGTTACACCGGCCCAGCCCAAAATTTTATCTACATCCTCTGCGACCCGGAATTAGTGGCGCTGAAAATCTTCGCAGCGCCGGAGGTTTTAGTTGCCGCCGAAGATTTTGGGATAAAACCCGGGACGGTCTTCACCGAGGCAAGCTGCGGCACCAACGCCTTGGCTCTGGCGCGGGAGCATAATCGCCTTGTAGCCATCCGCGAAACAGCACTATTGCGAACTGTTCAAAGACTGGTGGTGCGTCGCCGGCCCGGTAACAAATCATAATGGCAGAACCCTGGGTTATCTCGACATCTCAATGCACGCCGCCAAAGAACTTGGCCTCGCCGCGACATTTCTAAAAAAGCTATTGAAACTAATTGACCAACACCTAACACCCTTAGAATTCAGAAAAGTTGACCGCAGACCTTCAGACACATCTTCTCCGCCCGCCTGTGCTCCTAACTACAAAGCCCTCCAACTCACGTCACGCGAAGAGGAAATTCTCAACTTAAGATTACTGGGTTTAGAGAACCAGGAAATAGCAGAAAGACTCTGCATAAGTCCCAATACAGTTAAGGTCCACTGTGCGCGCATATACCGTAAACTTGGCGTCCATAGCTTCCCCCAACTTATCGCCAAAATTTCTCGTTGATTTACCCCTCTCTTTCCCTCTCCTGAGCTTAATTAGAGTATAGCTTTTTCTTGCCCTTTTAGTGAATCACCCTCCGGGTTTGATGTAATACTTTTGGATTATTATGCATAATACACCAGGATTAGAAAAATACCCCTCTGAGGTAATAGACAATTAAGTCTTACCAGGCTATGGTATATCCGGAACTTCTGGGCGGTGATGGATTCCGAGCTGAGGAGGTGAGACTTTACTGTAAACTCTTCAGGGACTGTTGGTGTATCGCCGGGCCGGTGAAAGACCCCTTGGGTAATATTATGGAGCTTGTCCCTACTCCAGTCTACCAAAAATTAACCGCCTATTTAAATCGGAGGCATAGGCGTCTCTGTCGGCGTCAGCGGTTCTGGATGGTCCGTCAGCGGCGGCTCCACATCAAAGACGGTCACCTGGACGGGAACCGTCTATACGAATTGGAGAATCGACCATTATTATTATGGAATTACCTTCGACGGCTTTGACCTCTGGGCTTCCCACGACGCGACAGGAGAGTACAAGTTCAGCACATCGTTCTATACCATCAAGGCTTACGACAGCACTTGGTTGTAAGCTGATGATTACTTGAGACCTGATACTGACCTCCGGACGGTATCAGGTCTTTCAACATATGTTTGTGAATTGGAGGGATACTCATGAATGAACGATCGTTGCTCTTCTTAGGTGTCCTTGGTGTCCTTGCCCTCTTCTTGATCGCTATCGTTTTGGCATTGCGGCCCATCCCCCAACCTGATACCTCAGCCGGCAGTAGAAGTTCCTATTCCTCCTGTTATCACGCCTCTTGGGAACGACCGTTTCATGGTCACCGATGTTGACCCTGCTAGGTGGCAGGGACGCTACATTGTTATCTCTGTGGCTTCTGGGGAACCCCGAGTGGTCGCCGAAGGCAATTGGAAGCCTCTTCTATTTCCCGAGCCCCAGAAAGCTAAAAAATAAACATATCAGGTAAACACCATGCTCAGGAAACGATGGGTAAAGGTATTACTTGTACTGGTGGTGGTGCTTTCCGGCTGTATGCTATGGCAAGCCGAAAAAGCAACCGTTACTGGTCCTTTGGGAAAAGCGATCTTTGCTGATTTGCCGCTGGCGTGGCACCAGGCTACAGGTAGGTTGGTAGACTCGGCCTGGGTTTGCAGGTCAGGGAAAGCAGGTTACGCAGAACCGCCCGATTTTCCAATCGGTCAAGTCACCAAAGAGAAGCTTTACGCTTCGGCTTGGACGGCCGCGTTGCTGCGGCAGGTAAACGAAACAGTCAGTCCCAACGTTCTCGCGCTTCTCGACCCTTGGCTTGACCAACTGGCGCAGCAGGAATTTAGCTTCTCCGATGGTTTTCCAAAGCTTCATAATTTATATTTATACTACCTGCTTCAGACAAGCCTGGGAAAGACTGTGAACAAAGCGGCCTGCTTGAGAGTGCTGCCAAAACTCCGACATTCCAGCGGGCTCTACAGACATTCCCAAGCACGCGCTTTTGTTGCCCACTGGACAGCCGAAACCCTGAAACAAGCCGGAAATGATCCTTTCTCAATCGAGGTTCTCCTCCAGTTAGCTGAACTTCATCAGGCAGTCGGCTCGCGCTTGACTCTCCCATCGATCTTCATACAAGAACTCACGTCCAGGCGCGGTGTTGACGGTGGGTTTTCTATTCAGCCTGGTCAGTGGTTAGAACCCCAATACACCTTCAAGGTTCAGAAACTCCTCCTACTGGTCGCCGGGATCCCCCCCCGAACCAACCGCTGCCCGTAAAGCCGCTCAACGGTTTCGGGGTGATAGCTGGTATACAACTGGGCCGTCCCGGCCAGATATTGTAGACACCTATTACGGCCTGGCAGTCAGCCGTATTCTCCGTAAAAAGGTGCCTAAAGAATCTTTGGTGGCCCAATTTTTGCAAGTTCGGTTAGAGCAACTGACCGTTTCCCCACCTGACCCAAAATCGGTACGTAAGTCTGCTGCAGAAATATACTACATCCTCGCTTCGCGGGAACTTCTGAACCAACCGGTTGTAGTGTCTAGGAGAGTGTTGCAAAACTCCCCGTAAACAGCCAAAAATCTAAAGAAAGCTGCAGGAACTATGCAATGGCGTGGCGAAATAGATTACTGACTTCAATAACCATTTAAGGGGATATTTAGATATG
>JBFLYP010000029.1:0-23012 GCA_040756575.1 Bacillota bacterium | reverse complement strand
TTTCTTTTCGCGCTCGCGCATTCTCTCGACCTCCGGTAGTTATGGGGTTGTTATGACTTTAAATCCTTTCTACCGGAGGTCTTTTTCTAGGTCAACTCCCTCCTGATGAGATTACAGGAATGCTCTGAAAATGCGTTCTTCTTCGTTGTGCGCGGCGATAAGCTTCGCATTACTGCGTCAGGCCCGCCCAGCATTTAAGAGGTGGGATGTGGGAGGTTAGAGGTGAGATTTCTTAAGGGAGAAATTCGCTGCGCGAATTTCTTCATAGCTCGCACTTCCCACTTCCCACTTCTCACTTCCCAATCAGCCCGTCCGGCTGCGCCTTCCTTGTACCGCTTGCTCCTCGCCCCGTTCTTTTATGTTATTCTTCTGCACATCTAAGTAATCGGCTTACAGGTCTATTCGCCCTATTTTCAGATTTCGTGGTGCCGCTTGATAGCGGCATGGGGGACTCCTCTATTCTTCTCTCCTTTCTCGCTGCCGGCCCGCGCCAAAAGCCGCGGAGACCATCGACTTCAACACCGCAGCCCGGAGCCTGCTGCGAAGGGAGGGTGCCGCCTTCGCCACGCCCGCGGTAACAGCCTCCCGCATCAAGCTCGCCTCCCTCTCCGAGATCAGTCCTTCCTCTTCCAACCTCTCGATCACCGCAACCGCTTCGGACTGAGAGACTTTCTCGCCGATAAAACCAAAGATCTCCCTGACAAAGTCCGCCCGGCTTCCTGCCGGTAATTTTGAGATCCGGAGAAAACCGCCGCCGCCCCGCCTGCTTTCTACATAAAACCCGTGCCACAAAGTGAAGCGCGTTGTCAGCACGTAGTTTATCTGCGACGGCGCGCAACCGAAGCGAACAGCCAGCGCGTTCCGGCGGATCTCCACCTGTCCGGTCAGGCTTTCTGCCAATAAACTCTTAATATACTTCTCGATATCGTCTGAAAGCCGCCCGGGCATTCCTGCATAATCCCTTTAAATTTGACTTTAACTTACTTTAACCTTAAACCTCAAAAAAGGCAAACCTTTTTACGATTGATTTTTGCCGAGAAGCGTTCAATTTAAACGAATATCTCCGTATTTAACCGCAAAAGTTAATGCGTAGAGAGCCATGCTATGAAAATGCTGCCATTACCGTTATCTCGCCCCATAGCGCCTTGCCCCGTAAAGATAAAAATGCTGCCAAGCGTTAAAGAATCACGTCACACCACCGAATAAACAACATAAGGAGGCCCGGTATCTTTTACCAGCGGGCAATAACACCCTGAAAAGTAGTCGATCAAGGACTCGCAAGGGCCTGGGGGGTCAAATGCCGAAATTTATAGATCCGGCAGCGGCGATTGAAAGAGTTTTGGGCGACCTCTTCCGTGAAAAACGGTTTCGGCTCCGTAAGGTTGTCCCTCCCCATTACTACGTCTACACACGCGTCGGCAACACAGTGCACAAGTTAGGGTTCGACTTTCACTGGATAGACGAATCACAGTTCGAAAGAACCTTTGAGTCAACCACTTTAGGGAACGATGGTTCTGCATTATGCAGCAAAAAGTTAGCTAACAGGTATAAACACAGCTTGAAGGTCTGGCTTGGCACGAACAGCCGGAGCGAAAGCATCACAAAACATGCGCCGCAGCTCAAAACGGGGTTTACAACTCAAGAAGAACTGGAAGAACGGTTGCTCGAGGTTCGCCGGGCGCTTGAGGAGTCCGGCTTGAGCTTCTTAGAGAAAATCGGCTCTTCTGCGAACCATTTCTGACCACTTACACTCCATTGCTGCTTTTCTTGTGCGTCCGACCCCACAACTCCTGTGAGATTCCACGCGTGCTTTCTTAAAGGTCCGAGTGCTAACGAAGGCGCCATGCCTGGCTGGCGAGGCTTTTCCTAAGCCCGGAGGACGTGGTCAGTTCGAAGATTTCTTAGGAGGGAATCCACTTATGCCTCTCGGCCCGGGGATACATAACTCTCCGGCTTATCCTTCTCTGGGAGCTATCGCAGGCAGCCGTTACGTCTGGGTATTACTTGTCACCACGGTGGGCATTTTATTGAAGATGAAGCAGGGGGGCTACCCGTGTCGAAGCCGGTCCTCAAAGATTTGTTTACCGCCGGTTTTGCGGCTGGAGTAACCGCAGGCATCGCCGCCGAATTAGTGGACCACGTAGCCTTCATTCTCGATTTCGCAGCGCTGCGCTATGTCGAGTGGGCAGGAATCGTCGTTTTCGGCCACAAACCACACGGCCCGGGCGAATTTATCATAGCCCAAAGCCTCCAACTCTTCTTCTCCGGCATCGTAGGGATTATATTCGCCTATCTGCTCCTGCTGGTCACTAATAAAAACCTTCTTTTTAAAGGGTGGGTCTATGCAATCCTTTCCTGGTTCGCCCTCCGCGGCCTCGCCAAGACCTGCAACCTGTCGATGCTGGACCTTGACTTTGCAACCGCCCTCGCTAATATTGTCAACGTCTCAGTGTACGGGTTGTTATTAGCCAGTTTAATGCATTGGTTGCAAAAACGCTACGGAAGCGGGAACGAGCTTAAAGCAAATTAAAATCACAGACTCGTCCTTGCCGAATCTGATAGGAGACCGCTGCAAAACTTCGCCTGGACAATGCCTGGCCGGTCGGGTCCGGGTGCTCACGTACCTCCAGGTACGCTCCGCCCCGTCCCCTCCCGGCTTTCGCGCCATGCTCGTTTTTCGCGGTCTCCGGAGTTTTTGCCAAAGCCTGGCATTTGCTAACAGATAGAGCCCGCGTTCGGTAAATTGGGGTTTTGCAACACTTTGCTGGCTTGTAAAATCCCACTTGCTTATTATCCCTTCTCCTTAAGCCGAAAAATTTAAACTGCCTTTAGCACACTTCACATGATTTTTCCATAATATGAAAGGGAAAACACCCAAGGGAGAGATTTGAATGTTTCGACAACCGCCTTGTCCAGAAGGTAACCCATACGTGATTCGACCGGGGGACACCCTTTTCTCAATCGCGCGCAGGTTTAGGGTTTCTTTGGATGATTTGATCGAAGCAAACCCGGGCATAGATCCGGATAATCTTCAGGTCGGACAAGTGATCTGCATCCCGCTGGCAGTGCCCCCTGTGGTTTGTCCGCCGGGAACCATCACCTACACCATCCGGCCCGGTGATACCTTTTTCAGCTTAGCCAGGCGCTTCGGGGTAACGGTAGAAGACCTCATCCGGGCCAACCCCGGGGTCGATCCGGACACGCTGCTCGTGGGGCAACACATTTGCATTCCGGTTGCTGAGCCACCCGGTCCTGGAGTATGCCCCCCGGGAACATTTCCATACGTGGTTCGGCCCGGCGACACCTTCTTCAGCCTTGCGGCACGTTTTAATACCACCGTTGAGGCGATCGCCGCCGCCAACCCCGGTGTTAACCCAAATAACTTGCGGATAGGCCAGTTGCTTTGCATTCCCGGTGTGGTTCCTCCTGTGGTATGCCCGCCCGGTACCTTCCCGTACACCGTCAGGGCCGGGGATACTTACTTCAGCCTTGCAGCACGGTTCAATACTACCGTTGAGGCAATCGCCGCCGCCAACCCGGGTGTGGACCCCAACAACCTGCGGATAGGCCAGCGGCTCTGCATTCCCGGAATGGTACCCGAGATGTGTCCGCCCGGTACTTTTGCCTACACGGTTCGGGCCGGAGATACATATTTCAGCCTCGCAACACGTTTCAATACCACTGTTGAAGCAATCGCCGCCGCCAACCCCGGCGTGGATCCAAACAACCTGCAGATTGGCCAGCGGCTCTGCATTCCTCGTTAGAAAACCCTTCAAACGGCATAAATGGCTCCCTTCCGGGGAGCCATTTTCATTCGCGAGGGCGTCACCGGTCGTTTTAGCTGCCGCTTCTTACTACACAAAAGTTTTTTAATTTGCGATAGGCCTGCTAATTGGATCGATCGTGTATGGTGAAACGTCGTTATCTTCCCCTGTTAACGGGAAGACTACCCGTAGTACCGCTGAACGCGAGGTAAATAATATTGACGGGGTGAAACCTTGGCGACGGTTGTTGTTCTCGGCGGCGGAACAGGAGGAGCTGCAGCAGCACGCAGCCTGGCGGCGCGGCTCCCCGGTAACCACCGGGTAATCCTGGTGGAAAAGGAGGCCGAACTGCATTTTCAACCCTCATTCCTGCAACTGATGGTCGGTCAGCGACAGCTGAACGAGACCTGCCGTCCGGTTGCTAACCTGCGTGCTGCGGGAGTTGATGTGATCATCGACCAAGCGCTCGGGATCAATATCGAGAAGCGGCAGGTTCACCTCACCGGAAGTACTTTGCACTATGACGTGCTTATCGTGGCGGCCGGCGCAGACACGAGCAAACCTGACCCGGAGGGTCTCGGGGATGCGGGGTTTAACCTGTATACGCCTGATGGAGCAGCGGGAATATGCCGCGCCATTGAGACCTTCGAACACGGTGAAATTGTGCTTCTTGCGGCGGCATTGCCGTATAAATGTCCGTGCGCCCTTTATGAAGCAGCCCTGATGCTACAGTCTTATTTCGCACGCCGGGGGTTGGAGCGGAAGGTCCGGATAACCGTTTACAGCCCCGAGCCGAAACCCGTCGGTACGGTTGGCGAGAGGTTCTCGCGCGCCGTTACCGTTGCGCTGGCTGCAAAAGGGGTCGCCCTCCGTTGCGGAGAGCATCTAAAATCGGTAGATCCTCGCCGGCGCCGGCTGCGCTTCGCGAGCGGGACCGAGGCGCACTTTGACCTGCTGATATACATCCCGCGCAACCACTGCCCGGAAGCCGTCCGGCGAAGCGGCCTTACCGACGAAACCGGATGGGTGCCTGCCGACCCTTATACTCTGCAAACCAGCATTCCGGAAATCTATGCTATCGGTGATGTCAACCGCGTCCGGCTGCCTTCGGGTGAGGATCTCGTAAAAGCCGGAGCAGTAGCTCATTTCCAGGGCCTGGTGGTCGCCGACAACATCGCTGCCTGGTTTCGTGACCGACAGCCAAAACGGTTGTTCGGAGGAAAGTTGGGCTCCGTGATCGAAACCGGAGACAGCGCGTTCGCTGTGGTGGGCAACGTCTACCGCCATCACCCGAACCCGCTGGTCCTGCCCGCCAGCCGTGGCTGGCGGTTGGTAAAACGGCTTGCAGAGTGGCAGTGGCTGAGGGAACATGGGTAGCGGGGTCAGTTTTATCTATCGACTGCCGAATAATAAGAAAGTGCGCGACCTGAAAAACGATAGCTCTCTGCGGGCGTTAAAAGTTTGCATTCAATTACGGCTGCCCGCTGCTTCCGACATTTGAAGCCCGGCAAACTTCTTCTTAGCCTGTCCCGAGAAGCCAACTCCAAGGTTCCATGTTTGCGGGAGGAGCAAAATGCAGGAGGAAATGGACGACATCCTAAAAAGGATCGAAGATCTGCGCAAAAGGCTCCAAGAACTATCCAAGATCAAAGGAGTTACAAACCAGGAAGTGATAACCACAAGCCAGATACTTGAGCCGTATTAAACGAGTACCACAAAATATTCAAGCGGAGAAAAATGTAATGATCGAAAAGAAAGTCGGTCAAGTCCGTCGTTAAGCCGGCTAAGAATGTTTAGGATTATTCTCAAGTTCGCTGAGCCTTTCCGAAAACCAGGCCGTGTGCTGACAATCTTAAAAATGAGGCGCCACCCACACTCGAACCGGACCACGCAGTATGGTTAGTATACCCCGAGAATAAAAAAGCCATCAAGAAATGATCCGATACGAAAACGACGGCGCTTATGGGCCTTAACAGAGTAACGATCCGCTAAAAGTAAGAGGAGTGTGGGACCGCAGGGGATGACAAGTCTTTCGAGTAGAAATGTCTTGTGCGGTTGCGGCACTATTGATAAAATATGGTTTGTGGTTAAACTTTTGGAGAGATTAAGTTCGGTGGTCCCCCTTGCTCACCAAAAACGTCTGTCGAGCGTACACCGCCACGGCGATCTTCTCCTTTCCCAAACAACACAGTGCACGACCGGAAACGAGTTGCTCGCACAGTTGTGGGTAAAACCGCGGACCTTCGAGATCGTTAAAGCACGCTGGGAAGTCAACCGTTCAGAAGACGAAGACCTCCCGACAATCAGCGAGATTCCTTTTTTGGAAGGTATAGTCGCCTATTTCGGCTGCGGCAAATCCGTCAGTCAAGCACTGGGCTCTTACCCTCCCGTAGCAACAGAGCTTTTTTTAGAAAACGTCCGTGCATTGATCCAGGCCGAGTCATACTTAATCGACGAGCGCGGGTTCCCCTCCCTCGATGCCTACGTTGACTACTGGAAGGAGTTCTACATCGGAAGCTGCCGTTATTACAGCAACCTCGAAGCCGTTAAACGAAGCTGGGCGGAGTACGTAAGCGGCCGCAAGCCCGGAACAAACCTCTTCAACCGTTTTAAAACCCTTGCCCTTGACCGGTGCAATGACGGCCTTTTATTGCGGGCGTCAATGGCCGACTCGTTCCACGAGATGGCCCTTTCGGTGAGACTTGACCCCGCCGGTGAAACCGTCCGCGAGGCAACCGGCGCCATCATCAGGGCGCCGGACAGGGTATGCCCGGAAGCAGCTACCTTCGTGCACCGTTTAAAGGAAATAAACCTGCCTGCTGCAGAACGAAATGAATTAGCATCATTACTCGGCGAAGGCGAGGGGTGCGTGCACCTGATCGAGCTTGCTTTTGAGTCCGCTGCTTTGCTCCGCGATGCCCGTTTCAAGGTAAAACTTAAAAACTAAAATATCTTGACAGACTGACTAAAAACTGATAATTTAAGGTGAAAATATATACAATTTAAAACCTGGGCTCTTATCCAGAGCGGCGGAGGGACTGGCCCAATGAAGCCCGGCAACCAGCTGGCGGCCCGTCGGTGCATACCAGCCAGGTGCCAATTCCTGCAGGGAGAGCGTGAAGTTCTCTTCTGACAGATAAGAGTGCTACGAACGTTATCGCAGCCTCTTCTCGTTGGAAGAGGCTGAAATTTTGCTCGGAGCGGAGTACCAGGTCAGGAAAAGGAGGATCGAAGTGTCTGCTGAGAAAACTTTCCAGGAAATCAACGCCAAAATCAAGTCCGGTAAGGCGGTAGTGGTAACCGCTGAAGAACTCATCCAATTGGTGGCCGAAAAAGGGGTAACCCGGGCTTCCAAGGAAGTCGACGTTGTCACCACCGGTACCTTCGCTCCAATGTGTTCGTCAGGTGCTTATTTTAATTTCGGGCATAGCGCACCCCGGATCAAGTTCCACCGCGTTTGGCTGAACGGGGTTCCGGCGGGAACCGGTTTTGCGGCAGTCGATGCCTTTCTCGGCGCAACCGCCCTCCCGGAGGAAGATCCCTTAAATAAGAACCACCCCGGGGAATTCCGTTACGGCGGCGGCCACGTAATCGAAGATCTTGTGGCCGGGAAACCGGTCCGGCTGAAAGCCACCGGGTACGGAACCGACTGCTATCCGCGCCGGGAAATCGAAACTATGGTCTCGCTCAGCGAAATTAACGAAGCGGTGCTTTTCAATCCCCGCAACGCGTACCAGAATTACGCGTGTGCGGTGAATACCGGGCCCCGGACACTTTACACTTACATGGGGGTTCTTAGACCGCATATCGGCAACGCCCACTATTCGACTTCAGCCCAGTTGAGCCCTCTTCTCAAGGACCCGTACTTTCGGACGATAGGAGTCGGAACGCGCATTTTCCTCGGCGGCGGCATCGGCTACGTTGTATGGAACGGCACACAGCACTTCCCGGCCATTCCACCGCTCCCGGAAGAGGCGCCGCGCGTCCCCTCCGGAGGCACCCTCGCCGTTATCGGCGACCTGAAGCAGATGAGCCCGAAATGGCTGCGGGGAACCAGCATGCTTGGGTACGGCGCGACCCTTACCGTTGGAATCGGCGTGCCCATTCCCCTGTTAAATGAGGAGATATGCTATTACGCTTCCCGCTCGGACCGTGACCTGTATGCGCCGATAATCGATTATGCCGAGGCGTACCCCAACCGCCGGCCGGGGAATCTTGGCATGATAAGTTACGCTGAACTCAGATCGGGCCTGGCAACCATTCAAGGAAAAGAGGTGCCGACTGCTCCCCTGTCGAGCTACGTCAGGGCGCGCGAAATATGCAACATTCTCAAGGAGTGGATTTCCGAAGGGAAATTCCTTCTTGGAGAACCCGTCACGCTCCTCCCCGGACCCGATGCCGGTATTATCCCCAAGACGCTGGAAATTCGCGGCCCCCAAAGGAGGGACGACTGATGGCGCCGAGCAAGGTAGTGCTTCGCTTTCCCGCAGCCATCGCCGACAAACCGATAATCTTTCATCTTGTGAAGGATTACGGCCTGATGATAAATATCCTGAAGGCAAATATTAACCCCCACAAGGAGGGTACAATGGTCTTAGACGTTGCCGGCGAAAAAGCTGTGGAGGGTCTTGAATTCCTTCGCCGGCAGGGCGTTGCAGTTCAGCCCTTAACCGAAGAGATTGTCCGTAACGAAGAGAAGTGCACCCATTGCGGGGCCTGCACCGCAATATGCCCGTCCGGTGCGCTTTACATGGAGCGTCCGGCGATGCTCGTCCGTTTTGACAGCGAATCCTGCGTCGTCTGCCAGCTCTGTGTAAGGGCATGTCCCCTTCGGGCGATGGAGGTCAGGATTTAGTTGGCCCGGCGAACCTACCGTACGTTATTCCGGCAAGACGACCTGACGCACTTCCAGGTAAAGCTGAAGGAGACCGATTTAGCTATCGGAGTGCGTACGGAGCGGTTCAGCCCGGATCTTGTCTGGCTCGTAGAGAAAACGCTCAAAGAACAGCGCGCCTTACTCGAAGCGTATATCGAACAGGACCCTGTATTTCTAAAAACCTTGGAACCGTATAACGTTATGCGGGATGCCCCGGAGATCGTATCTTCCATGGCCCGTGCAGCATCAGCTGCAGGCGTAGGTCCCATGGCGGCGGTTGCCGGGGCATTCGCCGACCTTATCGGCCGGTTGCTTTCCCGTTATTCCCGCGACGTTATCGTGGAAAACGGCGGCGATATTTACCTCAAATCCACCCGCAAACGACGGGTGGGTATTTTTGCCGGCGGATCCCCGTTATCGAACCGGGTTGCCCTTGAAATTCCCCCGAACCAGACACCGGTTGGAATATGTACCTCCTCCGGGACGGTAGGGCATTCCCTGAGCTTCGGGCGTGCTGATGCCGCAACAGTTTTGGCTCCATCCGCCACTCTGGCCGACGCTGTCGCAACCGCCACTGGAAACCTCGTGAAAACTGCCGCGGATATAGAAAAGGCGCTCGGCTTTGCCCGGAGCATCCCCGGCGTCAGCGGCGCTTTAGTTATTCTCGGCGAACATATTGGAGCCTGGGGCAAGGTTAAACTTGTGCCTTTCGAGCAATCAGCATAGTAGCCGGTGTGCTATACCGGTATTCAATGCCTTGACGCTGCTTGCCGATACATATCTCTTGCCGCCAGGTATACTTACGGTAAACGAACCTCCTCCACGACGTTACATTTTTCTTTCTCGGAGTCAACAAAGTGCCACCACTCCGACCATATCGAAACAAAACCGTGCTTCACCATAACTCCTCAAGATACCTGGCATTTTCAGCCTGTACCGGCGATACATCGCTGTAATCACGGTCTGCTTTCGGGCTGAACTCGTCAAAACCGCTGGGCATATCAACCTCCTTGCCGCCGGCGTCGATAAGGGTCAGGTCCACAGCACAACCCCGCGAGTGTGCCGAATGTCCCTTAAACGGATTAGCAAGGTACCGTTTCTCGCCGCCAACAGCAAAGCCAGCGTCATTGCCAAATACAGTGCGGTACTTCGCAGGCTGATCCCCCCGCTCAAATTCCCTTATATTTTATACTTCTACATACAAGACTTGAACCTCTTACACTCATAACGACTTCCGTAAAAATAAAAACCCCGCCGGCTAATTATGCGGGGTCCAACTTGCTGCCGCAACAAAGCGGCGGCGTACCGGACTGATCCGTTACGCTTTGCTGGTGCCGCTCGTTTCCTCGACGGCCTCAACCGGCACTTCCGGTTCTTCCCCGTCTTCCTTCGTGGACTTCCGGAATTCTCTGATGGTTTGGCCGAGCGAGCGGCCCACGTCGGGCAGCTTCCGCGGCCCGAAGATCACCAGGAGTACACCTATGATGAGTATTACTTCCCAGACGCCTATATGCGGTATCACCATCTATCACCCCTCCCGCTGGCCGCCCGGCGGCCGGTTTCATGCAGCACATCCTGCCGACACTTCTTTATATTCGACGCCTTCCGCTAAAACCTTTTTAAAGGGACTGGCGGCGGAAAACCTTCCGCCGCCAGCAACCGGTGTCGCCTTCGTTAAGAGATTACGAACCGGTGAATCTGGTTCGTCTCCGGGTGAATCAGGTGTACCGCGCAGGCGATACAGGGGTCGAACGACCGGATCACCCTAACGATATTGATCGGGTTATTGATGTCCGGCACCGGAGTACCGATGAGCGCCTCTTCATAGGGGCCTCTTTGGCCTCTGCTGTCCCTCGGTGCCATGTTCCAGGTCGTCGGGACCACCATGGCGTAGTTTTTCACAATACGGTTCTCGATGGTACACCAGTGGCCAAGCGCCCCCCGTGGCGCTTCCGTGAAGCCATAACCCTGCCCGCTTTCGGGCGTATCCCAGTGCCCGGTGTCGTGGACAACGGTATCACCCATTCCCAACGCCGCTTTAAGCTCCTGGAGCCACAGACTCATTGCGTCGAGAACCTGCAGCGCCTCCAGTGCCCGTGCGGTGTTCCGTGCCCATGCGCCGGGCTTGAAGCCGAGCTTCAGCAGGCCGGTGAACGTGACCACCGCCGGGTGCGGGTTACCGCGCTTCACGTTGACCATCATCCGGGCCAGCGGGCCGACCTCCATCGGGTTGCCGTTCCAGCGCGGCGCCTTCGCAAAGCTGTACGCACCGGGCTTGTCCAAATCAAACTCCTGTTTTTCGTTGTAAGGATGCCCGCCGGAGTCGTCGGTGTAATACCCGTACTTGACGTCCTCGGTGATCAGCCGCTCGATGGCCGCCGGGTCGGTTTCCGCCACCTTTCCGTTGACAATGGCGCCGGGCCAGAGCACCCAGTCGGTGGTCCTGGGTTTCGCCGCCATCGGAAATCCGCCGTAGGAGAGGTAGTTCTGGTGGCCGACGCCGATGTTGGAGCATGCAAAGCCTAACAGCGGTCCTGCCCCGAGCGCGAGGACGTCCGCCACGTATGTCTTCGTGATGTGCAGCCTCTGCTCGAGGAGCAGTTTCTCGAACTCACAGATTTGGGCTTTGGTCGGGATATAGGTGACTCCGCCCGGCACAATGGACGCCTGGTGCGGCTGCTTGCCCGAGAAGAGCGCCGACATTTTCTTCGCCTTCGCCTGCATGATCAGGTTCTTGAGGTAGTCTTTTACAGCCTTTACCACCAGGTTCTGGTTTCTGGTGCACCACTCGTCAGGCTCGTAACGGGGGAAGAGAGGCCCTGCCTGGTTGTTTTTAATCAGTTCCTTAGATTTTCAAGATGTCCGGGTCGCTGCCCCGGTAGTTAAGCAGTACCCGGAGGTCAAGGTAGTCGAGCGCTGCTAAGTGGAAGAAGTGCAGCGGTTTGTCGTGCAGCCAGCACGCGCCGATAATCAGGTTCCTCAAGATGCGGGCAAGTTCCGGTATCTTGGTCGTTCCCTGGGCCCGCTCAACCGCAATTGAGGAGGTCCAGGCGTGGGCACCGAAGCAGACGCCGCACATCCGCGCGGTTACGAACGCGGCATCGCGCGGGTCACGCCCGATCAGCATGTTTTCCGCACCCCTGGCCATCGTACCGCTCGACCAGGCATCGTATACTTTCCCGTTCGCTATTTCGACCTCTATTTTTAAGTGACCTTCGATTCTGGTTAAGGGGTCAATAACAACTCTCGCCATACTGTTTGCCTCCTTCTGGGAGATCTTATAACAGGCCGCCTAACAGGCCGCCTACCGTCTTTGTCAAGTCGCCTACCACGGGCAAACCGCCTAAAACGTCGCCCAAGAGGTCGCCCACAAGCCCGCCGAGAAGGCCGCCGGAATTGCCGCCGCCGGAGTTACCGCCGCCGCTGGGGGTCCAGCTGCCGCCGCTACCGCCGGAGTTGCCGCCGCTCGGTGCACTGCTCGCGCTAGCGCCACCGGCACCGGGGGGATGCGTGTTCGGATCGGTGTTATCGCTGTGGCACCCGACGCAATTAGCACCGAAATGGCCGGTCTGCTTGTCCGAGTGACAGCCGACGCAATCCTCGTTGGTGTATGCGCCGCCGCCGCCACCGCCGCCGCCGCCACCGCCACCGGTGTCATGCGGAGTGTGGCATGCGGTGCAGTTATCACCAGCGCCATGCGGGCTGTGGCAGTCGGTGCACTCTTGAGCCGGCGGTGGGGGTGGCGGTCCTTCTTCGTACTCTCCCTCACCGTAGATGTGGTAGTAAGCCAACCTCGGCTCCGTGCAGCCGGAGCAGGGTGCGCACGCACCGATGCACCAGTTCGCCCCGTCATTCCACCAGAGATCCGGGCAGTTGGAATGCGCCTGCGGCCCCTTGCAACCCTTCAACAGGAGGCAGTAGCCGGCCTGATCCGGATCGTTCCAGTCGGTCAGGAACTTTCCGGCCATGAAATTGTTTTGGCGCGGGCACCTGCTGTGCACCGTATTGCCGTAATACATCAGCGGCCGGTGGAGGGAATCCATGGCAGGCAGGGACCGGTTGATTACAATGTGAAGCACCGTGCCCAAGATCCACTCCGGCTTCGCCGGGCAGCCGGGTACGCATACATAGGGCGTATTAATGCCGTGCTTCTGCAAGAAATACCCGACGCCCTCGCCCCGCGACGTCATGCCCTTGACAAGACCGCCGAAGCTGCCGCAGGCACCAACCCCGATGACCACCGCGGCCCTTTTCGCAGCCTGAACAAAGGTTTCCTCCAGCGGGTGACCGGCTACATAACAAAAACGCTCATCTGCTGTCGGCAGTGAGCCCTCCAATACAAGGATATACCCACCTCTCGCTATCGTCTCCTCCAGGGCCTCCTCCGCCACATACCCGGAACCCGCCATAATGGTCTCGTGGTACTTGATCTCCACCATGTCCAGGACCACGTCACGGATGTCGGGCTGGTCAGCCCTGCTGCCCTTCAGTACCGATATCAAAGACTCGGTGCAGCCGGCGCAATCCTGACCCTCAAGCCAGATGAGCGCGGGTTTGTTGAGGGCCCCACTTGCCCACTCCCCGGGAATCACCTGACTCAGCCCCAGCGCCGCCGCCGCAGCACCCATGACTTTAAGGAAGTCGCGCCGGGAAATAACGGATACCTTTAAACCTTCCATTTTCACACCTCCAGGCTTATTAGGTTCTAACAAGTATGAAGACTTGTCCGTCCGACACCCGGCATGGCCACCTTTCAAGCTCACCCGGCCCGCCTGCTTCCCTGCCGCTCAGGTCGTACACCCTTCTGCACTGCTCGCAGTAAAACCCGCCGTCTTTCGCCGACCAGTTGACAAGGCTCTTATCTTTCGGACACTGGGCACGGTAAGCCGTAACCTCGCCCTCTTTTACTATGTATACCGGGTGCCTGCCGCTGAACACCACACACGGATCTGTAATCTCCGCTACATCACAAATTCGCTTCCATGTCCCTTCTTCTTTTCCCGTGAGGATTTCGAGCAGGCCGCCATACTGTTTAGCAAGCTTAACAGGATTAACCTTACCCTTCAGCCAGGATACGAATTCCGCCCTGCTGATGCGCGCCTCTTCCCCGGCCTTCGTCTCCCCAGGAATACTTCCTCACCCCCCTTTTAGAGAGGCAAATACTAACAAATTTATTCCTGTCTCTTTGTATTTGTTAGCATTGCCGCCTCTTTATTTAATAAAGAGAAAAAGGACTCAATACGCTAACTTAATCCGCCTGACTAATAATCTACGAATAAGAACAGCCCACCAATTTAAGATGACTTTTTATCGGCTTATTATTTAGTTATAAATAATTTTTTCAAGATACTGATTCCTCTATATCGAATGGACCCCTTTGAAAAGGACCCCTTCTCATCATCTTCAGAATGGACTTGGCTGAAGGGACATCTTCTCGTCTCGTATACTGATTCGAAAAGTGCTTTGCGCCTGGACTCAGGCTGTCACTACCGGGAACTAACAACTGTTACCATACAAGGCTATCTTTGATGATTATTGCCTTAATAATCCTCTTTGTACAAGTTTAGCATTTTTTTTCATAACAGTCAACACCATTTTTTCTAAATTTTTTAGATAAAACCTAAATAATAGACGCTTTTTATAATAATTGTCGAATTATGCCATATAATAGAAACATTACGCGAACCAAAAGTATCCGCTTTCTCATATAAAGTAGTTCGACCGTTCCGGTGCAGATGTGTGCGGAACCAATAACTTTTTTGTGTGAGTAAAATGTTTCCGGGTAATCCCTCTCACCTCCCATTTGCCAGACGAAGTTTGGCAGCGGTCTCCTGGAGATCTGCCTGTCTGGCGAAAGACCTTACCTAAAAGAAGCCTCCTCCGAGAATGCGTTCTTCTTCCGTGCGGCGCGGCGATGAGCCGCGTTTCCGTTTATTTTACTCTTCTGCATCTAAGCAACCAGCTTCCGGGTCTATTCGCCCCATTTTTATCCTTCATGGTGCCGCTTGATAGCGGCATGGTGGACTCCCTCGAAGTAAAATATCTGTTCGAGCATGCTTGCGCTAACCCGGAAAAGCGTGTATAATTGGTTTGTAAAAGAAACCGTCGGAGTGGCGGAACTGGCAGACGCGTACGTTTGAGGGGCGTATGGGGCATCCCGTGGGGGTTCAAGTCCCCCCTCCGACACCAGCAAAAACCCTTACCTTGAGATAGCCAGGTGCCTCGAGGTTTTTTGCCTGCAACGGGTCGGCGTACCAGAAGATGGTGACCCGCCGGTTCGCGGGGTCGAACTCGATGCGCCTGACGAAAGTCCTGATGAAATCGCGGCGCTCGCGGTTGGAGCCATGCGCCAGGACTTGATCGAAACTCTGAATATACTTTCTTAAACGTTGAGCATCTATCTTATCTAAGGCTGGCTGGGAAACGGCCAGCTTTTCTTTCTCTTTCCTCCAATCCCTCAATTTCCTTGCGGCGCACCTCGATCGCCTCGTTATACAGATCAACGTTTGCGCCCCGCGCCACCGCCGCCACCAGGTTATCAATCTCCCGCTTCTTGTCAGTGATTGCCTTTTCCACTGTTCTCATTGCCTTTCGGGTATACCTCTCACTTGAACAGATTTTATACACCCCGCATTCTCATCCCAGAAATCCTTATTCCTCATAGTGCAAAATCGGGTATAATCAGGATTAAGAAAGCGAGGGAGCCAAACCAAACGAATGCCAGATATCGCTGAAAAATGGTTTGCGCAAGCGGCGTACGATTTCCAAACCGCCAAGGCCATGTTTCGCAGCCGGCGGTACATATATGCTGTATTTATGTGCCATTTATCCTTGGAAAAGGCCCTTAAAGGCCTTGTGGCCGCGGTTACCGGAGAGATACCGCCGCGCACACACAACTTGATCTACCTTGCCAAACTGGCCGAACCCAGGCTCTCAAAGGAACAAACCGCTTTTCTGGCTACCATTAACACGGCAAGCATCGTTACCCGTTATCCCGAGGACTTGGAAAGCACCCTGAAGGAATACAGCCGCAGAATGGTGAGGAAGTATATCCGGATGACCGAGGAGGTGCTCAAATGTCTGCACCGAGACCCGAGATTAAAGAAATAGTCAATCGGTTTCAAAAAGCCTTACAGGCCCAAGGGATAAATCCGGAACGGGTCATTCTTTACGGTTCTTACGCCAAAGATACCGCGCGGGAAGGCAGCGATATTGACCTGATTGTGATCTCCCGTGACTTCGCAAAGATGAACCTCGAACAACGGTATGCCCGCCTCGGCGCCGCCATTGCGGAAGTGATGGAACCGATCGAACCGCTGGCCTACACGCCGGAAGAGTTTGCAAACCTCTCGCCGCTGAGCGTAATCGCTACGGTAGCGCGCGACCCGGCGGAACACGTGGATCTATAATCCATCCTCTCCATTTCCGGCGCTACTCCCTCTTCCGGCCAATCAAGCCAGATTCCGCCCCGGCATTTAGGGCAGATAAACTCGTCGTGCCAGATCTCACCCTCGGGTGTTTCCGGATTTTCCAGAAGGTCGAGCAGCACAAGCGGCGCTCCGCAATCCGGGCAGCACGGAGCAATGTAATACGGTCTGTTGCCCGGGCGCGGTTCAGCAGGACTTCTCGGAGGGTTGTGATTATCCGATTTCGCCGCAGTCTTCATCCGCAAGCACCTCCTTGGCCTGCGCCGGCAAGGAAACGTCAAGCAACTCGTCCGTACCATAGTCGGATGATCGCTAAGCGCTGCTGTCTTCCAAAGGTAGCCTGCCCGACAATGAATCGCCCACAAGCCGGTCGCGCAGTTTTACATACCGCGCGGTGTGAAACTCAAATTCGGCGATGTAACCCTGTGCCTGGCTCCGGTACTCTTCTGCGCTCTCAATGTAGTCCAGAGCCTCCTGGTAATCCCAGATAGACCAGGCCGAAAGATACGAACTGACGGCCTTGTCCGCACATATGCTGGCGGCAGAGAAAGCCCTTAAAGATTCCAACAGGGCCACAAGCGCAGCCTCGCGTGCATCGAGGGCCGCAAGAAATGTCTCGCGATACGGCTCCAGGGCTGCTGGCCACCGCGCGCGTTCGGCATCCTTTCTCAGAGCTTCGTTATCCTCTACAAAGGAAGCCAGCTCCACAATCATACCCTCGGGATCCGTCTCCAGGGCTTCCATAACCCTAACTACCCCATCATCAGTCTCTTTCAGGCGTTTGACGAAAATTTCTACGGTGGGGGAAACAGAGAGGATTTTGCCCAATTCCTTCTGAAGGTTAGAAAGTCTTTGCGAGACTGTCTCTCTCTTGAAGGAGGGCACTATAAACCACCATTTCTGTTTTAAATCCTCCACCTCTTTTGCTTGCCTTTGGCATTGCACGTTAAGTGAGTTGACAGCCTTAAAGAAAAGCGCTATGCTCTGCGCACCCGTTGTATCTTTAAGAAATCTTAGTCTTTCCTCCAACTTCTGGACCTCAGGTTCCACCAGCCTAATCCCCTTACGAAATTCACTCGCGCCCCAACTCTGAAGTCCAGCAAAAACTACAAAGAAGTGGAACCAAAAGGGCAAGAATGGGCAGAGTAAAGCTCCTCTTGCTTTTCCCGGGGCGACCACTCTGCGCCGCAGATAACCCGTGCGAAAACTCAAATTCCTGACCGGGAGAAACTTGCTTCTCCTCATTTACTTCGTTCATTCGGACCACCTTCTCTTTCAAGTAAATCTCAAGGTAGCCATTCTGCCACGACGGAAGCCCTGGAATCGGCTCTTGCGCCTCACACATCCAATTCATCCTCACCAACGGGCACATAGAGTAAAGTCAAAACAATCCCCAGGCGTTCGAAGCCTACTGATTCCTCCACAATCTCTGCGTCACGAGACATTCCCTCGCACCAGGCGGCGGCCAGGACCTTTTGCGGCCCAGGGGGAAGCGTCCCTTTCACGAAGTAGTCGTAGGCATAGGTCCATTCGTGAAGCTGCCGCCGCGGGATCCAGTAGGGGAAAGCTTGAGATCTGCTAACCCACTTAATCTCTCCGGCCTCAGACAGCACCACCGCTATCTTCTCACAGGTTAACTGAACCAGCTTTACTGCTGTCGCGGTTAACGAGGTCCCGTATGTACCACTTACTTCCCTGATGGTGTCAAGATTAGGGGGGTGTTTAAGAAATTTATCGAGCTCACGGGAAGGCAGGAGAAACTCAGCCGCGAATTCGTTCGCTTCATTTTCCATCTGGTTATTCCGGGTATATGCTTCAATATCGCGCCCGAGACACCGGTACATTCGGGCCTGATGATGAGGCATATAGAAATGCCCAATTTCGTGGGCGATAGTGAATGACTTACGGCCTTCGTAGCCGAGGCGCTCGTTGATAAGAATCCGGTTATCTTCTCCCTTTCGGAGAAGATAACCATCGGCGTCTAACGGTTCCTCAAAAACGCCAATCCCTAACTTGCTTGCCACCTCAAGCATATCGGCTGGGCCCGAAAGCCCAAGCTCCGACCGGAGCTGTTGTGCGTAATACAAAGGGGGTAGAGCCATATGCCCACCCCCTCATTGACCCATCTCGGCCAGGTGCTTATTAATTATCGCCGCATCATTAGCCGAAACTTCGCCTTCCCCGGCTTTCCGCGCCGCGAGGTATGCTTCCTTCTCAGCCGCCCTTTCTCCTTCTAATAACTCGAGGATCCTGGTCCGGGAGAAGCGCCACTCCCGCCCGATCTTGGTGGCAGGCAGCTTCCCGCTTTTGACTAAGTTGTAAACCGTCTGGTTGCTAACCCGGAGGAGGTCGGCCACTTCCTCGACGTTCATAACCTCCGGGTATTCGGGCTTGTTTAATGTCCCCTGAATGAGCCCCTGCATAAGGCGCACGTCGTCCGGCTCATAGGCCTCCTCCCCGCAGGAGCCGCACACCCAGACATCCATCCCGCGGAAGAGAATTGTCCGCCCCTTCCATGTGGTTTCAAGGTCCTTCTTAACTCTTTTCATTTCGCCGTCACAGATGTAACAGCGCACTGGCCTCGACCTCACTTAGGGCTTAGCGCTAAAAATAAATCCTTTACCTGTTATCCCTTTCCTTCTGCCTTTTCATCTCTTGTTGAATTAAAAGCATCCAGTGCGTTCCTATGACAACGTGCCAGCATTCCCTGAGCGTTATACTCGACAGGGTGAAAAGGAAAACCTTGGTAACAAAATAACAATACGGATTACTTGGGGTTGGCCAGCGTGCATCAAACACCTTCAGACCAGCCAGCCCCCAGAAAACTAAAGTGACTAAGATCACGAAAATTGCCGTCTGGTATGTAAAAGCATACTCTGGCAATCCGCCCTTGTGATGTTTGGCCAATTCCTGTATCTCAGGACTCTGGATTAATGCCTGCGAATTTACAGCCCAAGCGAATGCAAGGCCAATAAAAATACCAGACAAAGGAATCAGGACTGCGTTGGCGGCTTGCTCCAGGCAAACGGGTACCCCTAAAGCCAGACCTATCCCTACAGCCGTATGAAAAAAGATCCATTTATTGAGCAGCCTTTTATACCCAGGCTGGCCACCGCTTCCTTTAAGAAACCAATGCCAATAATTCAATTTTCGCCTAACATCTTGGAGGTAATCTTTAACGCTTTCTCTATTCACCTTGTGTCCCGTCGTTTCCCCTTATTTTATAGTACAACTCTCTTACCCGCTGTAAGAACCGCCTGCGCTGCTGATCATCAGCCAAGTCTTCCTCTGACAGGGTTGCCGGGTTGCCACTCAAACGTTTTTTGACTCTTCTACCGCCTTCCTCTTCTAAAAGCCAAGCGCCTGCATCGTTCCCTGTGGCAGCCGTGGATCGTGCTACATCCTCCAAAGTGCCGGGATTCAACCCCTCTTTCCCGCGGATCTCAACTTTACCCGCTTCTCCGTTTGATTTCTCTAAAAAGCTTGCAAGGGGCTTGATAAAATCCTCTTCTGGATCAAACGGGTTGGGACGGGAAAAGGTGACCCAGAACCTTGATATAAGAATCGCGCTTCGGAGATAAGTGATAAAATCCTCCGGGTCATTAATTTCATCTATCTCAAATTCTACATCAAAAAACCGCGCTCGTTCAGATCTTGTCAGGAGTTCGATAAACCGATGCGCAATTCCGGCAGCCGTTCCTGAGAGTTTTGTTTTCCTCGCTATTGCACATACTTCAAGCCTGGTATCCAAGACAGCATGGGTATAGGGCGCTGTTTCAAACTCCTGGTCAAGAAAGTTGCCCTCTTTATAGGTCTCTATTGTGGACTTGGATATCTTACCGATCCGAAAGTACAGCCCGCCCTCGTCGAGAGAAGAAACGTTCCCGATACGCCAAGTAATACCTTTCCTTAGCTCAGCAGAGGGCAACGAGAAAATAACTTCCTTGAGGATATCCGAGCGGCTCTTGTCTCTTTCGATAAACTCGCTGATGTTCATTTGCCTTGGCTTATAGACCTTTAGCCGGAAAAGATGAAAGTCTGGCACGTAATTTCACTCCTTCTCAAACAGCCTATCCCACGCCTCCAGGACCAGGCGCCGGGTGCGGTATTCTCCGTACTGGCGCTCTTCTTTTTCTTTAAGCACGCGGAAGCTCTCGCCGGGGAAGTCGGGGCCGAAGACGTCTTTGGGGTCCAGGATGTAGCGCAGTTCGTCCCGGGTGAGGCCGTAGAGTTTGGCGTAGTAGGCGTCTAGTTCCGCGCGGATGCGGGCGCGGCGCTCGGCGTCCCAGCGGAAGGGCGGGATGGTCGCGGCGTCGGGCCGGACCTGGCCGGCCGGGATTCCGGCGCATTCCTGCCAGCGGCGGAGGATTTCCAGGCGCAGCTTGGGCGAGCACTCCTGCCACACGTCCCGGGCGAAAGGCTCCAGGTCCCAGGCGGTGTAGACCAGCTCCAGGACGCGGGGAACGATGAAGGAACGATCGGCCTCAGTGTAGGCGTCGGGCGGCAGGACGGGGAGTTGCCTAAGTATGAAATAGCTCAAGGAGGTACCGCCCATTTTCTGACGGGTTACAAAGTCGTAAATGAGCGCGTTCAAGTTCGCAACTAGGCATGGTAACATTAACGCATCTGGATTTTCCGGCCGTAAGAGCAAGGGCAATTTGTGCCCCACCCCTACCCGCGGCATTACGGTGAAGATGGCGGTACGCTCGTTGGTAGCGTTGGTGACATCCCGGAACCCCATTAACCACCCCTGCTCCCACCTCCACAGGAGCTGCGTACCGTCGCGGCTCCACTGCTCCAGACGCGCCTCCACTTCCTGCTCCGGCACCCAGTAGCGCGGTAACACGAAGTAGTCCGGGTCGGCGTACTGCTCCTCCCGCGGGGTTGGCAGGTGGGTGCTCGTGGTCTCCGGCGGAACCCCTTCGTAGGTGCCGAAGCGGTGGTCGAACTGCCAGATCATCTTGGCCTCATAAAGCGACAGCCAAACCTCGCCTCCCCGGACGAAACAGGGGCCGTCGGGCCGGCCCAGATCCCGGCCGCGGACCAGAACGTACCCCTGGCGCTCCAGCTCCGCGGCGGTGCGGAAGAGGCGGGAGTCATTGGCCATGTCGAACATCCTGAGGAACCTGACGCCCCAGGGGTTTTCCCCTTTGCCCTCGTCCACCAGCACCGGCACGCGGCGGTAGATCTTCTTGGTGAGCTCGGCGTCCTCGCGGGTGCGGAAGACCGGGCAGGTGCGGGTGTTGGGGTTAAGCAGGGCGAAGTCATCGCGGTCCAGGGTGAAAACCCGGCGAGCGTCGCGCAGGTGCTCGGTGCGGGTGAGGAAGAAGGCGAAGCGCGCCGGCGCTTTTCTTTCGCCCGCACCCTGCAAGGTGAGGAGGCAGAACTTGTAACGGCTGTCGACCGCCGGAAAGATCCCCTCCCGGTTTTCGAAGTCGTAGAGGCTGGCCAGCCGCCCGCTTTTCACCAGCTCGGCGAAGAACTGCTTGTTGGTGTCGTCGGTGGCGATGCCCGTGGGCAGCACCACGCCCGCCCGGCCGCCGCCGGCAATAAGCTGGGAGAAAAGCTCGGCGAAGACGCTGTAGGTGTTGATGTCGCCGCGGGCGGTGAGGGGGAAGCGGCCGCTGGCCCGCAGGAACTTGCTCAAGGCCTCGGCGGCGTGCTTGGCGGCCACGTACTCCTCCCAAAGCGCGGGGTTGGTAGCCGGTAACCGCTTGATGAGCTTTTGCCGCGCCGCCCGGTTGAGCGCATGGGCAATTTCCGGATCGCGCGGGGCGAAGAACTCCTCTTCCTGGAGCTTGATCCGCTCCCAAGGGGGGTTGCAGAGCACCACGTCAAAGCCGCCTTGCTCAAACACCTCGGGGAACTCCAGGGGCCAGTGGAAGAAGTTATGCCTCTGGGCAACCCCCCACGCCGCAGCGGTGTAGCGGGCATCCGGCTCCCGGCCCCCGAGATAATCGAAAAGAACACCGTTGGTCGGGATGCGGTTGGCCCGGTCGGCCGCCGCCGTGAGCGAGGCGAAGAAGGCGGCCGTGAAGATATGACAGGCGGTGTTGTCCCGCCACCAGGTGGTGCCGGCGCCACGCAGCTTCTCGTAAAGCCGGGCCTTCTGGCGGACCTGCGCCGGCGTGTCGTCGGGAAGCGCCGCGAGAGGGCTATATTCCCCCTTGAGAACGCCAAGCTCCGCCGCCGTGTCAAACTGCGCCGCCGGGTGAAAGAAGAGGACCGGTTCGCTTCGCTCCTGCCGGCTTCGCTCCCGGAGCGCCCGCGCGACGGCCGGCTCGTCGCCCGCGACGGGCTGGAAGGCCGCGTCGGGGATGCCTTCTTTCAACACCTTGAGGTCCAGCACTCCCACGAGGGAGTCGCCGCACTTGATCCGGTGGTCGAGGAAGGTAAGGGGTTTGCCGGGCGCGCAGCTCTCGATCCAGAGCGCCACCTTGCAGAGCTCCACGGCCAAAGGGTTCTTGTCCACGCCGTAGATGCAGTGGCCGATCACCTCGCGGACGGCCAGGCGCTGCTCAAGCGGCGAAGGCTCGTCCTCTGCGGTGCGGACCCGCGCTAATTCGCGCCCCAGCCGCCGCGCCGCAGCCAACAGGAAGTGGCCGGAGCCGCAGGCCGGGTCGCAAACCTTTATCGCCAGCAGGGCCCGCTCCGCTTCCTTAGGTGTTTTCGCCTCCCGCAGCCGCTGTGCCACCACGGGCACGAGGGCGCTTCCCACCAGCTCTTCCACTAATTCCCGCGGCGTGTAGTAGGAGCCGGTGGACTTCCGCTCCGTCCCCGCCGCAAAGCCGAAGGAAACCTGGTCGCCTTCGCCGTTGAAGAGCATTCCTGTAATCTCATCAGGAGGGAGTTGACCTAGAAAAAGACCTCCGGTAGAAAGGATTTAAAGTCATAACAACCCCATAACTACCGGAGGTCGAGAGAATGCGCGAGCGCGAAAAGAAA
>JBFLYP010000028.1:0-26517 GCA_040756575.1 Bacillota bacterium | reverse complement strand
GGGCAAGACCCTGGGAGACGTGATAGGGTGAGCAGGGAGCGGTAAGTGGGTGACCACCCAAGATTTGAAATTGGCTGAGATCCTGAGAAAACCGGAGGTCTAACCCAAAATATTGAGATAGGGAGTAGAAACGGGGAGTGAGTCGCATGAAAACTCCGGAACTGAACGTCGTGACCGGGGCGTTCGGCTACACCGGCAAGTACATTGCCCGGCGGCTTATTTCGCTCGGGAAGCAGGTGAAGACGCTGACCGGCCGGCCCAACCGCGCCAACCCGTTCGGCGGGACGGTGAGCGCGGCTTCGTTTAATTTTGACCGGCCGGAAGAACTGGTAAAGAGTCTGCGGGGAGCCACAACCCTTTATAATACCTACTGGATTCGTTTCCCGCGGGGGCGTCTGACCTATGAGAAAGCGGTCGCCAACACGAAAACGCTGATTGCCGCAGCCCGGGAGGCCGGCGTGCGGCGATTTGTCCACGTCAGCATTGTCAACGCGGCGCCGGAATCGCCCCTTCCTTATTTCCGGGGGAAGGGGATTCTCGAACAGGAGCTTATCAGCTCCGGGTTGTCGTACGCGATCATCCGGCCCACGGTGATCTTCGGACCCGAGGACATCCTGATCAACAACATCGCCTGGCTGCTCAGGCGCTTTCCGGTCTTTGCGGTTCCCGGCGACGGGTGGTACCGGCTCCAGCCGGTCTTTGTGGAGGACGTAGCCGCGTTGGCGGTTGATGCGGGACAGCGCGAGGAAAATATGGTTATAGATGCAATTGGTCCGGAGGTTTTTACCTTCGACGAACTGGTCAGGTTGATTGCGGAAAAGGTGGGCAGCGGAGCGCGGATCGCTCACCTGCCGCCCGGCCTCGCTTTCGCCCTGGCGAGGGTGGTCGGCTGTCTTATCGGGGATGTAATGATCACCCGGGACGAGCTCAAGGGGCTGATGATGGGCCTGCTGGTCTCCGGCGGCCCGGTGACGGGGCGGGTTCGTCTCAGCGACTGGCTGGCGGGGAACGCCGGTTGCGTCGGCACCACTTATGCCTCAGAACTGGGAAGGCACTACCGCCCGTTCGGGCTGTTGCGGGAGGAAGCGGCGGCAAAACCGGCGGGCGGTGCGATTGTGGAAAAATAATCTGTTTGCGGAATTGGGCAGCCTGGAAGGCGGTTTCAGGAGCGTTTTAGGAGCTTATAGAGGGCAGCGGTGAAGCGTTGATCATCGGCGGGGGAGCGTTTTGCCGGGCCTTTGGTGCGGGTGCCGCCGCGGCGAAGGCGCGCCTTGAGGCTGCGCTCTTCGAGGAGAAACGGGATCGACTCCGGCCGGTAAATGCGGCCGTTCGGGGAGACGGCGGCGGCGCCCTTGCCGATAACCAGGGCGGCCAGGCCCCAGTCCTGTGTTACCACGACATCTCCGGCCCGGGCGGCGTTGGCAACAGCGATGTCGGTTTCCTCGGGGGCGTCGCCGACGGTGATGTGCTCTTCGGATTCGATCTGGTGGTGGAAGCTCGCCACGGTCCAGAGCGGGATCCCAAACTCGCGCGTCGCCTGCCGGCAGATCTTCAGGACGCTTGCCGGACAGGCGTCGGCATCCACGATGATTTTCAACTCGTTCCCTCCCGGGGTGGTCGGTTAAACCATTATACCATTGCTTGCGAGGGGCCGAAAGAGCCGGGGGGTTACCGGAGGGTCCCCAAAAATTAGCCTGTCTCCTTTTCTTCGGACTTGTCGAGGTGAAAGGGGTGTGATACGATGCACCTTAGAGAAAGCGATAAAGGGTGGGCCTTTTGCTTATAACCAATAAGGGATCGCTGAAGGAGTTGCGTCGCTTCGGCGAAGCGCTTTCTAATTTTAAAAGGCCGAAAACCGGTGCTGTGCGGCAGGCGCTCATGCGGGTGGGACGTTTTATCCGGGTCGAGCCCCAAAAGCCGGGGAAGACCGCAGGGCTGTTTATCGCGGTGGACGGATCCTGCCAGACGGTTGGCGCAACCTATCCTTATTATTTGACGCTGATCCAGGCTGCGGCGGTTACACTGCCGCCTCTCAAGCAGCCCCTGGCAAAGCACCGCATATTTTCACCCCTTAACCCGGAAGAGCGTGCAGCGGTCGAAGCTGTAGCGGGAGATACCCAACCCGCCGAAGTGGCGGCGGAATCCCGAGTACGGCAATTGACGGCGGAACTTGAGTTGGCTGTGGCCCGTGAAGCCGCGTTGGACTTAAGGGAGGGGGTTATCCTTCTTGACGGCGGTTTTGTACATTTCCGGGCGAGGGCAAGGACGTTGTTTGATCAGTTGGTACAGGTGGTAACGGAAAACAACCAGTTGTTGATCGGGGTGATTGAGGAAATATCCAGCCGCCTGTTAGGCGAGGCGGTCGTAGGGCTGTGGGCCGGCAGCGACCCCCCGTATGACCGGGAGGTTCTATCAGGCTACATGGAGCCGGGCGAGGCCTTTATCCTTTCGCAGGGCGTACAAAAGAGCCCGGGCATCGGTACGGTTTTTGCCCGTTTTGCGGCTCATCCGCAGCCGGTGGCCTTTGACTTCTTGGTTTCTCAAGAAAAAGAGATACCGGAATTGCTCAGGGTTTTACGGGCGCTTACGCCTTATGACGGGAGAGGTATCCCGG
Organism: Bacillota bacterium; assembly: GCA_040756575.1. Taxonomy (GTDB): domain Bacteria; phylum Bacillota; class Desulfotomaculia; order Desulfotomaculales; family Ammonificaceae; genus DTYU01. The sequence goes on along the minus strand of JBFLYP010000028.1, from coordinate 23,903 downwards.
TGCCGGTGGATATTGCGGACCGGTACGTGCGGTTGACGGCGGCAGAGGTTGAGCGGTTGGTTGCAGCGGCGGTGCCCGCCGGGTTGCGGGAAGTCTTCCTTACAGCACACCGGCTGCGGCGAAGTATTTAGATACAGTTTTTGGTTGACGATTCACCTTTTATGGAGATCGTAAGCAAAGTGATTGTTCAAAGCGCAAAAGGAGTTCCGTAGGAATTTGCTTGCGAGCCTGAAGCACATTCATACGGAGGGGTATTTTGCGGATTATAGGCATTGCCGACCAACAACGGGCAAGGGTAGCGACACGGGAAAGGCCCTTTCGGATTAACGAGTTTTTGGTTGTTGAAGATAACACCGGGGGAATTCTGGTCGAAGTTGTGGCAACCCACGCGGTTAACCCGCTCCTGCCGGATTCCGGTCGCAGCCCGGGGTTGATTGACGAGGCTGCTTTAAGCACTCTTCAGGACTTAGGATACCACCCGGGAAACGAAACCTTCTACCTCGCTGAGGTCAGGGCAACGGCGGAGTTGTCCTGCCCGCTAACAGTAGGGGCAAAGGTGCGCCCGGCTGTTTTTGCGGAGGTGCGCGACCTCTTACTCCCTGAAGAAACCGGTAGAGCCGCTTTGCTCGGCGTGGTGCGGGGGACGGAAGGGTTTGAGGTACCCGGTGAACTGCAGAATCTGGTCTTTCGTTACCTTCCTGATCATGACACCGTGCAGGCCGTTGCAGGGGTGCCCTTTTTCATAAACCTGTCCGAACTTAGCCAGTATCCGCACATCGGGATCTTCGGGGGTTCAGGCTCAGGAAAGTCCTTCGCCCTCAGAGTTTTAGCGGAAGAGCTCATGCGGCTGGGGCTGCCTGCCGTGGTTTTTGACCCCCACTTTGAGTTGAGCTTTGAACAGCCCCTCGTGCTGGACGCTGCCTTTATCGAAAAGAAAGACGGCCTGAACGGCCGGTGGGCTGTCTTTACGATCGGCCAAAACGTAAGCATCAGGTTTGAAGACCTGTCCCGCGGCGACCTCGTAACCGTGCTCCGTTCGGCGATGGACGGCTGGACGGAGCAGATGGAACACGCGGCGCGGCTCCTCTGGCGCTCGGGTGACAGCGCGGAAACCTACCGGCGGCGGCTGGCGGCGTTGGCCGAGGCGCTTTCGCAAAAAGGACGGCACGACCGCGCCCTGGAGGCCGTGGAGAGAGGCGAGGATGCGGCGGCCAGGTTTTTCCCCGAAGATCCGGCGCGGCAGGAAGAGTTTCGGGAGCGGCTCGCTGTTTACAAGGAGTACAGGGACAGCGGCATTGCAGAGGCTACTGCGTACGCAGTGCTCCGGCGGCTTGGCTACCTGCTTCACGGGAACCTTTTCGGCCCCGAGGGGACGGAGGTTTTGGAGGAGGCACTGAAGCAGGGCAAGACGTGTATAGTCCGCGGGGAAACGCGTAATTTAGAGATCTTTGCAACTTATGCCGTCCGGAAGCTGTTCAGCCTGCGCCGCCGGTACCGCGACAACCTCCAGTACGGGAGTGGAAAAGGCGAGGCCTTCTTCCCGCCTTTCTTTTTGGTGACCGACGAGGCGCATAACCTGGCGCCGAAACCGAAGGGGGAGAAAGACTTTTCTCCCGCACGGTCAATTGTGCGTGAGATTGCGCAGGAAGGCCGGAAGTACGGTGTTTTCTTGATTTTGGCGACCCAGCGCCCCGCGCTTTTAGACGACACGGTGAATGCGCAGCTCAATACAAAAATCATCTTCCGTACGGTACGGGCGCAGGACCTGGACGCGATAAGCAGGGAGACCGATCTCGGACCGCATGAGGTAGCCAGGCTGCCGTATCTTTCTTCCGGGAACGCCTTCGTATCTTCGGCGATTGTCGGCCGGACGGTCCCTGTCGCGGTGCGCGCCGCCTGGACGCGCAGTCCGCACAGCGAAAGTCCTTTCGATGAATGGCAGCGGCACCTCAGCGCGGTTGGTGAAGACCTGTGGCCGGCGGTGCGGGGATTTATGGCCGCCAACAAGGGGTTTCTGACGGAAGTTGACCTGGCCGCGTGCGTCAATCACTGTCAGGAGGTCCTCAACAGGCGGATAACGCAGGCTGAACTCAGGAAAGCGCTCGAACGATGGTCGGCGGGGGAGCGTATCGAAGCCCGGCTGAGCAGGGCCTTTGGGGGTACGCGGTGGGTGATAAAAGTTGGTGGTTAAAGGCAGGGCCGGGTATACTCCGGCACTGAGGTATAACATCAACCTTTTAGCAACGCCGGACCTTCTTCAACAAAGCATTCCGGTTACGCCTTTTTAACGGGTCGCTTCCTGAGTGCCGGTCCGTGCCCGGAAACGGGTAGCGTTTTATCTGCCGGATTACGACACCGGAGGCTGAAATGCGTCTCTTATTCGTAACGGATACCCACCTGCGCGGGGTGGCACCGCGCAACCGGACCGACGATTTTGTAGAAACCCTCCTTGCAAAGCTGCACGAGGTGGTGCAGCTTGCAAATGAATTGGCCGTGACTGCGGTGCTCCATGGGGGAGACGTTTTTGACCTTCCAGTTCCCGGACTTGCGGCTACCGGCGAGTTCGCAACGGTTTTGCGGGGTCTTGAGGCGCCGCTTTACATAGTTCCCGGAAACCACGACCTCCACGGGCAAAATCCTGCCACCCTGATGCGCACGCTGCTCGGGTTTCTGGGGCGGTGGGGGGTTATCCGAATTCTCGATAATCATCCGGTCTACCTGGACGACGGTAACGTGCGGGTTCAGATTACCGGGGCGCCATACCATTTTGCCATCGATGACGGCGGCGGGGACTATATCGTGAAAAAGCGAAATTGCGACGTAGCCGTACACATATGCCATGGTGCTCTTTTGGACAGGAGTTTCGGGCCGATGGTGAAGTACACGCTGATTGACGATATAGCGCCGTTGACAGAAGCGGATTACACCTTCTGCGGCCATTATCACCTCGGTTACCCAGACGTTTACCGTGACGGCAAATGGTTTATCAATCCCGGAGCCCTGGTACGGCTTTCCGCCAGCCCAGGGGAGATTTCGCGGTCGCCTTCAGTGGTGGTGATGTTTCTTGAGGGGGGCGGGATCCGGCACGAGACTCACAAACTTAAGAGCGCCCGTCCGGGCACTGAAGTCCTCGACAGGACGGCCGTCGAGGACGCGGCTTTCCGGGCCAAGAAGCGAGAGGAGTTTCTCCAGACGGTGCGGCAGATAACTTCCCAGACCGGTTTTGCCCGTACCGACCCGCAGGCTATCCTGTTGCGAGTGCTTGATGGTATGAGGGACAATGCCGACTTTGCACAGGTTTACGAGGAAGTGACCCGAATCTGGGCAGAGGTGCTGGAGGAGGAAGGGCAGAGTTGCGGCTGAAACGGGTTATCCTGGAAAACTTCCAGTCCCACCGGCAAACGGAAATCGTTCTTGCGCCTACAGTAACCGTTCTTATCGGCGAGTCGGACCAGGGAAAGTCGGCGGTGGTGAGGGCGCTCCGGTGGCTCTTTTATAACAAGCCGAAGGGTGCGGATTTCCTAAGGGTCGGGGCCGACCGCTGCCGTGTGGCGGTGGAGTTCGAAGACGGCCTGACCATTGTCCGGGAGAGACGGGGCAAGACCAACCGCTACGAGATCCTGCAACCTGGACGGGAGCCATATGTTGAGGAGGGTTTCGGCCGGGATGTACCCGAAGCGGTCCAGGAGTTAACGGAGATACGCCCGCTGAAGCTTGAGGGGGCGAGCTTTGAGCTTCACGTGGCGCACCAGTTGGACCCCCCTTTTCTCCTTAAAGAAACCCCGGCGGTGCGGGCGCGGGCAGTAGGACATCTTTCGGGCACACACCTCTTTGATGCTGCGGATAAAAGGGCTGCACGCAAACTTGCCGAATTAACGCGCCAGCGGCGTGAACTTGAGGACGAAGTGGCTCGGATACAGGTGCAGATGGAAGGGTTTAGCGACCTTCCGCGGTTGGAAGCGCAATACGAAGAGTGTGCAGCCTTTTTTGAGCGGGGCCGGGAAACCGGGATCAGGGTGGAAATGCTTTCTGCCCTTAAAGAAGGATTTAAATCTGTATTGCGGGAGTTGCGTGAAAGTGAAAACCTGCTCGAATCACTGCCTCGCCCAGAAGACTTGCAGGCCAGGGGGGAACAGGTCTCAGCGCTAATTTTACTTTTTCATAAGCTCTCCGGCCTGAACGGGTTGAAAAAGGGCGTTCATTCTTCCCTCGAACGGGTAAAAAACGTTCTTGCGGAAACCGCTACGGTAAAGGAAGCAGAGATGATTGCAAGGGAAGCTGAAGCGGTGGTAGAGCGGGTAAGGGTTTTGCAGGAGATGGGTTCGCGGCGCGCCTCTCTCTTAAGTGATATGGCGAAAATAGAGGGCATTCTGAAAGCGGTGGAGACGCTGCCACAGGCGGAGGAACTTCACGGTCGCTTCCGGGAGAGCGCGGCAAGGCTCGCTGTTTTGCAAGAGATGTTCAGCCGTCTAACTGAAACCAGCCGGAGGTTGCTGCGGGTAGAGGGAGCGGAGGCAGAGCTTAAGGATGTTTGGTTGGCAGCCCGGTGCTGGGATGAATTGCAAGGGAATACGGAGCGGCTCCGGCGGTTGAAAGAACTCCGGCAGCAACTTCTTTCTGTTCGCCGGGAGCTTGCCGCGGCGGAGAAGCGCCTGACTGAAGCTCGTGCTGAAGCCGGACGCCAAGCCGGAAAGCTGAGGGAACTGCTGCTTAAAACGAACCGCTGCCCGGTATGTTTTACGCCTTTATCCCCCGAACAGGTTGAGAGGATTTTGAAGAAAGAACTTGAGGAGGAGTCCCGATGAGCGATTTTGAAAAAGAACTCAGCCGGCTGAAGGACGGCATTGAAAAAGCCAAGCGTCTGCGTGAAAAGGCGGCGGGGCAGAAAGAGGTTCTCGAGCAAAGGCTGCGGGAAATTGAGGCGGAAATCCGTGCCCAGGGTGTTGAGCCCGAACGCCTTGAAGAGGAAATCGCGCGGCTGGAAGCGGAAGCGCGGCAGGCGCTTGCGGAAGCAGAAAAGCTCATTCCATGGGACCTCATCCGGCGGGTGGAAAACGGCCGGAACGCAGCCGGGGGCGGTAAGCCGTGATGCCGAACGACGGCGTGGCCGAGGGGGTATCAGACTTCCGGGATTACGTGAGCCGCCGCCGGTGGGAATACGACCGGCTGACGGCCGAGAAGCATGCGGGTGAAGAAAGACTGGCCCGGGTCAAGACTCAGGAGGCGGCCGTCACGCGCGCCCGGGAGGTTTTTCAATCGGCTGCGGAGAAGGCGCGGGAGCAGGCCAAACAGGGAATGGAACGTGTAGTGACCTGGGCGCTGCAGTCGGTGTTCGGCCCCGAGATATCCTTCGAGGTGTCCTTGGAGGAACGGCGCGACCAGCCCGAGGCAGACTTCATCGCCGTCAGCACTTACGGCGGAACCACTCCGGTCAGGACCGAGCCTACAGAGGCACGCGGCGGCGGGGTCGTAGACGTTATTTCGCTGGCTCTGCGGTGCGTTCTTCTCGAACGCACGCGCATGGGAGGACCGCTGATACTGGATGAGCCCGGAAAACATGTGAGCGAAGAGTATGCACGCGCTCTCGGAGAACTTATCAGAGCGATGAGCGAGGAGGCCGGTCGCCAGATAATTATTGTTACGCATAACACCGAGCTTGCGGAGACCGGGGAACTGGCCTACCGCGTCGAACTCAGAAACGGGGAAAGCCGGGTAATCCCCATTGGCGCTCCTATTGATAAGGGCTGAATTCCATGATTTAAGATGGGTGGGCTCAAGCCGGCACGCTCTTTGCAGGAATTACTAAAATAGGAGTTGACTTCGCAACGGAATTGTGCTAACTTACCCCTCGGGGTAATAAAACCGGTTGTCATAAATACCTTTGGATAGTAGGAAGGGAGACAGTAAAAAAATGCTTGAGGTAACGCCGTTAGCGCAGGAGAAACTCAAGGAGTTCCTTACGCAAAAGAATATGCTGGATGCTTACATCCGGGTTTATATTAACGGTATAGGGTGAGGGGGGCCGAATTTCGGACTGGCTCTGGATGAGTCGACGAAGGACGAAGATACGGTCTTTACTGCGGGAGAGGTAAAGTTTGCTGTAGATAAGGGGACGGAGCCCTACCTCTCCGGGGCTGTGCTGGACTATACCCAGAACTGGCTCGGCGGGGGATTCACCATCATGACGCCGCAACGCGGCAGCTCCTGCGGATCCTCGTGCTCCTCATGCTAAAAGTAAGGTGAGGCATTGGTAAAAAACCTTCTCTATATTCGAGAAGGTTTTTGTTTTATAGCGGCCTGCTCTTGTCTGCTGCCGCGCCGCCAGAGGGCGAGGCCGCAGGTAAATGCCGAGGCGACGGAGGCACCGGCGGCGAATGCTGCTTGTACACCCCACAGGTGGGCGATCGAGCCGCTGACAAAGTTGCCGATAGGCGTAAGGCCCATGAAAACAAGGGTAAAAACGCTCATTACCCGCGCCCGCAGGCGGTCGGCGGCTGCAAGCTGGATCGTCGTGTTTACCGTACCGGCAAAGACAATCATTGACCATCCGGCAATTGAAAGGAGCACTATAGCGACCCAGAATAGATCAGAGAAAGCAATTGCGATCTGTGCAAGGCACAGGCCGAGCGCACCCCCGAGAAGCAGCACTTGGCGTGGGCCCCCATGGCTCAGCCAAGCAAGGGTAAGCGCTCCCGTTAGCGCGCCGGCGCCGTGGGAGGCCAGCAGGAATCCGAGTCCCTGAGGACCACGGTGCAACACTTCGCGTGCTAAAACCGGCACAAGGACATTGAAATTAATTGCGCATATGCTTATTACACTCAGCAGCAGGACAGGGAAGAAAATAGCCGGCGTCCGGCGAACGTAATGCAAGCCTTCGAGGATTTCGGCGAAAACCCGGCCGTTTTTGGCCGCATTCCGGCTGGTTGTGCGGATGCGGGTCAATTGTACCACAACGGCGACAAAGCTGACCGCATTAACCAGGAAGCAGACCGCCAGGCCGAACCGGGCAATAATGACCCCCGCGAGCGCCGGGCCAACCACCCGTGCGGCATTGAAAAGCGAGGAGTGCAACGCTATCCCGTTCATCAGATCCCGCTTGCCGACAAGTTCGAAGATGAAGGACTGGCGCGCCGGCATGTCGATGGCGTTCAGTGTCCCCATAAGCACGGCGAAAACCAAAACGTGCCAGTACCGCACCACATCCGTGAGTACGAGCAGGCCGAGCAAAAAGGCAAGTATCATCATCAGCGTCTGAGTGATGATAAGCAGCCGCCTTTTCGGCACGCGGTCGGCGACCACCCCGCCGAAAAGAGTAAAAAGCAACACCGGTGCAAACTGTGCTGTACCCACAAGACCCAGTAAAAAGGCAGAACGAGTGAGCTCAAGGACCAGCCAGGCTTGGGCCACATTCTGCATCCAGGTGCCGACGACGGAAACTAACTGGCCCGTCCAGAAGAGACGGTAGTTGCGGTGTTGCAGTGCGGCGAGCATGCGTATTTTCGAGCGCGGTTTCTCTTCACCAAGTATCGTGATATCTTCAAAGACAGCTTCTTTTACGGCCAAAATCAACCCTCCGAAACATTATCATAACACACCGCCGGAATATTGTTAACGAATAGTGATTGACAGCTGCGGAAGAGGTATGGTAATCTACAAATATAGGGCGGTATGAAACCGTCCAATAACAGCCCCCACATTTGAGACTATGGTATGGGAATGGAGGCCACGGAGGCTTTGCCGTTTGGCCTCTTTTGTTTTGGGCGCACGGCGAACAAGCCTGTTGCGGGGAGCGGCATTTAAAATTTAAAACAGGCGGTTTACCGGTGAGCGCTTCGTTTGTAAGTGCGGTGATTCTTGCCGTTTGCAGGACCGTTGCTGCCGGTCCTGCGAAAAAGAATAGTCGAAGGAGAATGTTCATTGAAAGGAGCGATTTCTTGATGTGTGTGCAGAAGAGCGATTGGGAAAGGGCAGTGGAGTTTCACGGCCACTCGTGCCCGGGCTTGGCCGTCGGCTATCGCGTTGCCAAGATAGCCCTGAAGGAGTTGGAGACAGTCCGGGCGGCGGATGAAGAAGTGGTGGCCATTGTTGAAAACGACGCCTGCGGCGTGGACGCCATTCAGGTGCTTACCGGCTGTAGTATCGGGAAGGGTAACCTTATTTACAGGGATTACGGCAAACAGGTTTACACCTTTGCCTGCCGCAACAGCGGGCGTGCAGTCCGTATCGCGGTAAAGGGCTCCGTCTGGCGGAGCGACCCGGAGTACCGGGAGCTGAGAAAAAAGGTTTTCGGCGGGGAAGCTTCGGAAGAAGAGAGGGAGACCTTCCAGCGGTACCAGCATAATCTTTCCCACCGTATTATGGAAATCCCGGTGGAAGACTTTTGCGTTATAAAACAGATAAATATCGGGCTTCCCCCAAAGGCCCGCATCTTTGATTCTCACCGGTGCGCAGAGTGCGGAGAATCGGTCATGGAACCCCGCGCCCGTGTGAAAGGCGGCAAGATCGTTTGCATTCCCTGCGCAGAGCAGTACAGCCGGGGCTGGCAGTAAAACGTAGACAACCTTCCATTTTCACACATGCTGCTATATTTTAGTAGCAGCATTTTTTATTTTACACAACCTTCTCACTAAAAAAACGCCCTCAAACCCTTGCTATCGGTTTAGTCAGCAAAACACTGCAATTATGAAAAAGCTATTCGGTATACATTGAGTTTGCTATCTTTAGCAGCGCGTCGAGGCTGGTGCCGTTTTCACCTCTGATCCCGGTGATAGTGTATAGTAACCCATTGTCCCACCATGTAACCCCTCCGGGCCGTGGTGTTTTCTCATCATCAAGTACATCATAACCCGGCTCACCTCCCCAGCCGGGCAGGCCGTTTACAGTGATATACTGTGGTGGCTTGTCTGTTTTTACTACACCCGACTTGCAATCTTCTTCCTCTTGCTTCAGCAATCTTTCGAAGTCCGGCGGGTTCGGCTGCCTCTGGACCCGTAAGTGGATTCCGTTGATTTCATCGTCATAGTAGACGTGACCTCCCGGTCTTCCGGTCTTGCCTCCTTGGTGAGGTATATTCCCTTAAGTTCGCCGCAAAGATCACTCTTAGGCAACCTGAGTTTGATAAGGTAGTACCTTGTTTGCTTCTGTTGCCGACGGAAAGAAATCCTGCTCCTTTGCCCAAGTTTTGAGATATTTATAACTTCTTTCTAATGTTACTGCCCTCACGGTGCTTTTCCGGTTAGCTAAGACGATTACTCTTAAAGAAGATTGTGGAAGTGATCAGTGAGGTTCACGCGGCTTAAGGAACTCGGCGAGGTGTAGCACTTTTATAGTACCGGCGAGGCTGTGCCGGTCCAAGCCGTAGCGGAGGAATAAGAGGCAGCCGGGATTGTCCGTTACAACCGTGCCGGCGCCGGTGGCTTTCAGCGCGCCGATTTCGGCGTCAAGGAGGCTGAGGGCGACTTCCGGGTGGCGGAAGAAATAGCCGCCGGCGCTGCCGCAGCAGCCGAGGTGCGGTGCCGGCACCGGTTCCACCCCCGGCATAGTCGACAGGATTTGCCGTATACCGCCGCTGTTGGCGCCGTGGCGGAGAAGGCAGGATTCATGGTAGGCCGCCCGGCCGGTTGCGGTGGGAATGAGCGCTGGTTCGAGTTCGAGGAGGAGTCCGGCGAAGTCCCGCACACGGCTTGAAAACCTTTCGGTCTTATTTCGCTCGGCGGGAGGAAAGGGAAAAAGCTCCGGGTACTCCTGGAGGTGAACGATGCAGGCTGCGGCGGTGCCGGTGATGAAATCAAAGGGTTCCGCGGCCTCGAATGCGGCGAGGTTCCGGCGGGCGAGCCGAAGGGCGGCTTCCTTGTCGCCGCAGTGATGGGAGAGCGCGCCGCAGCACGTTTGCGCGGGCGGAACGATCACCGTGCAGCTTGCGTGCCGGAGCAGCTCGATGGCGGTGTCAATTACGGTCCCGAGCGCTACTTCCGTAATGCAGCCGGTAAAGAACGCCACCCGGTATTTTTCCTTGCCGTGGGAAGGGAGAAGGTGAGCGCGCATCCCCCTCGGCACGGGGGCGGCAGGGAGGAGCGCGGCGATTTGTTCAAGTCCCCGGCTCAAAGGCGCGAGGCCCGGCAAGCGGCTGATGGGGCTCAGAAGCCCGGTGCGGTGGAGCAACAGTAGCGATTTTAAGGCCAGCCTGAGCCTGACGGGTCGGGGTATTACCTTTCCGGAGCCGAACCGCCACAACCATTCAAGGAGGCCTTCGGAAAGAGACCGGGGAAAGGGGCGGGGGCCTTCTTGCGAGTATCTCGCGTGCCGGTTTGATCCCGGCCGGGCAAGCGGTTTCGCAGGCGCGGCAGCCGAGGCAGCGGTCAAGAAACCGTACGGCGACAAAGGATAAGGACCCTCCCGAGGCAAGGTAACTTAGCAAGGTAAGGCGACCGCGCGGGGAATCGGGCTCGAAAGGTTCGCGGCGATAAGTGGGGCACACGGCGAGGCAGAAACCGCAGCGGCTGCATCGGTATGGGTTAAAATGTCCGCTGATTTCAATACGGCTTAAAATTCCTACTCACCGTCCGTAGCCCAGATTTTCCCCGGGTTCAGCAATCCGCGCGGGTCAAAAAGCTTTTTGATACCGCGCATCAGGTTGACCGTATCCGTTCCTACTGCATCTTTGAAATACGGCTTCTTGAGAACGCCTACGCCGTGTTCCCCGGAGAGGGTGCCGCCGTGCGACAGCGCAGCCCGGAAGATGCCGGCAATAGCAGCATTGACATGCTCCACGTCCGTTTCACGTGGGTTGTAAAGTATGTTCGGGTGAAGATTGCCGTCGGCGGCGTGTCCGAAAACCGCTATCTTTACCCCGGTTTTGTCGCTGATGCCGGAAATTTCCCGAATTAATTCCGGCACCCGGCTTACGGGGACAGCGACGTCCTCGCCGATTTTTACCGGGTAGAGGTGCACCAAGGCGCCGGATACCGCACGCCGCAGCCGGTAAAGCTCCTCCACCTGATTGCCGGCAGCTACCCGGATATCCGCTGCTCCGCTCCTGCGGCAGAGAGCCTCGACCTCCGCCGTTTGCCTGGACACCGTCTCACGAGGGCCGTCGATTTCAAGGAGCAGAGCGGCAGCAACCGGATCGCCCAGGATGTCCCCGAACGCGCAGTCGAGCGCAGTGCGGTCCATGATTTCGAGCGCTGCGGGGGAAATTCCCGCGGCGATGACAGAAAGGGCGGCCTGGGCGACGGCCTCAACCTCTGCGAAAAGCGCGAAAACCCCCGCCCTTTCTTCCGGCCGGGGGACGAGCCGGAGAACCGCCTGCGTAATAACGCCCAGAGTACCCTCGGAACCGCACAGGAGAGCGGTAAGGTTGTATCCGGTGGCGTTTTTCAGAGTCCGTCCGCCGGTCTGGATTACAGTCCCGTCAGCAAGGACCACCTCAAGGCCGAGGAGGTAGTCGCGGGTGACCCCGTACTTAAAGCCGTGCGGCCCGCCGGCGTTTGTGGCGACATTGCCGCCGAGGGTGGAAACGGAAGCGCTTGAAGGGTCCGGTGGGTAAAAAAGGCCGGCGGTTTCAGCGGCGGCATGGATTTCAGCCGTTACGGCCCCCGCACCGGCGACGCAGATAAGGTCTTCCTTATGAATCTCCAGGCCGCGCAGCCGTGTCAGGACCAGCACGATGCCGTTGCCGGGTACCGCGCCGCCTGCCAGGCCCGTTCCCGCACCGCGGGGGGTGACCGGTACGCCTGCCTCCGCCGCCAGCCTCAGTACGGCCGCTACTTCGCCGGTAGAACCGGGGAGGACTGCTGCCGTAGGGTGCCCGGAGGCAACCGAAGCATCCCGGGCATAGCATGTGAGGGTGGCGGGGTCTGTCAGGACCCATTTTGAACCCACAATCGAAGCAAGTTTTGCAGCAAGAGGTTTAAAACTCACATTTTCAGCCGCCGTCGGGGATCGTTTTGCGTAAAATTCTGTAGGAAGAATTGGTTTTCCTGCTACGTGAGTTGCTTCAAAAGCTGAGATGCCGTACCCGTTGCGGTGGTCAGGAGTTGGTCTTCCTGCAACATGAGATGCTTTTAAAAGGGTTATTAAGGTTTGCCGCGAATTAAAGGCAGGGGGCAGGGAGAGACTACCTTTCCGAACTCCCTGTGAAAACGGGCCGGTTTCCCCAGCCCGGCTCCAAGAGGGAGTATTTGGCGCATATTTCGGGAAGCCGGCCCGATGTTGACGACGGGTTTCCAGTGCTCCCCGGGTCACTTACCGGGCGGCGGCCTTCGCAGGATGGTAACGGGAGCGGTCCAACCACTGGTAAGTCAAGGAGGGAGAAAAAATGACGTTAAGAGACAGGGTCGTTGCGCTGCTAAGAGCCGCAGACTGGGAGGCGTTGGAGGCCGAGTCCCGGCTGGACACGCGGGTTTTAAACGCCCTCATCCAAGCCCTTTACCTGCCCGATGAAGAGGTGGCCTGGCGGGCGGCGGAGGGTTTCGGCCGGGCCGCAGCAATTGCAGCGGGCGTAGATATCGAACTATGCAGGGACAGGATCGGGCGGCTTACCTGGGCACTTAACGAAAAGGCGGAGATCAGCGCGCGCTTTGCAGCACCCGCTATCGGTGAGGCCATTGCCCGTGCTCCGCAAGCATTCGTCGAGAATGCGCCGGTGCTGTTAGCGGCACTCGGACAGCAGTACCTGCAGGCAGGAGCGGCCTGGGCGTTGGGGCGAATCGGCAGCGCGTGGCCCGATATGGTCCGCCCGGCGGCCGCGCGGGTGCTGCCGCTGCTGAGAAGCGAAGACCCTGCAGTGCGGGGCAACGCGGCGTGGGCGCTGGGGCAGATGTTAGCGGAGGAAGCCCTTGAGGAACTGGAGGCGCTTGCAGGTGACACTGCCACATTCGGCATGTACAGCGGCGGGTCCCTGCATGAAATGAGAGTAGGCGAGCTGGCGACCGCAGCCTGCGAAAAGATAAGAGACTCTTTGGGCTGAAGGGGAGGCTGCTGGTCCGCCCCTATAAGCGGGACAGTGCGTGTTGGTACTGGAGATACGGTTTTATGCCGCGGAGCGGGTGTTATAATGAAAGCGAAGAAAAAGGTGGCTGATGTGCTGCGCTCACGGGACTGGGACAGGCTGGAGGCGGAGGTGCGGGCGAACCCCCAGCTTTTGGGCTTGCTGATTTGGGCGCTTTTTCAGTCGGACGAGGAGTTAGCCTGGCGGGCGGTAGAGGGGTTCGGCCGGGCAATAGCGGTGTTGACAAGGACGGATGAGGAGTTGTGCAAGGACCGGATGCGGCGGCTTTACTGGGCGCTGAATGACGAGTCGGGTACCAGCGGCCGCTTTGTGGCGCCGGCAATCGGGGAGGTGGTGGCGCGGTCGCCGGACGTATTCGGTGAAAACGCGCTGATACCCATGAACGCCCTTGATGAACCCTTTCTTCAGGCCGGCGCCGCCTGGGCATTCGGCCGGATAGGGGGTGTCAGGCAGGACCTGGTTCTCGAAATTGCGCCCCAATTGCGCAGGCTCCTGCATAGCCCCGATCCATCAGTCAGGGGGCACGCCGCATGGGCGCTTGGCGAGATGCGGGCGGCAGAGGCGGGCGAGGAGCTTAAAGCCCTTGCGGGTGACTCTGCGAAACTCAGCATATTCATTAATGGTTCATTGATAGAAACCACGGTCGGCGAATTGGCCCATGCTGCGGGAGAGAAACTGAAGAATGGTTAAGACGGCTTCTTGTAACGAGGGTATGCGGGATCTTTTGCTCGAAATTTACCTGCGGCTTCTCGGCCGCTTCGGTCCACGTTACTGGTGGCCGGCGGACACGCCGTTTGAGATGATCACCGGCGCCATCCTCACCCAAAACGTCTCCTGGAAAGGGGCGGCCCAGGCCGTTAGAAACCTAAAGGAGCGGGGTTGGCTTGAACCCGGATGTATCCTGCGTGTCCCGGAGGAGGAGCTTGCGGAAATCCTGCGCCCTGCCCGCTACCACTTTCAAAAGGCGCAGAAGCTGAAGGAGTTTTGCCGGGTGCTGACCGAGGAGTATGGAGGCGACCTGGCGGCCTTTCTGTCACAGGAGACGGGGTCTTTACGGGAGCGTTTGCTAAGGATCCGCGGCATCGGACCTGAAACCGCGGACTGCATCATCTTATACGCCGCCGGGAAGCCCGTCTTTGTAATTGACGCATACACCCACCGCATCTTTCACCGGCTGGGATATTTCGGCGAGCGGGCTAAATACGGCGAGATGCAAGCGTTTTTCATGCGGCATCTCCCGCACGATGCACGGCTTTTCAACGAATACCACGCCCAGCTCGACGCCTTAGGGCACCATATCTGCCTGAAGCGGGCGCCGCGCTGCGGGGACTGTCCGGTTTTACCCTTTTGCCGGGAAGCGGCTCTACACTCGTCGGTCGGTCAGGTCAACAATGCCGGGAGCAGGTGAGACGGTGCCGCTGTTAGGAGCACACATGTCCATCGCCGGCGGCGTGGACCAGGCTATTGCCCGCGGGAAAAGCATCGGCTGCAGGGCGATACAAATCTTCACCAAAAGCGCAAGGCAGTGGCTGGCCAGGCCGCTCACCGTTGAAGAAGTATCGCGCTTTAAGCGCGCCCGGGAGGAAAGCGGCATCCTCGTTTTCGCGCATACCTCTTACCTGATCAACCTCGGCGCCTCCGACGACGACCTCTGGGCCAAGTCAACCGCGAGCTTCATCGAAGAAATGGAGCGGTGCGCCGCCCTGGAACTCCCCTATCTGGTGACCCACCCGGGGGCCGGCATGGAGGAGGAAGAAGGGCTTGACCGGATCAGGGTGGCGCTCGACGAAATCCTGAAGCGGACCGGAGGTTCCGGGGTGATGGTGCTGCTCGAGACCACTGCCGGCCAGGGTGTAACCCTGGGGCACCGCTTCGAGCACCTGTCCTGGCTGATTGAAAACTCCGCTCACCCGGAGCGGCTCGGTGTGTGCTATGACACCTGCCATACCTTCGCCGCCGGCTACGACATCCGGACGCCGGAGGCGTTTACCGCAACTTTCGAAGCCTTCGATAAAATCATCGGTATCGACCGGCTGAAGGCCGTGCACCTGAACGACTCCCGGGGCGGCCTGGGCAGCCGCGTTGACCGGCACGAGCACATTGGAAAAGGGAAGCTCGGCCTCGAAGCTTTTCGTCTCCTGCTTAACGACCCCCGTTTCCGGAAGCTGCCCATGGTACTGGAAACCCCGAAAGGCCCGGATATGAGGGAGGACGTGGAAAACCTCGCGGTGCTGCGCGGCCTGCTTAAAACATGAACTTTTCGTATTCTCGGTGTGACTTCTCAGGAGATCCTGGCGGCAGCTCAGGGTTACTGTGAGCCGCCCAGTTCTTCGGCCAGCCGCTTCCGGTAGAGCTGGAGCAGCCGCTCGAACCGCTCCGGCTCCAAACGGCCGGTTCCTGAAGGGGTTTCAAAATAGCGCTTCGGTATCCGGACGGAGTCGAGGGAGTAGTCGAGTTTCCGTTTTACCTCCCACTTCAAGCGGAAAACCTTCCGGCCCGCCGCATTGAGTTCCTCCGGCGTTGTGGGGATGCCTATGGAGCCAAGTGCCCGCGCACTGGCCTCGGGTGTATAGACCCCGCGTGCAAAGAGGCATACAACGAGGGAGTTCAGAACGTTGCGCCATTCCTCCTCGGCAATGAGGTATTCGATGAGCGCGGCGTCGTCAAAATCGGCCCCGTGCTTCATGTCAAACAGATAACCGCCGTTGCACAGGTGAGAGTGCCGCGCTCCCACAGTGTGTCCGAGGAGAAACCCGTATCCCGTATGGTAACCTGCCATCTCATGCCCGCCGAGGGTGAGAGCGAAATCCTCGCCGCCGTACCGGGAAGCGGCATGGGCCAACCCTTTGGCAAGGTCGCGGTAAAATGCGTTGGGCGGGGAAGCGAGGTGCCGTACGGCGGTAACGTAGCCTTTCTCTTCGCCGAACTCAAGCGGGGATAGCGTTTCCTTTTCGCCGATAACACCGCGCTTGAGCGCCTCGGTCGCCCACGCAAGTGTTACGCCGGTAGAAATAGCATCCAGGCCCATAGCCTCAATAACCGCTAAAAGCGCGTAAATCTTGTCGGTGCTGTCGAGACCGAGCATCGGTCCGAGGGAGTATATCGGTTCATAGTCGTAAGCTAAGGAGGAGGAGACGTACCCGAATCCCTCGGGATGGCGCCGTCGGTGAATGCCGATGTGGATGCAGCCTACGGGGCAGCCGGTGCAGGCCAGGATTCGGGTGAGGGATTTTTCACCGAACGTTTCGCCGCTTATCTCCCGTGCCGCGCTGAACCGCCCGGCCTGGAGGTTCATCGTGGGCAGGCTCCCGGTCTCATTCAGCCGCATAACGTTCTCCGCCGTCCCGATCTGGTGGTACTTGGCCATGCGCGGCTTACCGACCACCTCGCGGTAAACGGCTTCATATGCGGCATTGTACGCTTTGGGGTCTCGGATCGGGTAGGTCTTTGTCCCGTCGACGACCACCGCCTTAAGATTCTTGCTTCCGAAAACCGCGCCAAGCCCGAGACGGCCGAAGTGCCGGAAGGTGTCGACGTTAACCCCGGCTAAGTAAACCAGGTTTTCGCCTGCCGGCCCGATTCGCCAGGTGCTGCGGTGTCCCCTGCCGGGTTCGAATTCCCGCAGCAGCCGGCCCGTTTCTTCCACGTCCAGCCCCCACAGGCCCCTGGCGTCCCTGAAGAGCACGCCGTTCCGGTCGATCCGCAGGTAGGCAGGGCGGGCTGCCCGGCCCTTTATCACCACCGCGTCGTAACCTGCGAAACGCATGGCCAGGGCTCCGCGCAGTCCGGCGTAACTTTCGCCCCACTCGCCGGTGAGCGGGGAGCGGAAAACCGCCGCCACTTTGGTGGCCAGCGGGAAGATGCCGGAAAGCGGTCCGACGGCAAAGATAACCGGCTGCTCCGGGTCGAGGGGTGCCTTATCCCAGGCGGCGGTTTCCAGCATTAATTTCGCGGCGATGCCAACGCCGCCAAGCAGCGGTTTCAAGTCGGGCCGTTCCGTAACGCAAAAGGTGCCGGCGCTCAGATCTATGTTTAAAACCCGCAAAAAGTCTCCTTCAAACACCTTTCTGTTCCTCCATTGCCAGCACCTCCTGCGGGCATATCCGTGCGCACTGGCCGCACTGAGCACAGATAATCGGATATCCATCGTCATCCAGGCGGATTACCCGGACAATGCATGCGGCAGTGCACTCGCCGCACTTGGAGCACTTGCCCTTTTTGAAGATAACCCCGCCGCCCGGGCGCTGCACAAGGGCTCCCGTGTTACAGGCCTCGGCGCACGGAGCGTCCAAACACCCGCGGCAGATGTCCGCGCCCCACTTGCTCTGAAGGCCGCCGCGCGTCCGTACCAGGATTGCACTTTTTACCACGGAATGGCTTCTGAAAACAAGGCGGGCGCACGCGAGCATGCAGGAGTAGCAGCCGATGCAGCGATCGATATCCCTGACCCTTAATACCTTCATGGATTACCCCTGCGAACAACAGTCAATACGAATTTACCAAATCATTCGTCCCCAACAGGCATTTCCCCTTCTAAAAAAACTACCGCCCAACAGCGGCAGCTCTGTTTCGTCACGACCCTCGTTAAGCCTGGCCTTGCTTTAAAACCTCGTCCCTTATTTTGAGCGCGTTTTTATCGGAGATCCCGAACTTCAGCCAGAGGAAAGCTAACCGCGCTAATTCCTCATCGTCCTTTTTTATGCGCTCGACCACCGCCGGTTCAATGTCAAATATCTGCAGGAACCGGCTCTCGAACACAAACCGACGGAACGTATCGAGGTCGTAAGACGCCATGTAGATCATCCGGGTTATTTCGGGGTTCGTGATTTTATCCTTGGGAAATTCCAGCCGGGCGAGCGCATCATTGAACAGCCGGTCAATCTCATGGAGGAACAGAACGCTCTCATACATTACGCCCTGTTCGACCAGCCAGTCTTCAACGAACTGCTCCTTGTCCTCCTGGAAACCGAGGCACTTTGCAGGGTCGGCGACAACGGGGTAAGTATCCTCATCGTTGTTATAACTGAGCGGGTACATGCGGCAAGACCACGGGCGGGCTTTGTAAACCGAACAGCCTTCGGGAGTCACAAACGGGCACTGTCTGTCCTCATCGTCCCGCATCTTCAGGAGTACCATAGGAAGCCCAGAGTTAGGAGCTACCAATGTGGTTGTGTACTTTTCGAGAAATTCGGTTGACGTTATGTCGAAGTGCTTTTTCAAGCGAAAGACATCGTTCGGAGTCAAAAATATGTTGATGTCCCGGCAGCAGGTTGTAAAGCAGGGAAGCCCGGGACGACACGCAAACCGGAATTTGTCGCTTAAAGCGAGCACGGGCCTGTCGGTTTTTCCCGTTTCAGTTTTCATATAACGAGATCCTCTCTTTCATAGAATTCGGTGACTAATTAATTATATCTGCTTTGTCCGCGGTAGGCAAATAAAAAATCGTCTATAAATTAGGAGCAACGGCGTCTCGGGTTTTAGACCGGCTTTACCGTAAAAGGCCCGGTTGCCCTGCCGGATTCCGCTTCCCGTTTGGCCTTCCTCATGGGACAGCGGTGTGATATTATGATTGGAGAAGTTTCCGTGGGAGACCGGCCTCCTTGGACGGGTTTGCATTTTGCAAGACTTTGGGGGGCTTAGCATTGAGACCACTTGGGAACAGGTGGTTGGCCTGGACCGGTTTTATGGCGGGCGTCCTGCTGATGGCCGCGGGAATAGGACGGGGAGAGTTTATCGCGGTGCTGCACAAGGCTTCGCGGATCTGCCTGGAGTGTATCGGTATTGGTTAGGGTAGGTCCCGGAGGATTGGGGCGCATCCGGCGGACTGTCCAGTTTGCAGCCCTGTTTGTCGCAAACGCATACTGGCCGGGCCTTGCACGGACTACCATTTACAGCGGGCCGGCAAAAGGAGTCTGCGTCCCGTTTTTGAACTGCTACTCCTGTCCCGCAGCACTCTTCGCCTGCCCCTTGGGATCGCTCCAGAATCTGCTGGCCACGGCGCGCATACTGTCCGTTTATGTAGGCGGCATGATGTTAGCGGCGGGGTTCGCGGCGGGCCGCCTCTTCTGCGGCTGGCTGTGCCCGTTTGGGCTTTTTCAAGAGGTACTGGCCCTGCCCCGGGCGAGGCATGTGCGGCTTCCCCGACTTGTCAGAACGGTGAAGTACGTACTGCTTGCGCTGGTGGTGGTGCTCCCCGTCGTCTGGGTCAGCTCCGGGGCGGGGGTGCCCTTCTTCTGCAAGTTCATCTGCCCGGCTGGGACACTCGAAGGCGGGCTGGTACTGGTGCTCGGCCGCCCGGAATTCAGGGCGAACGTCGGGTGGCTTTTCGTGTGGAAGGTGGCGGTGCTGGCACTGTTTTTGGCACTCATGCCGTTCGTTTATCGTGTCTTCTGCCGGACGGCCTGCCCGCTCGGCGCTTTTTACGGGCTTTTTAACCGGGTCAGCCTGTGGCGGATCGAGCGCGACACCGGCAGGTGCAAGGGTTGCGGCACTTGCGTGGAGGTGTGCCCCGTCGGGGTTCCGGTGACCGAAAACCCGAACCATCCCGAGTGCATCCGCTGCCTTGAGTGTACAAAAGCTTGTCCCTACGGGGCGCTGGTGTTTGCTATGGCGGAGGTCGGAAAACAGGAGGTAAAGCTCAGGAATTAGCAGCTCCCTCTAAACCTTACATCTCGCCTTTTGCCTTTCCCTTCTCTTTCGGGCTGTGCCTGCTGATTCGGAGGGGGTGCCACATGCGGCAAGCCGCACAACGAAGAATTGAAAATGGGGCGAATGGACGTGTAAGTTAGTTGCATAGATGCAGAAGAGTGAAAGGCGGGCTATAGCCGGGTCAACTGCGGGAGGGCTCGAATGAAGCGTTTTTTTCTATTGGCTGTAATATCATTGGTAATGCTTTCAAGCGGGTGCTGGCAGGCAAATGATTACCGGGGCGCTCAACACGGGGGTGAAAAGGCGCCGTCCTTCTCCGCGCTTGCCCTTGGTGAGGGTAAAACGGTTCGTTTCCCGGGGGACTTCAAGGGGCAGGTTGTCGTGCTGTCTTTTTTCAGCGCAGGGTGACCGGCCTGTGTCAATGAAGTGCTGCAGTTGCAGCCGCTCATGCCGGAATGGCGCCAAAAGGGTATTCAGTTTATACTTGTTACCCAGGAAGAGGGATCAACCACGCGCTTTCTTAACAAGTACGGCCTTAATACCCGTGTACTGGTAGACACAATAGGGGAAGCTGCTGCGGCTTATAATGTGATAGCCATTCCGCACACCTTTTGGATCGACAGGAACGGTGTAATCCGGCACTCCAGCGTCGGCTGGCGGGAGGAAAATGTTCGGGAATTTGCCGATCTGGCTGGTAAGCTTTCGCGGCCTCATTAGCACTCATTCAACGGAGGCGAAGCGTGGTGCAAAGACCGGTGGACCTTAGGGTTGAAGTGGCAGGAGTAAAAGGAAACTGCCCGGTATACCGGGAAGGCGATTGCTTTTACATCGCGAACGGATACGAGCTTCGAACGGAAAAACCCCTGTGCATGCATTCCCTGACTGCGATCCTGCCTTTTTATGCCGCCCTGAGCCGGGGTGTTCCCCCCGTATCGCTCGGCCTGGCGCGGGAAGGCGAGTCTGCCTACCTCCAGTGCCCCGATCCCTGCGAATGGACCAGCGGCGGCACGGTGGTTTTCAAGATAAGCCCGTCGGTTTCTCCCTGATCTCTCCGGCCACCATGCGCCAGTCTGCAATGAACAACGGCCAGAGCGCCGGCCTCCGTCTTACGGCTAAGGGTTGGTAAGAGACCGCTGGCGGTACAGTTTGCACTTCCGGCAGCCCGCGGCAGCTTCCGGCGGCTGGTCTTCCGGCAGCAGCGTCGGTTCGAACGCTTCCAAAGGCTTTTGATCCTCCTTCATAACCTATCGTCTCCAAAGGCCGAGGTAACTTTCCCTTTTCTCAGTGTTTATTCCCGATTCTTTTCCCTGCCCGAGTGGCGTATAGTAAGTAATGGTGTTTTTGGACTGCTTCCGGTAATAAGGCTCTCAGGCAGAGTGTAACGAGACGGTTTTAGGAATGCTTCCCGTCGCTTGTACGAAACGAAGCAGGAATTCTTGCATCCCGGCGTGAATAATTCCTTTACTTGTTAGGAATTAGGGGACTGAAAGATGAACAGCATAGAAACCTTCCTTCTTGTGCTTGAGTCGGTATTGCTTGTGGCCACTATCGTTCTTCTTCTTTTCAGTCTCAAAGAGGGAAGAGGTAGAAAAAGGCTTTTGCTGGAAGTCGAGAAGGCGACGAAAATACTCACCAGACAGGAGTATTTTCTTGCGGTTACTGATGCCATGGCGGAGGCCGAGACAGAGGTGATCGGGTTTATCACGGGGCGGCCGCCGGTGGGCGACGACGAGAAGAGAGTTAAGATCATCGAGGATAATATTAAAAGGCTTTCGAAGCGCGGGGTTAAGGTAAAATACCTTATACCCAAATTACACGACCGGCTTCATATCGGCTGCGCATATACGAGGGCCGGGGCGGAGGTTCGGTACGGCACCTCTGCTATCGCCCACGACATTCGTTACATAGTTGCGGACGATCAATTGGTTGTGGTCGGTCTTCCTGACAGCACAGGTGAAACAGAAGCAACCAAGAAGGGTTACAGGATTCCCTCGGTAAGTCTTGCTAAGATTCTTAAGGATCACTTTTACGGTTGTTGGGAAGAAGGAACACTATACGAGGAATACCTAAAGGAGATCATCAGGCAGACCGGTGTAACGCCGAGGCTGCTTGGCAAGGAGCTCCAGATCGATGAAAGAGAACTGGTGAAGCTTAGCAAATAGTTTTTGCATCCAAAATCCCTTCCACGCAGCTTGGACAGTTTAACATTTGGGCAAGTAACGTTGGAAATGGCTAAGGCAACCGCCGTAATTATTACCGTCAATCCGCGAAAAATCAAATTTCGTGTTTAAAGATAGGCGTTCTCAGCCGCGCCCTCTCCTGCTGAAAGGCCGTATTGTATGCCGTTTGTCAATTGCGTAACAAATTAAGGTTCTTCAAGCTTGGACTACAAAGCGCAAGGTCTACCTAACCTGTTCACCCCCTTTATCCAGTGTGAAAAGAGGATTGCCAAAAAATTATTGCTATGCTATATTTATCTTTAAGCTATATGCATATTAATAATAGCCGAGGGGTACATCCGTGAATAAGGAACGGGATGACGGCCTGCACGCTGCCCCGGTAACCGAACGGCTGATCCAGGCCCAGTTGCTTCTCCTCTTAGCCGAAAAGCCGGCGCACGGGTACGAGTTGATCCAGCGGCTGAACGAGGCCGACTTTACCAACGGGGAGGTTGACGTGGCAACGGTGTACCGAAACTTGCGCCGTATGGATCAGGAGGGTTTGTTAACCTCTCGCTGGGAAGCCGGACCGGCGGGGCCCGCCAGACGTTTATATACCTTAACCCCTCGGGGCAGGCAGGTCTTAAAGGCTTGGGCGGCAGGCGTATCCCAGGAAAAAGAAAGGCTGGAGAATTTCCTGCGGCGGTATCGTGACTGCGAAAGAGGCTTGGACTCCAGCGAGAGCACAGACTGAAGGGTGCGGCAAAAGACCGAAAAGGCGGGGGGTGCCGGAAACGTGTCTCAAGGAGAGCAACCTTTCCGGATTATTCACGCTGGGGCTCTACGGCGGCCAATCGAATATTGCTTAGAGTTATTTTGTCCGCGGTACCCGGGGTTGGTCGTAGAAATTGCAGGGGCAGGTTCGCGGGAATGCGCCCGCCGCGTGCTGGCCGGAGAACGGTACGACGTTGTCGCTCTGGCCGATCAGGCCATATTTGCCGAATTACTTGTGCCGCACCTTTTAGAAGAATACTTCGTCTTTGCCACCGACCAGATCGTGATCGGTTACAACAGGTCTTCACGCGGTAGCAGCAATATTGACCCGGACAACTGGATGGATGTCTTGCTCAGTCCAGGCGTCACCTACGCCCGTTCCGACCAAAACCTGGACCCGTGCGGTTACCGGACCCTGATGGTCTGGCAGTTGGCGGAAAAGTTTTACGGTCGTCCGGGCCTGTTTGCTGCTTTGCAGGCTGGCTGCCCGCCGCACCACGTTTACCCCAAATCAATAGACTCCGCGGGTGCTTTGCTCGAAGGTAAGGTTGATTATGCCTTTCTTTATGCGTCTGTAGCCCGGCAATTAGGATTTTCTTACCTCGTCTTGCCATCGAAGATTAATCTTTCGAATCCGGCCCGCGTCGATTATTACGCGACGGCTGCCGTAACGGTGGAAGGGAAAATGCCGGGCGAACACACTACCTTTCGCGGCCAGCCCATCGAATTCGCCCTGGGCGTGCCCCTTACCGCGCTCCACCCCGACCTGGCGCGGGCCTTCATTGAGTTGCTGACCGGTCCGGAAGGTCACTCTATCTTAGAGAAATGCGGGCTGATTCCTTGCTAAAAACCGCTGCGATTCAGGGAAAGGTCACGAAGTAAAGGAGGCGGGAGCCATTTCGCGGCAGCAAAGACACTTTTAATGCCGTTGCAACCGGAGACGCATAAAGAAAGGAGCCGTTCACGACGATTAATCGCCGCCACCGGGAATGAAAATCCCGTAAGCGTGTTACTTAGATGCGGTAATGTAACAATGAACAAAACGCGGTGAGAAGCGAGCAGAGCGAGGAAGTCCGGGTGGGGACGGGCCGGAGCGTACATAGAAGTACGTGAGGACCCGGACCCAGCCGGCTGACGAAGCTATGCGAAGCTTATCGCCGCGCCCTGCGAGAGAAGTACTATTTTAAAAGCATTCCTGTAATCTCATCAGGAGGGAGTTGACCTAGAAAAAGACCTCCGGTAGAAAGGATTTAAAGTCATAACAACCCCATAACTACCGGAGGTCGAGAGAATGCGCGAGCGCGAAAAGAAAC
>JBFLYP010000027.1:0-28161 GCA_040756575.1 Bacillota bacterium | reverse complement strand
CGATGAACTTTCTGTGGCATGGCTGGCCCTGAATGAGGCCATCGACCAGTTTCGACCGGGGAGCGGGACCTCCTTCCTGGCTTTTGCCAAGGTTGTAATCCGCCGGCGGTTGGTGGATTACTTCCGAAATGTTCCAGGCCAATCAGTCACGACCCCGGGCGCAGAGGTGCAGTCCAGGACCATCACCACTCCGGCCGTCAGTCCCGTCGGCGGTGAGACTCCCACCTACCCCGATCCGATCGGGTATGACGACCCCAATGGTGACCGTCTTGTGACCGTGGAACCCGGCGGCACGACCCTGAACTTGCCTGAAGTGTACGTGCCGACCCAGTCGGTAACCACCCCGGGCATGCGCCTGAACCAGCGCACCATCGAAACACCGTCCGTTTGCATCGGCGGTGGCAGCATGAGGACTAAAGAATGCACTATTACGGTGGATGACGGGGTGCTCTTCAGCATTATCGATCGCATCTTCTAAAAGTGGAGCGTCTCCGCCGATCGGATGCTGGCGAAACAGGATGCTATTAAAAATGGGATAGCTGTTAAACCAGATATATATAATATAATGTGCTTAGTTCAACCCTAGATAGGGCGGTGGCCGTATAACCCACCCCCTGTTCAGAGCCCCCGGGTAGGCACCGGGGGCTCTGAACGCAAGTACCCCTCATCGCCGTTGCACTGATACTCGATGGCGACTACCCTTACTTACAAGAATACCTGCGCCCGCTGTTGGGAGATATCCGGCCATGACGGTACGCGGTATCATCGCCGAGTTTGACCACGAAACGGTTACCCTTCTTACCCCGGAGGGCGATCTATATAACCTCTCCGTCAAAGACTGCCCGGCCGAGCCGGTGCTGGGCCGGGTGGTTGAGGTGAAGGTCAGGCGGCAAGCGGCCAGATTGCGCCTTGCCCGGTGGAGCAGGCGGTATGCTGCAATCGCAGTAGCAGTGGCCGTGGTCCTCACGGTGGTGTTCTGGGCCGGCCGCCTTGCCGTCCCGCCGGTGCTGGCCACCGTGGCTATCGACATCAACCCGAGCGTAGAGCTGGACGTAGCCGCGGGGGCGAATCACCCTGTAACTGCAGCCCGGGCCGTCAACGCGGACGGTGAGCACGTCCTGCAGGCCATGGACGGGGGCGCCGCGTCGCTTAACGGGCGGCCGCTGGCCGCCGCCGCTGCCGCTGTAACCGCCGCTGCGGGCCGGGCAGGGTTTGTAGTCCCTGACCGTGGAGCGGTCATAGTAACCGTGATACCCCGCGGCGACGATGCCGTGGTAACATCGCTGCAAGCGGCGGCAACAGCAGGTGCCCGCCGGGGACTTGTGATGTCCGGGGTGTCCGCCCCGGTACTGGGCTTTGCCGTAACGCCGGACGAGGCCGCAGCCGCCCGGCGGGCCGGCCGGCCTGTCGGGGTTGCTGCCGTTGTACGCGCTGCTGCTGCGCGGGGCGTCAAATTGGATGCGGGCGCTGTGGTTGAACAAGGGCTTTTGCCGGCGTTGCACGAGGTCGGCCTGGGAATCGCCGATCTCACCGCGAGCGGTGATTCACCGGCAGCCGGGAGCGGACCGGAATACCTCACCCCGCCCCAACAGGTGCAGCATGAACGTAAGGGGCAGGCACCTGCCGCACCGGAGCCGAAGGTACCGTCTGTCCCAACCGAACCTGATAAGCCTGCCCCTGTACCGGAGAAAGTGACGCATTCCGACGCATCGCCGGAGCCGGAGCCAAAGATGAAGCCCCAGCCCGAGGTAAGACCGCAGCCGGAGCCAAACCCGAAGCCTGAGCGGCCGAACGTTTTGGAGCCCCAGCCGCCGGCGGTGCCGGAGCTGCCGTCGACACTGCTGCCGTTGGGGAAAATGCTTCCGACGGAGCCGGGTGATTCAGGTTCCGTGCTTCCGAAGATACTGGCACCGCTGGGCTTGGGGAATATTATACCGGCGGAGCCGGCTGATTCAGGTTCCGTACCCCCCGTGATGCCGGCACGGCCGCAGCCCGGGCCCGAGCAGCGGCCGGCGCACCCGCTGGCATTCCTGCAGGAAGCGGATAGACCGGAGTGTCAGGGTTCTTGCTTCCCCAGTGGCCCCGGAGACCTATGCACCTTATTGCGACTTCCCGCCCTCGCCCCTTTGTGGCGGGCCGTCGCAGCCCTTACTCCCGCGGAGACCGCTGCACCTTATGGGGACAGACCCAATTCCTGTGCTAAGGGACAGCAAAAAACTCAGGAACTGCCCGCTGGGATGGTGGAAGTCCCATTTCGGAATTACAACCCTATCCTGGCGGACAAGAGGCGGATGGTGTATGGATGACGGGGACTGACTGCCACAGCCGAGGCGGACCCCTGTTCTAAAATGCGGCCCCGGTGCATCACTGCTACCTCGTCGGCCACCCGGAAAACCACATCCAGGTCGTGGGATATGAGCAAATACGCCAGCCTCATTTCTTGTTGGATTTTCTTTAGAAGTTGGAAGACCTGCGCCTGCACGGACACATCCAGGGCCGAGGTGGGCTCATCCAGCACGAGAAAGGACGGTTCCAGGCTTAACGCCCGAGCGATGGCCACCCGCTGGTTCTGGCCGCCGCTCATTTCCCAGGGGTAACGGTGATAGAACTCCGGCCCGAGGCCGACCATCTCCAGCAGGTCGGCCACCCGCTCCCTCACGTACCGCCCCCGTACCATATGATGCACCAGCAGCGGCTCGCTCAGGATCTCGCCGATCCGCATCCGGGGATTTAGCGCTCCCTGGGGGTTCTGAAAAATGATCTGCATCTTCCGTCGCAGATAAAGGGCTTCCTCCCCGCGGGCCCTGAAAACATCCCGACCTTCGTAGAAAACGCTGCCGCCGGTGGGGCGCACGAGGCCCACCACCAGGCGCCCCACGGTACTCTTCCCCGCGCCGCTCTCGCCTACCAACCCAAGCGTGTACCCGGGGTTGATGGTGAAAGAGACGCCGTCAACCGCTTTAACCGGCCGCCGTCCCAGCAATCCGCCGCGGAAGTATTTTTTCAAGTCTCTCACTTCTAACAACAATAACACCTCACCCTGTACCCCGGGGCTACCTCGGCCAGCGGCGGTGCCTCCCGCGCGCAAATCGCCCTGGCCCGGCGACACCGCGGCTGAAACCGGCAACCCGGAGGAAGCGCGGTGAAGGCGGGCGCCGCCCCCGGAATCGGCTTCAGCCCCCGGGCCGGGTGGGAGTCAAGAAGGCCGCGGGTATAAGGATGACGCGGCGCGGAAAAAACGGCCTCCGCCGGGCCGTATTCCACCACCTGGCCCGCGTATAGCACGGCGACCCTGTCAGCCAGCTGCCGCGCGGCGGGCAGATCGTGGGTGATTAGAATAAACGCGCGCTGCCCGAATGTCATCTCCCGGAGAAGCTCCACCACCTGCGCCCTCAGGGGCCAATCGAGCTGCTTGGTCGGTTCGTCGGCGATCAAAAGACGGGGCTCCAGCGCCAGGCCGAGAGAAAGAAGCAATCGCTGCTGCATGCCCCCGCTGAGCTGGTGGGGGTAGCTGGATATGACCCGCTCGGGCAGCCTTACCCCCGCCAGGAGTTCCGCCACCTTCCGGCGGACCGGGCGCCCGTTTAGGAGCCACCGGCGGGCAATCGCCTCCCGCACCTGGTATCCCCCGGTGAGGACGGGGTTCAACGCCGCGGCGGGGTTTTGCAGAACCATGGCAATCTCTTTCCCCCTGAACTCCCGCATCCGGGTGGATGGAAGAGACAAAAGGTTGCAACCGTCATACCAGACCTCGCCCCGCACTTGCGTCCCGGGCGGCAGAAGGCGCAGAATGGTGTGTCCCAATACGGTTTTGCCCGAACCGGTCTCCCCGATGAGCGCCAGCCTTTCCTTCTCCCCCAGTTCCAGGCTGACACCGTCGAGAACGTGTACCGTTCCTTCCGGAAGCGGAAAATCAACCGTCAGGTTTTTGATCAATAACAAGGGCATCCTCTTCCCTCTCACCAGATAAATAACAGCACAATAAAAACACCCGTCCAGCCAAGGCGTAGCAGCGCCCCCACGGAAGTAATCTCCAAACCCAGCCGGCCTCCGAACAAGCCGACATAATACGGTAGGCGGTGGGCCAGAATATACCGCAGGCTCGTGACGAAATTGGCCAGCATCAACGT
Organism: Bacillota bacterium; assembly: GCA_040756575.1. Lineage (GTDB taxonomy): Bacteria > Bacillota > Desulfotomaculia > Desulfotomaculales > Ammonificaceae > DTYU01. The sequence continues at coordinate 24,031 of JBFLYP010000027.1, read as the reverse complement.
CAGGAGCGTCAAGTGCGGGTTTAATACCCCCTGCTGCAGTAAATCTCCCAGCATTGCGTAAGCAGCCACCGGGTTGGCAAGGCATACCGGTATAGCAGTCAGCGCCGCGGGCGGCAGGGGCACGTTATCAAGCGAACCCAGCATTTCCTTGAACCACCCGGCGTTTACCAGCAACATAGCGGCAATGCTCACGGGGAGGGCCAATAAAACCATCCGCCGGAGAACATAGACTGTGCGCTTTAAACAGCGCCCGAATACCTCCCGCAACGGTCTTTCCCGGTTCGTTACCGGGATCGGCGCGGAATCAGCGGAACCGGGACGAAGTAAGAAAGCCGCCGCAATGAAGGCTACCCCGCTTACCAACAGGCCGTTGGCTAGGAAAAAAGCGGTATAGGTAAGCCCTACCGATCCGAGAAAGGGTATGGCTACGGGTGCCAGATAGACAACGCTTTCGTATACCGTTTGGGGAAACCAGGTACCTATGGCAGTCAGGAGCGTTTCGCGGCGACTTATTCGCCCCTCCTGGTGCAAGCCGGCCAGCATGGCGACCGCCGTAGGGGGCGAACCGAACGCAACCAAAAGGGCGATTCCGGCATCGCTGGTAAACCCGATACGCCGCAGCAAAGGAGTGAAGAGCGGGTGCAGGCGCTGGAAGAGCCCCAGTTCCAGCGCCAGGTTCGCGAGCAGCACTCCCAGAACGGTATAGGGCAGCGCCCGGGCCCAGACCTCTACCGCCCGCCAGGTGGTATCCCAAACCCAATGCACCGATTAACCTCCCACTCCGTCAAGAATCCGGCTCCGCCGCGGGTCAAGGGCGTCGCGCAGGCCGTTTCCCACCAGGTTAAAGGCCAGCACCGTCAAGAAGATCATCAGCCCGGGGGTGATCATCAGCAACGGATAGGTTCGCATGTATGGTCGCGCCGCGTTAAGCATCGCCCCCCATTCCGGCGTTGGCGGCTGCACGCCAAGCCCCAGAAAACTCAGCCCGGCCACCGCCAGGATGGTGTGCGGAATGTCAAACGTCGCCAAAACCACAACCGGGCCGAGCACGTTCGGCAGGATATGCCGGACCATGATCCGCGGGCCGCTGAAACCCAGGGCGCGGGCCGCCAGGACGAACTCGCTCTCTTTGAGCGATAAGACGCTGCCGCGTACCACGCGGGCGAAGTGCAGCCACCCCAAGGCCACCAGCGCCAGGATAGTGTTTCCCAGCCCCGGTCCTAAAACACCCACCACCGCCAGAATAAAGACAAGGTTGGGAAGGCCCATCAACACATCGGTAAGGCGCATCAGGACCTCGTCCAAAAAGCCGCCGTAGTAACCCGCGATCAGGCCGATGAGCGTCCCCGCGACCGCCGACAGCCCCCCGACCAGGAGGCCCACGGCGAGGGAGATGCGGGTGCCGTACAGTACCCGGCTCAGCAAACAGCGCCCCATGTCGTCCGTTCCCAGGGGATATTCACCGCCGGGCGGGGCCAGCGCGTGGGCCAGGTTCTGCTTCACCGGGTCGTGGGGCGCCAACCACGGCGCCAACAACGCTACCAGCACCAGCAGAATAACCACTACCCCGCCCGCGAAAGACGCCCGATCCCGGCCGATACCCTGAAGCAGTCTCGCCAGGGGGAAAGCCGTGCGGAAGACAGTAACCGTCTCGTGCATTATCCGTCGCTCCCTCCGTACCGGATGCGCGGGTCAAGAAATGCATAGGAAAGATCGATCAGCAGGTTAACAAGCGCGAAACAGAAGGCCAGAAAAAGGACTCCTCCCTGCAGGACGGGAAGATCGCGGGACTCGATGGCCTCGACGATCAACTGTCCCACCCCGGGGCGGCCGAAAACGTTCTCCACGATGACCGTGCCGCCGATCAGGTGGTTGAACTGCAGGCCCAGGACGGTTACCACCGGGATCAAGGCGTTGCGCAGGGCGTGGCGCCAGAGCACCGCCCCCTCGCCCAGGCCCTTGATCCGCGCCATGGTAATGTAGTCCTGCTCCAGCACCTCCAGAAGGCTCGCCCGCACGATGCGCGTGCTGACGGCGGCCATTCCGGCGCCGAGGGTGACGGCGGGCAGGATGAGATGGGCCGGACCGCCCCCGCCCGCCACCGGCAGCAGGTTGAGTGTTAGGGAAAAGATCAGGATCAGCAGCAGCCCCAGCCAGAAATTGGGCATGGCCACCCCAACAAGGGAACCCGTCATCACCAGATTGTCGAACCAGGAAGAAGGACGTCGGGCGCAGGCGATGCCCAGCGGCACCGCGATCAGCACCGTGAGGAGGAACCCGGCCACCGCCAGCTCCAGCGTGGCCGGGACGCGGGCGAGGATCTCCGCCGTCACCGGCCGTTTGGTGACGAACGAATATCCCAGGTCGCCCCGCGCGACATGGCCGAGCCACCAGGCATACTGTCGCCAGACGGGCATATCGGCGCCGATTTCTCTCCGTACCACACTTAATTCTTGCGAAGAAAAGTCATCGTAACCCCAGCGATATATCGCCACCAGCCGCGCATGATCGCCGGGAATCACATGCATCAGGGTGAAAGTGATTATCGAAACCCCGAAAAGGACAAAAACAAGCAGCACGATGCGCCGCACCAGGTAAGAAAGCATAAGCCACCCTCGCCATCGCTGCCGTCCTCCCGGAAACGCGGCCGGAGAGGGTTGTCCCCCTCCGGCCCGAAGCCCGCCAACGGGCGGTTTTACGGTCGCTTTTCCACCGTCATTTCCGGGTTGGTATGCAGATCATGAGCGTTCGGGTTGAATTTGAACCCCTTGACGTAATCGCGCATGCCCACCGCCATCCTGTAGCAGGCGATGTTAATCACCGGTGTGTCTTTGGTGACGATCGTCTGAATCTCCCGGTAGATACCGTACCGCTTGTCCGGATCGGCGGTCGCGGCTGCCTCGTCGATCAGGCTGTCAACCTGTTTGTTTTTATACTTGGCCACGTTCTGGCTTCCCTTACTGCCGTAGACGCTGGCCAGATACCTGTGCGGGTCGCTCGTCTGAAAGGAGGCCAGAACCATGTCCCAATCTCCCTGTTTTACGCGGTCGTAAATAGCCCCGTATTCCAGGATCTGGACCTGCGCCTTGATCCCTACCTCCCTGAACTGGGCCTGCAAAGCCTCCGCCATCGGGGGCATGCCGGGCCGCGAGGCCCACGTCATAATGGTGATCGAAAAGGGCTTGCCGTTTTTCTCCCGGATGCCGTCGCCGTCCTTATCCACCCAGCCGGCCTCGCCGAGCAAGGAGCGAGCCTTTTCCGGATCGTACCGGTACATATTTTCAACGGCCTCGTTACACCAGGGAGTATCGTGCATGAACGGACCGATGGTCGCCTCGCCGCACCCGTGCAAAACACTCTTCACGATCCCGGCCCGGTCGATGGCGTAATTCAGGGCCTGGCGCACCTTAAGGTCGCTGAACGTCGCCCGGCTCATATTCATCTCCAACCGGTAAATGCGCGGCTCGGCATAAAGCTCGACCCTGACCCCCGGCACCTTCTGCAGTCTTGCTATCTCCCCGTACGGCAGGTCAAAAGTAAAGTCGATCTCACCCTTCTCCAGGGCCAGGGCGCGCGTGTTCGCGTCGGGGATGGGCCGGAAAACCATCTTATCCAACCCCGGGGCCGGGCCCCAGTAATCCGGGCTTCTCTCCACGGTAACCTGGCCGGTCGCCTGGTCCCAGGAGGCAAACCTGAAGGGACCGGTACCGATAGGCCTGACGAGCTCGCCCCTATCGTTATAACTCGCCGGACTTAAGACACAAAAGTCGGCGCCGGCCAGTGCCTCCGGCAGCAACATGTTGGGCTTGGCCGTAACCACCCGGAGCGTCTTTTCGTCTGCCGCGTTAAGCGAGGCGATCTTGGTAAGGTCCTTGGCACGCGGATTATCCCCGAGCGCCCGATCCAGCGCCCGGACGACGACGGCGGCGGTCAGGGCGCTGCCGTCGTGGAACTTGACGCCGTCGCGCAGGATAAACTCCCAGGTGTTGGCGTCAACCTGTTTCCAGCTCGTGGCCAGCAGGGGTTCGAGCCGGTAGTCTTCGCCCATCCTCAGAAGCGTTTCGGCAATATGGGTTTTTTCTACAAGCAGGAAACCGTTATCCAGCGCGCGAATGGGATCGCGCTCGCCGATCACCAGGACCCGATCCGCATTCCTTTCCGCTTGATTTCCCGTTGTCGTCCCGGGTTCTTGCTTGCCGCATCCGGCAAGGATAAGCCCGCACAAGATGACTGCCAGAAGAAGGTATCGCCGGAGCAACTTCTTCCATCCCCCTTCGTTTAAATTGTCGTGAAGGTGAAAACGGCGGTCAGCACGCGTTCGTCGTACCGGCCGGGAGCCCCCTTTCGCGGGTCGCTATGACTGGCCTGGATCATCCAGTTCCCGTCTCTGAACGGAAAGCTCACCACCCCCTCCGCGTCCGTGCTGGCGGCATGAGGTGACGGGTTGCCGGAACGGAAAGCCTGTACTTTTACCCCTCCTAAAGGCCGGCCATCGTAGAGAACCGCCACCTCCAGCCGCTCCTCCGCGAGAGGCCGCGGCACGATCTCAAACTCCGCGCCCGACGGCCCCGGCCAGGGACCGTCCCGTTCCACGGCGACCAAAGCCTTGGCGTACTGGTAATAGTAGACCGCTTTCACGATCGTTACGCCCGGATGGTCGGCGCGGGGACCGCGCAGGTGGCGGCCGTCCGAACCGATACTCCAGACCTTCCCGTCATACTCGGCCAGAAGAGTGTGCACGCCGGTTTCGGTAGGCCTAAAAACGGCAGTCAGGTCCGCCTCCCCGGCCTCGACGGCCAGCGGGATTCTGTTACCCGCCGGGGAAATCAACCACGTCTTGGTGCGTGACGGGTCCGCTTTCCCCTGCACGACAAAATCGTGGCCGAACCTGATGCGGGCGGTTAACTCCTCTCCACGACGCGCCCGGTACGGGCACTCGATCCAGATGTTGTGCGGCGCCATTCTTACACCTCCCGGGGCCTGAACCCGCTGATGAGATAGGTGACTCTATCGCTGCCAGGATCACGCGGGAGAGGCTCGACATCCACACCGGCGAACCCGGCGTTTACAAAAAGTGCGGCCACTTCCTCCGGTCTGACATCCCTGTTCAGTGGCAGCCTCTCTTCGATTTCCGGAGGGTAATGATGGCCCTTCTCCCCCGGCCGGCGAGGAGAGAAGTCAGCAAGCGCCCGCCCACCCGGCCTTAACACCCGGTACCACTCGGCAATGGCCCGCTCCGGTTCTGCCAGCGTCCAAAGCACGTGCCGCGCCGCCACGGCGTCAAAAGACGCAGCCGCAAAGGGAAGCGCCTCTATTTCTCCCTCGACGAAAGTAATCTTCAGACCTGCTTCCCGGGCCTTCACTCTAGCTTGGTCGAGCATGGTTACCGACCAGTCGACGCCCGTTGCGCGGTGTCCCAACTCGGCCAAGATCAACGCCACGAACCCTGTGCCCGTTCCGATATCCAGCACATCCAGCGGACCGGGTCCCAACCGTGCTAGGATGTTCCGCCAACGTTCCTTCTCAGAGGGGCTTTTCGTTCCGTGAGCGTCGGCATGATCGTAATGACGGCCCCTGGCGTTCCATCGTGCCCGCATCGTTTCCCGTAAGTCGTTCATCCGGCTATCTCCCTGCCTCCCGTGAGATGAAATTAAAAGACCACGGAACCTTTGACCCCTGCTTCTGCGGGGCAAAGACCTCCGTGGTCTTAATTGTTCACTCGATGCTCTTTTTATAGTGCCTTACGTACTACGGCATAACTACGTGTATACCCACCACAGCGGCTTCGGCCGCTGTTTTATGATCTTATTCGCGCTTCATCCAATAGTTCCTGCCGCTTGGCAAAAAATCTTCTATTCAACCGTCCAGTGCATAATGAATTTGATGGCGGGCTACGATTCCTGCCGGGGCAGTTTGGCCCAGAGGCAGGCTACGGTGGCCACCAGCGAAACCAGCACTGCTGCCAGGTAGGCTTCTCTCAGGGCGGCCAGGAAGGCTCCTGTTGGTTCCAGATGCAGGTAAGCGGCCTGGCGGGCCGTCAGTATCGCGCCGCCCAGGGCAATACCCAGCACCATTCCCACGTTCCGGGTAGCGGCCAGCACTCCCCCGGCAATGCCCAGCCGGAAGCGGGGCACGGAGCCCATCACGGCGCTGTTGTTAGGGGACTGGAACAGCCCCGTGCCCAACCCGAAGAGGCCGAGACGCCAGGCCACATCGCCGGTGCCGGAATGCTGCCCCAGTCCGGCCAGGAGCAGAGCAGCGACGGTACAGATAAGCGAGCCCGCGAAGGCCAGTCCTCGCTGCCCGATCCTGTCCGACAGCGCACCGGCCAGGGGAGCTACTACCAGCACCGTCAGGGGAAAGGCGGTCATGGTTGCGCCTGCCCGGCCGGCGGAAAGTCCCATCGCCTGCTGCAGGAGAAAAGGGGTCAGGAACACGATGACATACTGGGTCATGAAGTTCAGGAGGGCGGCCAGGTTGCCGGCGGCAAAGGCGCGGGCGTGGAAGAGCTTGAGGTCCAGCATGGGTTCGGGAGAGCGCTTCTCCATCACGACGAACCAGCCGAGCAAGCAGAGAGCCGCAAGGCCGAGCGCCAGGATGGGCCACGACCAGTTGTAGGCCTCGCCACGGCTGACGGCCAGAAGCAGGGCGCCGAGGCCGCAGAAGGCCAGCACCGCTCCCGGCCAGTCAAAGCGCTGGCGTTTTTCGCCGCGGAGCTCGGGGAGAAGCTGCCGGCACCACAGGTAAGCGGCAATACCGATGGGCACGTTGACAAAAAAGATGGCCCGCCATCCCAGGGTATCCACCAGGAGACCTCCCAGGCTGGGCCCCATGGCCAGGCCGAGGGCGATAACCATTCCGTTCATGCCCAGCGCCCGGCCTCGTTCCTGGGGTGGGAAGACGGCGGTGATGATGGCGGGAGCCATGGCCATCATCATGCCTGCTCCGCCGGCCTGCAAAGCCCGCAGCAGGATCAGGGCACCCAGGTTGGGGGCAAGACCGCAGAGGGCAGAGGTGAGGGCGAAGGTCAAAAGCCCGGTTAAAAAGACACGCTTGAAGCCGAATATGTCTCCCATCCGGCCAAAGGCGAGTATCAAGCTGCCCAGTACCAGCAGATAGGCCATCGACACCCAACCTATGGTGGCCGGGTCGGCACCGAAATCCCGGGCGATGACCGGTATGGCTATGTACACCACACTGGCATCGATGGGACCCATGATGGAGCCGAGCAGGACCGCGGTCAGGATGCGCCACCTGTTGGCGTACTGCTGATCACTCATACTTTTATACACCACCTATCTCAAGTTTTAATTCCTCGTCAGGGCTGGAAACTGCTCATCAACTTTTAGGCCCCTGTCATCGGGGCAATCGGTGCAACGAACGCCGCTCAATTAGCGAGGATCAAACACCACCTGACTTTCAGTCCTTTTGTCGTCGGGGTTACCGGTGTAACTTAGATAAAACCGTCTTTTTTTGATCCGCTCTGGTCTTCCAGCCACTTCTTGCAGGTTGTTTCTATTGGTCTAAACCATAACAATCGCCCCAGTCTTGGTTCACAAGGGCGCTCCACTCCGTACCTCGTGGTAGAACCTCCCGGTTGCTTTTGATCCAAACAGTTTGAGTTCAAGAAGGTTCTGACCAAGAGCATCCCTGATCCTCGCCGAAAATTCACGGACGGCTTTTTCCTCGGTAGCGCTTTATTCGGCTGTCCACTGACGTTTCGGCATGGTTCTTTTCCTCCTCCGTTTATTCGCTCCCATTCTACCATGCCGTTTGTCTGGTCTTCTATGGGGTCAGTATACTTCCTCCTTGTTTAGGTCGCTCCCATTCTACCATGCCGTTTGTCTGGTCTTCTATGGGGTCAGTATACAACATTTGACAACATTACAACAGGATAATCAAATAAGAGGTTTGATCAGCTTAGGTTTCTTCTTTTGAGCAGTTCGTAAATACTTTCCCTACTACCTACCAAGACCACGTAAACAACCCGTTCCTTCGGCTTCAGCCGGTAAATAACACGGTGTTCTCCTCCGGCGGTCGTAACCGGAAGGCTCCGGAGGTTTTCGTACCCTTGCAAAAGTTTACCGGCCTTCGGCTCTTTCGCCAAACGCTCAAAAGCTAAATCGTATCGCTGGCGTATCTTGCTGTCAAAACGGGCCAGTAGCTTTGCCACCCGCTGGCTGCCCCGAACTTCCCACACGGTTTACTCCTTCCGGGGCCAAAGGGTAACGGTGTTACCTTCTTCCCAATCCCTGTCAGCTTCCGCCATGCTTTCCTGAAGCTCTTGCTCAAGGGCTTTTAAAAGCGCCCGCTTTTTTTCTTTGACTTTTGCCGCTGCTTCCCGACCCGCGTACCCTTCTTTCTTAACGTCCCTCAGGATTAGATCATCAAACTCATCAAACTCATCAATTAGCGACACCGGTTCCAGCACGGCTTTATCCTTCTGCACACTCACATAGACATAATCCCCAATCGAAAGCTTGTGCCGTAGCCTACTGGGTAGGGTAATTTGTCCTTTAGGGCTTACCTTTAACTTTAAACGCTCCATACGGATCACCTCCAATACTAAGTTAACACACCTTCAGTAAAAAGTAAAAAGTAAAATCAGGGCAAGGGAATGTGACAGTGTGACAGGAGACTTGCAGTGTGACAGGGTACGGTTCTTTTGACACGTTCGGCGTTCAACGTTCGGCGTTGGGCTTAGGGGACGGGGCTTTGGGGTCCGTTCAACGTTCAACGTTCTACGTTCTACGTTCTACGTTCGGCGTTGGGAGCAAGGGACAAGGGGAAACAAGCGGCGGGTAGCGTTCTGCGTGCGGCGTTTGGCGTTATAGCGAGTATACAGGTACAACCACTTCGCGTTGCGCCCGGCGACATCCGCGCACACTCTCTTCAATTGTCTTCAGCACGTTTGCCGCATAGTAGCGCGTGCCACATTCAACGCAGACGCCGGCTGGCACATTTTCGATCAGAACATATTGCCCCTTCACTTTACGATGCAGCGTTACGCGCTTCTCAACAATAGGCCCGCCGCAGTATTCGCAGGTCTCGCCTTCCCAAAAGCTCATCATTTTTTCTCCCTTCATCGCTTGGGTCTATCTTTGTAAACCGTAATCACCCGAACTTTCCCACCTTGAGTGATGCGACAGAGGTAGTATAGACCATTACGCACAAGGTTTTGGATTTGTGCAATCCTACTCAACAGAACTTTTCTCCAAGGTTAGATCGTATGGCGTTATACGCCACTGTTGTAACGCCAATCGCTTTACTCGTGCACCTAACACTTCTCTTAAGTTTATTCTGCTACCGGTCGTATTTTATATTAACCGGAGTGGCTGTCAAGCCGGCGGGCGGCGTTCTACGTTCAACGTTCAACGTTCGGCGTTAAGGCTTGGGGGACGGGGCTTTGGGGTCCGTGCGGCTTTGAAGGTGGTCGTCGATACCAACATTATAGACCATCTGCGCGGTGCACCCCAGGCCGCGAAAGTATTGAAGGGGGCTGAAGACGGCAGCCTTGAAGGCCTGATCTCCACCATTACGATAATGGAGATAATGGTGTTGACAGGGTGATAGAGATCTATTACAATGGTGATACCAAATACGGTACTATAAAATTAAATGAAACTATAAAGTTTAGTATCATATGTAGTGAATAATCGTAAAATGAGTGGTGAAGAATAGTCGTGTCCCAAATAAGCAAAAGGCTTCAACGGCTTTTTTGAAACCCAAAGGATATAAGGTGGGACGAGGTGGTAACTATCGTCCGGTATTATGGATGTATAGTGAAAGAGCCGAAAGGCGGAAGTCACTGGATTATATATCACAAAAAGCTTCCCAGCTATAAGCTAACGATACCTGTTCATAATAACCGGGTAAAGCCGGTTTATATAAAACGAATAGCTGAGTTCTTGGAGGAGCTTACCGAAGAGGAGGAGTGATACAGGTGGATATAATGAACGTGAACAGAAAGGATCTTGAGTTTTACCTCGGGCAGGAGTACCCGGTTTTCTTGCGCCCTTTGAGAGAGGAAGAGGGGGGAGGCTGGTTCGCTGAAATTCCCGACCTGCCGGGGTGTATGTCCGACGGGGAAACCAGAGAGGAAGCGCTCAAAAACCTCGATGAAGCAAAACGGGCCTGGATTACCGCGGCGCTGGAGCAAGGCCAGAAGGTTCCTTTACCAAAAAAAGAGGAAGATGAATACAGTGGAAAGTTAACTCTGCGTATGCCCAAGGTCCTTCACCGGGAATTGGCTCGTGCTGCCGAGAAGGAACGGGTTAGTTTGAACCAACTCATTTTAAATTTAATCTCTTTCGGCTATGGCGCTCTATTCGGGAAATCGTACCGGAAACCTGCCCGAATGGGGATAGAAGTTGTTTATATTGAATCGTCCAGGCCGTTATCGGCTCCGGTGAAATCAGGATCGTACAGAACTTGGGAAGAGATGCTGAAGCATATTTGGTCTCGCCGGGCGGATGTAGCTAACCCCAAAAACCTGATATTTAGTGCTCTTATGAGCAACGAGGCCGAACGTGAAATATGGAGGAATGAACGATGAAGGAGAGTCTAAAGTTTGAGCTTCTGGATATTGACCTGGTAAGTATCAACGCCTACCGGACAAAAGAGGAAGCGGAGGAAGGGGCCAAGGTCGAAATGGCCCGCCAAACGGATATCAATGTCCTTGAGATCCGCGGCGACATCGTTAAGGTGGGTCTGAGCGAGAAGATATTTTTTAAGCCCGCGGGGCCTTTCAAAATTGACCTCGAGTTAGAGGGAAAATTTCGTGTTGATGGAACGCCCGACGCAGATAAAGTCAGCGCCCAGATAGAAGGAGCTATGTACCCGCTGTTTGCAAAGGCCTCGCACATTGTCAGTTTTGTAAGCAACGAGATGTGGGGGACACCGTTAATTATACCGCCGTTCAGGGAAGAAGAATAAGGCTTGAAGAAAGACAGACCTGCGCAAGTACGATGTCAACTATGGAACTGTCATGGGGACGGTTCTTTTGACATATAACCCAAGTCCTGTTTGTGCGAAGTTCGAAGTTAAAAAAACAAGAGGTTTTAAATGCAGACCGGTAGAATCATAGCCCGCGCCAATATCTTGATTATGGGCTTTACCCTTCTCCCCCGACTTCTGGGGTTAGGAGAGAATCTGTTCTTGCTTACGTTTTAAATGCAAAAAGCATTCCGGAGGTCCAAATCTGGTGAAAGCACTTATCCTATCCGGCGGCAAAGGCGCGCGGCTTCGTCCCCTCACCTATACCACGGCAAAGCAGTTGCTCCCGGTAGCCAACCGGCCGATTCTATACTACGTAATTCGCCAGGTCATCGATGCAGGAATCAGGGACATAGGGATCATCCTTTCCCCAGAAACGAGCGAAAGCGTCAGGGCGGCAGTGTTTTGACAGTGTGACAGGGGACGGTTCCTTGACACGTTCTACGTTCAACGTTCAACGTTGGGCTTAGAGGATGGACTTTTGGGGTCCGTTCGGCGTTCAAAGTTCGACGTTGAGACTTAGGGAGATGGACCTTTGGGGTCCGTTCGAGGTTTAAAGTAAATAAATGGATGCGTTTGTGGTTTGTATGGTATACTGTCCGTAGAGAGGGCTTACAAGTTGACCGGTAGCGATTGATTTTAGGTTTCAATGAAAAAGATGCACAGAAAAGTGTAAAGCTTACCAAAGGGGTGAGACGATGCGGCAGGTAATCTTACGTCCCGGTGAAGATGGGTACTGGGTCGCTGAGTGTCCGAGCCTTCCTGGTTGCATAAGTCAAGGGAAGAGTAAAGAGGAAGCTGTCACCAATATCAAGGAAGCGATTCGGGGCTACATTGCTGCATTACAGGAAGACGGCCTGCCAGTTCCCGAAGAGCGTTTCGAGACTATAGTGGTAGCTGTATGACCAGATTGCCGCGGATTTCCGGCCGTGACTGCGTCAAAGCCTTAATGAAGGTTGGCTTTTACTTAAAGCGGCAGGAAGGAAGTCATATGATTCTGCGCCGAGACGAGCCTTTTACGCAAGTCGTCGTGCCTGATCATAAAGAACTCGACAATGGCACGTTACGTGCTATTATCCGGGACACTGGTCTCAGTATAAGTGAGTTCGTGGAGTTGTTATAATGCAGTCATAGAGGGACCTTTGGAATTTTGGGCCTTTGGATAAAAGCTTCTACCCTCAGAACCATATGCCCCCAGGCTGGCATTTGGTAGAGACGAGTTTTTAAAAGCATACAACCAAACATATAGTTACCAAACACAGCTGCAAGCAGCGGCAACTGGGAGGCGGCCACCGGGCTTTTCTTCAACGAGCAGACGCCGGCGGCGCTTGCGGCGGCGGTGCAGCGGTTTCTCGCCTGGGAAGGCCGTTTCCGGCCGGATGTGCTGCGCCGCAACGTTCGACGTTTAGACCTAAGATGATAGGGCTTTGGGGTCCGGGCAACGTTCGGCGTTCTACGTTGGGGAACGGAGAACACGGGAAAGGGAAAACGTTTGGCGTCAGCAGCGGGAGTTTTTAGGGCAGCGGTCGGGGGAAGGCGGTGATCCCGGCGGGAGTTATTTAGTGCAAGGCTTGATCGGTTAGGTTAGCCAGCCCCCTACGAGAAGAAACGCTCATGCTCATCATGGCTGCCGATCCAAAACCACACTACCGTGTCGCCTTCAAGTATGCCAAGCGCACGGTAACCCAGCGTTATTCTCACCGACCAAATATTCTCTTCGCGGTTGATGCACTTGAAACGCAGCGAAGGGTGAAAGGGATTCTGTGTTCAGAGGCGGAAGGCTTTTGCGGCTCTGCGCTTTACCTCTTTGTCAAGAGCCGCATAAGCTTTGCAAAACGATGGCAGAGTGACAGGTTTCATAAGCGGTCATAGTCCATTGGTTGCGCTTGCCCTTCACCCATTTCCTTCTTCGCCCGTTGCGCCGCCGCGATCAGTTGTTGCTGCGTCTTCTCATAGCCGTGTAGTTTAACATTCCCTGAATTGTTATAGTTTTTGGAGCACCAGAAAATCCTGGTGCTTTGCTTTTTGGAGGTGTTAGGAGAACGGCTGCGATGCGGAGGAGTAACGTTCGGCGTTCTACGTTCTACGTTCTACGTTCTACGTTCGGCGTTCTAAAACGGGCCGGTAGTTTTGCCACCCGCTGGCTGCTGCCTTGCCGGCGCTTAAGAAAAAGGGCATAGCTATAGCAATTTGGGTCCGCACTGCCAAGACGGCCTAAATCCCCACCTCGTCCAGCCGGTACAGTTGGTATTGTTTAATGATACTGATCAGCTTCTCCGGGTACCGGGAGTCGGTGGCGTACCCGCACCGCCGCAGGGCATAGGCGCCGCGGGTGCTGTCGTGCATCACGGCCCTGAAGGGCGCGTATCTGCCGGCGGTAAGCAGGAGGCTCTTGTGGTCCGCCCAACTCTCGGCCGGGCTGTGATAGGCGCGGAACAACGCGTCGACGCGGTATGTAACACCATTGTACTCCTCCCACGTGTTGTGGGTCACCGAACCGGCGGGCCCCCGGCCCTTAATGCCGAACAGGTTGTACGAAAGTTTGCCCGTATATTTATCCACCGGCGTGTACTGGCCCCAACCGGTCTCGAGAATAGCCTGGGCCGTCTGCAGCGCCGCGGACATGCCGGTTTTCTTCTGGAACTGCGCGGCCAGTTGCGACGCAAAGTCCTTAAACTTGCTTTTGTCTATCACCGGCACGGGCCCGTAAATCTTGCCCAGGTATATCCGTACCGGCACGGCCTCACTCGAAATTTTCCCCGAGGCGGCGGTGCCCACGGCCTGGATCTGCCGGAACCCGGCGTTCTCCGCTTGGGGTGTCCAGGAGTATTCCGCCTGCACGCTACTCCCCCCGGCGATGACCCGCCTGGCACCTGTCTGCGGATTGATCAGTTGGTATTCGATCCGGCTTAGAGGTACGTTAGCGATCGACTTTAACTTTACCGTCCCCGTGAGCACCTGGTTGGGACCGACGGTTTCCAGGAGGAGTCGGGCAGTCCCCGGCACCTTTACGCTGATGGAATTACTGGTATAAACAGCCCCGGCACTATCCTTGACCCTTGCCGCCAGTTCCCACGTCCCGGCCTGGTCCGGCCCGGGAAACCACTTGTAGCTTGAATAACCGTCCGATTGAAACAGAGTTTTTTCTACGCCCTGGGCATTTCGCAACAGGTACTCCACCCGGCTGACAGGAAAATTACGGGAAAGCCACAGTGTCACCGGCTTTTCCACGGCTGTGCCCGCGGATACCCCTTTCAGCTCCAGTTTTCGTGCTGTATCAACCGTTATGGTGACCGGAGGGCTGTAATACACCTGTCCGGTGCGGTCGTAAGCGGCGGCCCGGATGGAAACAATGCCGTTGTCGGCAAGCTGGGGCGTCCAGTCGTACTTGCCCTGGGGGTCGGCCTTATCGGTAACAATTGCGTTACCGGTATCCTGGTTCGTAATTTCGTATTTTACATATTCAGCCACAAAGTTCAGATCAACGCCTAAGGAAATGCTGTCTTTGACTACCTGCTGCTGCGTTACGCCTGTCAATGACACCCGTGGGGCTACCGCCACCTTTACGGGAACAACGCCGCCGGCCAAGAAACGCCCCTCGCTGTCGCAGACGGCGGCGGCCAGCACGCGCGAACCGCTGTAAAACGGGTCGGGCAGCCAGCTATACGAACCCCTCACGTTATTTCCCCTCGCTACGACCGGCCCCCGGCCTGTCTCCGGGTCAAGGAGCAGAAACCTTACTTCCGCAGCGCCGGCAGGGGCCTCGCCGCTAAAACCGGCCTGAAGTGTCGTTACCCCGGTAATGATCTGTCCCGGTGCCACCGGCGGGATAGTTACGTTAAAGAACGGGGTAACGGCCGCGGGTGTACCGGAATCAACGAAGACGGTTCTGGCGGCGCCGTCCCACCTGACCGACACCCCCAGGGCATTGCTCACCAGCCTCAAGGGGACAAACGTCCGGGAGTCGTAGATTTGCGGCGGTACGTCACATAAGCCGAACGAAGTCTTGTAGTTGACCAGTCGGTTGTCAATCCACATTTTGACGGAACGCTCGCCCTTGGTGACAACAACAGTCCTGGCTTTATCATCCCACTGAACCGAAGCCCCAAGCGCTTCGGAAACCACGCGTACCGGTATCAGGGTACGACCGTCTTTGATTTTAGGCGGCGGTGATGCCTCAAGCTGCCGCCCTTCAACTACCAGTCTGACATCTCCCGCCGCCGCAACCGGGGACGCGGTCCATAATAGGAAAGCCAGTGTCAAAAGAAGCATTGTCGCCAACCGGCGGCCGGAAAAGAGCCCTTTTAAGTGCATAGCATTTCTCCTAACATAATTTTTGTACATTTCCCGATTGATTCTTTTCCTGTATTATTTGACGGCTAAAAACGCTAAAAAGTTCGGGGCTATCGCTTCCGGAAGGGGCGGCTGGAACCGCTATGGCCCGGCCTTCTTTTATGTTGTTCCTTGCCTCGCAATTATGATACCATAAAAAAAAAATTGCAGCAATTTGGCTCTTAAATACGGTGGTTCGCCGGAAGAGGCAGGTTTTCAAAAATGTACCTTCAGGAATTTGAGAGGATTTTGGAAACTGTTTATAGCACGGTGCAGGAAGTATACAGGAACCGCTTGGTATCTGTGGCCGTTTTTGGTTCCGTCGGCCGGCGGACACCCCGCCCCGATTCCAACATCGATCTGCTGATAGTAGCGGAGGATCTTCCCTAGGGCCGCCTCAAACGAATGGCCGAGTTTGCGCAGGTAGAAGAAATAGTGGAAGCCCGGGCGGCCGGTTTTACGCGGATAAAGCCTGATCTCTCGCCGGTCATAAAAACAAAAGAAGAGGTATTACAGGGCAGTTTCTTGTTTTTAGACCTTACAGAAGATGCAAGGATCCTTTACGACCGGGGAGGATTTCTGGCGCGGTACCTTGGTGAACTAAAAGAAAAGCTGCGGCAAATGGGGGCAAAAGAATTCACCGTGGGGGAACCTGGTACTGGGTACTGAAAGAGGACTACCACCCGGGCGAGGTGATCGAAATATGACCAATCTCCTTCTCGCCCAGAGCTATTTAGTTAAAGCAAGCAAGAGGTTGAAAATGTTGCCCCCAGGACATTTCTTACCCGTTCATTCCTTTCCGGATGATCGGGAAGCGCGAGCCCGTACTGCACGAGGAGCCTCCGGGCCTCCTCTTCCCCGGCTTCTGTCAGCCATACCGACTTCGCCCGGCGGTTGCTATGGATCAGTCCCTCCTCGGTGCAGGAAAAAAGTGCAATAGCGTCTAAAGCAGTAAAAAGGCACGAAATGTTGGAGTTAGCAAGGCGAGTTTCGATAACGGGAGTGTTCCAACACTTCATACAATTCGCTCTTGAGGTGGGTAATGTCTGAAATCTTTGTCCTGAATTTCGGTACAACCCTGGGTAAAAAGAGCGGACGTTTGCTGATCAAAGAGCAGGGCAGGGTGGTGGAGGAAATCCCGTTCCGGGATATTTCCACGCTCACCATTGCTACACGGGGGGTCTCTTTGTCCTCGGACGTGATCCTTGAATGCATCGAGCACGGAATACAGATAAACTTCCTCACCTCTTCCGGTAAGCCTTATGCAAAGGTGACTTCGCCGCAGCTAAGCGGCACGGTGATCACCCGGCGGGAGCAGATTTTAGCTTACACCGATGAGCGCGGCGCGGCGCTGGCCGTTGCTTTTATCGAAGGCAAGCTCAAAAACCAGGCCAACGTCCTCAAATACTTCGCCAAATACCGGCGGGCGGCCGATCCGGCGCTCTACCGGGAATTGGAGGCGCGGCTGAAGCGGCTGGAGGAGATCCGCGGCGAGCTTGAAGATTTGAGCGGAACGACGGTGGACGAACTGCGGGGGACGATATTTTCTGTGGAGGGACGGGCTGCCCAGGAGTACTGGGAGGGGATAGGCGCCCTGCTCGGGGAAAAGAGTTGAATTTGCGGGCCGGGAGCGCCGGGGTGCAGAGGACCCGGTGAATGCGGCGCTCAACTACGGGTACGGGATTCTGTACTTCCAGGTCTGGGGCGCGGTGACGCTGGCGGGCCTGGAGCCTTTCGCCGGGTTTTTGCATACCGAGGACTGTTCAGAACTATCCGGATTATCGAAACAATAAATAATCGTGATGCGCGGGACCTTACGGCCGTTCTCTTGTACGGTATCTACCCGGATGTTTTCAACCAGTGCTTCCACCAGTTCCCGCCGGGTCTCGAAATCGGCATTAACTACTTTTTCCTGAAGCTGCTCCAGGATGGCGCGGGCATTAACTGCCCTGGCCTTAAGGCTATCTAATTGAAGCTGTTGTTCTAAAAGGCTTTCCTTGCGGGTGTTTAAGGCTTCAATCTCCTTTGCCGCAGCCAAAAGTTCCGCTTCTGCCTCTTGCTCGGAGATAAGCCCTTTCCTAACGAGGCTGATAACCCGGGCGCGCTCTCCTTGTTTGGCAGCCAAAATCTTTTCTATACTCGGCGACTTCTTCTTCCAGAGGCCGGGCATTTTCTATTTGACCTTGGAGCTTTTCTTTTGCTGGTGTTTCTCCTGGTGACGGGTGCACTAGCTCCGGGCGCGGTGCTTTGGCTCTGGAGACGGCCAGGCGGGAGGCTTAAACGAAACGATAGAGGCTTTTGGCGTAACGTTATGCCAAAAGCGGTGGAGCGGCTGGAAGCCGGTACTCTAACAGGACGCGATGGCGGTGATGGCGCTACCAGGGCGCTACCGGAAGCGGCTACGGACGACCAACGGAGTCGAGCGGACCGGGCCAGGAGATCCACAATGCTGCCCTGCTGCCGGGCCCGGTGGACAACACCGTGCCCAAAGTTGCCACCAAAGCCTCCATCCCATCACTTTTTGCCGCGTTACCCATCCTCTTTATCTTCCCCCGTTTTACTTTACCGCCAAGACCGCTATTTACCACTTTTTGTAGTAACGGCTTACCAATTTAAGCCCTCAGTGGCAAACATACCCTTTACCAGGTATTTCGACAGGATAATCAACGTTCCTGCTTATGACCCCACTATAAAGCAGTTTTTTGCTTCTAAATAATCAGAAAAGGTAGCCCCTCCGAAAATTTTTTACCAAAAAGTGACATCGTGAGTAGCCGGAACATAAGATAAACCGGGACACGCGGAACCCTTCGTTCCGCCCTTAACTATAACCGAGGAGTGGTTGTTATGTCTTCGTGTAAAAGGTTAAAAACAGACGTAGTTATT
This sequence comes from Bacillota bacterium, assembly GCA_040756575.1. GTDB lineage: Bacteria > Bacillota > Desulfotomaculia > Desulfotomaculales > Ammonificaceae > DTYU01. The sequence goes on along the minus strand of JBFLYP010000027.1, from coordinate 5,821 downwards.
TGCGAAGGGGACGTTCAGGAGGTCGGTGAGGTTACTATCCCTCTTCCCACAGGAGTAACCGTCGATCCTTTAACCGGGCAGCTTAACGTCAAGCCCACTCTTTCCGTAGTGGGGAACCCGGTGCTCAATGACGCCATCCTCACCGGCAAAGTGGTCGATTACGGGTGGGGGCGCACGTTCTGTTGACAATCACCGGTATTCTCACACCGGTAAGCGCCCATTACACCATTCCGATTCAGGGGCACCTTGCCTGCCCCGACATCCTACCGACCGATGTCGTCACCCACACCGCAACGCTTTTAGGTACTGTGGTCTATGGGGTTCCCACACTCGACCCGGTCACCGGTACCCCGGTAGGAGGTAACCTTTACCTTAAAGTGGCCTACCAGGTGCACATCGTGGTGACGCGGGAAGAGTTAGTGGATGTCGCCCTGTGCCCAACTACCTGAATGGATGTGAAGCCCCCGGCGGGGGCGTTTACCATTCGCCTGGCCGGGGGCGGCTTCACCCCGCTTTACCGGCTGAGCAGTTACTCGCGGCAAATGCACCGGGCGAAGCACACCCCGTAAACCGCACCGGCTAGCAGGGCTACGCTTTGCGTCCGGGCGACGGGCATAGAACCGCCGTCTTTATTGCGTCCGGCCGCGCCCGCGCATCTTCAAACGTAGCGGCAGCGCACCAACGGCTCTTAACCCGCTGCGGCGCCGGTAGGTAAACCGTTTCCGGCGCCGCCTGCTGTTTTTGTAGCCGCCGCCGCGCACACGCCCTCTAACCGCCAGCTTGACGGCCGCTCCTGTTAATTATAAAATAAGGCCGGTAGCAGGATAAACTTAAGCAAAGAAACGTTAGCCTTAAGAACGGGTTCCGCGGAGGATAGAAAAAGAAAGGAGGCCGCCTCGATGTTTAATGTAGCTGAAATTAAGGCCGCCATAGAAAATCTTCCTGAGAGCGACTTTGTCCAATTGAGGAAATGGTTTTGGGAAAAAGACTGGCAGAAATGGGATAGACAGATCGAAGAAGACTCGAAGGCAGGAAAGTTAGATTTCCTGATCAAGGAAGCGTTCGATGAAAAAAGTAAAGGGCAACTCAAGGAGTTATAAATGCACCGCACGACAGCCCGTTTCTGGAAGTGCTTTGAGAACCTGCCAGAACCTGTTCAAGAAATATCAAAAAAGAACTTTGAACTTCTTAAAACTAACCCTGGCATCCGTCCCTTCATTTCAGAAAAGCCGGCAAGTTTTGGTCAGTTCGAATCGGGCTTAATTACAGAGCGCTTGCAGTAGAGGACGGCGAAGATTTCATTTGGGTGTGGATTGGAACGCATGACGAATACGAGAGAATGCTTAAAGGAAATTGACCGGTATCCCAGAAAAGCTCCCGCCACTAACGTAGAACGCAACGCCGAACGTTGAACATTGAACATTGAACATTGAACATTGAACATTGAACGCCGCCCGCCGCTTGTTTTCTCTTGCCCCTTACTCCCAACGTCGAACGTTGAACTTCGAACTTCGAACTTCGAACTATCGAACCTCGAGCTGATTTCGGGTTAGCGTGTCAAGGAACCGTCCCCTGTCACACTACGCTGATGATAATGGAAGATGTTCCTGAGGGCTATCAGTGAAATAACGGTATGAAGCGTAGCGAGCTTATCCGGTAGCTCACGGAGGCGGGCTGTTTCCTATATCGTTTTCCTACGTGATCTTGTACGCTTCACGGCGTTGCCTGATAAAGTGAACAATAATCTTGCGTTTTGCCCGGTCACAGGTATATAGAACGCGGTAATCGCCGACACGCAACTTGAATATACCCTGTCATTGTCCTGTCAACGATTCAGGCCTAACCGCCTCAAACTTTTCCGCCAACCACCGCAATCTTTTGAGCACACGCTGTGCTACCGGGGCATCCAGCCCGGGCCAAGTCGGCTTCGGCATCAGGTGTAAATTCCACCCGATACATCACTAAGTCAGCCCCAGCCTTTCAGCAACCTCCTCCACGGGTACGGTTTTGCCGCCAGCTTCAACAGCAGCAAGGGAGCGCCGAAGTTCTTTGGCGAAGTTATCGCGCAATTCCAGCCCTTCATCGGGATCGCCGAGTATTTCTGAAAGGGTTTGGATGACGACTTCCCGAACAAGCTCCCTGAACTCGTCTACCGTTAAATCGGCGATCTTTGAATGTGCCACTATTATTCTGCTCCTTTCTAACACAAAAGTACTTCACCCTTCATTATAACATAACGTAACGTAACGCAGCGGACAACCGTGACGGGTAGCTCCATTTATCAAACAGCAAGGTCCTTTACGGTGTTCAGGATAATTCTCTAAAATTTGACCCGCGATAACGGCTTCAAGAACCTCGTTCAGTGTAATATCTTCTTCGACCATCTCTTGGTGGGCGTGCTGAGTAATACGGATATTTTCTTCTCATTCGGGGCGGACCGTCATCAGGCCGTACTGGGAGAAATGCCGGTCAAAGGAAACGGCTTCTTTGATTTTCAGCCGTTCCATTATAGCAAAGCTGGTGGCATCGGTTAAGGAGAAGTCCTCGCCCTTGAAGCGGCGCAGAATCTCCATCGCTCTCTTCTCGTCCTCCGGTTCTACCCATTCAACGGCCCAGGACGAATCTTCTCCTTTACATTCATTGCGGCCACAATGCCGGAGGTATCCACAAAAATTAGCTTCACCGCGAATCCTCCGCCAAGTACCGGTCGTGGTTTTCAGCCAGGTCCTCGGGACCGGAAAATGAACTTATAAGATTGAAAAAGCCGCTTTCCGGCGTGAAAACAGGTAACCTGTCTTCTCTTGCTTCCTTTATCCTTATCTCATTCCGTTCCAGAGTGACCAAAAGCTTAGTACCCTGTTTGAGGCCCAGCTTCCGCCGGATCTCTGCCGGTAGGGTCAACTGGCCTTTACTGCTCAACCGGACAATGCTGCGTTCCACCATATTTGCCTCCTTATCGGAGTAAGAATTTCCTTACGGCACTAGTATATACTTGGCTCCTGTCGTTTGCAAGCCATTCAGCGGCTGAGGCCCAAAAAGGCTGTGTAGGCACCGCTATAAAGCAACTCCAAGAGAAAGTCACCGGCGGCCGCGTTCGCTGAATAACCAGCTTTCTGTTTGTTTTCCGTTACGCCTAACGTCGAACGTTGAATGTTGAACCGACCCTAAAGCTCGTCATTTTAAGCCCCAACGCCGAACGGACCCCAAAGCCTTATCATCTTGGGTCTAAACTTCGAACTTCGAACTATCGAACTTCGAACTGACTAACTTCGAACTAACCAACTTCAAACCGACCCCGAAGCCCTATCTTCTAAGCCCAACGTTGAACGTTGAACGTCGAACGTTGCGGCGCAGCACCTCCGGGCGGAAGCGGCCTTCCCAGGCCAGGAACTGCCGCACCGCCGCCGCAAGCGCTGCCGGCGTCTGCTCGGGGAAGAAAAGGCCCGTCGCCTCGTCCCAGTTCGTGCCGTCCGCGGCGACCACCGTCTCGCAGACGCCGCCCTTGCCGTAGGCGATGACCGGTGTGCCGCAGGCCTGGGCCTCCAAGCGGACGATACCGAAGTCTTCTTTGCTGTAGTATACTATAAATGTCATGCCGCTAAAAAACTAAAACGTATCGGAGGTTACTCGGTATGAAGCTTGACCGGATTACCCGCGACCCGGAGATCTGTATGGGGCAGCCCACCATTCGAGGGATGCGGATCACGGTGGCGTTTATCCTAAAGCTTTTGGCTTCTGGTATGGACATTCCTGCCATCCTTGAAGCATACCCGGAGTTGGAAGAGGAAGATGTTCGCCAAAGCCTCGCTTACGCCGCCTGGCTTGCTACGGAGCAGGTGCGGCCGATTCCCCAGGAGGCCCCAAGACCTTGAAAAAGCTCAAGTGCTTGGCAGACATGCATATCTCGCCACTAACCTGTGCTTTCTTCGCGAGGCAGGCTACCAGGTTGTGCGAGTAAGCGATGCGCTCCCTTATAATGCTTCCGACCAGCAGATTCTCGAATACGCGCGAACCCAACAAATGGTGATCATAACCCAAGACTTGGACTTTTCCGTCCTTTTGGCTGTTGCAAATGCTTCGGGGCCGAGCCTTATTTCACTTCGCTTGGGGACAGCAGAACCCCGCGCTGTTGCAGCGCTGCTCCTGCGCATTCTTCCGACTGTGGAAGCAGAATTGTTAAAAGGAGCGATCATTTCCGTGACGGAACAGAAGCTCAGGGTCCGCCTTTTGCCCGTCCACTAAAAATACCTCTTTCAGCGATGCAATAGTCATCTTCGGTTCAACTTCCCTTGCTTATCCGTGCGGGCTTTGTTAGAGATACGAATGATAGGGCGTTTTACGCCACTTCCTTGCCACAAACATCTCGATCTCCCGCTTGAAGCGCTCCCGGCTGAAGCGTTCGGCGTTCTGCTGCAGCACCTCCGGGCGGAAGCGGCCTTCCCAGGCCAGGAACTGCTTTCACCGCTGCTTCCAGCGCCTCTATGCCTTGCTCGTGGAAGAAAGTGCCGGTGGCCACCTACAATCGAAAGATACACACAGAGTCGCTCCAGCACTATCAAAAGAACCGCCCCTTCGATACTCTTACGTTTTAGGCCGGATCCGTACTTTGTCCTGATCTACCACGATAATACTGCTGGTGATTTCTTCAGGGGAAAGGTTACGCAGAGCCCTCAGGAGAATTTCATTGACGGTTTTTACGGGAAGTTCTGAAGGCAGCCGCAGAAGAACAAGTCCGGAATGTTCAGCAGGACTTAGATATGCTAAGCTTGCGAAGCCTACATCCGCTGTAACAACGGTCATTTTATTCTGGCACGCATAAGCCAGAATCTCGCGATCTTTAGCGCCGCGCAGGCCGACATCCCGCACATCTAAAGCCTCGTACCCGGCTGCAGAAAGCGCCTTGGCCGTGGAACGCGGCAAGTCTTCGTCAACAAGAAACCGCAGCCTCATAAGATCGCCCTGACCCGTTCTTCACTTAGAACTGCGGCTGCATATCGCAGAGCAGCGAAAATCTGCTCCCGCGTCAAGTCATACTCCTGCATTACCTCTTCATATGTGGCTCCGCCTGCCAGTTTGCCCAAAAGAACATCTACGGGAACTCGCGTTCCCTTTATGACTGGCTTGCCGCCTCTGATTTCCGGATCCACGATTATCCCGGGTGAGATTTCTCGCATTTTCGATTCCTCCTCGTAACCTAAAATCAATCACTGCCGGTCAACTGGAAGCCCTCTTTACGGACAGTATACCATACAAACCACAAACGCATCCATTTATTTACTCTAAACCTCGAACTCTAAACTTGAACCTTACGCCTTCAACCGCCTTAACGCCATAACGTCGAACGTTGAACGTCGAACGGACCCCAAAGGTCTATCAGTTTAAGCCCTAACTTCGAACTAACAAACGCCGCGATCTCCCCCTTGAACCGCTCCCGGTTGAAGCGCTCCGCGTTACGGCGCAGCACTTCCGGCCGGAAGCGGCCTTCCCAGGCCAGAAACTGCCGCACCGCCGCCGCCAGCGCCGCCGGGGTCTGCTCGCCGAAGAAAAAGCCCGTCGCCTCGTCCCAGTTCGTGCCGTCCGCGGCGACCACCGTCTCGCAGACGCCGCCCTTGCCGTAGGCGATGACCGGCGTGCCGCAGGCCTCAGTTTCTTCTCCTTCGATAAAAAAATCTCTCAAGACTCTTTATTTTTTGGGTGTGTTCGTCAACTAAAAAGTTGACCACCGTGACAACGTAAAAATTGACCACCCTATTCGTCAGGTATCCATGTTAACAGATTGCCTTTGCTGACTTTCCCGGAACCGGTAAGATTCACCCTTAAA
>JBFLYP010000026.1:0-31279 GCA_040756575.1 Bacillota bacterium | reverse complement strand
ATCCAGAGGAATCCTCACCAAGATCCGGACTGCCGCCAGCGCCACGGTGCGTCTTGGCCAGGCCCATGAGGGTGTAATCATCCAGGTAGGAAAGTTCCGTACCATAATCGAGAATCCCCAGGCCCACATGCGGGTTGCCTTGGGACGAGGCGGGCAACTCAGCATCACCGCCGTCCGCTACACGGAGTGAAGCGAAATAGAGGCTCTTTTTCTCGCGTAGTCGAGCGCGTCCTATGGTTTATGGTACAGTATGACGACTGGCGCGGGGCTTTCTACCCCCTATGGCTGGGAAAGGAAAGTGCGGGAGCGCTACGCGCAGGAGTTTTCCTGCAATCGCGCCGAGATACTCAAAGACGCCGTGCACCGGGACCATCGTCGTCCCCGGCGAGCGGAGGTAGCCCGGCGTGGGCAGGAGTTTGCCGTTCACGCGGATCGGCACCTGTTTCTCTGAATGCACATTATACGAACCTGGACTTGACCCGATTAACTATCCGAAAGAGGACGAACAACTTAAGGAGCAAAAGTGAAATTTTTAAACAATGAAAATATTAATCAACCCCAGTAGTCATGCGGGACTTAGGGCATTGGTGTGACTTGGGTAGCATTGGCACACCGATGCTGTGGCCCCCGCCCAGCACCAGCGAGACCGTGGGTTTGGACATAGAGGCTACCATCTCTGCGATGGCCAACCCCGCCTCCACGTCACCGCCGACAGTGTTCAAGATAATAAGCACTCCCTCGATGTCGGGGTGCTGCTCCAGCGCCACCAGTTGCGGCAGGATGTGTTCGTACTTGGTGGTTTTGTTTTGCAGTGGGAGTACCGTATGCCCTTCGATCTGGCCGACAATGGTTAAACAATGGATGTTGCTGCGAACCTGGGGGATTATCGCCGCGCCTATTTCCCGGAGCTGCGCCAGTGCCGGACCCTGCTCCTTTTCCGGCTGACCTTCCCTGCTTGGGTCATATGCCAAGTGCTTTCCGCCTCCTGTGAAAGGCCGCTCCATAAACCGCGTTTTGCATTATTTATTATGGCAATTGTCGACTGAAACCAAACTGCTTTTTGAAAAACGGGGCTGTTTTTCGGTAAACAAACGTCTCCAGCGATTGAACGCGGCCCCGGGTTACAGCCGGAACCGAATTACGAAGGAGCCCTCCATGCCGCTATCAAGCGGCACCACGAAATCTGAAAATCGTTCTACGTGCGACGTTCTACGTTCTACGTTAGGAGCAGGAGACGGAGAAAGGGACTAAACCACGGATGAGCACCCATTTTCATAACGTTTTGTGCCTGAGCGCAGCGAAAGGCATGGTTATAAATCTGAAAATGGGGCGTTACGCTTAAGTCAACCGACTAACACCGGCCTGTTGCGCAATTACGTCTGATAAATAAAAAGGGAGGATCCCGGTTTTTGCATCTCAACGCCCAAATGGTTGGCTGCACGTGAACCGGGAGACCCTCCGCGATTTCAAAATGTGCTTAGTTCAACCCTAGAGAGGAAGAAGGCCCGACAAGATGTTCAGAATAGGAGCAAGCAAACCTAAAATTAACGCTAACAACCCACCCAGCATTTGCTTCACCTCCTTTCTATGTCTAATCTTTTCTAATCTGTGTCTTTTTAAATCCCCCTTTTCTTGCTTAGAGTAAGTATAAAAGTGCGTTAGAGTAAATGAATGCCTGTCCACGCAAAATATCTTTCCTTTATTGTAATTAAAAGTTTGCCTTGTCTACCCATTTAATCAATAAAAAACTAAAAATAACAAAACTTCGGATACGACCGTGTCTAAAAGTTGTATAAATTGTATCATAAACCCATAAGATCGCGTTTTTAAGTTTTCTTACGGGAGGTTTCGAAAATTTTTTGAATTTAAGGAGGCTTTGTCAGCCTGGCGGTCCTCCCCGCTATTGCCGGGAAAACGTCAAATTTGCTATTCAAATTCCGTCTTACTCTTCGGCTTGCTGTTTTACTTTTTTTATGTTTCTGGCTTTTGTCGTGCGGGGACGGCGTCGGAAGCGGGGCTGAACGGACCGGAATGTTTTTACGGGCTTCCCGGGCATGACCGTCCTTTCACGGCTCTTCCCGTGAGGCCGTTAGCCGCCCTCTGAGAAGGCAGGCCGGCACAGGAAAACAATGTAAAGCGGCAAAAAACCGAAAGTGATCACAAATCTCGACGCTTATGATAATATAAACGTGTGCTTGTTCCTGTAATATGCTCCTACTTTATCTATCGGCGGCTCGCCGGCTGAGCGGCCCTTGTTATTCATTACTTTCAGAAACTAACTGATGGATAAAGAGGAAAAAGGGGCGGCTTAAAGAATAACCTCATAAAAAGACCCTGTTGAAAATGGAGGCTGGAGAGATGAGTGATAATGGAGGAACACGGCCCGTCTGGCATTTCTTAGGGGTACTGTCGGCTCCCGGTAAAACCTTTGCAGAGCTGGCCGCAGCGCCCGGCTTTATTAAGCCGGCGGTGGTACTGTGCGCAATAAGCGCTGTCACCGGGATCATCCTTGCTCCCAAGGTGCGAGCCTTGACCGAATGGATGCTGACGCACGGACAGGTCGCACTCCCGCCTGAGCAGGCCGGGGAGGCGTTAGCGGTGGCCCCCAACCTGGCCGCAGCGGGAAGCGTCATTATCACTGTGGTAGCTCCCTGGTTTGTCTGGCTGCTGATTGCCGGACTTTTAAGGTTCTACGCGATGTTTTCCGCAAGGGAGACCCCTTTTAAGACACTTTTTGCAACGGCCGTCTATGGATACGTTCCTATTCTGATAGGCGGGATTATCGCCACGTTGGTGGCCCTCAGCACACCCGTAGAAAACTTCCAAACCGTCAGCATAAGCCTGGCGGCATTCCTCCCGTTTCAGAAAAGCTTTGCATACTTCTTCCTGGCGAGGTGCAGCCCGTTTACCTGGTGGAGCCTCGTTCTCTGGGGTATCGGCGGCGCAGCAGCCATGAAGACGCGGCCCGGCGGTTTGACGGTGTACCTTTTCGTTCTCTGGGCGATAGGAGCCCTCATCATGGCAGGCATCAGCCTTATAAACGCCCCTCCGGGGATGGCCTAACGGAAGGAGATGCAACTTGCCACGCAGTGCTAAATTCTGGCTCATATTCAGCGGTGTCCTTCTCAGCAGCGCAATAATTGCCGCCGCGGTCTGGCGCGGGTTACACGGTCCGGCAACGGAAGTAAAGGTTGCAACAGCGGAAGAGCGTCTCTTTGAAAATAAAGTCCTTGCCACGGGCAAGGTGGAAACAACCCGTCAGGTCGAGGTGGTGGCCCCGTTTGCGGCCAGGCTCGTGAGCCTCAAGGTAAAAGAAGGAGACCGGGTTGCCGCCGGGCAGGTGCTGGGCGAACTTGACACTGCCGACGTGGAAGACAGGGTGAGGGAAGCCGAGGCGGCGCTCGCGGCGGCCGAAGCGGAGCTTGCGGCGGCACTCACCCCCGGTGCGCCGGAAGAAATCGCGCAGGCGAAAGCGGCGTTGGAAGCTGGCAGGGCCGTCGCCGACGCTGCGCAGAAGAAGCTGAAACGGTACCGTCAGCTTTTCGATCAGGAGGCGGCCTCACAGGCCGAACTTGAAGCTGCGGAAATGGAGTACAAGAAGGCCCAGGCCGAAGTGGCCTCAGCAGAAGCACGCCTTGCGGCGCTGACTAAAACCGATGCTGATACGATTGCAGTTCACAGGGCGAGGGTGGAACAAGCCCGTGTGTCACTCGAAAACGCCCGCCGGGCGGTGGAGAAAGGACGGCTCACCTCCCCCATCACGGGTGTGGTGCTCCAAAAGGCCGTAAAAGAGGGTGATTACCTGCAACCGGGCCTCTCGGTTCTCACCATCGGTGACCCTGGCCGGCTTCAGGTCGTGGTTGACCTTACCGAGCAGGAGGTAAGCGGTGTGGCCCCCGGCAGGGAAGTGGAGATCAATTGGACCGGCAGTCCCGACAAGACCTGGCACGGCAAGGTCAGCCGGGTCGCCCCCGCCGTAACCAAAAGAATGGAGCGGGACACCGAGAATACCGTCCGCGTGTATGTAGCGCTTGACAAGACAGGCCTCCTTCCTGGAGCCAATGTGGACACGATCATACACCGTGTAAAGCCGCACAAGGCACTGTTGGTCCCCACTGAAGCCGTAGTCGAGATAGATAAAGCCAAGGTCGTATTTGCGGTGGAGGAAGGCAAAGCGCGGAGACACAGGGTCATTACCGGCGGATCCAACGAGCTTTTCACCGAAATCCGGAGCGGCCTGAAACCCGGCGCAAAGGTTGTACTGAACCCGAAGGATCTAAAGGACGGCCAGCCGGTACGTGCCGGTGGTGCAAAACATTGATCAGGGTTGAAGGCCTGAAGAAGACTTACGGCCACGGGGCGGCGGCCGTAGCGGCTTTAAACGGGGTCACCCTCACAATCAAAACCGGAGAGTTTGTTGCGGTGATGGGCCCGTCCGGTTCCGGCAAGTCCACTTTCTTAAGCATTTTAGGCTGTCTTGAAAGGCCGACTGAGGGCAGGTACTACTTCGGTGAACGGGACGTTAACTCCCTCGAAGAAGATGAATTAGCCGGACTGCGAAACCGGGAAATCGGCTTCGTTTTCCAGACCTTTAACCTCCTACCCCGTCACGACATTCTGCGGAACGTGGAACTGCCGTTAATGTACGCCGGTGTGCCCCGCAAGGAGCGCCGGGAGCGCGCTGCCGCGATGCTCGCAAAGGTGGGGCTGGGACACCGTTTAAAGCATAAGCCGCCCGCCCTTTCCGGCGGCGAGCAGCAGCGTGTAGCCATCGCCCGCGCCCTGATAAACAACCCGTCCGTAATCCTGGCCGACGAGCCGACAGGCAACCTGGACAGTCGTACCAGCTACGAGATCATGACCCTTTTTCAAAAGCTCCACGCAGAAGGGCGGACCATTGCTATGGTCACCCATGAAGCGGACATCGCGGCCTATGCCGAGCGGGTATTGCATTTCCTTGACGGCACCGTTGTCCGTGAGGAGGTAATCGCCCGGTGAGGCTTGTGGATCTGTTTCAAGTGACGGCCGAAAATCTTGCGGTGCACCGCCTGCGGGCTGCGCTCACCATCCTGGGAATTGCGATCGGCATAGCTGCGGTTATTTCCGTCGTGGCCATAGGCCAGGGCGGCCAGGCCGTTCTGCTTTCAGAGATTGAAAAGATGGGCAGCAGCCGCAGTTTTAACATCTCTGTGGACTGGATGCAGGGTGAGGCCCCTACCGCCGATACCTTTAAATTGGAAGACGTGGCGGTGATAAAAGCGCTTTCCACAGTGGTGGATAAACTTGCTCCTGTCACCACCGGCATGATGGTTAATATCCGGCGGCCGCAGAGCAAGGCAAAGCCGGTTTTGTCACAGATCATCGGGACCACACCCGATATGACCGGGGTGATGAACTTTCCGCTTGAGTCCGGACGCTTTTTTTCCGATGCGGACGTTCTGGGGCAAAGGCAGGTGGTGGTGTTGGACGGTTCCCTTGCCGAAAAGCTTTTCCCCGAGGGAGATGCAGTCGGAAAACGGGTCTTTATCCAGGACGTACCTGCTATGGTCATCGGGGTCACGGAGAAACGGGCCTCAAGCCTAATGAACGCAATGAATATGAACAAAAATGTTTTCGCCCCGATTACCTTTGCCCAAGAACTCCTGAATACTAAGGTGATTCATGAACTTGACGGCACTGCGGTATCCGAAGATGCCGTCCGTCAGGCGATTTCTGACTGCATTACAATTCTCGAAAAGAGGCACCCGGGCACCAGCGTCCACTATACCGGCATGTCCATGAAAGAAGGCTTGGCCCTTATCGGTAAAGTTACCGGGATTATGACCCTGATCATCGGCGCTGTGGCGGCAATCGCCCTTATTGTGGGAGGAGTGGGCGTCATGAATATCATGCTGGTAGCGGTAACGGAACGCACTCGGGAAGTGGGCCTCCTGATGGCCCTCGGCGCCCGCCGCCGGGACGTTATGAAGCAGTTCCTGGCAGAGGCGGTCGCCCTCTGCCTGGTGGGCGGTGTGTTCGGAGTATTGTTCGGCGCAGGCGGTGCAATGATCATTGCCCGTTTCGCCCACTGGCCGCCGCTTATCTCCGTCTGGACGGTGCTTCTGGCCTTCGGTTTCGCCTCCCTTGTGGGCCTTGTTTTCGGCATTTACCCCGCAAGCCGGGCGGCTTCCTTGAGCCCCGCGGAAGCCCTGCGGCACCATTAACTATTCAGCATTTCGAACAAAGATAACTCCCGGCAACTCCTCAAAATGACGGTCACCGGTAGCTCTGCCGCAACCGCACTCCATTGCCGTAACATAAACAATGGCATCGGCCATAGGCAAACCTCAGCGAAGAGCAAGTTCGGCGGCAGATACCGCCGACCGGGCATCAAAGGGAATAAGTCTGGTTTGCTGCATCTGGGCCGCAATGAATGTACCCCAAGGGGGTTGAAGCGTCAAGAGCAGCTCTATTTCACTGGGATTAATCCCCGGATTTTTATCTTCAGGCAACGGCGCACAATAGAAAAAAGGAGGTTTTACTTATGCGGCCGATATGGAAGGGAGCCGTTACCTTCGGGCTGGTGTACATCCCGGTAAAGGTTTATACCGCAACCGACGGGAAGGATATAAAGTTTCACCTGCTTCACTCGGAGTGCAGGACCCCCGTCCGGTACCGGCGCTACTGCCCTTCCTGCGAGCGCGACGTAGGCCAGGAAGAGCTGGTGCGCGGCTACGAATACGAAAAGGGGCGGTACGTCATTTTGTCCGAAGAAGATCTGGAGAACCTGCCGGGCGTTGAAGCTAAAAACGTTGCCCTGCTCGATTTCGTCGGGCGGGACGAAGTCAACCCGCTGTACTACGAAAAGGCCTACTACCTCGCGCCGGTCGAGGGCGGCGAACGGGTATACGAACTGCTCCGCCGGGCCATGGAACGGACCAACAAGGCCGCGGTCGGCCGGGTGGCCATACGCACGAGGCAGTCGCCGGCGCTGCTCTGGCCGAGCGGCCGTGCGCTGGTGATGAGCCTGCTTTATTACCCCGATGAGGTGCGGCCGGCCGAAGCCCTCCCGGAGCTTAACTACAGCGTCCAGATACACGAGAACGAACTCAAAATGGCTGAAAGCCTCATATCAAACCTGACGGCCCCGTTCGAGCCGGCGAAGTACCGTGACGAGTACCGGGAGGCTCTGCACCGGGTTATTGAAAAGAAGATCGCAGGTGAAGAGGTAGCCGTCCCGCCGCCACGGGCAGAAAAGGTGGTGGACCTGATGGAAGCGCTCAAGCAGAGCATCGAATTAGCGAAGAGGGAACGCGGGGCGAAGAAGCAGGGGGCGGGAGCGTGACGCTGCCGCTGCTCAAACCGATGCTTGCGGTGAGCGCACAGCCTTTTTCCGACTCGGACTATCTTTTTGAGATCAAGTGGGACGGTTACCGGTGCCTTGCATACTTAGAGGCCAAAACTGTGCTCCGCTCCCGGAACCTGCGGAACCTCACGCCCGCTTTCCCGGAACTTGAGGCGATCCGCGACCGGGTTGACGGCCTGCCTGCAATTCTCGACGGTGAAATCGTTATTTTCACCGGCGGCAGGCCGGACTTCGGGACGCTCCAGGCGCGGGGGCGCCTCTTCGACCGGCAGCGGGTCCAGGCGGCGGCCAGGTTGTACCCGGCGGTATTTGCGGCGTTCGACCTGCTTTATTGTAGGGGTGACCCGGTGCTCAAGAAGCCCCTCGAACAGCGCCGGGAGCTGCTGAAGGAGATTGTGCAGCCGGGCCCCGAAGTAGTGGTAACCGATTACATCGCCGGAGAAGGGGAGGCTTTTTTCACGGCCTGCAGGGCCAGCGGCCTGGAAGGGGTAATGGCAAAGCGGCGCGACAGCCCGTACCTCCCCGGACAGCGGTCACCTTTCTGGAAAAAGATCAGGGCTTGGAGAAGCGCTGACCTGGTGATCTGCGGCTGGGAGGCGGGAGGCGGCGCGCGCGGCCTGGGAGCGCTGATCCTGGGCGGCTACCGGGACGGGCGGCTGGTATTCGCCGGAAAGGTAGGCACCGGATTTGATATTAACACGGCCCGGGACCTGACGGCGCTGTTGGCTAAGCTCGAGAGGCAACAGCCCCTATTTGAACTGCCGCCTGCTTACCGGAGGACCGACCCGCGGTGGGTGAAGCCCGTCCTGGTATGTATGGTCGATTTCACGGAAATCACCAGGGACGGCCTGTTAAGGCACCCCGTTTTCAGGGGCTTGCGCCCGGACAAGGAGCCGCGAGAATGCACGTGGCCCGGAAAGAGTCCGACCTCTCTTTGAGGCAAATAGCAGACGTATTAAGAGCGGCTTTTGCAGTTCATTAAACACAGAGAAAGCCGCCTTCAACATCAGACCGGGTACCTGCACGGGTGTCAGTCTGTTCGTGGCTGACCCGTCACCTAATTATCCGTAATTATATCTGATCCGGAAAACTGAATACAGGATCCCATTGAGAGGGACTGACGGTGGCGGCTTTTAAAGATGAGCGCTAATAGAGAAAAGATAAACATTTGCGGGAGAAAACCTTCAGGATGCCAAAGGTAAAGGTTGAAGGCAAGGTATTAGAACTAAAAAACCTTGAGAAGCGCTTCTGGCCCGAGGGCTACACCAAGGGGGCTCTCGTTCGCTACTACGATACGGTTGCCCCCTTCATCCTCCCCTACCTGAGGAACAGGCCGCTCGTGCTCAACCGTTACCCGGACGGGATCGAGGGCGAGAGCTTCTATCAGAAGGAATGCCCCGACTACGCCCCCGAATGGGTCAAAACGGTGCCGGTCGAACACCGGGATGCCGGCAAGGTCGTTAATTACATCGTCTGCAACGACAGGCCGACGCTTCTCTGGGTGGTGCAGCAGGGGGCGATCGAGATGCACGCCTGGCTCGCCACGTACCGGGCGATTGACCGCCCGGACATCGCGGTGCTCGACCTTGACCCGATGCCGGGAGCATCCTTCCCGCAGGTGGTTGAGGCCGCCCTCCTGCTGCGGGCGGCGCTCGCCGAGTTCGGTCTGACCGGCTACCCCAAGACCTCCGGCGCCGAAGGGCTCCACATCTTCATCCCCGTGGAACCTGAGTATACGCACCAGGAGGTGGCAAGGGCAATGGGATACGTGGCGGACTTCGTGGCCAAGGTCTCCCCGAGGGCCACAACCGAACGGGTGGTTGAAAAAAGGGGCCCCCGCGTCTACCTCGACTATCTTCAGAACGGCTACGGCAAGACGATGGCCTTTCCCTACAGCGTCCGGCCCCTCCCGGGTGCCCCGGTTTCCACCCCCCTCGACTGGGAAGAAGTCGCACACCAGGACTGGCAGCCGGGGGACTTCAACATTGTTACGGTACCGCCGCGCCTTAAGGCCCACAGGGATGTGTGGCGGGGATTCGACCGCAAACAGAGCCTTAAAACACTCATGGGTGCGGTCCATTAGAGGAAAACCGGAGCGCGAAGAGAATAGACTAACGAGTAACCGGCCGGCAGCTTGACGCCGGACGCGCTCACGTAACCGGCCGTCGAAGCCTTCAAATGCGTGCCGGTCTTCAACGAGTAATCG
This sequence comes from Bacillota bacterium, assembly GCA_040756575.1. GTDB lineage: Bacteria > Bacillota > Desulfotomaculia > Desulfotomaculales > Ammonificaceae > DTYU01. The sequence continues at coordinate 21,728 of JBFLYP010000026.1, read as the reverse complement.
GCGGACGGCGTGCAAATTATAAAGAAAAACGGCGGGCAATAGATGGCACTCCGGTTCGAGATATTGAAGCAAGACGGCGCGGCACGGCGCGGCAGGCTTTTCCTGCCGCACGGGGCGGTAGAAACCCCGGTTTTTATGCCGGTGGGCACGCAGGGGACGGTTAAGGCGATGACTCCGGAAGAACTTCGTGCGCTCGGCACGCAAATGATTTTGGGGAACACCTACCACCTTTACCTCCGCCCCGGATACGAAATCATCCGTGAGGCGGGCGGGCTGCACCGCTTTATGAACTGGGACGGCCCCATCCTCACCGACAGCGGCGGCTACCAGGTCTTCAGCCTCGCCCCGTTGCGCCGCCTAACCGCAGAGGGGGTTATCTTCCGCTCACACCTTGACGGATCGGAGCACCTCTTTACCCCCGAAAAGGTGGTCGCGGTCCAGGAAGCCCTGGACTCGGACATCGCGATGGTCCTCGACGAGTGCCCGCCTTACCCCGCCGCCCGGGAGAAGGTCCAGGCTGCCGTCGAGCGCACCACCGCCTGGGCTGAACGCTCGTACGCAGCGCAGACAAAGGACCAAAACCTGTTCGGGATTGTTCAGGGCGGTGTTTATGAGGACTTGCGGGTAAAAAGCGCCCGGGAGCTAACGGCGCTTGATTTTGCAGGTTACGCCGTCGGGGGTTTGAGCGTAGGCGAACCTAAGGACCTCATGTACGCAGCACTCGACTGGACGGTACCCTTGCTCCCGCCCCGGAAGCCTCGCTACCTAATGGGCGTAGGCCACCCGGAAGACATCGTGGAGGCCGTTGCCCGGGGGATAGACATGTTCGACTGCGTCCTGCCTACCCGCCTCGGCAGGCACGGGGGGGCACTCACCCGCCGCGGGAGGCTGAATATCAGGAATGCCTCCTATGCGCAGGATTTCGGCCCCCTGGAAGAGGGTTGCGGCTGCTACGCCTGCCGGAACTTCACCCGGGCGTACATCCACCACCTGACACGGAGCGGCGAGATCCTCGGGGTGCGCCTGCTTACGACGCACAACCTTTATTTCCTTATGAGGCTTACAGATGAGATCCGCGCTGCCATTGAAAGCGGCACGTTCACAGGTTTAAGAGAAAAATGGACCCGGGAGGGTGTTACAAAACTGTAACTTATTGAAAAAACAAGCTCATCTATTCAGGGCACCCGGCACTTAACTGTACGGTTAAGCCGCTCCGGCAAACAGACATCTTAGTAACCCGGATCTTTTCACGTCGAGTTTAGTGGCGGGTTTGCAAGGGTTTCCGTAAGCCGACTTGCGGGTAAGGCGGGTCATCCGCTTCAAACGGACGTTAAATTTTCTGTGCGGAAGAGGATTTTCACCGCAGGAGGCGAAATAGACTGTGTTAGCCGGAAAGGGGGGATGATCGGTGAATGAGCAGATGGTTTCTTTGTTGTACATTGTCGGCCTCTTTGTCCTGCTCTATCTCTTGCTGATCCGGCCGCAGCAGGTGAGGCAGAAGAAGCACCAGGAGATGATCAGGGGGCTGCGGACCGACGACCAGGTAATAACCGCCGGCGGCATTTACGGAACAATCGTAAAAATTAAGGAAGACACAGTGATTCTTAGGATAGCCGATAACGTACGCATCGAACTGATGAAGCAGGCCATCGCCCAAGTCACCAAGCGGGGGGAAGGTAAAGAAAAGGAGTAATCCTGAAGGAAAGAGGAGAAACAGGGGTTGGTTACCCTCCAGGACGTCAAGAAAAACCCGGAAGTCGAGACCTTCATCCGGAAAGGCAATCAGTATCTGGGTGAAATGGGTTTTACCGAGCACAGCTTCCGCCACGTCAACCTTGTTGCGAGCATCGCACGAAACGTCCTCGAGCGCTTGAACTTCCCGGAACGGGAGGCGGAGCTGGCGGCCATTGCGGGGTACCTGCACGACATCGGCAACGTGGTCAGCCGCAACGACCACGGAATTTCCGGTGCGCTGATCGCGTACCGCATCCTAACCGGCATGGGCATGCCCTCGGAGGAAGTAGCCGTGGTCTTGTCGGCGATTGCCAATCACGAGGAGCATTACGGCCAGCCGGTAAACAACGTAGCAGCGGCGCTGATCCTTGCCGACAAATCCGACGTCCACCGCTCCCGCGTCCGGAACCCGGACATCGCCACCTTCGACATCCATGACCGGGTGAACTACGCCGCGGAGCACTCCTTCCTCTGGGTGAACGAGGAACGCCGGGTGATCACGCTCGAACTCACCATCGACATCGAGATCTGCCCGGTGATGGAGTATTTCGAGATCTTCCTGTCCCGGATGGCTCTCTGCCGCCGGGCGGCGAATTTTTTAAAGGCCGACTTCGAGCTGATGATAAACGGGGCAAAACTTTTGTAAGCGGAGTATAACTATTCAGCCTGCCACCCACCACTTAACGGAACGCGGCGAGAAACAAACAGTGCGAGGAAGGCGGAGCCGGCCGGGCCGGAGCGTACACAGCAGTACGTGAGGACCCGGACGGCGAGCCTGACGAAGCAATGCGCCATTTATCGCCGCGCCCGACGGGAAGCCTGAATAGTAACAAGCGGAGTTATATCAAGAGGTGAACTGAGTGCGCTGGGAGAACATCTGGAAACTGTCTTTGATTGTCGCCACGGTTGCAGCAGTGGCTCTATTCGCCGTGAAGCCCCCGGTGAAGGTCGACTGGCTGCCTGTGACGAAGTACGTCCGCCTCGGACTTGACCTTAAGGGCGGGGTCCACGTGGTGCTCCAGGCGGTGGACACCCCGGAAGCCAAGGTCACCCCCGAGGCGATGAAGCGGGTCCTTGGGATCCTCGAGGAGCGCATCAACCGGTTCGGCGTGACTGAGCCGATCATCCAGCAGCAGGGCTCACGCCGGGTGATCGTCGAGATCGCCGGGGTGAAAGACCCGGAGGAGGTTGTCAGGACGCTGATCAAGCCCGCTTACCTCGAGTTCAAGACCGAGGGCGGCAAAGTTATCTTAACCGGCAGCCGCCTCAAGGAAGCACGGGAGTCCCTCGACCCGCAGTCCAACCAGCCGGAAGTAGACCTTGAGTTCGACGCGATCGGCGCGAAACAATTTGCCGAGGCGACCAGGGAGAACGTCGGCCGGAAAATCGGCATCTACCTTGACGGGAAACTGCTCCAGGAGCCGACCGTTCAGGAGCCCATTCTGAACGGCCGTGCACGGATAACGGGCGGCTACGCAACCCTCGAGGAAGCCCACCAGATAGCGGTGCTCCTCCAGTCGGGCGCCCTGCCGGTGAAGCTTGACATCTTAGAGAAGCGCACCGTGGGACCGACCCTCGGCGCCGACTCGCTGGACAAGTCTCTTAAAGCGGGCTCCATCGGGGTATTGGCCATTTTGCTGTTTATGATCATCTACTACCGGGTACCGGGGCTGGTCGCCGACTTCAGCCTGGTGATCTACGCACTCCTCGTGCTCTTTATCTTCACGGCGTTTAAGGTGACGATGACTTTGCCGGGCATCGCCGGCTACATCCTCAGCCTGGCGGTGGCGGTGGATGCGAACATCATCATCTTCGAGCGGCTGAAGGAAGAGCTGCGGGCCGGGAAGACCCTGCGTGCCGGGATCGACGACGGCTTCAAGCGAGCCTTCGTCGCGATCTTCGATGCCAATCTGACTACGGTGCTGGCAGGGCTTGTGCTCTACTACTTCGGCACCGGCCCGATCAGGGGGTTCGCGGTCACCCTGATGATCGGTGTCGCGGTGAGCATGTTCACCGCGATCACGATGACACGCTGGCTCCTGCACCTGGTAGCGGGCAGCGGGCTCATCCGGAGCCCGAAACTCTTCGGGGCTTAGCGGAGTGTTTGAAGATTCAACTGGTCAGAAAAAGTTTATCTTACGAATGTTTTTTTAAGCCGGGAACTGCGCAAAACGAGCATGGGGCAAGGTAAATAGCCAGGCAAGTTTTCGCAGCAGTTCCGGAAGGAGGAAAGCGTCTTTTGCGCATACACTTTATTCGATTGCGGCGGATCTGGTATCTTCTATCGCTCCTGATAATCATCCCGGGAGTCGTCTCCCTTTTTCTCCAGGGTCTGAACAAAGGGATCGACTTCACTGCGGGCAGCCTCCTCGACCTCAAATTCAACCGCGCCGTGGAAACAGGCGAAGTGCGGCGGGTGCTCGCCGATTTCAACCTCGAAAATAGCCGCATCCAGAAAAGCGGCCCGACCACCTTCATCATCCGCACGAGGGAACTTGAGGAAACCGAAAGCCAGAAGATCGTCGATGCCCTCGACAAGCGCCTCGGCGGCGTCACCCTTTTGCGGAGCGAAAAGGTGGAACCGGTGATAGGCAAGGAGCTGACGCGCAAAGCCGTTTTGGCGCTGGTAATCGCCTCCGCGTTGATGCTCGTTTACATAACAATCCGGTTCGAGTTCAAGCAGGGCGTGGCGGCGGTGGTTGCGCTTATCCATGACGCTCTGGTTATGCTCGGCATTTTCTCCATTTTCCAGATAGAGATAGACAGCGCCTTTATTGCAGCGGTCCTGACCGTCTTGGGTTATTCGATCAACGATACCATTATCATCTTTGACCGGATCCGGGAAAATATCAAGACCAAGAAAGTGACCGGCCCGCTCGAGGACATCATCAACACAAGCATCTGGCAGACCATGGCCCGCTCCATCAACACGGTGTTAGCGGTGCTCTTCGTCCTGTTGGCGCTCTACTTCTTCGGCGGCAGTACCATCAAGAACTTCGTCCTCGCGCTCATCGTCGGCGTAACGAGCGGCGCGTACAGCTCGATTTGCAACGCAAGCCCGCTGTGGTATGACCTGAAGCAGATCGGCAAAAAGAAGTCGCCCGCCGGGACAAAACCGGCCGGGGCGCGGGCCTGAGGGCGGTCAAAGTGGAAAGCGCTCAGCGAATCATCGTAACCGTTTTAGGTCGCGACCGGGTGGGGATCATCGCCGGCGTAGCCGGGGTGTTAGCGGAAAACAACGCCAATATTTTGGATATCAGCCAGACCATCCTCCAGGAGTTCTTAGCAATGATCATGATCGCCGACATAAGCCGGTGTACTGTAGACCTCAGCACGCTGAAGGCCCGCCTCGAAGAAAAGGGCCGGGAACTCGGGGTGCGGATAGACGCCCAGCACGAGGACGCGTTTGTCTATATGCACAGGATATAATAGTGGTTGGTGGTTGGGGTGGAGGCAGGCCGGAATAAGCACGGCATTTCCGGTGCCGACGGCCCGGCTGAGCGCTCTGTAAAAAGGAGCTGTCCAAGGGGACTCACTATTTTCCCCCTGTGAAAAAAAAACAGCGTGTGCCTTTTTAGAATGACCGTCTCGTTCTTCTTAGCAGTTAGAATCCGGCAATCGCTTGCTTACTCCGGCCGCAATCTCAAAGCGGCTTAAATCTTCTTCGGCTTCGGAGGCTGAAAGTTGCTCAATATTCACGAGATACTCGAAAGCATCAAGATGATCCAGGAGGAAAACCTGGACATCCGCACGATAACACTCGGGGTAAGCCTGACAGACTGCGCCGACGCGGACGCAAGGTCAGCCTGCCGGAAAATGTACGACAAAATAACCCGCTGCGCTGCCAGGCTGGTCGAGGTCGGCGAGAGCATCGCGCAGGAGTACGGCATCCCTATCGTTAACAAGCGCATCGCGGTAACTCCTATCGCCCTGGTTGCGGAAGGGTCGGACGCAGCGGACTACACCTGCTTCGCCCGGGCGCTCGAGGATGCAGCGGTAGCGGTAGGCGTTAACTTCATCGGCGGCTTCGCCGCGCTGGTCCACAAGGGCCTCACCAGGGGCGACAGGCTGCTCATCGAATCGATACCGGCAGCCCTGTCGGAGACCGAGCGGGTGTGCGCCGCGGTCAACGTGGCCACCACTAAGGCAGGCATCAACATGGACGCGGTGGCGCTGATGGGCCGGGTCATCAGGGAGACTGCGGCCCGCACGGCGGACAGGGACGGTGTCGGCTGCGCCAAATTAGTGGTCTTCGCGAACGCGCCGGAGGACAACCCCTTCATGGCCGGGGCCTTCCACGGCGTCGGCGAGCCGGAGTGCGTGGTGAACGTCGGGGTAAGCGGCCCCGGCGTGGTGAAACGCGCGGTCGAAAACATGCCGCGCAACGCAGATATGGGCCTCCTGTCGGAGAAAATCAAGAAGATGGCCTTTAAGATCACCCGCATGGGCGAGTTCGTGGGGCGCGAGGCCGCGCGGCGCCTGGGGGTGCCCTTCGGTATCGTCGACCTGTCCCTTGCGCCGACGCCGGCGGTCGGCGACAGCGTTGCGGAAATTATTGAGGCCATGGGGCTTGAGCGCTGCGGCGGGCCGGGGACCACCGCCGCGCTCGCGCTGCTGAACGACGCCGTTAAAAAAGGAGGTGCCATGGCATCCTCATACGTCGGCGGCCTCTCCGGGGCCTTCATTCCCGTGAGCGAAGACGCCGGCATGGTCCGCGCCGTCGAGGCCGGGGCGCTTTCCCTCGAGAAGCTCGAGGCGATGACCAGCGTTTGCTCCGTCGGCCTCGATATGATCGCCGTACCGGGCGACACCCCGGCAGAGACAATCGCCGCCGTCATCGCCGACGAAGCCGCCATCGGCGTGGTCAACAACAAGACCACCGCCGTCCGGATCATCCCCGCCCCCGGCAAAAAGCCCGGCGACAGAGTGGAGTTCGGCGGCCTGCTCGGCGGCGCACCCGTCATACCCGTCAGCCGCTTCTCCCCCGCCGGCTTCATCGCCCGTGGCGGCCGCATTCCCGCCCCCATCCAGAGTCTGGGGAACTGAAGTTTAAATACAACATCCGTACGGCCGTATATCTCAATAACCGGCTCTACCTCTGCCCAAAACTATCCCACCTGCTCCTTTTTGCGGATACGCTGCTTGGCCCACTCCCAGGCGTACTCATACAGGTGCAGGCCCTTCGAGCAGGCTGTGATCATCCCGTCCTCTACGCCCAACTCCGAGGCCATGTACTCCTTCACCAACTGCAGCCCGGCGAGGTTGGTCGGGAGCCCGCCCCAGAGGTCCCAGCTCCGGAAATACAGGTAGAAGTGCAGCCTGCCGTCCCTGATCCGCGTGTCAACCAGGCGGAGGCAGGGCGGGTCTTCGAGGTCGATGTCCTCCGGCCGGCCCACCTCGATGCACGCCTGGTTCGTGCCATGACCGTCCCGGCGGTACATCTCGATCACCTTTTCCACCCCGGGGACAATGCGCTCGCCGTAGGTGTACTGCTCGTTCTCCGCCCGCTCCGTGCTCATCAGGTACCGTGCGAAATACTCCTCCGCGTACCCGATATCGCTCGGAGCCGGTACGGAGATGTCCGGCGGTATATCGGGAACCAGCGGCCGCCTTCCCGGGTTGCTTACCCGCACCACGACGAAGTCGAACTCCAGCCGCCGGCTGCCGGTAAAGCTCCCCCGTTCAACCGTATAGACCCGGCCGCAGTCGAATATCTTGTAAAGCAGTTGGAACCATGCGTCCGGCAGGTCAAAAGCGTTTATCACCACCGGCCCCGGTTCTGCGCTTTGGCCCTTTTGGCTGCTCAAGAAAATCCCTCCCCTTACGTTATTTTATAATAAAAACATAAAAAATTTTGGGAATTTTACGCGAATCTTAAAAGGATTTTGGTGCTGCAAGCCAAATCAATATAGAGTGGTCTAAAGGAAAATCCGACCAACTCGACGGGATCGTCCAGGACATTGACGACATGCTGGAACGTCTGGCGCCGTTCGGCCCGGACTACAGGTACCACCGGACAGGCGAGGAACCAGGTCGGCTGTAAGGCTAAGGACGACCATCCCGGCGCTAAGGAACAGGAAACCGGCCGTGAGCACGGGCTTGTGCCCGTAACGGTCGTAAAGCGTGCCGGCCGTGGGCCGGGTCAGGATAAGCGAAACGGCGTAAGTGCTGAAAAACACGCCGGCGTTGGTAATTCCTTTCTCGGCGGCATAAAGGGCGATGACTGCCACACCACATAACCCACGAACGAACGGGTTGCAATAACCCAGACGGTAATGCCTTTATTGAGAAGTGGTTCCGGCTCCCCTGTGTTTTCGCCGGTAAGCCCCCGGCGCATCCAAATTCGAGCTGTCCTCCGCGGCCTAAGGAACGAACTTTGGCGGGACCTTCAGCCAGCCTTTCAGTTTGCCGTACTTGACCATATTATCGAAAATATCCATCTCCTGCTTCATGAACTCTATAAATATTCCCCTGAGACGGTCGCTGGTGGTAATAGACCGGATATGCTTGACGTGCCTGTCCATCATATGCTGAACCCCGGCGAATATCAAGCTGAATATAAAGTGGTCTTGGAATACGCCGGTCGTCGATGGGGCATTTACGGACTTCGGAGGCCTTTCGGGCAGGGGTATTTGTAACAAGTTCATTTCCTCTTCCAGTACATTAACCTGTTTCTCGAGAATGTTATACAATCCTTTGTTTATAATCAGCTTAAGGTCGGTATCATGGGTAAAATTCTGCAAAATTTGCGTTAATTGGATTATATCGTATCTGGCAATCAATTCTTCCCAAACAGCACCGGCCTCTAGAAGATCGGCAGACGGTGGTTCCGCCTTATCTGCTCTTCCAATATGAAAATCTCGAATTTGCACAGTTATACACCTCCCGGTTTTTAGTATTGGCATTTCAATACGGACAGATTCGACGGCCTGAACTGAGTGTAACCTTACGGAAGCGCTCGGACTGTATACCGACCAGACCCAGGACCCAGTTCCCGTCCCCGCCTGCCCGGACAGTTTCGATACGCATCGGCTCGTTAAATAGAGCACCCTTTAAGATCCAGCCCTCACGAAGGGTGAATTCTGCCAGCATCGGCTCACCTATCCTTGCGTAGACGCTTTATCGTTAATTTTTGCATAATGCCTCAGCACTGTTAACTATCTAATCATTTGATCAGAGCTTTGTCCAAAATCTTTGAGAGATGCTAACGCTCAGCCTTGGAATAATAATACAGGTTTAACTTTAAATATTTCGACAAAAAGGATGCTAAGTCCTGGACAGCCACCTTTTTGCCACGCGCCAATATAATGGGGGTATAACATAATGAATAACAGGTGATAAGATGAACACCCTGGCGATCGTACCGACGAATCTCCCGTACACCTACCAGATAATGGAGAGCAACATCTGGGCGCTTAAGGGGACCTACCCGTTTATAGAGGTGGGTGTTGCCGGAAGCAGCGTCCTGGGCAAGAACCTGTATTACGTAAAGCTTGGGAGCGGCCCCAAACAGGTGTTCTACAACGGTGCCCACCATGCACTCGAATGGATTACCACCCCACTGCTGATGAGGTTTATCGAGAACTTCGCCGCCGCATATTCCACCGGGGGAAGCATCAGGGGCTACAGCGTCCCCTACATCTGGGACCGGAGCAGCATCTACATCATGCCCATGGTCAACCCGGACGGGGTAGACCTGGTCATCAAAGGGTTAAGTCCGGATAACCCATTTTACCAGGATCTCCTGCGCTGGAACAACACAGGGCTACCCTTCTCCGCGGTCTGGCAGGCCAACATAAGGGGTGTGGACCTGAACCTGAACTACCCTGCCGGTTGGGAAGAAGCCAAGGCACTGGAACCAAGCTTCGGGATCTTTGGACCGGCGCCGGGCGGGTACGGCGGCCCTGCCCCCCTTTCCGAACCCGAATCAAGCACCGTAGTCAACTTCACCCGCCGGCACGATTTCCGGCTGGTGATCGCTTATCACTCCCAGGGGATGGTCATCTATTGGCAGTACCGGAACCTGGCCCCTCCCGAAGCCCTGCAGATAGCCCAGCAATTCGCAAACGCCAGCGGCTACACCATCGCCGAACCCGCTTTGGCCGCATCTTTTGCGGGGTATAAGGACTGGTTTATCCAGGAATACCGGCGGCCGGGATTCACCATTGAAGTAGGGCGCGGCGTAAACCCGCTGCCCCTGTCCCAGTTCAACACCATCTACGAAGACAACGAGGAAATCATGCTGCTGGCACCGCTTTTATGACGGAAGCTAACCGGGAAGATAAATAGCCCCCATTTCGTGACAATCCGGGGAGGTACCACATGAGCAAGCCGCATAACGAAATCTGAAAAACATTTTCATAACGTTTTGTGCCTGAGCGCAGCGAAAGGCATGGTTATAAGGATGAAAATGGGACGAATAGACCTGGAAGCTGGTTGCTTAGATGCCGTGCGGCGGAAAAGCCGGTCCGTGTTGAAGTGTTGTTAGTTGTCCTATTTCTCTTACGCCTTGAATAGGGTCCATAACCCGATGCCGACAAACCCGATACCGGCGACATAATGTAAATACTTTTCGCTGACGTATTGCGAGATGATGCCTCCGGCCGCCACCCCGACAGCAGACGCGACAATAAGTGCCAACGAAGCCCCGAAAAACACGGTCACTTGCTCACTTCCTTGTCTGCGGCAAACACACGGTAGCAAGCTGAGCCGCCACACTGCATACCCCTAAAATAACTGCCACCACTAACAAGCTCACCGCTACCAGCTTCAACCTGTTGCCTCGCGATAACATTCTACATACCTCCTTTGTAAAGAATTTCAGGCTTACCTTCACTGCTGCTCAAAGGACCGAAGAAAGAACCGCGGTCGCCGTATTCGCGACAGACCATCCGTTCGCCCCCTATCACCCCCTTTTTGCGCAGGCTGAGCCGAAGCCCCTTCTTCACCTTGACCCCTCCCGCCTTCTTACCCATAATAATGCGCAAGCCAAAACCCGCTTTCGGGGTCAAGCAGAATAAAATTCCACCGGAAAAAAAATCGGCAGCAGTAAGGCCCGGCCGTCTATTAAAACCAACACAACAAGCACACCTGCCGAAGTGACCGCATTCTCACCAGAATTCTTGGATGTTTTGCAAGCCTCCTCAGCCTGCTTCGTCATGCTCTCCCTCCTGTGACCCGCCGCCCCGGGTTGTTTTGTAAGCCTCCTTAGCGTGCCTCGTCTTTTCCGTAACTGTGCCAAACCCTGCGAAGGACTTCCGTTACGCCGAGTACCGAAGTCCGCGCAAACGTAAAAACCACTCCCTACGAGTGGTTTCAAATTGAATGCAGATCGTTCTGATTTCAATAACTCCGCCTCGCTACCGGGCGGTTTAACACGGCCCGCCTCAGCCGCTCCCTGACGGCTGAAGACGGGTTACCGTTTCTTTCCGAAGCATCCCTTCCCAGTCTGCCCTGTAACCCGGTTTTCGGCGCTAAAGCGCGGACGGCAGGATAAAGTCGCCCGAAGGGCGACTTAAGGAGTGAGAGTTCACTCTTACAATAAAAAGGCCAAACCGCGGCAAGCGCGGTTTGGCAAGTAAACCAATCTGCCGGTTGTATTCATACAGAAAAGAGCGTTTTTACAAAACTTATTTTCGGGTACTGCCGGCGCTCTCCTTCGCAACAGCGGCTTCCCTTATCCCGAGACCGAGACTTGCTTTCTGCTCAGTCCCAGTCTTATCAAACTTGCAGCCGCCGAAGATACTCCCCAACGTCCCGTTGCGTTCCTCGATCTCAGCCAGGATGCCCATATAGACATGGACGATGAAGAAGGCGCCGAAGACCCACATGGCCAGGTGATGAACCATCCGCAGGTCCTGGTTTTTAAACAGGACCAGCAGCCACCCGAACAGTGCCCGCCAGAACCCGCTCTGGAAGGCTTCGGCGTATAGGGCGAAGCCGGTCAGGCCCTGTATCAGGATCAGCAGCACGATAATCAGATAAGTGAGTCCGGCCACCGGGTTGTGCCCCAGGTGGTGGGGCCGTTCCCTGCTCAGGAAGAGGTAATACTTGATCTGCTGCCAGAAGAAGGCGCGCCGCTCGCGGCTGGAAGGAACCCACTCCCGCCAACCGGCATACCGGTTGCCTGCAAAGAACCAATACAGCCGTATCAGAAAAGCGATTCCCAAGACGAAGGCAGCGATAAAATGGACGGCACGCATCCAGCCCATTAGGTAGGCCTGCGCAGGATCACCGGGCACCGAAACAAAGGGGGAACCGATATAGTAACCGGTTATGCCGAGAACGAAGATGCTGAGTGCTGTAGCCCAGTGGAATAGTCGTACCGGCAGTTCCCAGACCAGAACCCGTCTAAGCATAGTCACCCCCCCTTAGCATACACGGAAACTCTTAAATTTACGGCCCCGCGGTTCTACGAGATGCACTGCGCAGGCAATACACGGGTCAAAGGAGTGAATTGTGCGCAGTATTTCCAGCGGTTTCTCAGGATCCGCAACTTCGGTGCCTGCAAGCGACGCCTCGTAAGCACCAGGCCGACCGTTCGCGTCCCGCGGGGAAGCGTTCCAGGTGGTGGGCACGATGCACTGGTAGTTTTCGATCTTGCCGCTTTTGATCCTTATCCAGTGGCCCAGGGCTCCCCGGGGCGCTTCGGTCCAGCCCCACCCCTCCGCCTCGGCGGGCCACGCCGACGGATCCCAGTGCTTCTGCTCGTGGACGCGGAGGTCGCCCTTACCAATATTTGCCGCTAATTCATCGGTCCACGGTATTAATTGTTCGGCGATCACAACCGTTTCGATACAGCGCGCGGCGGTCCGCCCCAGCGTAGAAAAGAGCGCTTCGGGTCCGGCACCCAATTTGGCGAGTGCGGCATCAACCCAGTACTTCACCCGTTCATGCCCGGCGGCATACGCCACCAGCATCCTGGCAAGGGGTCCCACTTCAACCGGCTGGTCGTTGTAGCGCGGTGCTTTCAACCAGGAGTACTTCTCGGCTGTGTTAAGGTATTGATAAGGCGGTTTAGGACCGGTGTAATTAGGCCGGGTTTCTCCCTGCCACGGGTGCTTCGGCTTCTTGTCGTCTTCGTACGAGTACCACGAGTGTGTGACGTACTCGGTTACGGCTTTCTGGTCTACCGGGTGAACGGTGCTCAGATCCCGGTTCAAGATCACCCCGCGGGGCAGGAAAAGATTACCGGGATTGTCGCTGCTCCGGGTATCGGTAAGCGGAAAGTCACCGAAAGAAAGGAAGTTGCCTAACCCTTCACCGATTCCGGCCCAGTCGAGGTAGAACGGCGCTACCGCCAGCACGTCCGGCAGGTAGACCTTTTCCACAAACTCCCTTGCCTTCGTGAACAGCTCCTTGAGGAAGGCGATACTGTCGGCGTTGAGACCCGCCTGGCTGTTGGGGTCTACCGGACAGGACATGCCGCCGACCAGGTAGGTCTGAAGGTGCGGGTTCTTGCCACCTAAAATGGCGTGCGCCTTAATGACCTCCCGCTGCCATTCCAGCGCCTCCAGGTAGTGTGCCACGGCCATCAGATTCGCTTCGGGCGGGAGCTTGTACGCCGGGTGTCCCCAGTAAGCGTTCCCGAAGGGACCCAATTGGCCCGTTTTCACAAAGGCGGCCACGCGTTCTTTGATTCCTTTGAAGTAGGTAGCACTGGACTTGGGCCAATCGGATATCGACTGGGCCAGTTGGGATGTTTTGGCGGGATCCGCATCCAGCGCACTGACAATGTCCACCCAGTCCAGAGCGTGGAGGTGGTAGAAGTGGATGACGTGGTCCTGAACATATTGAATCGCTTCGAGAATGTTACGGATCATCCGTGCATTCGGCGGGACCTGGATGCCAAGGGCATCTTCCACCGCGCGCACCGAACAGATGGCGTGTACCGTTGTACAGACGCCGCATATCCGCTGGGTGAACACCCAAGCATCCCGGGGGTCGCGGCCTTTCAGAATGGTTTCAACGCCCCGGAACATGGTACCGCTGCTCCACGCTTCGGTTATCTTTCCGCCTGAAACCTCTGCTTCGATCCGCAGATGGCCTTCGATCCTTGTCAGGGGGTCGATCACAATCTTAGCCATAGATTACACCTCCCTACTCCTTTGATTCTTCGATTTTTTCCGACTTACGCCGTAAAACGCTTCCGGCCGCATGAGCGGCAACCCCAACGGCAGCTACCGCCGTGAGGCCGAGGCCGACGTCGTCTGCAGTTGACTCGACCGAGAAGCCCGGTACCTTGGGCAACCGCCGGTAGAAGGGCGTCATCGCGTCCCAGAAGCCTGGCTGTGTGCAGCCGACGCAGCCATGACCGGCGCCGACCGGCCAGTTGGTACCTTCGTTCCAGCGGACGGTAGGACAGTTGCTGTAGGTCTCCGGACCCTTGCAGCCCATGAGGTAGAGGCACCAGCCCTTCCGGTGACCTTCGTCCCCCCAGCTCTCAACGAACTGACCAGCGTCGAAGTGGGCACGGCGCTCACAGTTATCATGAATGCGCTTGCCGTATGCGAAGAGGGGCCGGCCCCAGGCGTCGAGTTCCGGCAGGGATTTGTACGTAAGGTAGTGAACAACCGTCGCCGTGATGTTGACCACGTTCACGGGGCAGCCGGGAAGGTTTATCACCGGCACATTGTTCACCAGGTCACGCACACCTACCGCACCTGTAGGATTGGGCTTGGCCGAAGCCAGACCACCGTAAGCGGCACAGGTGCCTACGGCAATAACGGCGGCTGCTCCGCGGGTGGCCTCTTTAAGAATTTCCACCGCCGTGCGCCCGCCTATGCAGCAGTAAATACCGTCCTCCTTGGTCGGAATGGAACCCTCTACGATAACAATGTGGCCGCCTTCTTTAATGGTTGCTTCCTTCGCTTCCTCCGCCTGCTTGCCTGCCGCCGCCATGATCGTCTCGTGGTAGTCCACGGAGAGCAGGTCCAACACAATCTCGGCAACGGTCGGGCGAGAGGCCCGCAGGAAGGATTCAGTGCACCCGGCACAATCCTGAAATTCCAGCCAGATAACAGGGGGACGCTTTACGGATGCCAGCGCCTCGGCGATCTTGCCGACCCCTTCTACCGGAACGGCCAGCGCAGCACCAATGATGGCACAGAACTTTAGGAATTCCCGGCGCGAGATCCCCTTCCGTTGTAAGGCCTCAAGCACTCCGCCTTCACCTACTCCCTCGGGTCCTGAAGTGAAGTTCCACCGTTTTGCCATACACAATGTTCCTCCCTTCCTGAATAGAGGTTTAGGGTAACTAACTAAGTATTCGCTTTGAAATGTGGATACTTTAGAGGAAAAATGCAGTTCTTCGTTGTTGCCTGACGCTCACCTCCTAACAACAACGGAACAGGTGGGATGGTTTTAATCGGAAGCAGATCCCAAGAAAAGACGGCTATTTTCCCGCTCCCCGAGTGTTCCTGGGCTCCGACAGTAATAATTCCTTAAGACGATATCTGCCAAATTTTTGACAGTTTTAGTCAAAACTTTTCATTATTATACATCATTTAATCGGCTTTGGGCAACATATTTTTTCTTAATTCTACTTAATTCGTCAATTATCGGGAAATGGAAAGGGATGGCACGTTGCGGAAAAAAATCGGGAAAGATGCTGTGTGGTGAGAGCCTCTATCACTGATTCGGCCGGTGTAAGCTCCTTTATTCCTTTGCGGATTTCAAGCTATCGTCACGGGTGCCGTCCAAAAGAAGACGCCCTCCTTTATCCTTTCATTATCTATTAACCGGCGTTCCGAAAAAAGTTTCAACCCGAGAGCAAGAAACTTTTTCCAGCCGGCAAGGCTCTGTTCACAATCGGGGAAAAGCGGTAGGGGTTTTATGCCGAAAAGAGGTCAAACTTCTTGAAGGAGAGATAGCGGTCGGCGATGTGCATGAGCGGCTTGCGGGCTAAGGCAAAGCTTTCTGCAAGCGTTCTAAAAACGGTCTCCAGTTCTGATCCGCGTACCTTTTGGTCCTCGGCTGCAAGCCGGTAAAACTTACGTCCTTCCGCCACATAGTTATCAATACTCCGGGGCTTCCGGGGCAAGAAAACCGGTCTTTGGGCTTTGCTGAAAGGGTAGGTGTCCGCCTGTTCAATGTACTCGGGGAACAAGGCTGTCAGGAAAAGACAGACGTCACCGATCCGCTTATGCAAAAGGAACCGCTGCCCTTGATCAACAAGACGTGCCAGTTCGCGGAGGTCGTCAATACTTAAATCGGAGTACCGGCGCTTATAAAGCCTGCTCCCGATTTTGTAATAGACCGTCGCCGTTTGCGTTCTGGTGAAGGAAGCCAGCATCCCTGCTAAATAGCTTCTGATCCGGGGGTTTGCCATTAAGTCTCCCACCTGCAGTCCGTCGAAGACGGGCACCTTCCATCTGATGGCCGTTTTTTCATAGGTGTACGTCCTGGTCTGCAGTTCCCGCCTGGCCTGGCGCAAAAGGATGTCAAATAAGAGGTAGGGTGAAATCCTTAACAAAACCTCTTCTTCGTTCATAATCCGTTGGAAAAGTTTGGGATCGTCGAGCATTATCTCGAGTAGATCGGGTTTGTCTTTAACAATAGCCACGATATTTTCATAATCCTGACGCTTGGTGGCTACCGTCCGGACAATAAAAGCAAGATCGCTGTACGAGAGCTTCGGCTGCATCCGCGGCTCTCCTCCAAATCAGGCGTTAGAGGGCTTCGATATCAAAAATAGCACACCTTATCTGGCGGAGGCAACCAGTAAGCGCCTGAAAAGTGAGCCGCCGCCGTCCGGTGTCCCGGAAAAACGACGTTCGAGGCCTTCTTATAACGGTTTTTCACCCCTAAGCCCTCCTATCGTCGAGTTGTAAAAGCTCTCCTTTCCACCTCCCGGGAAACCATGCCGGTCCGTCGTTGTGGGATAGAATTTCATACGCTAAAGACGTTTTCCTCTTATCTGAACATCAGGTATTCTCTTGAAGTGGGCTGGCCACCTGGGCCGATCCCTTGCGCCGGCCGTGCTTCCACCAGGCGCTACTCCCGGTAGATTTTGCTAAGATACGACACGTAAAATACCGATTTAGATGTTACTCCACCGCCACGGGTTTTCCTCTATTCGGCCACACCACCCTGCAAATCCCCGCAAACCGCCGGAAAAATTCCCTGCTCTCCGTGTGCACCGGGATCAACACCTCCGGCCTCGTCGTCTCCACCAACTCCTCCAACCCCGGCCCGTGGATGTGGCCGCTGGCGTGAAAGCCTGACTTCTCCCTATAACGGCCCAAGGTGCCGTACAGTCGGAAGCCAAAGAAGTCTATCCAATTCCGCACCTTCTCGTGGTCGAGCAGCATCTCTTCGTTGAACGCCTCGCTGGATGAGTAGATATATGTTCCGCCCCTCGGCTCGATGTCCAGGAAGGCGTGGAAGTCATAGTAGGAGAAGCACAGGATAAAGCTCCTCTGGTCAGTTTTGACCTTCGCTGCGTCCACCAGTCTTTCAGGCGCACGCGCACCGAACCTGGCCAGGAGTGCGTCCTCCCACTTCTGGCGCATAGCCTTGGGGCGGACGTACAGGGTTATCCGGCCGTCCGCACAGGGGTCGGGGACGCCGGGCTCACCCGCCATACGGAGAGCTTCAAGAAGGTACACGTCCTTCGGAGTGAGCACCAGCAGCCGGTCGGTTTCCCTCGCTATCTCCAGGAACGACAGCAGCCTTTCCGCGTTCCGGGGGCCGAAGTCGGCCACCACTAAATCCCGCGCCTTCTTTACCACCTCAAAACAGTTGGCGGCTACTTCTTCCTCGGTCAGGGGTTTTTCTACCTTGGGATGCGTACCTTCGCAGATGAGGATCGCGGGCTTGAGTTTCGCCGCCTCGTCAATAAACTGACGGGTCAGATAGGCGCTCTTCCCATGCAGGCGCAGGTCGCCGGTGTAGATTACCCAGCCCGCCGAAGTCTTTATCCCGAAAGCGCCAGCCCCGGGCACGGAGTGGTCCACCGGCCAGAAGCGGACGGTGAGGTCGGCGATCTCGGTCTCATTTCCGCACGCCTCCAGGGGTCTGGAACAAAGAATCCGGGATGCGTCGCACCGCTTCCAGAAAGATGCCATCTCCGGGGTTACGTTACCCCAACCAAACGCACGGAAGGGGCGCTGCTCCGCCGGGAAGTGCCGGTAGTCTGCGGTCCGGATGAGGCCGTCCTTCAGTTCCCGCGGGATCGTATAACAGACTTCCCCGTTTCCCGTGTCCTGCAGGGCCTTGCAGATGGCCGTGCTCGACAAGCTGGTGTACACGGGGATGTCCCGGCGAAGGTAGACGAAATGACCGCAATGGTCAAAGTGGGCGTGGGAGAGGAGGACGCCGTGCACTTCTACCTCACGAAACTGGGGTTGGCCGGAGTACTTCTCCCAGACACCCGGGTATTCTGAGTCGTGCCGGTAGAGGCCCTTCAACGGCGGCAGAATCCCGAGGGCCAGCAGGTCGGAAAAGCCGAAGATGGACCTGGGTTTCAGGAACTCGTCGAAGTACATCCCCTCGGCCTTGAAGTTGGCGCCGAAGTCCAGGAGAAGGGCCGCGCCGCCGTCCTCTAAGAGTATCTTGTTGCCGCCGATGCAGTCGGCGCCGTCGTAGAAGGTTAGAAAAGCTGCCAAAATACCACCCGCTTTGTTCTCACACGAGAGAATCAAAAAGTTCGTTGCTCCAACGCTCAAACTAATCGATCAGTTCACTAACCCGGGCGGTTTCCAGCGACAACGGTTAAAAGTGCCTGTTCGCTCCGCTGGTACTGCGCAAAAAGCTCTGTGGAGAAGGGCCCGCGCCGCAGCGGGGGAACCATAAGCGTAAGCTCTCCTACGCGAGACTTGAGCAGTTTATCTCGATGCCTGCGTGCGGTACCCCTGCCGCTCTTCGGTATGTTCATATGGTTTAGCCCTTAGTTACACAGTAGCTTGGGCATCAAGTATCTGGTCCGACTTAAGTCCTCTACCAACTGGGCCACACCATCATCCCGGATCGTGGTAACCCTTGCCACTGTGATCGATGCCTTCTCCCGAAAGGTTGTGGGCTGGAGCATGGGAGAGCGTCCAGTGGCTGATCTGGTTGTGGGAGCGGTAAACATGGCCGTTTGGAACCGTCGTCTAGAGAATGGGCTGATTCACCACTCTGACCATGGTAGTCAGTACACCTCGCTTGCCTTTACCCGTCGGCTCCAAGAGGCTGGTATATTTGGTTCGATGGGCTCGGTCGGTGACGCGCTGGATAACGCGGTCGTTTGAGGGCTTCTTCGCCACGCTGCAGACCGAGTTGCTGGACAGGAATACCATGTCGGAACCCGCCGAACTCCAATCAGTAATCTTCGAATACGTCGAGACCTTTTACAACCGCCGGCGGCGGCATTCCGCGTCAGGACGTCTCAGCCCGGCTGAGTTCGAAAGGAGGTGGTATATGGAGAAACAGGTTGCAATAGCGTGAAATCAAAGCTCCACGGTGTCCACAAAACCAGGGCAACTTCAAAGTGCTCCATCAAGCTCATCAGCCACTGATCTTTTGCAGGTCCTGCACTGTTGTTCACCCCTAAACAGTGGTTTGCCACAAGAAGGGCAATGATACCTTTCACATTCTGATCGAGCCCATTCTATGCTTCCATCCTCTTGTCCAAGCTCGGCTACTTTAGCTCGCCAGATGGGGATCGTTCTTTTCATTACCCTTACGCCTGTGGCATACGAGAAGTTCTCTACCATAGAACATGGCCAGTCACTGCATTGGTGACAGGAATAATAACCTTTGGACTTTATGCATCCCCTAATGTTGCATTCTTTACAGAAGCTGTAGAGCTTCTTCGGTGGGTCTGCTTGCATGCATCCATAGCATTCGGTTTCCTCAGGTTTAGTTCCGTAGAGATTACCCAGAATGGCTTTTAGTTTCTCATTTCCATTCCTCGTCGCAATGTATATTGCACAAGTACCGCAGTACAATCCGCATGGCGCCATCAAATCCTTGTTTCTGATTTCTTCTTCAGTCCATCCTTCCATGAAAATCCCTCCCTATGGTTAAAGTTTGCTAACATTTCCTTTTAAACTTATTCTGCTACTGGTCGTATTGTATTGTTAACAAATATGGCTGTCAAGTCATTCTTTTCCAGAAATCCTTGCAACCGTTTTAATAGCCGACAATCACCAGCCGCGCGTCCTCGTCCGGGTCGAAAGGGGCTACCTCACCAGGCTCGCCCGGCACGGGTTGAGTCCGTTCGTTCCCGACCTGATTAAAAGACATCAAAATGCCGCCAGCGCACGCGTCTTGGCAAAATTGTAGGGAGAACGGGACTTCTAAGGCGGCCCCTCCCTTTTACCCCCGCCCAGACGTAGGAAGCCCATCAGGACCAGCGACGTCCCGCACTCCAGACAGTACGGAGTATAATACGGCTTGCTGCCCGGGTGGGGTTCAGCAGCACTTCTTGGGGGGTTATGTGGTTTTTCAGCCCACAAACATATTGCTCATATCTTGGCCAACGTAGAACAGCCTACAAAGATTGCATCGTCCCGTTTTAGCTCACCCTTCATCGGCAAGCTGATCTAACTTTATTTATGTATCTCAGGTTGTTTTGCCCAATAGGAGACATTCCTAAAAAACAATTCTCGCTGAACTTCGAAATCTTCCCCAGATCTGAGTATCAAGATTTCCCCGCCGGATTTAAGTCTAATTATAATTCCAGATTGCGAGGTTACCCCAGCAAACATCTTGTTTCCGTCACAGATGACTCCTGCCACTTTGCCTCCAGCAAAAAATCATCGCCATCAAGTATAAACGCCCTCAATTTGCTCACCTTGGAGCCGGAAAGGCCCGCGAGGTTGAAGATCGAAAAGTGAAAACAGATCATAGAGGAGTCGCTCCAGGTCGTAACCACGCGCTTGCTTATTTGTAGAAGCGTTGAATTGAAGAAAGCGTTCCTTTAAGGAGCGGTTCCGCGGCCTGTTTAAACGCCAACGTGACATCTCTTACACCCGGACTTTCCCACAAATGATCCTTTAGATGGACTACCCACGAGTTTGTGTGTTCTCTATACGTCGCCACGCGCTTGATTTCTTCGTATGGTACTACGCATGCACGCAACACCGAAAAGTCATCGTTTAAAAGTACGCCGACAAGAAAGTCGAAGTGCCGATGTTCCAGCTCCCGGATAGCGCTTAACTGACGAGAATAAAACCCAGACGATCACGCCGCCCGGGCAACCTTAATCACCCTTAATCAACCTTAATAATGTGAAACAAAACTTTTATCGAAAGCTAAGACTCACCCCCGCCCCGGTAACTCCGCTTACTCGCGTTCAAGATCGTTATTCCCACCACATCTTCACCGCGATAGCGGACTGAAACATCGTTTTCTATAAACTCGCTGTCGTCAGCCTTTACCGGTTCTTCGGTAAAATGAACATAGAGGGTATCGCCCACAGGGTCATAAGCTACCCGTAACAAGGGCAGGCCCACCCCCATCACAACCTGCGAAAGCGCCTCCGCGACCTTGACGTAATCTATTGCCTGGGCCATACAACCACCCTCTTTTCTAACTGTCTGATACGCCTGGTAAGAAACGCAGTAATCACAAAACCGTCGTTTACTTCCTCTTTTTAAACTACCACCAAGAACTTCCCCGAACTAACCTCTTTTATAGCAAGCAGTTCGCCAAAACTACCCTCCAGAACCTTAGCAGGGTTCTCAACCGTCACCAGTACCTCATTTTGTAAACCTTCCAGTTCAGGGTGCTCTCTTATAATGTGCTGCCACCGCTCTTCTGGTAACCGAATCCGGACACCGGAAACAGAAACTGCATGCGCTTGTTCTGTCAATAGATCCGCCACCCGCTCTTGTTACCACCAGTATACCAGTATCTTTACCGGCCATCAACATTACTACCTACCATTATGTGGAATATAAAACTTTTTGGCTTCAACGCTTCGCCCCTCCTCGGTCGATCAGTTGTTCTGGAGTTTGGCCTGAAGGCGTAGGTTTATCACTGAGCGTAGCAATTAGGCGATCCAGGGC
>JBFLYP010000025.1:0-31896 GCA_040756575.1 Bacillota bacterium | reverse complement strand
CACCGCATGTCACTTGGGTCAAGAATATGGGCCACCACTTCCACCCCTTTCCGGGAACACCTGCAATTACTGCTTGGGTCCCCACGAAAAGAGTCTACCATAGTTTCAAATTCCAAGTAACTTATACAAATCTGGAGTTTTCCCGGTGGAACGAGATCTTCCCTGACCCGATGATGACCGCGGCGCTGGTGGACCGGCTGACCCATCACGCCTACATTCTAAACATGAACGGCGAATCGTACCGTCTGAAGCAGCGGCTGAAGCGGGCGAGCAATAAGAACGCCGGGATTTTACAGGGAGGTGATACCGTGTGACTGCGGCGGCGGTCTTGACCGCCACCCCGCCCGTGGTAAACCGGTCTTGCCGACGGGGGTGGCTCCGGAGAGATGATGCAGGAGTTTCACACCCCCGTCGCCCGCGGCATTTTACCACTGCGGGGACCCCGGCGGTCAAGACTACCCTCCGGCGCCGCCGGAAGACGCCTCGGGAGCTCTTAAAGTAAAGATGAGATGGAAAGATGGCTCAGTCTTTTGAGGAGGGTGGCTCACTTTTAATGAGCAAGTGGCTCAGTTTTAAATGAGCGCAGGTGGCTCAGTTTTAATGAGCGACTGGCTCAGTTTTTAATTGACGATCGCAGGTAGTACCGAACGCAAGCAAAATGCTCATTCCACAATTAATTACTAGTTCATCAGGCCTTTCGTTAAACCTGCTGTCCCGGAAAAACAGGTGCCATAGGATGCCCCATGCGATAAAAATAACGGTTTTCTGCACCCGCAACCGACTTCACCTCAAATAACGTAACGGCTCTCCGGTGACGTAATGGCTCCCCGGCAGTCCCAGGGAGCCATTACTTGATAGTCTTGCCAGTACTTGCTCCCCGGTGCCCACCCTCAGAGAATGGTATCAAGAAGGCGTAGTTCTCCGCACAATCCCGGAATACGCAATAAGTGCTGTAGCACCCGGAAGGAACCTGGGCCTCCCGGAGTTTGCGCTCCAGCTCCTGTTCCCGGCCGGAAGGGCCGTTTTGCAGGGCGGCTTTGCCCCCCTTTAAGAAGGCGCCCCGCCCAGCACTCAGAGAACCTGAGGGTGGGTAGAACTGGGACTGGGATACTTTATGCTCCCTGCGGATGGCGGCAATGCTGGCCTCAGGCATCAGACCCGCTAAGACGATTTGCATCTTTTCTTCGGCTGTCCAGCGGCGTTTCGGCATGGTTCTTTTCCTCCTCGTTTATTCGCTCCCATTCTACCATGCCGTTTGTCTGGTCTTCTATGGGGTCAGTATAGAGCACAGGCAGCATTACAGACAAAGTAGCTTGATACACCGCAACCTGCACCGTAAATGTAGTAGCAAACTTTTTTGCAAGTGTTACAGCTACTGGTAGACAGAGTAGAGACTGGCGGTGAATCAATCGCTTTAGGATTTTGGGGATTGAGAGGGCTGGAATGCCATTCTATTGAAGGTTTGCCAGGTCTACCATTAGAGTCTTTGGTAACGGTAATAGTCGAGGCATGATAAATCTTCCCGTCAACGAAGTCATATGCCTCGGCTTGCGTTTTGCGGTTTGTGATTTTATAAACCCCCGCGCCAACCTTAACCTTTCCGCCGGATTCACCAAATATTATTTGAACATCCTCTTTACCCTTGTAGTTAAGAAGCACAACATTCCCCTCATGGCCATCAAGCTGCCACTTAGCAGCTCTTTTCCCTGCGAGGCAAGCATCTTTACCTGCTAGATGTTCAACCAATTGCTGTACGCCTTCATTGTCAAAAGGGGGGTGGGTGACGTTTTGGGGTTTCACGTTCACAAAGTAGCCAATCCCTTATTGCTGACCAATGACCATTCTAAATTTACGGTTTCTTTCGGCCCTCTGTAGTTTCGTCGGGCCCGCCTTTCTCGCTCATCCGGGAGGGTTTCTTGCGCTCGATGGTGTCGCGCTCGACCAGCCTTGCCAGCATCGAGGCAAGCGCCCGGCGCTCGATTTCGTTTCCCTGGTCCCACAGCTCTTTGATCAGCCGCTGCTCCCGGTTCGCCGAATCAACGTAACGGTTAAGCAGCTTGCCGAAACGGTAACCAATATCCTCGGCGTTTTCATCGGACACGCCTACCAACCGCAGCGCCTTAAGGCCCTTGCCGAGCCACTCCTTGAACTCGTTCCAGCCGAGGTCCACTTCCACCTTGAACACCTACCGTAAGATTCTTTTGTTCTTATTATGCCGCACTCCTTCCATCCTGATTCCGCACGCAGAGTACGAGGTGAGTAAAAGCATAAGCCGGTAGAATGAAGCCCGCCAATAGTGCAATGGAAAGCACCCTAATGTTTTCGAAAAAGAAAAATGAGGGGCGTCTTTCTACGACTCGCAGTATGTTAGGTTATGTTAAAAAGCGCCCGTGCTTCGGCAATGAGGTAAAGCGAACCTGTTACGGCCACCAGATCCTCCGGCCGGGCAAGCGCCAGCGCGCGCTCAACCGCCGCAGTAACGTCTTCGATCTCGTCCACCGCCGGTACGTACCGCCGTGCCAGAGCCGCAAGCTCCCGCCAGCGCCCGGCGCGCGAGCCCGGCGGGCGCGTCACTACCACCGCGTCGGCAAGCGGGCATAACACCGCCGCCGCCTCCGCCCGCTCCTTGTCCGCGAGCATCCCGAGCACGAGTACCAGCCGCCGCCCCGAAAAATAGTCCTGCAGCGCTGCCCGAAGCGCCGTCGCCCCGGCGGTGTTGTGCGCCCCGTCGATGATTACATACGGGTTTTCCTGCACAATTTCAAACCGTCCGGGCCATACGGCTGCCGCCATCCCGTCCCCTACCGCCGACCCGCCGACCCGCCAGCCCCGCTCCGCAAGCAGTTGCACCGCCGCGACGGCACATGCCGCGTTATGCTGCTGGTGCCGTCCCAATAGGTTTATCCTGAGCCCCTTTGTCTGCCCCCACCAGCCGCTGACGTCCAGCACCTGCCCATCAAGGCTGTTTTTCCGCGCAATCACCGAGAAATCCCGCCCTAAGACAAAAAGCGGCGCCCCTTTTACGCCGCATTCACGCCCGATTATGGAAAGCGCGGTACCGCCGGCCCCTGTCACCACCGGTACGCCCGGCTTAACTATCCCCGCTTTCTCGCGGGCTATCCGCCCGAGTTCGCTCCCTAAGTAATCGGTATGGTCTATGGTTACGTTTGTGATCACCACCGCCTCCGGAAGAATCACGTTGGTCGCATCGTAACGCCCGCCGAGGCCGACCTCAACCACCGCAATGTCAACCGCTTCCCGGAGAAAGAAAAGAAACGCCAGCGCCGTGTGGATCTCAAACTCGGTGGGAATGACGTCCTCCGCCCGGAGCGACTCCAGTACGGGCACGATGTCACCGATTAATCCCGCCAACACCGCGGGTTCAACAGGCGTGCCGTTCAACCGGAACCTTTCGGTATAGGAGTGGAGGTGCGGCGAGGTAAAGGTACCGACCTTGTACCCGGCTGCTGACAAAACCGCCGTCAGCATCGCGGCGACGGAACCCTTGCCGTTAGTACCGCCGACGTGCACCGCTCTAAACCTGTGCTGCGGGTTATCGAGACGGTCGAGGAGCCTGCTTATCCGCTCAAGCCCCGGCTTAATCCCCGCCGCAGCCGCGTTTTGCATGTAGGCGATCGCTTCTTCGTAATTCATAATTCCTTTAACGCTATCCGAACATTTTGAGCCGCGCCGCGAGCGAATCACGTTTCTGCGTAAGTTCCGCCTGCCTTTCGCGCTCTTTGGCAACCACCTCTGCCGGGGCCTTGGATAAAAACCCGGCGTTCCGGAGTTTTCCTTCCACCCGGCTTAGTTCATTTAACACCGTATCCAGTTCCTTGACCAGCCTTGCCCGCTCCTTGTCGATGTCGATCAGACCGCCGAGGGGAACAAGTATTTCCACTCCTGCCGCAACCGCGTGTGCGGCCTGCGCGGGTTTAACCGCTAACTCCCGCGCAACGGAAACCGTACCGGCGGCAAGTTCTTCAATGTACCGTTTGTTTTGCTCAATCACCTGGCGGACTTTTTCTTCGGGCGCGACCAGAACCACAGCCGCCCGGCGTCCGGGCGGCACTTTCATCTCGGCCCGGATGTGACGCACAGACCGGATGATCTCCATCAGGACGGCCATTTCCTCCTCGGCGGCAGGGTCCGCGAGTTCCGGCTCGTCCCCGGGCCAGCACTGGGCGATCAAAGGGGCCGCGCCGGGCTCAAGGTGGTGCCAGATATCCTCGGTGACAAACGGCACGAAGGGGTGGAGAAGCCTAAGCGTCCCGCCGAGCACCTTGCGCAACACCGCACGGGCAACCGCCGCTTCCCGGGGCGTACCCCGGTAAAGGCGGGGTTTCACTAATTCGATGTACCAGTCACAGAACTCGTCCCAGACGAAGTCGTAAAGCACACGTGCCGCCTCGCCGAGATCGTAAAGATCGAGGCATTCGGAGGTCTTTCGCACAGCCCGGTGGTAGCGGCTCAAAATCCAGCGGTCCACAAGCTCGTACTTAGACCGGTCGACCTGCTCCATCGCCCTGTCGTCCCCGAGGTTCATAAGGGCGAACCGCGAAGCGTTCCAGAGTTTGTTGATAAAATTGCGCGCCCCGTCGAGTCTTTCGAAGTGGAAGCGAAGGTCATTGCCGGAGGTGTTCCCGGTCACCAGCATAAACCTGAGGCTATCGGCGCCATGGCTCTCGATCACATCAATGGGATCGACGCCGTTGCCTAAGGACTTTGACATCTTGCGCCCGAGGGCGTCAAGCACAAGCCCGTGGATAAAGACCTCACGGAACGGCACATCGTCCATGAAAGCAAGCGCCATAAAGATCATTCGCGCGACCCAGAAGAATATAATGTCCCGCGCGGTGACCAGTACCGATGTGGGGTAGAAATAGCTCAGGTCGGCGGTTTCTTTCGGCCACCCCAGCGTTGAAAAGGGCCAGAGCGCCGAGGAGAACCAGGTGTCAAGCACGTCGGGATCCTGCTCCACCCGTTCCGAGCCGCAGCGGGGGCATCTTTCCACCTCTCCGCGCGAAGCGGTGCTCTCACCGCAGTCGGGGCAGTGCCAGACCGGTATCCTGTGCCCCCACCACAACTGACGCGAGATGCACCAGTCGCGGATGTTTTCAAGCCAGTTCAGGTATATCTTCGTAAAACGCTCCGGTATGAAGACCACCCGCTTGTCTTCCGCAGCCCGGATCGCCGGTTCCGCCAGCGGCTTCATCCGGACGAACCACTGCTTCGAAACGGTAGGCTCGATGACCGTATCGCACCGGTAGCAGCGGCCGACGGCGTGGCTCAGGTCTTCGATCTTGACCAGCAGGCCTTCTCTCTGGAGATCTTCGATCACAAGCTTCCTGCACTCCCACCGGTCGAGCCCCGCGTAACGTACGCCGGCTTCCGGTGTCATACGGCCGTCCGGTCCGATCACCTGAACAGAAGGCAGGTTATGCCGGCGGCCGATCTCAAAGTCGTTGGGGTCGTGTCCCGGCGTTACCTTAAGCGCACCCGTCCCGAACTCCATTTCCACATAGTCGTCGGCGATAACCGGCAGTTCACGTTGTACCAGCGGCAGAATCAACGTCTTACCGATCAAATCCCGGAAGCGTTCGTCGGCCGGGTTCACCGCGACCGCCGTATCGCCCAGCATCGTCTCCGGGCGGGTGGTGGCGATCAAAACATAGCCGTTCCCTTCCTTGAACGGGTACTTGATGTAGTAAAGGTGTCCCGCCGTCTCCTTATGTTCAACCTCAATATCGGAAATCACCGTTCTGCAGTGCGGGCACCAGTTGACGATATAGTTGTCGCGGTAAATGAGACCGCACTCGTAAAGGCGGAGGAAGACCTCCTTTACCGCTTCCGAACACCCCTCGTCCATCGTAAACCGCTCGCGTTCCCAGTCGCAGGATGCCCCGAGGCGCCTTAACTGCATAGTGATGGTGTTACCGTACTTTTCCTTCCACGCCCAGACCCGTTCGAGAAACTTCTCCCGGCCGAGATCAAAGCGGGAGAGCCCCTCCTTTGCCAGCATCGCCTCAACCCGCGCCTGCGTGGCGATCCCCGCATGGTCGGTTCCGGGGAGCCAAAGGACGCTATAGCCCTGCATCCGTCGCCAGCGTACGAGCACATCCTGAAGGGTGTTGTTCAGGGCGTGCCCCATGTGCAGCTCGCCCGTCACATTCGGCGGCGGCATCACAATGCAAAACGGCTTTTTTGCCGGATCAACCTCGGCCCTGAAGTACCCTCCTTCTTCCCAAACACGGTACCACTTTTCCTCCACGAGTTTTGGGTTGTACGCCGGAGGCAGCATTTTATTTCCGCTCAATTTACTTTTATTCCTCCTCCGAAAAATAAACGTTCAACCTTATACTGACAGACCTTTAGGGTCCGTTCAACGTTCGACGTTTATAAAAGACCGAGGACAGGCAATTAAATTTTTCATTCTTATAACCATGCCTTTCGCTGCGCTCAGGCACAAAACGTTATGAAAATGGGTGTTCATCCGTAGTTTAGTCCCTTTCTCCGTCTCCTGCTCCTAACGTAGAACGTAGAACGTCGCACGTAGAACGATTTTCAGATTCACGCCTTTCGCTGCGCTCAGGCACAAAACGCTATGAAAAGTTTTTCAGATTTCGTTGTGCGGCTTGCCGCATGTGGCACTCCCAGAGTCCTTGCCGGCTTTCTCTGCCATTCATCCCTTCACGGCCTGCCGTGCTCTGTTTCCCCTCAAATGTCCCACCGCTGCCGGTGGTAACACGCAACAGCCGCGCCGGTAATTTCATACCAATAATCTTACCCGGCAAGCGCCACCGTGTCAACTTGCCCGCATATCTCCCTGCTACCGGCATAGATATCCGAGGAGGAGCAAATTTTGCCCGGAGGTGGTTTTATTTGCGTCTAAACCACCGGATTATCGCAGGCGGCCTCCTCCTGGCAATCATAACAGCAGGGCTGGTCCCTTTCTACCTGAATAAGCAGCGCGTGTCCAAACGTCCGGTTATATATGTCGCCACCCCTGTACCGCGGTTGGAGATACTGCCGGTATATCTCAGTATTGTGCGGGGTTACTTCGATGAAGCCGGACTCGAGGTGCAGGTGGTTAACACCGACAGCAGCGACCGGGACTGGCAAAAGCCCGGTGTGCTACATACGTGCAGCTTAGAAGACCTGCTGTACAGCCGCATCTTCTTCGGCGAAAAACAGGTTGCCGTGGCGACCCTTACCGAACACGAGTATGCCCTTCTTCTCGGCCGTAAACCGGAGCTTTTCACCTGGGAAAAAACCAAGCAAAAAGCCATCATCACCGCCGAGCCTACAAGTGCCACCACGGCGGTCCTGGAAGCGGCTCTGCGGGACAATGGCGTTTACCCGTACCGCGAGGCGGTCCTCATTGTAAACATCCCGGAAAGGCTGCGTATACCCGTCTTCTTGGCCGGCACGGGTGATTACATCGTGTTGCCAGAACCCGCAGCGACATCCTTAACCCGTGCTAAAAAAGCGTTCTTTGCTGCACCCCTCAGCAGTGGAAAGCCCCTGTGCCTGACCGTCCTCGCTGCACCGGAAAACTGGGCCGCCGAGAACGGCTCGATTCTCGCCGCTTTCAGCCGGGCACTGGCGCGCGCCAAGACAGATCTTTATCACCGGCCGGCCGCGGAAATCGCCTGGATCCTCGGCCCGTATTTCCCGCAAATGAGCCTGCCTGGACTGGAAAGCATCGTCACCCGCGGGCAAAAGGAACACATCTGGAACTCCGGCAGCAAGGCAAACCCCGCTCACTTTTACCGCCTGCAAGAAGTTCTCCAGCAGGCGGGAGAACTCCCCCGCCCGGTAACCTATACAGAAATCTTTTGGGGTCCGAAGCCAACCGGAAGCCGAAATGATCAAAGCAAGGATTCACCGAGAAAAACCCGGCGATAATTTAACCTTATACTCGACGCCTAAACCGGTATCATCATAGCTTTAAAATGCCGTACCCCCGGGGCCGGTTTCAAATCCTCGTGGTTTTAAGGCGGCCCCTTTTAGTCCTTTCAAACGTTTTTACAAAATCAGACAGGATTATGGTTTTTGGTGACGAATCTTATCCCATAATTACCTTAAGGAGGGATCGCTGTGAAGGTTTTGAAACTATTATCCGTATTAGCGCTATGTGTCGTCTTCATTACAGGGGCAGCTTTCGCGCAAGGGGCTATCAAAATAACCGTAAACGGCAAAGAGATCGCTTCCGACGTCCCACCGGTCATCCAAAACGGAAGGGTACTTGTGCCCCTGCGGTTTGTGGCCGAGGCCTTGCAGGCTGATGTCGATTGGGATCCTGTCACAAGAACAGCCCGCATTTCCCAGAATATTGTAGGCACGGAAAAAGAATTATACCATGCTGCACTGTTAGGTACGGTGGCTACACAATCCGTACTGTCGGTCTACGAGACCGGGGCGACCCCAACCGATGAACAGAAGTGGCGGCTGCTCCGAAGCATCTTTTGGCTCGAACAGGCACAGCGGCAGTTGCTTAACAAAAGCTTCCCCGCTGACCTTTACCCGTATCAAATCGACACCCTTGAATGGTTAGAATCATTTAAAGTGGCGTGCTGGCTCCGGTGGGATACCTGGAGGACCGGGCAAACCTCCCTGAGCGAATTATTAAAAGGATTTACCGCTTACGATCACACCTATTTCAAGAACCGCATTTCAGTTAAGTGGTATGACGAAAACCAAAAACGGCTGTTAGCCGCTTATGGTAAACCCGACCAGAACGCTTTCGGCACGCAACAGGACTTTAACAACTGGTTGCAACGCAATGCTTCTCGCATCGGGCAACTTCCTGCCGTTAAGTAAGCACGGGGGACAAGGAAAAGGGGCTGCCCTAATTAACCCCTTAAGGACAGCCCCTTTTTGCATTATTCTCACGAAATACAGCACTTAACGCAGTGTCAGCGCCTGCAGCCCTCGGCGTCTAACATCCGTCATGCCTGCCCCCACACAACTGCCGGAAGGTCTCCGGTTTCAGAGAACGTATGCGTTCTGTCATCCAGAAGCGCTGTCTGTAGGACCTCGTCCATATGACTGACCAGGATAAGCCGGAGCTTGTTTTTTACCTGGGGCGGAATCTCTTCCAGCTCCTTCTTGTTATCAAGCGGCAGAATAACGGTCTTAATACCGGCACGGTGCGCAGCCAAAATCTTCTCCTTAACCCCGCCGACAGGAAGGACTTTCCCCCGGAGGGTGATTTCCCCGGTCATCGCAACATCGTGGCGCACCTTGCGCCCGGTCAGTGCCGAAGCCAGCGCAGTGGCCATCGTGATGCCGGCAGAAGGACCATCCTTCGGCGTCGCACCCTCGGGGATGTGGATGTGCACGTCGTACTTCTCGTGAAAGTCTTCTTCAATCTCCAACTGGCGGGCCCGAGACCGTATAAAGCTGTACCCGGCCTGTGCCGACTCGCGCATTACCTCCCCGAGCTTCCCGGTCAAGATCAGGTTGCCCTTCCCCTTGCAAAGGGTGACCTCGATTGATAAGGTATCCCCCCCGGTTTCGGTCCAGGCGAGTCCGGTCGCAACACCAGTCTCATCCTCCTTTTCCGCCACCCCGTACCTGTATTTGGGAATGCCGAGGAGCTTTTCCACGTTCTGCCCCGTAACCCGGATCCGCTCCGACTTCCCGGAAACGATCTGTTTGGCCGTTTTGCGGCAGATTGCCGCTATCTGGCGCTCCATATTGCGGACGCCGGATTCGCGGGTATACTCCCGGATTACCTTCCGCAGGGCGTTCTCCGAGATCGTCAACTGTTCTTTATTGAGCCCGTGCTCCTTGAGCTGCTTCGGCATCAAATGCCGGACTGCAATCTGAACCTTTTCTTCTTCTGTGTAACCTGAAATCTGGATTATCTCCATCCGGTCCCACAGCGGCCGCGGAATGTTATACGGGTAGTTGGCCGTGGTGATGAACAACACCTGCGAAAGGTCGAACGGAATCTCGATGTAGTGATCCGAGAAGGTGTTGTTCTGTTCCGGATCCAGCACTTCCAGCAGCGCCGACGCCGGGTCGCCCCGGAAATCGGTGCTCATCTTATCCACTTCATCGAGGAGGAACACCGGGTTCTTAGAACCGGCGTTGCGCATCCCCTGGATGATCCGCCCCGGCAGCGCACCCACGTAGGTGCGCCTGTGCCCGCGGATCTCAGCCTCATCCCGGACGCCGCCGAGCGATATACGGACAAACTTGCGCTCAAGTGCTCGTGCGATCGAACGCCCCAGCGAAGTCTTGCCGACACCGGGTGGTCCTACGAAGCAAAGGATCGGCCCTTTCATGCTTTTCGCCAACTTCCGGATCGCTAAATACTCAAGGATCCGCTCTTTCGGCTCTTTAAGCCCGTAGTGGTCTTCCTCAAGGATCTTATTGGCGGCGTCGATGTCCAGACGGTCGCGCGTGACCTTCGTCCACGGCAACGCCAGGATCCAGTCGAGATAATTCCGAACCACCGTTGCCTCTGCCGCCATCGGCGGCATTTTTTCCAGCCGCTCAACCTCTTTGAGCGCTTTCTCCTCCACTTCCTTCGGCAGCTTGGCCTGCGCGATCTTGTCCCGGTACTCTTCGCCCTCGGCCTGGCGTTCGTCTTTTTCGCCGAGTTCCTTTTGAATGGCCTTCATCTGCTCGCGCAGGTAGTACTCCTTCTGCGTCTTCTCCATTTGCTTCCGGACCCGGATGTTTATCCGCCGCTCGAGCTCCACTATCTCCAATTCACGCCCTATAATCGCACAAAGCTTCTCAAGGCGTGTTGCCGCGTCCACCGCCTCTAAGAGTTCCTGCTTGTCCTCGATCTTCAAGGTCAGGTGGGAAGCGATGATATCCGCCAGCCGGCCTGGTTCGTCAATGCTCACCACTGATACCACAGTCTCCGGCGGGATGCGCTTAGAAAGCTTGACGTACTGCTCAAACTGCTGCACCAGGTTACGCATCAAAGCCTCTACATGGCTGCTCCTCGCCTGTTCCTCGCCAAACTGTTCAACCTCGACCTTAAAAAAAGGTTGGTCCGAAAGGTAGCATGACACCTTCGCCCTGGCCAAACCCTCTACCAGTACCCGGATCGTTCCGCCCGGCAACTTCAAAAGCTGCTTAACCTCAGCCACAGTGCCTACCTCGTAGATGTCTTCCGGTCTGGGGTCATCCGTCTGAGCGTCACGCTGAGCCGCCAAAAAAATATGCCTATCGCGCAGCATCGTTTCATCGATGGCACGCACAGATTTCTCCCGGCCAACATCAAGGTGGATCACCATGTAAGGAAAGACCAAAAGGCCTCGCAGCGGCAAAAGCGGTAATACACGCTTTTTTGCCTCCACCCTGTAGCACCTCCTATATCTGAGCCCTCTAACTTGATGCAAGCCTTTTAACTTGCTGACTGATTAATAATTATTTTAGCATACGTGAAATACTCGTGCTACAGGAATAAACCCCTTATTAAACAAAAAAGCGTCGAAACTGGGAAATTTTCGCCTAAAAAGTTGCTTTGGCGCTAAAGGGTAGGGTCGTCCGGGTGTACGTTTCTCCTGCCGTACTTTGCCCTGCCCTCTTCTCACCAAGCAATGCCTCCGAGATCACTTCTTCCAGGCGGTCGACCGGGATAATCTCGATGCCGCTGAAGCCTTCAAACAGTTTCTGGTAGTTTTGCCGGGGTATCAAAACCCGCTTTGCACCTGCCTGTGCGGCTGCCGCAACCTTTGCAACAATCCCCCCCACGGGCTTTACCGTCCCGCGGATGGAAAGTTCGCCGGTAAGCGCAACCCGGTTGTCCACAGGGACTCCGGTAAGGGCGGAGTAAACCGCCGTCGCTACGGCGACCCCCGCCGAAGGCCCGTCCACGGGTATCCCTCCCGGGAAATTAACATGGATGTCGTAATCTGCCGGTTCCACTCCCATGACGTGCCGCAGTGCGGTTAGAACGTTTTCCACCGCGCTTTTTGCCGAACTTTTGCGACGGACGCGCCTGCCTGTGCCCTGAAACTCTTCCTCATCCACTACTCCCGTGACATTCAGCCTGCCGCACCCCCTCTTTGCCGGAAGCGCGGAAACCTCGATCTCTAAGACGGCACCGGCGTTCGGCCCGTATACCGCCAACCCCGCCACCACGCCGACCGCCGGCTGTGCCGGCAGTCTTTCCTCCGGCCGCGGGTTGTACTGTCCGCAGGTGACCACCCATTCCATATCCGCAACACTGATTGTCGGCCGTCCCTCGGCAATGGCCACACCGCCCGCCAACTGCACCATGTTTACTGCTTCTCGGCCATTGGTGGCGTACCTGGTCACCACTCCCAAAGCCCCCTCTTCCGCTTCAAGACCGATACGCTTGACTGCGTTGGCCGCGATCACCGTTATCTCCGCCGGCGTAAGCGGTCGGAAAAAGATTTCCACGCAGCGCGACCGGATGGCAGGTGCAATTTCATCCGGCTGGCGGGTGGTGGCCCCGACCAGGCGGAAATCCGCCGGCAGCCCGTTCTGGAAGATGTCGTGGATGTGTGCCGGGGTGTTGGGGTCTTCCGGATTGTAGTATGCGCTTTCCAGGAAGACGCGCCGGTCCTCAAGCACCTTCAAAAGCTTGTTCATCTGGATGGGGTGCAACTCCCCGATTTCGTCGAGGAACAGTATGCCGCCGTGCGCCTTGGTAACCGCTCCCGGCTTCGGCTGCGGTACCCCCGCAATACCTAACGGACCGGCCCCCTGGTATATCGGGTCGTGCACCGAACCGATCAAAGGGTCGGCGATACCCCGCTCGTCAAAACGTGCAGTTGTAGCATCGATTTCAACAAACTTCGCCTCATTCTTAAAAGGGGAGTGCTCATTCTTCTTGGCTTCCTCCAAGATTAAGCGGGCAGCCGCCGTTTTACCGACTCCGGGCGGGCCGTAGAGAAGAACATGCTGGGGATGTGGGCCGCAGAGCGCCGCCCTGAGCGCTTTCACCGCCTCCTCCTGCCCGATCACCTCATCAAAACTCCGCGGCCGTGTCTTCTCGGCAAGCGGCTCGGTAAGCGAAATCGACCTCAAATGACGCAGTTTCTCAAACTCGCGGTTGCTGTCGCGCCGCACCGCTACCTTTCCGCCCTGCTGGGCCCGCAGCAGGTTCCAGAAATAGAGGCCGATCACTATACCGAAAAACACCTGAATTACTGTTAAAATACCGGCGAGACCCCCGGGAAACTCAGCCACACTCTTTCCTCCTCCGTTTAACGTGCCAAGCCTATATGGCAGTAGTTCATCGGTTCAACGTGCCACCTCAATCGGCAGGATGCGGGGTCTGTTCAACGTTAAGAGAACGGAGAACATTAGACCCGAAATGTTGAACCTTCAACCTTGAACGTTGAGCGTTGAACGTCTTTTGTTGTAGTATTGCTAAGTTTTCCCGTTATTATCCAAACAACCTCTTTCCCGCGTCGGCCTGGCACGAGAGATAGTTCGTTTACATCAGCGGGGAGACTTGCCCACAGTCGTAATGGCGTACGAAGCCTTTCAACAAGGTGGAAACCGTGCTCTTTGCAAAGGTACGCGCCTACAAAAGAAGCAGATAGCGTGAAAAGCGCAGAACTATACTGGCTGGGCAAAGGTGGGCGGCAGGGACGGCCATCCTTTCATCTTGCCATACTTTAAAAACTTGTCATAGAAATCCAATTCCGCTGACAGAAACTCCGTAAACATCTCCCGTAGTGCATCGTTCCTGGTAGTCTCGACGATGGCCCTCAGATGAAGGTCCAGGGCCTCTTGTATCCCGCGCAAGATTACCCGGTAGGTGAAATTGTCTTCGAGTGTTTCGGGGTCAATCGGTGCTTGTATCGATACAGGCGGTCTTTTTGGCAGCGGAATTTCGTTTTCAACCACAACTCTTTCGATTTTTGCCGCCTGACTTTTCAGGTTCCCAATCCCACGGTTCAAGATTGCCTGGTACTCTGTGTCGTGCGCAAAGGAAGCGAAGAACTCGGTCAATTGAATCTGATCGTATCGTAGCGACAGGTACTCCCATAGGTGGATGGCTTCGCCGATGTCGAGTCTTTCCTTCTTTACCGCCCTCGCAGTCTTGAAGGTGGGAGCGGGGTCTTGCCACTCCTTTAATTTGCCGTATTTCACCACCTGGTTAAAGGTGTTTACCTGTACGGTCAAAAAATCGCGCAGGACCCCCCTGAAGCGGTCGTTGGTTGCGGCACTCCGTACCGTCCGGTTTAACAAGAACAGATCGTCCCGCAGGCGTGTGAAAACCAAATTGTAGATAAACTCGTCGGTGAACAGTTCAACGTCCGCAGACGTCTTCTCGTCTGTTGGGTGCCGTCCCGGCACTTTGACATTAAAGTTTGCTCCTTCTTTCTCCAAGGTTTCGGCCTGGCTTTTGAAGTTGTCAATCACTGTATTGGTTACAACCGCGAGGTCGCGGTCGTGGATGAAGTTCCTCAATACGAGGAGTTGGTGCAGGTTGACGTACCTGGTATAAAGCAGCAGCCAGAGGCCGAACGCTTCCGCAATATCCAGGGTCGGCTGGCCTTTAGGATTTCTTTTGAAAAAGGACAGTCCGGGCAGGGACATTTCCAGGTCCATAGCCGCTCTCCTTCGAAAATGCGTTCAACCTTATACTGATAGACCTTTAGGGTCTGTTCTACGTTCTGCGTTCGACGTTTATAAAAGACTAAAGTACAAGCAATTGAACCATCATTTTCATTCCCGGTGACGACTGCAGTCGTGAACGACTACTCCGAACATAACATAAAGCCATGTTGAGCTTGAGTTTAATATGTGCTCCTCTATGAAGTCTTATGCCTGCCTTAGAGATACCGGAAGAGAAACGCTTTTCAGCGTTTTTTGAAATTAGAAGGTCGTTGCAATGTCGGGCACTAAAAAAGGGTTCGGACCATTAGTGAAGATCCCGAACCCCTTGATCTTTCTGGCTCCGCGAGCAGGATTCGAACCTGCAACCCTCCGGTTAACAGCCGGATGCTCTACCGTTGAGCTATCGCGGAACGGTTACAGCATAATTATCATATCGTAGGCGCGTGTGCCGGAAAACATTATAGCAATAATTCCGGTCCAGCGCAAGTCCTGGAGATATGCAAAAACCTGAACCGCTGCGTCCAGGCGTTGCTCTCTGGTGGCGGCGCAGGGACTCGAACCCCGGACACTGCGGGTATGAACCGCATGCTCTGACCAACTGAGCTACGCCGCCGCTTATGGAGCCCATAGCCGGATTTGAACCGGCGACCTCATCCTTACCAAGGATGCGCTCTGCCGACTGAGCTATATGGGCGTTTGCTTTTGCTATCGTAAATAGTATTGTAAATGAAGGCCGTATCCATGTCAAGAAGGCAGAGTAAATAAGCTTTTTGCCATTGCTGAAAACGGTTCTTTATTTCGCGCTCAACATCCGGCCACAACTTTTCGTTTCTCACAAGGAATCTGGGCACCTTTTATAGAAATATCAAGCAAACCGTGAGAGGAGAATCAAACCATGAGACGTGAGAAGATCAAAACTAACGTTAACAACCTTTACACCGATGCCATATATGTTAAGCCCGTCGACTTTGATTGGTCTCAAGGTTACGGCGAGACGTGGGAGATCGTTCTGCCAGACCCTGCCGACTGGTCTGCCGCCCGCTGCCGGAAATGGTTGGACAACGGGGGTTACAGCTACCCGCCAGATTCGAACCCCTTTATCCTCAGCCGTGAGGAATTGGCCGATCAGTTACAATCCTTAGGGCGCGCCGTCCCCGATGACGAGACCCCGGAGCAATTAGCGGAGACACTGTTTGCGTCCCTGGACACTCAGAGCTGGGGTGATGGTGAAGATTGGCGCAACCGCGTCCGCGAGTTGCTTCAGGAGGATGCCGGCCGCTATAGACCTGCGGGGAACTATTATTACCCTTTACCTGATGCGCCGCGTGATCCCGGCAAACTCGCCGGGCTGTTCGATGAAGACGTTCCCTTCATACTCATACACTTTAAAAACACCAACCGCTACGCATTAGCACCCACCGGGGACAACACGGACTTATCTTGGGAGACTTGCCAAGCGTACATGTTAGCTAAATACCTCCCCCCGTTATTTTTGTGCCGCCTGACTGCCTATCCCGAACCTCTAACACCGGGTCATGAGCAGGTATTACAAGCCTGCCGCAGGACAATTGAGGTTGTTATGCGTCAGGCCGAGGCGATACTAATAGCCCTAAAACACACCGAAGAGTCCATGGCCCAATTTACTCCCAAACCG
Source organism: Bacillota bacterium (assembly GCA_040756575.1). Classification (GTDB taxonomy): domain Bacteria; phylum Bacillota; class Desulfotomaculia; order Desulfotomaculales; family Ammonificaceae; genus DTYU01. The sequence goes on along the minus strand of JBFLYP010000025.1, from coordinate 15,674 downwards.
GGCAGGGCTTAGTCCCCCCTTTTCCGGTAAATAAGAACGCAGCAAGATGCAGTAAAACTATCTGTTGCGCAGCAAAAAGTATTTTGCTCCATCTACGATGAAAAAGGGGCTGCCCCTTAACTTTAAGACAGCCCTCTTGTTTTCTTCTGGTTGCGGGGGTAGGATTTGAACCTACGACCTTCGGGTTATGAGCCCGACGAGCTTCCTGCTGCTCCACCCCGCGGTGTCACATTGTTTATTATAACAGATCGAGAAGCCGTTTTCAAGTCACAATACTTGCCATTTCAACCAACTCAAACTGCCGGTCTATTTTTCGGGATTCACCCCGCGAACTCACTCTAAACCTCCGGCTCCTGACTTCCGGTCTTTAGTGGAGCTGGGGATGGGATTTGAACCCACAACCTGCTGATTACAAGTCAGCTGCTCTGCCATTGAGCTACCCCAGCACCGTTTTATCATTATAAAATAACCGGACTTCCCGGTCAAGCGCCGAAAAGGCTCCTGCTATCAGGCGCGGAAACGAATCTCAGCTCTGGGGAATTTGTATGCAGCAATTTGAATTCATAGAGCCCAATTTACTACTGTGAATCCCGGCTCTTGAACAACTACGAGGGGATGCCGTATTCGCACGCGATGCATGCTGAATACCGATAAATTTGAGGGGGCTAACCACCCCCCTTTAAACTCAGTTTTCTCTTTTTTCAAGGTAGCGTTCGAGTTTTCGCTTGACCCGCTGAAGCGCGTTATCGATCGATTTGACGTGCCTTTTCAGGTCTTCCGCAATTTCCTGGTACGACTTGCCGTTGAGGTACGAGATCAGGACCTTTCTTTCCAAAGCGCTTAGAAGTTCGCCGATCTTTTCTTCGATATTATCAAACTCTTCCCGGCTGATGATCAATTCTTCCGGGTCGGTAAGCCCGGCTCCCGAAACAACGTCCAACAGAGTCCGGTCAGAATCTTCGTCATAAATCGGCTTGTTTAAAGAAATATATGAGTTTAAGGGAATGTGTTTCTGCCTGGTTGCGGTTTTAATCGCGGTTATGATCTGTCTGGTGATACACAACTCTGCAAAAGCCCTGAATGACGAGAGCTTGTCCAAACGGAAATCCCGGATGGCCTTATAAAGCCCTATCATTCCTTCCTGTATGATATCCTCGCGGTCGGCACCAATAAGGAAATAAGATCGTGCCTTTGCCCGGACAAAATTCTTATACTTATTGATCAAAAACTCCTGCGCCTCAATGTCGCCCTCCCTTGCGAATTCTACGATTTCCTCGTCCTGCATTACGTCGTACGCTGGGCACATCTCCCGGCTCAAGCCGCTGAGGCTCAACCTATCGCCCCCACTTCCGTAAGGTTGTCCATGAACTGCTTTTTCACATTATAACTAACAGGTTAAAGAGCGTCAAGGTGAAAAAATAACACAGACTCTACATTAACCTTTGCCCTGCCGCCATTTTGACAAAATGACCCTCATCTCTTCCGCCAACCGGTTTTCGATGTAGTTATCCGTAGGACTTGATGCAGTAGAAACCTGTTTCCGGTGACGTTGAATAACCTCATTAACCTCCGTATCAAACTCTTTAGGGGTCATTCTAAGCGCCCCGTACCCTAACGCCAACCGCTGTTCCGCCCAGTCGGCTGTTACCACGGAAACAGTGAACCGGTCCGACAACTGAGCGCATAAACGCTCGATCACGGTGTCCGCGGATTCTCCTTCCGCTGTGAATATAACCGTTAATCCGTCCCGCTGCTCGGACTCCTCCTTGCCGCCCTTAACGCGGTACGCGTCGAACACCACCACAACTTCCACACCAGCGAGAACGGCATATTGAACCAAACGGTCGAGAAGGCGCTCACGGGCATGGGCCAGGTCCAACTCTTTGCCGGCGGCCTGCAAAAAAATCATGTTGTAGCCGTCAACGATTATTATTTCGCGCATCGGCTTTCCAGCGCTGGCGGACTACCTCATAAAGAACAAGCGCCGCCGCTACCGAAGCATTAAGCGACGCTATCTTCCCGGACATCGGTATCCGCACTTTGTAATCACACTCTTTTTGTACCGTCCGCCCGAGCCCGGTGGCCTCACCCCCGATTACGACAGCCAGCGCCCCTGTAAGCTGCACCTCCCACAGCAACACCGGCGCACCGGCTTCCGCGCCCACGATCCAAAAGCCTTTTTCTTTTAAATAGCGAAGCGTCCGGGTGATGTTGGTCACCCTCGCAACGGCGACGTGTTCGATAGCCCCTGCGGCAGCCTTAGCCGCTTCACCGCTTAAACCCGCGGCACGGCGCGACGGGATAATTACTCCGTCAACACCGGCAGCCGCCGCCGTTCGCAGGATGGCACCTAAATTCCGCGGGTCGGTAATATGCGCGAGAACCACGACAAGCGGCGATCCTTTGGCTCCTGCCAGGATATCGTCTACCGTTACATACTCCTTAACGGCCGCAAAGGCCAAATACCCCTGGTGCACACCCCCGGACGTAATTCTATCGAGTGCCTGTCTATCAACCAACTGCAAGGGTATGCCCCTGGCCGATGCCAGACCCCTGATTTCCTGAAATAAGGGGCCGCTCTGCCCCCGCGCTATCAGGATTTTGTTCAGCGGCCGCCCGGACTTCAGCGCTTCCCTGACCGGGTGGCGCCCATAAAGCACCTCAGTCAATCTCCCGCCCCCGGCGTATTCCCTCTACTCCACTGGACCGCAGGCGATCTCTCTCCGGATATGGTCCGCGGAGACATGCCTGGTCCGCATTGATCCAAAATGCCTGAAACAACCTTGGCATTGATAGAACGCATTTTTTCTGCAGTTTCCTCAAGTTCCTTGCGACCTCCGGCCGCTGACTTCCGATACCAAAAAGCAGCCTTTGTACCCTCTTTCTCCTTGTCCCCTTTCTTATACCCGACGACTGACGACCGACGACTGATTTACGCCCGTTTCCACCGTACTCCCTCAGGCGTATCCTCCAAAATTATCCCTATCTCCTTCAGCCCTTCGCGAATGCGGTCCGCCGTCACCCAATCCCTCTTTTGCCGGGCATCCTGGCGTACCGAAATCAACAGGTCTAAAAGCCGTGCAGAAAGGTCGTCGCCCCCGGCAGCTGCTTCGAAGGCCGGTTTCCCTTCCCTTTCCGGAACGATACCGAGCACACGGTTGAATCCGCAAAAGAGGTCCATCGCCTTCTCCAGCGTCTCCCTGGGAGGAAGTACAGCCGCGTGGACCGCGGTGTTGACCTCCCGGACCAGGTCAAAATAGCAGGCCAGCGCATCAGCGGTGTTGAAGTCGTCGTCCATAGCAGATTTAAACTCCGCCTCCAAAACCGACAACCGCTCCTCCAGAGGACCGTTTTCACCTTTACCGGGCAACGCCCTTCCGACAGCTTCTGTTAGCAGCCGGAAAGAGGTTTCAAGCCTTTCAAGACTCCGCACCGAGGCCTCGATGTACTCCGGCGCATAATCAAGGGGACTCCGGTAGTGGGTGCCGATGAGAAACATCCGCACTGCGGGCGGCGGGTAAAGCTGCAATATATCCCGGACCAGAAAGACGTTCCCGATGGACTTGGACATCTTTTCTTGCCTTACGGTGATAAAGCCGTTATGCAGCCAGTACCTTGCGAAAGGCTCGCCGGTGGCCGATTCCGACTGTGCGATTTCGTTTTCGTGGTGCGGAAAGATAAGGTCCGCACCACCGCCGTGAATGTCGAAGTTGGTTCCGAGGTACTTAAGCGCCATCGCCGAGCACTCGATGTGCCAGCCCGGCCGCCCCCCTCCCCATGGGCTGGGCCAGGTCGGTTCTCCGGGCTTCGCACTCTTCCAGAGCGCAAAATCAAGCGGGTCGCGCTTGTTTGCTTCCGGTTCAACCCGTGCCCCGGCCAGCATCTCCTCTAATCGGCGCCCGGACAGCTTTCCGTACTGCGGAAAGCGCCGCACGGAAAAGTAGACATCGCCGCCGGCCACGTAAGCGACTCCTTTTGCGATCAACGTTTCAATCAGCGCAATGATTTCGGGAATGTGCTCCGAAACCTTCGGGTGGACGTCGGCCCGGCGCACGTTAAGACGGTCGGCGTCCTCAAAATAAGCTTCAATGTACTTCGCCGCCAAATCGCGCGGTTCCATGCCTTCCTCTGCAGCTCTTTTGATGATCTTATCGTCAACGTCCGTAAAGTTCTGGACGAAAAGAACATGAAAGCCGCGGTATTCGAGGTAGCGCCGGATGGTATCGAAGATCACGAACGTCCTCGCATTTCCCAAGTGTATGTAGTTATACGTGGTGGGACCGCAGACATACATTCGGACCCTTCCCGGTTCACCGGGGTCGAATCTTTCTTTCCGTTTGGTTAGCGTATTGTACAGCTCTATCACGGCCCGCCCTCCCTGTTTACCCTCGATTCGAGCTCCTCAAGCCGGTTCTTCAACCTGGTTATTTCTTCCTCAAACCTGGCCAGCACCTCCGCAACCGGGTCGGGCAGAAGATCATGCCTCAGGTCGACACCTTCGCGTACCCTCTGGCCCTCCCGGACGACCACTCTTCCCGGAACCCCCACAACCGTGCAGTTCGGCGGCACCGGCTTGAGTACCACCGATCCCGCACCGATCTTCGAGTTTTCACCCACTGTGAAAGAACCCAGAATCTTAGCCCCGGCGCTAATGACTACGTTGTTACCGATAGTAGGATGCCGCTTGCCTTTTTCTTTGCCGGTTCCGCCTAACGTTACCCCCTGGTACAACGAAACGTTGTCCCCGATCTCCGCGGTTTCACCGATGACTACGCCCATGCCGTGGTCTATGAAGAAACCCCTGCCAATTTTGGCGCCGGGATGGATCTCAATCCCCGTCAGAAAACGTGCCAACTGCGAGATAAGACGCGCCAACAAGAAAAACCTCCACCGATAAAAACGGTGGGCTACCCGGTAAAACCAAACGGCGTGTATACCCGGATAGCAAAGGAGGATTTCGAGGGCGCTCTTCGCAGCAGGATCACGTTCTAAATAGACGCGTATGTCTTCCTTGAGCCGCTTAAACACAAATCTCCTCCTGAAATCATTTGGCCGCTGCGGCCCTCCCTAAGGCACCCGGCACTCAGCAGTAAACTGCCGCACCGCCGCCGGCATAACCTTATTAGCCACCCGCCCTTCCCGGCGACAAGGTTTTACTCCGAGTGTCGGGCCGAGGGTTAACCGGCAGAGAGGCCATTTTCATTCCTTCGTTATGCGACTTATCGCCGGGAAGGCCCTTTAATACCCCCTGTTCTCCCGGAAACCGCCGGCAAGCTATGCAAACAGTATAGGCTGTCGCATTCAGGACTAATTATAGCATCTTGCCTACGGATTGAAAACTTAAACCGGGGGTAAACTGCGGTGATTATACCAGTCGCAAAAGCGCCACCGCGTACGCGGCGATCCCCTCTCCCCTGCCGGCGAAACCCAAACCCTCGGTTGTGGTAGCTTTAAAGTTTACAAGGGATTGCGGGACCCCAAGAACACGTGAAACATTCAGTGCCATTCTGTCTACAAAAGCAGCCAGCCGCGGTCTTTCTGCCACGACAACCCCGTCTACGTTCGCAACCGCAAAACCCCTCAAGGCCAACTCCTGTTGCACCCGGGAGAGAAGTTCCAGGCTTGCAATCCCTTTATAAGCCTCGTCCGTCGGCGGGAAATGCCGTCCGATATCTCCCGCGCCGGCCGCTCCTAACAGCGCATCCATTACTGCATGGCAAAGAACGTCGGCATCTGAATGGCCCTCGAGGCCTTTTTCGAACGGGATTTCTTCGCCGCCAAGGATAAGCGGCCTCCCCGGGACCAGGCGGTGGACATCGTAGCCGACCCCCACCCTCAGCGGCATCCCTTCACCGATCATAGCCCTGGCAACTGTAAGGTCTTCGGGTGTGGTGATTTTAATGTTTTCATACCCGCCCGCCACTACCTTAACCGGTAAACCCATACGTTCTACCAGCACCGTATCGTCGGTACCGTAAAAACCCTCCTGGCGCGCCCTGCGGTGCGCCTCAAACAAAACCTTGAAGCGAAAGGCTTGCGGCGTCTGGGCGAGATATACCCTCTCCCGTGGCAAAGTTTGCATAATAAAGCCTTCGGGGCCAACCGTTTTGACTGTATCCTTGGCCGGTACCGCAACCACCGCCGCACCCCAGGAAACCGCAGCCTCGATGGCGGCATTTACGTACTCGGGGCGGACAAGCGGGCGTACACCGTCGTGAACCACTACTACCTCCGGCCGGCCGGATAAATGCTGGAGGCCGGCCCACACGGAGTCCTGCCGGTGCCGGCCTCCCGGAACAACCGCCTTAACCTTCCGGTATCTGCCCGGTTCAACGATTTCTTTCCGGCAGTACTCTTCCTCGCCCGGGGGCACCACCAGGACAACATCGCTAATCCTTTCCACCTGCTCAAAAACAGTAAGCGTCCGGCTTATCACCGGGAGACCTCCCAAGAGGCGGTACTGTTTCTTGGGGCCGTCCCCCATCCGGACGCTTTGGCCCGCAGCTACTACTACCGCAGATGAATCAGCCAACCGCATTCACCTCGTCAAGCTTCGTTTCACCGGCTTCATCTCGCAAAGTCTTCAGCTTGGCAAAGATCATCCTTCCTGCAGTGGTCTGCAACACACTGGTCACTGTAGCCCGTACCGGCTGACCGATATACTTCTTGCCGCCGTCAACGACTATCATCGTGCCGTCATCAAGGTAAGCAACTCCCTGTCCGGCCTCTTTACCATCCCGGACCACCTGCACCACCATTTCCTCGCCCGGAAGCACAATCGGCTTGAGGGCGTTGGCCAACTCATTCACATTCAGCACCTTAACACCCTGCAGTTCGGCTACTTTATTTAGGTTGAAGTCGGTCGTGATGATCTTCCCTCGCAATCTTTTCGCCAGTTGAACAAGCTTAGTATCTACATCATGAATATCTGCAAGGTCCTGTACATCGTCATATACCTGGACCTTTACATGTGCCTCTTTTCTCATCCGGTTAAGGATATCCAAACCCCGCCGGCCGCGGTTTCTTTTCAAGATATCGTTAGAATCAGCGATATGCTGCAGCTCATCCAGCACAAATACCGGTATCAGAAGCGTTCCCTCCATAAAACCGCTGGTGCAGAGGTCCGCGATACGTCCGTCAATAATGGCGCTGGTATCCAGGAGCTTTACCTGTCCTGCAGTACGGCTCTCTTTCTGAATCTTTTCCTTGGAAAACCACGAGGTAAGCATACTCCAGAATTCTTCGCCTTTCTTGACCCCGATGGTAAGGCCGAAATAACCCAGGGTTACAGTAACGCCAAGCCAGATTGTTTTTCCGATCCATCCCAGCGCGTTTAAAATACTGCCGAATAAATTGGCAATTATTAGTCCGACGATTAAACCCAAAACCCCCATGAGGAGGTCGGCCACAGGCATCCGTTGAAGGTATTGTTCGCCCTTTGCTGCCGCCCAGATCACGCCGTTAATCAGGCGGGGCACCGCAATAACGCCAACCAGCAACCCAAACATGCCGAAGAGAACTAATAAACCAAGGGTAACCGCATCAGAAAAACGCCAGAAACGCAAGAGGTTGTTCCCCAGGATCACTCCCCCGGTTCCAAAAGCCAGTACCAAAACGAAAGAAATCACCCTGCGCACCAAAATATTACTTCACCTCCCTTCTTCGGAAGACTGCCGTAAAACTCCGCATAAGCTTCTTCAGTTAGTTTTGTTTTCCTCCTGTCCCAATTATACGGCTCCTGATTGATATCTTCAAGAAGCCGGTTGAGGAAGTACAAAAAAAGTACGCCTGTTTTGCCAGGCGTATAATTGACCTTTAATCCTTTGCTTTACGCAAATGCTTTGTCAAGCAGCAGCTTTGCCTCGTCTTCTTCGAGTTCGGTGGCTAAGACCAACTCGCTTATCAATATCTGCTTGGCATTCTCGAGCATCCTTTTTTCACCCGAAGACAGACCTTTTTCCCGTTCCCTCCGGGCCAGGTTTCGAACAACCTCCGCCACCGCGTATATGTTACCGCTTTTGATTTTCTCTAAATTAGCACGATACCGGTGGTTCCAGTTGCTCGGCATAGTGCCTCCGGAAGCCCTTAGCAGCTTGAGAACCTTGCGGACATCGCGTTTATCGATCACTTGCCGCAGACCTATCTCCTCGCCGTTCGCTATCGGAATCATTACCTTCATGTTACCGACGGGAAGACGTAAAACATAATAGTCCCTTTTTTCCCCGAGAATTTCTTTCTCCTCAATTGCCTCAATAACCCCTGCTCCATGCATCGGATAGACGACTTTATCGCCGATTTTAAACAATTCGCCACCTCCCGGACCCTAATATAATAATTATAGCACTTCATTGCCACTTTTGTCAAGAGCAAAGTATTTTAACACATTCGGATTCCAGATGTCAATCATTTTTACAGACAATTGTTATCGGACTGTGATATTGTCACCCTATAAGCGGTCTGAGAAAATGTCACCCATGAGGAAAGGAGACATTTTCACTGTCTGTTGACATCATTGTTACAGACATTGCAGACATTATTTAGAATTATTACCGGTACCGCTCCTGCAACAACTGGTTCCAGTATCGTTTCAGACCCTCTTTAATAAGCTGGGCCCTCGCCTCACCAATCCCTTCAACAGCATCCAACTCCTCGATAGAAGCCTGCAAAATGCGGTTGAAGTTACCGAATGTCTTTACAATGTTGTCAATGACGGGAAACGGCAAGCGCGGTATCCGGTTTAAAATCCGGTATCCCCTTGGCGATACGCCTTGTTCAAGGATCCCCGCCCCGCCCGAATACCCTAAAACCCGTGCGATCAGGGAAAGATCCAAAAGGTCCTCCGCCGGCCAGCTACCGAGTATACCCAAGACATCCTTGGGCGCCTTTTCCTCGACAACCGCGTAATCCTGGACCACTAAAAGGCCTTCACTTTCAACATTCGTCATCAACTCTTCGACCTGCATAACTATCAGCCGGCTCTCCCGGCCCAATTCGCTTATGTAATGCTCTATTTCCTTAACCACCCGGAGGGTCATTTCCGTACGCTGGAGGGCTTTGGCAACCTCAAAAAGGGTAACCGCGTCTTCAAATTCGAGAATCGTCAGGTTTACCATGGCCTGATTTAACACGGCCCGGTATTTCTCCAGGGTTTGCACCGCTTGGTTGGCCTTTGCAAGCACCACCTCGAGCTCACGCAAAACATACTTGGTGGTTCCCTTATAGACCGTAATAACGTTCCGCCGTTGTGAAATTGAAATTACGAGCGCCCCCGTCTGCTTAGCGACCCGCTCTGCGGTCCTGTGCCTGATACCGGTCTCGGAGGATGGGATGCTGAGATCGGGAATCAACTGGGTATTGGCCGCCATTATTCGCTTCGCGTCCTCGCTGAGGATGATGGCCCCGTCCATCTTTGCTAATTCGTAAAGCCGGGCCGGCGAGAAGTCCGCGTTGACCGCGAACCCGCCCTCTGCGATTTCCCTTACCTGTTCGTTATCGCCTACCACGATCAGCGCACCGCTTTTCGAGCGGAGGATGTACTCCAATCCCTCTCTGAGCGGTGTACCCGGTGCTACCTGACGCAAGATCTTCAGCAACTGGTTTTCCATTTATGCAAAAATCCTCCCGGACAAAAGGCTATGTCGCCAATGCCGCTGTGATAGCCTCAGCAAGGGTGGTCACTTCGATGGTCTTGAGGTGCTCTTTAACCTGCTGTCCGGCGCAAACGACCGCCCGGTCGAAGCCCAGCTTAGCAGCTTCTTTAAGCCGGGCATTCAGGGCGCTGACCGGACGCACCTCCCCCGTCAGGCCCACTTCACCCACTACAACCATGCCCGGCTTCACCGGTACCTCGCGGTAACTGGAGGCCACCGCAACGGCAACCGCAAGGTCAGCCCCCGGTTCCATCAGTTTCACACCGCCTACGGCATTAATATACGTATCAAAGCCCCCCAACCTGAACCCCACTTTCTTATCGAGAACAGCGATCAAAAGTGCCGCCCGGTTCGTATCAAAACCTGCGGTCATCCGCCGGGGCATCCCGTACGGGTTTGGGCAGACAAGGGCTTGCACCTCGACTAAAAGCGGCCTGGTTCCCTGGATGGTGGGCACCACCACTGACCCTACCGCCGTTTCCTCCCGCTTGTCTCCCATGAAAAAGGCTGATGGATTGGGCACCTCCACCAGTCCTTCCTCACGCATTTCAAAAACCCCTATCTCGTTGGTTGCCCCGAAACGGTTTTTCACGCTGCGCAGAATCCGGTAGCTGTGATGCCGGTCGCCCTCCAGATAGAGCACCACGTCGACCGCGTGTTCGAGCAAGCGGGGCCCCGCGAGAATCCCTTCCTTCGTGACGTGACCGATAAGAAAAACCGGTATCTCCATCCCCTTGGCAACCTGCTGGAATACCGCAGCGCATTCGCGTACCTGAGCAACGCTCCCCGGTACAGCCTGCACCTCGGTCCGGGCCGTCGTTTGAATCGAATCGATGATTACGGCGCAAGGTCTTAGCGATACAATATGGTTGATAATCGCATCCACATCGGTCTCCGCTGCGATCATTATCCCGGCGTTGCTAATGCGCAGCCGCCGCGCTCGCAGGGAAATCTGGCGGGCCGATTCCTCACCGGTTGCGTAAAGCACCGGACCGTTCTTGCTCAGAGTGCAGGCCGCCTGGAGTACCAGTGTCGATTTGCCGATCCCGGGGTCACCGCCGATCAGTACGAGCGAACCGGGCACGATCCCGCCGCCGAGAACGCGGTCGAATTCAGCAATTCCCACAGAGAGACGGGTTTCTTCGGTCCCCGCCTCTTCCAGAGACTGAAGCGGTACGGTTGGATTTTGTTTCTTTATCCGGGGTGAAGAAACATGAACACTTACCAGGGAATCCCAGCTACCGCAACCCGGGCACCGGCCGTACCATTGAGACGACTGGTAACCGCAAGCAGAACACTGTAAAACTGATTTATTCATAGAATAAAACCCTGAGTCCCCAAAATAGACAGCCACTTCTTCAATTTTACATCAAAATTCACCAAGAAAAAAGCCCCGCTGAACCGGAGCGGGGCTTTCCCTCATTTAGCCTTTTCGCACGACTACCTGCCCGTTTTCAGTGTCCACTATGATTTTTGACCCCTTGGTAAAAGTGCCTTTGAGAAGTTCCTCTGAGAGGCGGTCTTCAACCAGCCGCTGGATTGTCCGGCGCAAGGGGCGGGCGCCGAACTTTTCGTCAATCCCCTGCTTTGCAAGTAACTCTTTAAGCCCGTCCGTAAACTCCACCTCGACGTCCTGCTCCTTCAGCCGCTTGGTCACGTCTTTGAGCATCAGCTCGATAATGGCCCGGATGTGCTCCTCGGTAAGGGAGTGGAAGACGATGATCTCGTCGACCCGGTTCAGGAACTCCGGCCTGAAGGCACGCTGGAGTTCTCCCATCACCTTGTCCTTCATTTTTTCATAGGCTGCTTGCCGTTCCTCAGCAGGCCTGAAACCGAGTGTGCCCTCTTTCTTCAGCAGTTGGACGCCCACGTTGGAGGTCATGATTATCACGGCGTTTTTAAAGTCGACCGTCCGCCCCTTGGCGTCCGTAAGCCGGCCGTCCTCCATCACCTGCAAAAGGATGTTGAAAACGTCCGGGTGCGCCTTTTCGATCTCATCGAGGAGCACGACGGTGTACGGCCGACGCCGCACCGCTTCCGTAAGCTGGCCGCCTTCCTCATACCCAACGTAGCCGGGCGGGGCGCCGACCAGCCGAGATACGGTATGCCGCTCCATGTATTCCGACATGTCGATGCGAACCATTGCGTCCTCGTCACCGAACAGCGCCTCGGCAAGAGCCCTGGCGAGTTCCGTTTTACCCACACCGGTCGGCCCGAGGAAAATGAAACTGCCTATCGGCCGCCGCGGGTCCTTCAACCCGGCGCGGGCCCGCCGTATGGCACGCGACACCGCGGCAACCGCCTCATCCTGCCCGACAACCCGCTGGTGGAGGATATCCTCCATCTTCAGCAGCCGCTCGGTTTCCTCCTCCTTAAGCTGCTTTACCGGAACTCCGGTCCAGCTCGAAGTGATTTCGGCAATCTCTTCTTCAGTAACCTCAAGCTTCCCCTCGCTCTGCTTCTGCCGCCAGTTTTCCCGCGCCTCCTCGATCTCGCCGCGCAGCTTCGCTTCCTGGTCGCGGAGTTGCGCCGCCTTTTCAAACTCCTGGGCGGTAACCGCCGCTTCTTTCTCTTTCCGTACCTCTTCGAGCTTCTGTTCAATCTCCTTCACGTTCGGCGGCGGTGTAAACGCGCGAAGCCTGACCCGGGAAGCCGCTTCGTCGACAAGGTCTATCGCCTTATCCGGCAGGAACCGGTCGGTAATATAGCGGTCGGAAAGCTTTGCCGCCGCCTCAATAGCGCCGTCCGTAATTCTTACCCGGTGGTGGGCCTCGTACCGGTCACGCAGGCCTTTTAAAATAGCAATGGTATCCTCTACCGTGGGTTCATTTACCATCACCGGCTGGAAGCGCCGCTCGAGGGCGGGGTCGCGTTCGATGTGCTTCCGGTACTCGTCCAGCGTAGTTGCGCCGATACACTGCATCTCACCGCGGGCCAAAGCAGGTTTTAGAATGTTGGCCGCGTCAATAGCTCCTTCGGCCGCGCCGGCCCCGATGAGGGTATGTAGTTCATCGATAAAAACAATTATGTTTCCTGCCGCTTTGATTTCGTTAATGACTTTTTTCAGACGGTCCTCAAACTCCCCGCGGTATTTCGTCCCGGCCACCACCGAGGCCAGATCCAGCGCCACCACGCGCTTGTCAAGCAAAACTTCCGGCACCTTGCCGGACGAAATGCGCTGGGCAAGGCCTTCTGCAATCGCAGTCTTCCCGACACCGGGATCCCCTATCAAGACCGGGTTGTTCTTGGTGCGCCGGCTCAGTATCTGGATTACCCGCTCTATCTCATTTTCCCGCCCGACGACCGGATCAAGCCTATCCTCCTGCGCCAAACGGGTAAGGTCGCGGCCGTACTGGTCCAGAACGGGAGTCTTCGCCGCTCCCTTTTCTCCCCCTGCACCGGGGCCGATGACCTGTACGCCGGCACCAAGCGCCTCCATTACCGCCACCCGGAAACGCTCCAGGTCTGCCCCGGAGGCAGTCAACACACGGGCGGCAACTCCCTCTCCTTCCCGGATCAGACCGAGCAGCAGGTGTTCCGTTCCAATGTAGTTATGTCCCAGGCTGCGAGCCTCTGCAATGGCCAGCTCCAAGACGTGCTTCGCCCGGGGTGTGAGGGTAACTTCCCCCACCGGAGGACCCTGACCGCGCTCGACCATCTGTTCAACCTGCTCCCGAACTACATCAGCGTTAATGCCCATCTCCATCAAAACCTTTGCCGCTACCCCCTCGCCTTCACGAAGGAGCCCGAGCAAAATGTGTTCCGTTCCGACAAACGGGTAGTTCATCCGCCGCGCCTCTTCTTGTGCAAGCAACAACACCTTTTGTGCACGTCGTGTAAATCTCCCGAACATTTCTCCTTCCTCCTTCGAAAACAGGATTGTACTTCTTTCGCGGGGTGCGGCGATCAGCTTCGCATTACTGCGTCGGCCGGGCGGGTCCGAATCCTCACGTACCGCCAAGTACGCTCCGGTTCGGCCCCGCCCGGACTCCTTGTCCTGCTCGCTTCTCGCCGCGTTTCGCTGATGTTACACTAACGTATCTAAGTAAACAGCTCACAGGTCCCTATTTTCGTTCCCGGTGGCGCGACTTTATCGCCGTAAGCGACTCCTTTGCAAACAGTCTAAAAAACAGGCTTTATAACTGCCTTCCTTTCCCCGTCGCCGCCGCAAGCCGCTCCCGGACGAGCCGCGCCCGCAGCACGTCACGTTCGAAAGGCCGTAACTCCCTACCAGCCGTTCTCATTAGAAAGGCCGGTTGAGTCAGCACCATTAGTTCTGAGATAAGACTGAAGGTCGGCTGTTTAATGATCTTTAGCGCCAGCCCGAGCCGTACATCTGAAAGATGCCGCATGGCCTCTTCGGAGGTCATCAGCCGGGCGCTTTGCAGAATGCCGTAAGATCTGTGAACCCGGTCCTCCAGGGCCTCCCGCTGTTCGTGATAAAGCCTCTTGCGCGCTTCGCGCTCCTGGCCGACCAGGCGGCTTACCAGAGCAGTCAGGTTGCTGATGATCTCCTCCTCACTTCGTCCAAGGGTAATCTGGTTTGAGACCTGGAATAGGTCCCCCGCAGCCCTTGTCCCTTCCCCGTAAAGTCCTCGCACCGTAAGCCCTAATTTACTCAGTCCCGGAATGATTTCATCCAGCATCCTGGCCGCCGCCAGACCGGGCAGGTGTAGCATCACGGATGCCCGCAGTCCGGTACCCACGTTTGTCTGGCACGTGGTAAGATAGCCGAAATTCTCGCTGAAGCTGTACTCGATCGTAGCCTCAAGTGCGTCGTCGACCGCGCTTGCCAGGCGCCAGCATTCTTCGAGTGCCAGCCCGGGTAAAAGGCACTGAATGCGGAGGTGGTCCTCCTCGTTAACCATTATGCTGACGACTTCGTCCGGCCTCAGCACAACCGCCTTCCCCGTAACATCCCCTTTCAAAAAATCCGGGCTTACCAGGTGTTTTGCAACCAGAACATGCCTCTCCACCGGGGTAAGCTCGGAAAGACGCGTGAGTTCTAATTGCCCCACCTTCGCCACTGTTTCCGGTCGCTCTATCGCAAGGCGGACAGCGTGGATCACTTCCTCCGCCTGCTCACGGGTCAAGCGGTGCGGAAATGGGTAGTCCGCAAGGTCACGGGCAAGACGCACCCGGCTGGAGACCACCACGTCGGCCTCCGCCCCTCCATCCTCCATCCAGTGGCTATGCGGGTCTGTCAGCGTATCTTTAAGCGTCACTTTTATACACCTCCAGGAGTCCGCTGCGTATCAGACGTCAAATGCCGGGACTCGCCGGAAACCGCGCTGCGATTTCCTTCTTTAAAAAATCAGATTTCAGACACCGGTCGTCAAAAACTTAACCTTTTTTGTCTTACTTTCGAAAATTTTACGCTTTTCAGCGCCCCCCCAGGCCTTTCTCGAGTTCCCGGATTCGATCCCGGAGGCCGGCTGCCTTTTCGAACTCTTCCTTCCGGACGGCCGCATCGAGTTCCCTGCGAAGGCGGTTCAGTTCCTGTTTCAGTCCCGTGACCTTACCGGCGCGCCGGGGGAACTTTCCGGAATGCTGAACCGTGCCATGTATACGCCGGAGCATCTGTTCAACCGCAGACCGAAACTCCGTGTAACAATCACCGCAACCTAAGAGTCCCCGGCCAGCAAACTCCTGCTCCGTCAGGCCGCACCGGGAACACCGCCTGGAGACCTGCGCGGCGTGCAGTTCCGGTTGCTTATCAAAAAGGCCCCCTAAAAAATCGTGGAGTACCAACTGCGGCAGGACACCAAAGCCGGCGATCCCCGCTTCCCGTGCGCACTCCTCACAAAGGTGCATCTCCTGTTTTTTATTGTTCGTGATTTCGGTGTAGTGAACCGTAGCCGGCTGCTTGCCGCACTTTTCACAGAGCACCGCCGTCACCTCCCTATCTCAATATTTTGGGTTAGACCTCCGGTTTTCTCAGGATCTCAGCCAATTTCAAATCTTGGGTGGTCACCCACTTACCGCTCCCTGCTCACCCTATCACGTCTCCCAGGGTCTTGCCCT
>JBFLYP010000024.1:0-34121 GCA_040756575.1 Bacillota bacterium | reverse complement strand
CTTTCAGTCCCCTTGTCATCGGGGCAATCGGTGCAACCCCCCACCGCGTTTACTTTTGCCGGCCTTTGGGCCCCAAGGCTTTCAGCCTTCCGCCGGCGCCTTTCACAGCGCGAAATTTTCGAAAACACCCTTTTTGCACAAAAACCCCCTTCTCTTTCGAAAAACCGCAACGCCCCCTCAAACCTTCTCTCCCAGCCATTTCGAGTTTTGGAGCCCTTTTCTCAGTAACCCATCTCTGCCATTTTTTAGGAACCAATCAGCCCATTTTCGAAAATTTAACCGACCGTCTGCCAAACCCTGCTATTTCCTCTTCGCCGCCGAGCGCCAAAACCCTTCAAGCCCCCAAATTTTTCCGCCATGAAAATGCCGAAAGACGCTCAACTCTCGCTTTTGAAGCCTTCTCCCGCCCCGCTCTTCCTCGCGGAGGTCTCACAACGCCGCATTAACTCCTCAAGAAAAGCTATAAAGAGAATCGGCGTGTCTTTAACGAGATCCTCCTTTAAAATCCGCAGCCCGCGAACCTCTTCGGCGTAAATGCCTTGCAGCTTTTCCCATCTCCGCTGCAATATGTCTAATTTGGAACAGAGCAGGCCGGCCTGCCGGAGAAGTTCTTCCCTCCGCTCAGCAAAGACCGCCGCTGCGTCCACCACATCTCTAACCTTAAAGGTTTCGGTACGGTAAAAAAGTTTTTTGAGGACAATCTCCTCCGGCGTTTCGATGAATATGCGCTTTCCTCCGACATCCGTGGTCACGCGCGGGTTCGGTGTTAAATAGGGCGCAATGATAAAATCTACCTCTCCTCCAGGAAGCTTTAATTTCAGAAAGCCGGCTGCCTCGACATAATCGGCAGCCATTGATGCCGCAGCCTTGTTTAGACGCGGCGTCAAATAGGTGAGATACTGCGCGTCCGTGAGAAAAATGTCTACGTCTGCACTTTCTCTGTGTCCAAGGAAAAGCGCAAGCGCAGTTCCACCGCCGAATGACCAATCATCCGCCGGAATCTGCGACGCTTCCAAGAGGGCCACTGCCTTCTCAAACAACCTAATCCACGTCAAAGCAGCATCTCCTCCAGCTCGGGCCGGGGGTAGAATTCCCTGACGTACCTTTCGTAATACGCCTTCAGTACCCCTTCTTCCACCTGATTCCTGACCAGAAACCGCTCTATATCCTGAAGCGGCAAATCAGTAAAAAAGTTAAATATCTGGACTGTGTACTCGCTGGCAAACTCCATTTTTTTAATCATCCGCGCCAAGTCCGCTTCTTTGAGGTACGTCTTTGTCTGCGCGTTTATGGTGGTCTCGATCATCACATCACCCGAAATAAAAACTACCCCTGTTGAATCTGCCGCAAGGCTTCTTTCTGAAGTTCCTTGAAAAACTGCTTGATTTCGCGCCACTCCCGGAGTGTCAGGTCTCTTATTTCCTTGCTTGTTGCCATTAGCGGCATAGGGTCATTCTCGGCTTCCTCAAAATAGCCGAGGCTCCGGATTATGTGCGTCCAGTTATACCGGATACCGGTAAACTTTTGCTCAACGAGGGTTTTAAAATCTGCAAGGGTCAGTTTGTCACGGAGCAAAAAGAAAAGGTCCACAAAGTCCTTTTTTGTTCCTCGCTGGCTTAAGGCGACCAGTTTCATTGCAGCAATATCACGCCAGTCGGCTATGAAACAGCCCTGAAAAGGAATTAGGGGATAGAGAAGCCGGTAAGGATAAAAGAAGAAACTCGTTTTAATACCTTCGCCGCAAAGCGCGTGCAGCGTGCCCGGCGCAGTTCCCGCAACGGTAGCAGCAAGCCTTCCCGCAAGTAGACGGACCACCGTTTCCGGTGTGAAGGATTTTTCCGTGAAAAAATCAAGATCTGCGGAGACCCGGTGGCCGAGCTGGAGCGCGAGCCCCGTCCCTCCCGCCAGGTAAAAACCCAAGGCATGGAAATCCTCCACGCTCCCCAGCGTCTTCAGGACGGTTAAGGCGCCGGACCGGACGGCTTCTGCAAACAACGAGCTTCTCCCTCCGGGAGGTTGTAAAAATTAGCCATCATCATTGCTGTCGGGCGGGAGAGCCGCCTGCTGCTTTTCACAACAGCGATGATCTCCCTGCTGGTATAGGTGCCGAACAGCCAGCGATAGGCTTCCTCATCACCGAATTCCAGCACGCGTTCGATAATGTAAGTTTTGTGTTTGGCGGTATCCAGAGTCTGTATATTTGCATCCCAAAAAAGTGGGCGTAGTTCTGCAGGAACCGAAGCCAAATCTACCAACTCCGAAAATACTACTTTAAGCTTATTTTACCATAAAAAGGGCGTAAAACAGAATTGTTTTAGGCTCAAGGAGTATTTTGGCAGATGGCCCATTTCTTAAACCGCGATTCGGTCACAGTGTTTCTAATTTTCCAAGTATGATTTCCCAAGTATAAATGTAATGATAATACGGTGGGAACTAAAGTAACCTGCCCTTTTTATCAACGCGTTTACCCGTAGCAAACTTGATAATACGGGCAGGTCTCGTAGCATTCCCTTTTCCCCGGATCAATCTCTTCCGCCACGAGGCGGGCTTTTTCGTCGCGGGTCTCGATGAACCACTGGCGCAGTTCGTCGCTGATGATGTGGATATCCTTTTTCACGATCAGGCGGTCGCCGCGGAATTCGCCGTAGACGGTGCAGCCGAGGTTCACCGGGAACTCGTAGAGCGCCTCCATCACGAGGGCGTAGCCGGTAGTGGTCAGCCGGTGAAAGTCCCGCTGCCGGTCGAATTTCAGGTCGAGGACCATCGGCTCCCAGAAGACGAAGGCGTCGGTGCTGAGGTTGGGGCTCAGGCCCAGGAAGGAGCCGTCGAGCTTCTGCTCCACCACTACCGGGAGGGCCAGGCTGACCAGGGAGTCCTCACCGATGTAGGGCTGCTTGGTGAGGATCTCCTGCAGCCGCGCTAACACCCGCGTTTTTTCAAAGTTAGCGAGGATTTCTACCTTGGCCGCCGTTTCCGTGAACTCTTCCGGTGCGAGCTGCTCCTTCCAAGGGTCAAGCGGCAAAAGCGGATGGTCCTGCACCCGTTCGACAATCGCGCGGTATCTCCCCACCCCTTCGCCGTAGATCGCCCGCTTCGCGGCTACGATCACGTCGGCGACCACGGTGTGGAAGATCGTCCCCTGAAGCATCGCCAAGTTCGGGCGGCTTTTCTCCCGTTGCACCCGGCGCAGATAAACGTCGCGCCCGGTGGGACAATAAGCGTTGGCCACTTCGTAAAGCGCCAGGACCACGTTGCGGTAAACGGGTTCGAGGGGCGCCTGGTGCCAGTTCCAGCCCCGCAGCTCTTCGGCGACGCCGCGCTCCCGCGCCCTGGGCAGGTGGTAGCGCAAGAGGTGCTTCTTCTCCTCATCCGTGAAAAAGTACATTATCCCACGTCCCCGCAGTAATTCCGGTACTCGCAGTCAACGCAGCGCCCGCGCCGCCGGGGCACTTGCGGAAAGTGCTCCCGCGCGACCAGGTTCCGGACGGCGCCGATGAGCCGCTTCGTGTAAAGCCGGGTTTCGGGAGTAAGCTCAATGTAGTGCGCCCTTTTGTGTGGGATGAGGTAGACAAACCCGCCGCGCACCGGCCGGCCAAAATGGTCTTCCAAGAGCAGGGCATAAGCGACCAACTGGTACTTGTGGTTGAGCGCCACCCGGCAGGCGTTCTTGAAATCCACAGGGAAGTTGCCGCGCGGCGTAGCGACGTACATATCAAGCACCCCTTCGAGCCCGAGGCGCGCCGAGTAGAAATAAGCGTTGAAACGCCGGTCACCTTCAGAAAGTCCGTAAGCCCGCAGCCGCCGCCGTTCCTCCAACCGCGCCGTAGTGAAATGCTCCTCCTTGCCGATCGCCATCTTCGCCGTCACCTTCTTTTCTACCGGTGCCACGTACGTAAAATAGATGATCCGCGGGCAGTAGAGGTACTGTTTGAGGTCGGCAACCTTTACCACCACCAGCCGCCACCCCGTTCTTCACCCTCAGTAAATCAGCGGCCTCTTACGGGTGTCACCCTCCGCTTCCCGTAGAGCCGCCTCCTCCGGAACCGCAATCTCAAGCATCAGCGCCAGGTCCTTGTCACAAATCGGGCAGATGATGATTTTTCCTTCATTTTTGCCTAAAACCCGGCGTAGCCGCTGATAAAGCTCCTGGCGGCGGTTCTGGTTCAGAGGCCCGAAAAACGCCGAATACTGGATGTGTGTAAGGCCGTAGTCCTTGCAGGTTTCAAAAACCTTCGTCCGGACGCGGTCGTCAGGAATATCGTAAACCACTAACGTCTTCATCTCTCATCCTTTTCCACCGCCAAGGCGCCAAGATCGCCACTATTTGTTACTCACACCAAGACACTAAGACCACCAAGATTTTCCTCAAACCTTCACACAAAGCCAGAGAATCATAAAGATTTATTTTCTATATCTTTTTCTTGGAGGCTTCGTGCCTTTGTGTGATTATTTATTAAGCGTTCTCCATTTCCTTTGTATTCATGGCGTCTTGGCGGTTTATTGTCCCTTCCGCCTTCGTCCCTACCACCCGGCCACAAACGGCTTATACCGTCCCTCGCCGCGCAGAAAACTCGCCACCCGCCGCGCCTGGCGCTGGATGATTGTCTTGAGCTTGTGCTTTTTGCCGTCGTAGGCCTCCTCTGCGTCCAGGCGCTCCAACACCCGCCGCGCCAGCTCCCGCCGGGTTTCATCCGTCAGCCGCCCCTCCTCTAACTTTACCGCGCCGCCCCGCAGCAACATCCCCACGATCGTCCTATCAACAACGCAGGCGCGGAACTCCTCAGTAAGATCGAGCACCAAGCTGGGTTTACCTGGCCGGTCCGTATGCAGAAACCCGGCGAAGGGCTCCAGGCCTGCCAGGGTCACCGCGCCCCAAACCTGGGAGTACAGTATTCCGTACCCGTAATTGAGCGCCGAATTCACCGGATCCTCTGCACCCCGGCGCTCCCGGCCCGCAAATTCAACCCTTTCCCCGAGCAGGACGCCTATCCCCTCCCAGTACTCCTGGGCAGCCCGTCCCTCCACAGAAAAGATCGGGCCGCGGAGCTCGTCCACCGTCGCTCCGCTCAAACCTTCAAGCTCGCCGCGGATCTCCTCCAGCCGCTTCAGCCGCGCCTCCAACTCCCGGTAGAGCACCGGATCGGCCGCCCGCCGGTATTTGGCGAAGTATTTCAGGACGTTCGCCTGGTTCTTGAGCTTCCCCTCGATAAAAGCGACGGCCAGCGCCGCACCGCGCTCATCGGTGTAAGCTAAAATCTGCTCCCGCCGGGTGATCACCGTGCCGCTTAACTGCGGCGAGGTTACCTTCGCGTAAGGCTTGCCGGAGGAAGTGAGAAAATTGATCTGTATTCCGTGCTCGATGCATTCGAGAATCACGTCCGAGGACAAAGAAACCCCCCGCGTGGCAATCGTCAGCGAGGAAATATCCCGGAAGGGGATTTCCTCCACCACCCTGCCCTGCTCCTTGATCAGCAGCCGCTCGCTCTTTTTACCAAGACTGGTACCGAAATTCAGGATGATAACTTCAGCCATCAACTACCTCACGTACTTACCTAATAAACAACTCTTTGCTTAAAGCTTCTTTGTTAAATGCATTTTACCACTTCGCAGGCCTTTATAAAAGCAATTTATGGCAGGAAGCACCAATTCCCCTGCCGTAACGGGAACATACACAAAATAATCTCTCAGTGCAAAGGATTTTCCCGCAATCGGTCAAATTCTTTATCTGAATTCGCCTACGGGATGAGGGATATAAACGATGGAAGAGATAGTCCGCGACCTGGTTCTGATCCTTCTGTATCTCACTTCTTGGCAGGAAGACGTTGGGTTTGGCACATTCCGGAGGAGCTGGAAGGGCTATCCCTTCGAAGCACTGGATAAACTGGCAGAGGAAGGGCTTATTGACAGCAGCCGCCGGGCGAAGTCGGTATGGCTGACGGAAGCCGGGGAGGAAGCAGCCCGGAGGCTCCTCGTGCAGTATGGGCTTGCGCCTCCCGATCATCCGGAAAAGGATGACCGGGTGGTTTATCTGCGGGAACGCAAAAGAAAGGAGTAGCCGCCAAGATGGGTACAGGAGCCTGGAAGCTGACCTGCGCTGCATTGACGCCTACGCCCATCTCGGCAAATATTACCTCGGCGATGAGCGGTCAGACTGGTGGGCACGCAAGGCCTCGAAGTGCTACCGCGCCGGGGTGGCGGTTGGCAAACGTACGCTGCCGCCCGGCTTCGACGGCCTGCTTCCGTAGGAATGGAGTAGATAACCGGCTTCCTGCCAAAACCTTCAACGGGCTTTCAATCATAGTTAGAGCATACCAGTGATCATCCCGCCGTTGCAAGGCTACCTAACATGTCCTCCCCTCGGCCTACTACACTGGAAAGTGCCGTTTTTCTTCTGATAAGATTACTTATTGCCTTCGGTAAGAATTATTGATAAAATCACTTTGGAGCAGCAAAGGAGGTTGGAAAGATGCGAAACCGGTTTGTAAGCCCGACTGAGCGCGGACAGGTCACCATTCCAAAGGAAATTCGGAAGAAGCTGCGGATTACGCCCAGTACGAAACTGCGGGCAGGTCCCGGTTGAGCTGCCCCCTGCCTGCCGGCAGACAGGGCGCGCATCTGCGAAGTTTTGCCGCTGCAATTTGCCCTGCCCCAGCCTAAGCTTAAAACCGGATCACCAATGCAGAAAAAATTTTTCACCCGACCCCTTGACTCCGTTTTTTTATTTTTTTTAGTAATAGAATGAGCGCAAAGTCTGGCAGGTATTGGACTCTTTGCCAAGGGGAGGTGAAAAGATAAGCGAAAACCGCCGGAGGAGCTGGGAACTGAATTTTTAAGTGGAATTCTGCCAACCGGGAAATTAAAATAAAGCAAGGAGCTTAGCGCCTATGCTGCGGAAACCCGTTCCGTATCTGCGGACTGTTATGGCGGTCGTGCTACTGTCGGTTCTGCTAACCGCGGCTGCGGTATGCCTTGCGGCAGGTGTTGAAGAGGCGCGACCGTTCCGGAAGAGCAGGGGACGCCGATGGAGTTCCTGCCGCCGCAGCCGCATTTCACTGCGGCGGCCACACCGGACGGCCGAGGATGTCTCGTTGTCCCGAGGTTTATCACCGTTTTCCAACCAAGCCCGAAAGAAATCCGGATCCCCGTCATAGCTGTAAACATGTCGCCCGGTACCGGCGTGAGGTTACTGGAGATTACTATCTCGGATAAGTCGGGGAAAGAAAGAGCGAGGCTGGCGCCAAACGCCGCGCATAGAAGCGTGGCGGATGTTGCGCCAACTAAAGAAAAGCTGCCGCTGCTCCTCGACCAGCCTGAAAACCCCGACCTCGTTCCCCTGCTGAAGAAAAGTTACTTGAACCCTGAAGTTATCGTCCCGGTCGAGGATCTTGTGACCGGGGAAGGCGGCGCCTTCACCCTTTTGACAACCGCGACCTTTCAAACCGGGAAAGCGAAACATACAGCAACCGCCGAGACCCTCGTTGTGGTAACCGCGCTTCCTTCGCGGCCGAACTGGTACGCCGGCGACGGGCATATCCATTCAACCTGGAGCGATGGGGACGAGAGTATTTCCCAACGAGTTTCCAAGATGAAAAACGCCGGCTTCAAATGGATCATCATTACCGACCACGAGGATAAGATGCGCGAAAAAGGCGGCTGGCAGCCTTACGTATGTGCCTGTAACTCGACCCAGTCGAGCTGCGGGATAGTCGTTGCCCCGGGAGCGGAGATAGGCTGCGTTCAAACACAAGGAGACCAAAACTCCGCGGAGCTCGGCCACGCCTTAGGCTACCGGCTCAAGGAGAGCGCAACCTCGATCCCGCAGAACAAGTACTACACGCCCCAGAACCTGATCAACGCCATCAACAGCCATAACTCTCCTTATTCCTATGCCGTCATCGCCCATCCCTACCGGAGCGTCAAGTGGCAGAACTGGAGTGTAACCGGCTTCCGCGCGATGGAGCTGTTATCCTACGAACGGACGGCAAGTTCCTCAACCATCTCGAAATGGGTTCAATCCTCAAGGCGAACCTGCCCAACACCATCGCCGGTAAGGGGTTTGTCGTGGGTGTCGGTAATTCAGACCATCACCATTCGCGGTTGATAGATTACGGACGGACCTGGATCTACACCACGAGCTACTCTCCGGCGAACCGGGCGGCCGTCTGGGACGCCGTTAAAGCCGGGAGGGCCAGCGCCACCGGAGACGGCAACCTCGGTCTTTTCACCATCAACGGCTACATCCAGGGCAGTGTGGTGAGGCTGCCCAAGGGCGGGAGCTTCACCTTCAAGGTGGTGCAGCAGCCGGTAACCGGTTTCGTGTGTAATAAGTTTGAGATCATCAACCGGGACGGGAACGTGGTCAAGACGGTCACCAACCCCGGAACCGAGACCACCATCTCCTGGACGGCGCCTTCAGAGGACTGGTTCTATTTTATCCGCTTTACCTTCCAATACCCTGGATCGTATCCCACGGAGGTGATCACTAACCCGATCTTCCTCGACGTTTATTAAACTTCTCACCTCAGGCGGTAAGGGACGGATTTCCGTCTC
The DNA here is from genome assembly GCA_040756575.1 of Bacillota bacterium. Lineage (GTDB taxonomy): Bacteria > Bacillota > Desulfotomaculia > Desulfotomaculales > Ammonificaceae > DTYU01. The sequence goes on along the minus strand of JBFLYP010000024.1, from coordinate 25,571 downwards.
TTACCGCCGTTATCAAAATAAGGAGGATCATATATGCGGCGGTTTTTCCCTTCTTTAGAGCAATCAATAATATGGGCCGTCGGCGGAATCATTTATGCCTGGGTAATATTCTTTATTTTCGTTTTTGAGCCCACGCGGGAATGGCTGGCTCATGACAGCCCATTCAGAGATTATTACCATCTGATCTGGAAGTTTTCACCCGTAGACTGGGCCATGGAACTGGTAGCGGACATTAATCCGCTCTTAGGCATTGCTCTCGGCACATTCTTCGGCGCAGCAATCGGATATCTTCTCCGAACCGCGGTCCGCATAATTTTTCGCCGGTAGTTCATATCGGATAGGAGTACGGCTGCACATTCCGCCGGATGCTCACGTCAGGGCCAGGCCTTCGCAGGACTGGCTCTACTTGATATGGTATCTGTCTATTGGAAAACGTAGGAGCATGTAAAACTTGCCGGTCTTCAGAAAGGCCGGAAAAGCAGCCCAGCGGAAACGGCCTCACTCCGGATTTGCTTCAGCCGCAGCCTTCTAGAATGCAAAACTGACCGCAAAAGTCCGACTCTAAGGCCAAGCCTTTAACTATCGAGCTATTGAAGCTTACAGTCTGAATACTGCATAGGTCCAGCCTCGCTCCTCATCTATTTCCCCGGATACCGGCAATGGCGCGCTATCCGGCTCGGCCAGCGCAGGAGAAAATCGCCTTCGGCGACGACAGGAGCGGCGTTATGGATCAGATAAGGCACCAACAAAACTCATTCCTCAAGTCCGAACTATGAACCGCAGACCTAAAGGCCTGCCTGTGCCGCTGGTACGACAGACAGGTCCGTCATCTTAAAGCCTGGACGTCGAACCGACCCCCAAATCCGGTCCCTTGAACCCAACGTCGAACGTAGAACGTCGAACGGACCTTAAAAGTCTGCCCCTTGAGCCTTTAGCCCTAAGCCTTAACCTTGAACCTTCAACTCATCGAGCAGGGCGCTGAACTCCGCCAGGCTGGATACCTTGAGGCTGCGCCTGTGCAAGGACATCAACACCGCCACTTCCTCCACTGCCTCTATCTTCCTGGCCACCTCCGGCCCGATCACGCCGAAGCGTTCGTTCAGGACGTCAAGAATGGCTTCCCGCAAGCTGTCCCGCCGCCCCTTTTCCATACCCTTCTCCATGCCCTTTTCCATGCCCTTTTCCATGCCTTCCCTGATCCAGTCCTGGACAATGCTCGCTTCCCGCAGCATGGCGATCTCCTCCTTGAAAAAACGTAACAGAAAATCCCGGTCAAAATAACGCTCCGCCACCGTCACCGTCACCGACATCGCCTCCGGCCGCCACTTCTCATCGGGCGCCGTGAGAATCAGTTCCCTTGTATGAGCTAACACCCTCTCGTCCTTCTCCGCAGAAAGCAAGGGCAACAGCGGCGCCAGGCCCCGCAATTCACCCTTCAGAATCGCCTCTTGATGGTCCCAAAGCCGGATCACCGGATAGGTGAAGGAGTGCAACGTCTTCTCCGCAAGCGCCACCGTGTATGCCGCCGGCAGTGTCTTGTACTCCCTGCGCTCTAAGTAAAGCACCGCCGAGACCACCGGTATGCCGTGGGCTGCCGTAAGCAGGGCGTTATACTCAAAGATGCGGCGGGGCAGATCCGGCTCGTGACGCATCTGGAACTCTAAGTGCAAAAGGGTTGTGCCTTCACTGTCCTCCACCTCGTAGACAAAGTCTAACCGGCGCTCCGGCAGGTTAATCTCCGGGTTATCAATCGTCCGGCAGAAAAGTCCTGGATACGGCCCTAAAACCACCCGGATGAAATCGGCCGGGTAACGCCGCGCCAAGGCTTTCAGACTGCGATCAATATAATGGTACACCCCTTCACCCCTTTAGAACTTCCACAGTTTCTGCTGCGACGGCGCCGCGCTGCCCGCCTGCCGTTTGCTTTCCATCCCCTGCTTCCAGTATACCAGGGCTTAACAAACGGAACAACAGATTAACCGCCTTTGGACAGATTCGAGTCTTGCACCCTACATCCTCGACCGGGATATCCCATGTAAGGTACTCCCGTCAATCTCCGAACATCTCTAACGACCTGCCCCGCAAAGGTGCCGCTGATGAAAAATGTTTATTGCCACCGGTTATCACGCTGCCTAATGTGGCGGATGCACCGGGTGCCACCACCACTCGTGCTATCTTTATACTACACGCACCGGTGCCAAGTACAATAATTCGGTATGGTGTCCCCATAAACTCAAACAATAATTGGGTATGGTGTCCCCATAAACTCAAACCGGTCACGGATGCAGGAAAAAATTTTTTCACCTGACCCCGTGACTGCGTTTTTTTTTGTAAAATAGGCGCAGTCTGCCAGGTATTGGACTCTTTGCCAAGGGGAGGTGAAAAGATAAGCGAAAACCACCGGAGGGGCTGGGAACTGAATTTTTAAGCATTCCTGTAATCTCATCAGGAGGAGGATAATGCGAATGCGAATGCGAAACAAGATTATGCTCGGAATCGTTGGAATTGTAGTTGCTTTGGCCATTGCCGTTCCTGTGCAGGCAGGTGGCATAAACTACGCCAGGGCTTGGGAGACGTTGGGCGGTTCAAGGTGGAAGGATTGGAAACTTCGTTGACGTGCGTTTCGCGGTGAGGAGATAGTGGCATGCTGGTGAACCAGCGACTGTGGATGAATTTCAGGCTTGCACTTACCAGTTTCTTTCTCGGGATTCTGACAGCATTCATGGTGTGGTCCTTCCAGTGGGTGATGGAATCCTGGAAGGAAGTAACGTTCGACATGCCTGGTGACGTCACCGTACTACGGATGGTTAAGGGTCCGCGGATTGTTGCGGCGGCTGATGCGGCGTCGGCTCAAGCGGAGTTAAAGGCGCACCTTCGCGACCGGTCGCTCGCACTGATCGTGTCCTCATCCGGAGAAGGTCGCCCCGAGGTGCTCATTTGCGATCCGCACGGCTTGGTATCGTGGTTTCCCCGAGGTAATCCCGAGGATCTCCGGCCTGCGATAGGTGGTGCCTACCTTTTTAAAGGCACGTACTCGGAGCGCCGGTGGTCGGAATCCACCACGACCCCCCTTTTGCCAAAGGGGGTCGTGGTGGAGGGGGTGATTACCGCACCACGTCGCGCTGGCGACCTTCAATACGCAAGGCGCATCGGACGGGATCCGCTGCCGCCCGGACAATACACACTCAATACAACTGACCCGACGCAAGTTCGACACATCCTTGATCTTCTGTATCGAATGGGACTTGTTCCTCAAAAGACGGAAACAGTTCCCTTGCTTCTGTACTTAACTCAAAATCCACTGTTGGTTGTCACTGTACTCTTTTTAGCAGCGGGTTACGTTTGCGCCGTATTCTACTGGTCGCTCTACCTTCGCGGGCGTGCTCGCGAGTTCGGCATTCGGAGCCGCCACGGCGCACTACCTTCGGAACTTGTCCGGGAGAACCTGGTGGGTGGGCTGACCGGCTTGGTGGTAGGCAGCGTTGTGGGGGTGCTCCTCGCAGGTGTCCTGGTTGCGGCAATTGGTCAGGTGCGCCTCGCGCCTGGCAACTTCCTGACACTTGCTGGCGCCGCGGCCGCTGCAGCCGCCATCGTCACCGTGACCTGGTTAATGACCCTTTATGTGATCATTCGAACGCGTTACGAGGTGAACCTTGTTGCGTGAAGTATGGGACGGTTTTGTCATGGCACTCCGGCGTTGGCCTACGACGCTCGCGCTCGCCGGAATGATTGCTCTCGCCTGCATGGTTCTATCGTTCGCCCTGGTTGATGTGCTGTCACAGGTAGCCGTACTCAGGGGAGCCAAGCAGCTCCGTGAGCATCATGCAGTAACTTTCACCCCCTACTACCCGCATGGTGCGGATAGCAGCGTCGGTGACGATACCGTGAAGTACTTGATGAACCTAATCGACCGGCAGAAGGCATACACCGCGATCGTGTTCAACATGGGTCTCGATGACCCTAATTTCGCCGGCGGGCATCCTACCTTGGTTCTGTTCGGAGACGTTATTCCTAAGTTGTTCCCGGATCTCCAGTTATGTAACCGCGCGCCGTGTGCAGCGCGCGGCGCAAAAATAGCAGGTCAGAATATCGATTCGGTAAGCATCGCCGGGGAAAGCATCCCTGTGGTTAAAACGTTGCCGGCTGGTGCCACCTTCTTTGATGTCGGTGTCGCTGGTTTGCCCTTGGATCGCCGCATCGTCATCCGTGCGCCGACGAAGGTGCTTCCTTTACTCAATCCAACCGAGCGAGAGGAGGCGTTGGCTCGTGCGGTCCTGCTTGATCCAGCCGAGGCGGTGGTGGATGCGTTCGTGTCTGGGTGTGCACAGGGGGAACTGTTTCTCGTTCCCCATGAGGTGTCCATCGAGCAGCCGCAAAGGTTTCGCGAAATCATGATGAGTTCTGCCATGTATATCGTCGGCATGCTGGGATTTCTTGCCCTGGTCTTTGCTGCCTTCGTGTCATCTGCTCGTTTGACGATGCGCCAAGAGAATCGTGCGTTTAAGATCCGGCAAATGTATGGTGCCACGCCAATTCATATCAGCCTTCGCATCGGCGGTTTTTTGGCTGCCGTGGCCCTGGTGCCGCAGGTTATCTTGCTTTCTCTCCTGCTGGTGTTTCTCCTGGTGACGGGTGCACCGGCTCCGGGCGCGGCGCTCTGGGTCATGCTGGCCCTCATTCTTACCTTCGTTTTCTTGTGGTTCTCGTCGGTGCGTGATGTACGTGCTCAAGAACAGATAGGATGGTGAGCGTGAAAACGATCCTTGAAGCTCGCAACGTGTCCAAGGTTTACGGAAGTGGTCGCACGCAAGTTACGGCTGTGCGCAATGTTTCCCTGAGTATCTCGGCGGGTGAGTGCGTTGCCCTGATGGGGCCGTCAGGGAGCGGAAAATCAACCTTGTTGAGGGTGTTGGGTTTAATCAGCCGGCCAACTGAGGGCAGCGTGATCATCCAAGGAGAAGAAGTAGGCGATGATGAATGCCGCCGTGCCCGGCTGCGTAATAAGTTCTTTGGGTATGTACATCAGGAGTTCGCGATCATTGAGAACGAGACCGTCGAACGGAATGTCATGATTCCGCTCCAGTATGCCAACCCCAAGCCCGGCCGGCAGGAATGCCGGTCGAGGACTCGGCTGGTGCTGGAACAGGTCGGCCTTGGTTGGGCCTTGAAGAAGAATGCGTCGCAACTGTCGGGGGGTGAGCGGCAGCGTGTCGCCATTGCCCGGGCGTTGGTGAATGATCCGGTCGTCGTGCTCGCCGATGAGCCGACGGCGGCCCTCGATGGAAAGACCGCCCAGGAAATTATGACGCTGCTTCTATCCATCAAAGAGCGGGGGGCGGCGGTGCTCTTTGCGACGCACGATGACCGGGTGGCAAAGCAATGTGACCGTATCCTGCGTATGATCGACGGTCGCCTCGTGGAATGAAACTTATAAAACTTAGGGACGGTTCGCCAAGGTGTTAGGTCTCACTTTCGTTGACCGTAGATAATAGGGTTTTTCTAAAATTGCATGGCCTTAATCGAGTTGTGTCCATTATGATGGTGTAAAATTGGTGAGGGCTTGAAGCAGGAGAGCCACCCCTCCCTCTGGTAGATAAGAAGTTGAGAACATAGTCAAGCAGATACTCGATGCCCAGGGTGTAAGGCAAAATACCTCGATGGTCCATCAAAGGACAGGAAGTTTCGGTTGAAAACATTTTTTCTGGATGTTACTGCGCCCGATCCCAGCGATGAGTCGGATTGTGAACAAAATGATATTGCGGCCCGGCTATTGAGAGGCTTCTCTGTTTTTATTATACTTAACGTAATACAAAATATTGAGGCCGGGAGATGATGAGTATGGCTTTTCCTGTGCGTAATTCTAAAATAACAGCAGTGAGGTTACCTTGCGATATCGTACAAAAGATTGATGCTTTAGTAGGTAAAGGAAATCGCTCCAAATTTATTTCCGCAGCGATTGAAAAAGAGCTCAAGCGCCGGGCACGCCTTGACCACATTTCGAAGTCGGAAGGTTTTATTGATGACGGTTTGGATACCCTGTCATTTGTCAACCGTCTGAGAGCGTCGGACGAAAGGATGCGGCAATGACTCCGGAAAAAGGGGGAGCGGGATTTTTACTGGATACGGATTTTTTAATTGATTTAAATCGAGGCAGGGATAATGATTTACGGAAAAGGGCAGAAAAGCTGCTCCTGAAGATTAACCCGGAAGATCTTTTTGTTTCCAGCGTGGTGGTTACGGAATTTATGACCGGGATACAACATCCCATCCAGGATGCAGTAAAAAAAATGCTCCGTGAACTCTACTTTTATCTGGCTCCCACCTTCGAAGAAGCGGTTTTGGCCGGCAGGTTGAGGCAGGAATGGCTTTCCAAGGGGCATACCTTAGCCATCTCAGATGTTACCAACGCTGCTTTAGCCATATCCAGGAACCTGGCCCTGGTTACCAGAAACCTGTCTCACTACCCTTTTCAGCAGTTGGTGATTGAAAGCTGGTAGAGAGACTGTTACTTGCTGCTGGTACGGGGAATACGAGGCCAAAATGGCAATTACGTGGCAGCACATTTTCAAGCTTCCAGCAGGGGTGACCTCGATTTTTCAAGCATCTGACGCCCGCGTGGCACGTAAAACCCCGGGTTGGCTTTCAAACCCGAGTCTTAGGAACGTAATAACTCGCTGCTGACGCATGACGTCTTGCGGCGCTGAAGGCAGAAGAAAAATTATCCGACTCCGTTTGCGGAGCATAAAGATGGTTTTTTTTGCGTCGTTTGTTTCGCAGCGGGGCAGTTCCGCCCGCCGGGTAATTAACCGGCCGGGCGGAACTTGCAGCTGTTCTGCCGCCGCGCACCTTGTTCACCGCTTTAAACCGGCCGCAAAGGCCTCCACCCGCGTCAGCAGCGCCGCCATTTCGCCGGCGGTGCTCTTCTTTTGGGGTCACTTATCGTTACATCCCAAAGCCTCCGCAATTTTTCGGAGCGGGACCAAAGTCCGGCCGCTTTCGATAACAGGGGGAACATCAAAATCGATGTCCACACCGTTAACTTTTACCTAGCCGCGGCAGGATGAAAGTGAATCCGTACGTCAGGCACTATTTTTTAACGCTCCGACAACACCAATTGACCGCTATTACCGGTGCGAACCATTGAACAAAAGACAAGTCGGCTCTTCAAGAGTCGGGACCACGCAGCAGGCTGTTTAAAGAAATCGTATGCCTGCAACCGGTTGCCTGAAAGCCGCTGCACCCGGCAAATAAACCGTAACGGCCTCTGCGTACCTGCAATGGTTCTTTGCAGGCGGGACATTTCAACCGGTAGTAATCGAGAAAATCCCGAAGCAGCGCGGTATTTAGGGGACGCTTCTTTCCACACTGAGGATACCCGCTGCAGCCGAGGAACGGGCGCCCTTCCTTGTCCGTGCAGAGCTTCATTGGTGCGCCGCAGGCAGAACACGAACCCGTTCGGCCAAAAACCGTTCCCACTGCCGCTCCCGAGCAGAAAGCGGGCGAGCTAAGTTCAACATCCGGCAAAGCCTGGGCAGCAGCCGCGGCAGCGCCAGGCGGGCGCAATAATACTTAGCGGCGTAAAAGGCGTCAGACCGCCAGTATACACCGTTTTCAGACGGAGGAGCGTACCACAATACCTCATTATCAATCACTGCTACCGGGCAATCAATGTGATCTTCCTGGATGCGTCCCGGCCGGCCCGGGGCGAGCAAATCGCAGACCTGCCCGCTCGTTCCCGCGGGAACCGTCAGATGAATCTGTACGCCCTTCCGACCGAGGTGCACCAGGAGGTCGCGAAGTTTCCGGTCCGTCAGCATCACTGGGTGCAGGGCAATGCTTACATGTTCACGCGTGTCCTGCAGATCGGTCAACCAATCTGTTCTGGCCCTCTCCTCCTCCGGCCAGAAAAGGGTTCCGGCGTGTCCCGCTTTTCGTCCCGCCAGCAAGCGGACGATATCTTCGCGCCGGAGTATCACGCCTTTTTCCCCCATGTATTGAAGAAAACGCCGGTGTATGGACTGACCGGGCACCTTTTCTTCGAGAAAACCGGTATTCGCCACGGTAATGAGTTTACCCCGTGCCCGGGAAACGGCCACGTTGAGCAAGCGGACATCCCGCCTTTCCCCGGAACACCCGAGCAGCCTGCTGACCCTGCGCATAGACGGGCCCTCGGTATAATCAAAAACGATGAAATCACGTTCGCCGCCTTGGAACCGGTGCACGGTTGAGGCGTACGGCGCATCGGAATCACCGGGCCGCAACACTTCCGGAAATAATTCGCGCATTAAGCTGTAAAGCAGCCGCCCCTGCGCCCTGTATGGCGCGATCAAGCCCACCGACAGCGTCCCGTCTTCGAGCGCTTCTTCGAGCAGCGTCATGCAGAGAAGGGCCGAGCCGAGGTTAAACCGCGAGTTCTCGCCATCCCGCCGACAATAGCACGGGTAGCCGGTCAGATCCACCAAAGTCAACGCCGAACCGGGAAAGGGTCTTCTCATTATCAGGGGCTGCAGTTTTGCGGTGACCGAAGCACTGTCCCGCAGCATACCGTGGTATACGTCGGCATTGACGAAGCCGCTGATAGCCGGATGCATCCGGTACTGCTCATCTAAGATGACCATGTTTGGGTTCCAGCAGCCGCTCTCGACCAACTCCGCGAATCCCAGGTGATCATAAAGGCTCGCAGCAAGCCAATGCTGCACTTCGGCGTCAGCCGACGAAGCAATCGGCGGCAGTTGGTGAAAATCGCCTAAGAAGGCCACGTGCTTTTTCGCCAGACTTGCGGCGTAAAACGCCTGGGGCACGTTGGCCATACTCACTTCATCCAAAAGGACGATGTCGAAGGCGCTCTCATATACCACCCGGTCCACGACGGCTTTGGAAAGCGTAACGCCTAAAACGCGCGCCTTGTCGGCGATGTCTTCTTCCCGGTTTCGCAAAAACCGGCGTATCCCGGCAAGCTCCTTCTCTCCGGCGGCCAACCGTTCCGCCACGCTCGAATCATAACGAACCTCATGCCGTAATACCCGGCATTCCCTTTCCAGCTCCTCCCGCCTTTTCTTTAGCTCCGGACTATAGCCTTCGGCTATGCGGGAAGCAAAAAGATGTTTGTGACTGCGCATCTCCGGAAGCTTGGCGTGTCCATAACGGACAACCGCCCCCTCCCGGAGGAGCTTTGGTTCCAATCCCTGATATTCATCCTTACAGATTTCCGCAATGCGCAGTAGGGCGAGATCCACCGCAACGTTACAATGGGAGGTGATCAACACCCTGTGGTTCCGACGTATCGCTTCTGCGGCTATGGCAGCTAAAGCCTGCGTCTTTCCGGTGCCGGGAGGTCCCCAGATATAGGAAACCGGTTCATGAAAAACAAGACGGACGGTCTCATGAAACCCCCTCTTGATTTCCTGCCCGCAACTTCCGGCATCTGCATCGAGGCAAGCTAACGCTAAAGAAACATTGCCGCGGGTTCCTTCCGCGCATTCCTCCAGCCGTTGGGCTAACGCCTCCAAAAGCTCCCACGGTTCACAGAAAAGGGCGGCCTCGGGAATAACCGCGCCGGCGGCACGCTCCAGCTCCAGCAGAACTTCGTAGCCGTCAGCGCTGATCGCCGTTCCCCTGAACTTTTCCGCCCCCACTTCCAAACGGACAGGCGAATCATCGGGAATAATCACCTCTGCGTCGCACCGGAACAAGTACACGGCCCCGGACGGCTCCTCGTGCAACAGGCGGCCGTCCGATACAAGCAGCCCCTTGCCTCCCCGGTCCCGCTCGTAAGCGATTTCTGACCGGAGGGCTGCAGTGAACTTGTCTACCCATATTTTGACAGGTATCACTATACGACGCCTCCACCTTTCGGGTGCTTCAATGTCTAAATAAGCCGATACATGATGGAATTAGTTCCCGGGAAGTCATGACTATTCCAAATACCCGGCACTGGTTATATCTTGGCAGAATTTTCGCTGTACCGCAACGTAAATATTCGAGCCAAACGATGATTACGGAACGCAGCAAGAAACAAGCAGTGCGAGGAACCCAGCACTCAGCGTGACTTCTGAGCTTCCGAAGAAGAAACCCTCGTTAGCCTAAATGAGGTGGTAGCTTTGAAGTTGAAGGAGTCCATTGAGTGCTAGGGGACGGGCCGGAGCGTATACAGAAATACGTGAGGATCCGGCTCTGCCCGGCTGACGAAGCAATGCGCCGTTTATCGCCGCGCCACACGGGGTTAAGTGAATATTTACACTGCAACTTGTAGTGTACGAGCACCCCTACTTTTGATAAAATTTAACGAGAGCAGACAAACGTGACCGCAATACAAAAAATGCCGGGGGTGGTATGGTGAAATTAGACGATTTTTTAGATCGTGAATTGGGTGATGAGCGAAAGGATCTTATGGAAAAAAAGCGGCAGGCTTCGACGCACATTTCAAAGTTAGAAAAATCGCTCCGGGAAGGAGATCTGGAACAGGCGGAACGCACCTTGGGTTGGCTCGAAACGGCGGTCGCCAAACAGCTTGAGAACCTGGCCCGGCTGAAGGAGAAGCTTCCGACTTATGACGTAACGGCTTACCTGGCCGGGGAATTTGACGCTGATTTTTTAGCGGCTTGCCGGGGCCTGGAACTTCAGGTTACCGGAACCTTCCCGGCCTATGAGGTTTTCCCCTTCCATGTCCGTGTTTACCCTGAACGCCGGACGATCGAGGTTAACGAACGGGTGGTGCGCTGCCTCCGGCCGAAAGTGCTGGCCGCATATTTAAAGGCGCAGAAAAACAATCTCTATAAAGAAGCTTTCAATCCGACACGGTTCCTTGATATCTTAGCGAACGCCTATGACACCATTTTGGCCGTGCAAAACATGGGCCGTGACGTGAGAATCCAGAAGGATCTTGATGTTTCTCTCGTGACCGTCTATGAAAGACTGACACCGCTTCCGGCCCAGCGGCGGCAATACCCGCGCAACATGTTTGCGTTCGACCTGCATCGCTTATACGTCGCCGGCGTCTTCAACACATCGGACAACCGGCGTTTGGTGTTAGGCGATACCCGGGCGAGAGGCAGGAGCTTTGTTATATACGACACCCACGGACGCGAACAGCGCTTCGGCAGCTTGCGTTTTACTTCCGGGGGTGAGTTATGATGGCACTTTCCCTGATCGATTTTTGGACCAGGGAGTACCTCGACGGGTATATCCAGGCCGGCGGTAGCAAGGTGAAACTGGTGACGTCACGGGACTGCCTTCAAACATCACGGTTTTTGCAGGAACTAAAACGGGCGGCTGCACAGTCCGGTTACGCCACAGCATACCTTGACGCCCGCGCTATCGCCAAAGTGAATGTATTAGGCAATATTTACCAGGCAGCGGTCCGGGAGTTGGACCTTGACAGCCTGGTGGCTGAATATTGCCGCAAAGTGATCCGGTCGTTGGGATACGACCCCACGGAGGTCCCTGAAGAGCGTACGTTCATAGACTGGACATGTGAAACGAAGGGGCGGGAGCCCGCGTCGCTGCGACGCGAAGTCAAGGAGCACCTCGAAAAGGAGCTTTTTCGTAACCCAAGCATCAACCGTACCTTTGCCACCGCCGTACTTCAAATAGTCGGCGGCGCCTTAGGAACCGCAAAAGAAGGAAAGCTCCCTGCGGAAGACACCGCTCTCCTTTACGGCTGGATGCAGGCGGATGCTGTGCCGCTGCGTGATTTGCGGCGGTTCCACGTCTTTTCCCGCATCGACCGCTACAACGCCCGCCTGATGCTGCGCTCGCTGGTCGAGTTTGCCCGGCTTGGGGGGAAACGGGGGTTGTTCCTTGCAGTGGACGGATTGGAGGTTCTTTTAGCGCGCAAAGAAAACGGGCGTCCCTTATACAGCAAAGCGGCACGAGAAGAGTTCTACGAGAGCGTCCGCCAGTTGATCGACGAAATAGACAACCTGCACCACCTGATGATCGTTCTCGGTTTCGGACGGGAACTGATGGACGACAGGCAGGCGGGGCTGGAGTCTTACAAAGCCCTGTGGCTGCGCATACAAAAAGAGGTGCGGGGAAGCCGGCTCAACTACTTCAGCGACCTTATCAATCTTGATGCAGGCCTGTTATCCGAGCCCGTTGCAGTACAGAAGGAGGTGTCATAGTGTGGAGAACTACGAGGCTGTGGGCATAGTCGAAGCATTGCGGTCCGGTGTGGCATCACGAAGGCTGTCGGCCATCTTTTCCTACGGCCGGGAAGGGCTTTTGGAACAGGTGCAGCAAGACCTTGACGCCGTCGCCCGGGGACGGAACGTGCGGTTTTTGATTTTGCGGGGCGACTACGGGGAAGGCAAAACACACTGCCTGAACACCATCTTTAACCTCGCGCAGGAACGCGGTTTTGTGGTCAGTTTCGTGGTGTTAAGCAAAGAGACTCCTTTTAACCGGATGGACAGGGTGTATCCGAAGGTGGCCTGTGCAACATATCTTCCCCGCGCTGAGGAACCGGGGATGGAAGCCCTCCTGCGTGATATCCGGTCCGGAAGTGCGTTAAGTGAAGAAATACTCGAGTTTGCCCGGCAGGAGTTACACCCGAAGATATTCTACATCTTGCAGAACTACTTTAATGCAAATGACCCGTTTCACCAGTATCTTCTCAGCGGGGACCTCAACGGTGAATGGCTTCCGGTAAGCCAATTGAAATCCATGCACCGGTTGAACTTCGGCCGGCCAGCGAAAATCGACCGGTTCAAGTCGGCCGATCATGCCTGGGACTACTTCCGGCTGATGGCCCACCTGATTAAGAAGCGGGGGTTCGCCGGCTGGGTCCTGCTCTTCGACGAGCTTGAACTCACCGGCACCTTGAGCCTGCTTGCGCGGGCAAACTCTTTTTACAACCTCAGCAGATTTACCTTTCCGCAAGGCGCCGAGGCATTGCCTTCGGTCTACCCCGTTTTCAGCGTAGCGTCGCGTTTCTGGCCGGATGTACTGCTGCGGGCGCGGCGTCCAGACGTGGATGAGATTCCCGCGCGGCTGATTGCCAAGGGCGAACCGCGGAAGGCGGAACAGGCAAAACGGGTCCTGAACTCCTTTTTACAGGAGACCGTTACCCTTGAAGCGCTGCCCAAGGCGGACGTCCGGCGGTGTGTCGGTGCGGTGCAGGACCTGCACGGCCGCGCATACGGCTGGGAACCCGAGGCGGATCTGGAACAAATCTTGGAGGCGACCAGATACGCGCGGCTCCGGACGAAAATCCGCTACACATTGGAATACCTTGATCTTAAGTATCTCTACCGGGAAGAACCGGCGGTGGAAACGACTTGCCTTGAAGAAATGCCGCTCGAGGCTGCGGATGGAGGTTACGACGAAGATTACATTTAAGTTGAGAACCGAGCGGCTTCAACCTCGGCAGCCGCGGCAGGATGAAAGTGAATCCGTACGTCAGGCACCGGTGCTCCTCATAAGCTTCGCCTTCACCTCTTCCCAGGGCACAAGCTCCACGGTGTTCGCATCGAGTTCGGCCAGTCGCCGTTCAATCTCCTCCTGCCAAGCGGATTCAACATCCTCGTCAACTTCGTGCTCAAGGCTTTCTAACAACAGCCCGGCCAGAGCGGCTCGGTCGCGCTCATCGAGCGCCGAAGCTTGTCTAAACAAATTGCCAACAGGCGTTGACATGATCCTGTCTCCTTTCTCTTTGCTTCCTCAATATTAGTTTTCAGTATGTCTTATCAGATTGGCCCTGCCTGGCGTGGTACCCCGCACTCCCTAAGACAAATCACCGATCCAGCGTATCTTTTTGTAACGCCCCAGCATCTTGGCGAAAAAGGTCCTATCGCCCACCCACAGCGGTATACCGGTCTCCTCGGCAACGGCTAAGTAAGCTGCATCATAGGCGGCAAGGTCGTAGCTCAAAGCTAATTCTGCGATTCGATGCGCATCCGGCGTAATTAACTCAACTCCAATACTCAGGAGGTCGTCAAGCGTAGAGCGCAACTCTTCTCGGGGTAGACGTTCCCGCCGCACGGCTACCCACAGTCCATTTATAATTTCGTAAACCCACAGCGTCGGAGCTACCAGCGGAAAGTTTAGGGGATCAGTCAGATACCTGTCACGTAAAACCAGTGCCTGTTCAACAGCGTCCTCGTCATCCAGAGCCCATTTTAAGGCCACCGAAGCATCGACTACCGCACCGTTCACCTGTAACGTCCTTCTTTAACAAGATCCGCCGTGCTGATTTTAACAGGCCCAAGGCGTGACCGCCGTTCATCCAGCCGTTTAGCCGCCGCCCGGGCAGCACCCAAAAGGTCTGATTCCTCGCGGGCAAGTTTCTCACGAATCGCCTCTTCGCAAAAGGCACTTATAGTGGTATCGCGCCTGGCTGCAGCCAGCTTTAAACGCCGCCGCAATTCGGGATCGCCAAGATAGATGCTCACTTTATAAGCCACTGTAATCACCTCAAAAAAAATATTAACCCTTTAGCGCTTTAGCGTCAAGTCGCTAACAAGGCCAGTAATTACCCGTTAGTGCATAAGTACCCAATTTAGGCTTACCCTAAATCATTGCAGCACTAAGTTTCTTTTCCGGCCTCCTATGCCTTCCTGGCTGCTTCGCTGGCAAAGGCGTCGCCCATCTGCTCCAAATCTTTCGGCAAGGCTGCCACTCGCGGACGAAATACCCTCACAAACTGGCCCAACACTTCTACCGCCCAGTCCTGCAGTTGGCTGAGACGCTCCGGTGTATCTTCTATCCTTCCATCGGTATAAACCGCTATCCTCCGCGCCTTGGGCAACTCCTCCCAAGACAGCGGCTGCCCCATCTCCTTTTCTATCTCGTCCTGTTGGGCGCGCAACAACTCGAAGGCTCTCCTGAACCCCGGTCAACATACAGCTCAATCCTAAGCCGGCCGTCTTGCACAAAAGAAATACAATCGTGGTAATTAAGGCGGTGGTCCAAAAAATTCGGCATTCCGGCACTTTCTCAATTAAGAAAAGGTCAAGGAAGGCGCTGACGCCATTTCCCCGGATCGCGAGAAGTGTGAAATACGCCATAGACGGTCACTGTCTCTCTTGCATACTCATAGAAGACGGCATACGGAAAGCGGCGCACCAATCCTCGCCGGTAGTTCTCGTGGACCACCGCATGCATCTCGGGCGTGCGGCGAATCGCTTCCAGACAAGCATCAACGCAGCTCAAAAACTCTTCTCCCAAGCCGGGGCGCCGCTCCTCGTACCAAGCGTAGGCGTCTGCAATGTCTTGCTCGGCCTCCGGCGCAACGACCAACTCAGCGGCCATAGCGACTCCGGACCCTTTTTTTGACTTCTTCCCACGTAAGTCCGGAAGCAGGGTTGTTCATCAGGTTCGCCTTTCTCCGGGCCAACTCTTCCTTTTGCCAGTCATGGACCGGTACTATTTCAGGAGTGGCCGCAAGGTCATCCCACAAGTCTTCCACAAGCTGGAGCTTCTCCGACGGACTGAGGTCAAAGATCGAAATAATGTTTTGGTTCATCCAAAACCCTCCTCCATGGTGTTCAAGCGAAAAACTTGCCCCAAATAAATCGTAATCCTCCAAGGCCGTAATATCAAGCCGTTAAACCTACCAGGTTCCACTGTTATATGTTCAAAACCCCTCTTGAGCCAAGGTCCCTGCCCACTAAGTCAACCAAGAAGTCGCCGACAGCACCTTCGGATTCCGTGATCTCAAGGTCAAGACCCGAAGCCTCCGAAAGCGCCCGGATATTCTCCTTAAGCCAGGGCGTGAAATCCCGCGCTTCGTCAGCCCAGATTTCACGCGGGTTGAGCTTTTCAAGCTTCCCTAATTGCTTCATACAACAATACCTCAGGTTACCATTGCGTATCACTAACCGCGAAGTCCATACTAACCCTCGGCTAGCTTTAAAACCTGCAACATCCTTATCATCTAAGTTACTTCTAACCCAATTTCGCTGCTGTACGGTACCTCTAAACTTTCACCCACTTCTCCCGGCCCTCCCGCACCAGCCCCTTCCGACAGAGCTTGCAGAATTGGCCCCAGGACAGCAGCACGAAGAGCTGAGCGGCCTCTAACGGTTCCCCCGCCGCTATCAGGGCTTCATATTCCCCTTGCAGGCAGGCCGGCAGCACCTCGATGCCGTCGAAGGTCTAATCGTCCGTCTAAATTCCCATCTCCAGATTAAAAAGCTCTAATAACATCAGTGCCGTGCCGTCAAAGCCGATCAGATGCCGTCCACATTCAAAGACCGGCGAACGCCAGTCTAAGTTAGATAGAATGGTTTTGGGCACTATAACAAAGACATGATCCCGAAAAGTCATTAGGTGCGAGACTGAAGTTTTATGGCCTTCCTGGATGAAGTGTAAATCCGGGAAGTCGCTGGTACAGAACGGGATACCACATTGATCGTCCGTAAAAGTCGGTATGACCCAGACCTTTTTATACCGCCCGTAGCCTTTAACTGTAAGCATTCCCATTCCGCCGTCCGGATGCGGGATTTTTTCTTTAAATCGCAAGCCTTCCGCTTGACGCAACAAAGTAGCTACATCAACCGTGTATTTGGCCTTTTCCCAATCGCCACCTCTGCGTTCCAACTCGGCAAAATCGAGAACCCATTCGCTTGGCAAAGAGGTCCGAAACGTATTGAGGTCATGATAAACCGCAAGCCATTTATAGCCAGGTTCGTGGTGGCGTGCCTTGCGGAGATGGCGCAAGACCCGTCGAAGCATCTTATCTGAACACCCTATCTTTTGAACATAAGAAGCGTAAAGGTTTTCTACCTGCGTTTCGACTGCGGACACCTGCTCTGAAGTGGCTTTAAAGTCTTCGCGAACCCGTTTTATCAAGTTTTCAGCCAATGTAAAAGACGATAGCAAACCCATAAAAGTTCTGACAAACCAGGGCCTCGCGTCTATACTGGGGTACCACGCATATACCTGCTCTTCCAGGTCACCCCGATCTACCTCCGGTCCTTTTACCTCACGCAGAGCCTCAATGCCGAGTAAAACGTTTTGCGGACACAACACGTAAGCAACACCCGGATTGTGACGGCCTACCCGGCCAAAACGTTGCATAAACGATGCGGCCTCGCCAGCCTCGAAGATTAGGTAGTCACATTGAAAGTCTATACCCACTTCGATAGCAGAAGTGCCAATGGCGATCAGTTTTCTTGCTGTATCACGTACCTCTTTCGCTGATAATCCCCGTATAATAGCCATTTCCTGGCGCGGAAACCCTTCCTCAACTAAACGATCCTCCAGTCGGATAGCGTTGACTACCGAGTTAAGCACGACCACCGCTGGTACATAATCAAGCGACGGGCTACTCCGTCTCCGTTGCCGGATGTCCCTATGGATCTCCTGAATTATCTGGATAGCTGTCTCCACAACATCCTGACCGACTAAGCGTGGGAAGACCTCTACACGCTTCATAGCCTGCCGTTCACTAACGATAGGATGTACAGACGTCGCCGAAACGTCTATACGTAAAGGATTGTCGAGTACCTGTTCAAGAAGCTTATTAACTTCTGGTGCTGGTGTAGCTGAAAGCAGCAGGATTTTATCAAATGCCCTCAGGCTGCGCCCCAAGTGTAACATAAACAGCGCGTGAGCCAGTTCAACGCCCGAATAGAGATGAAACTCGTCTACAATTAAGGCGTGGTAGCCTGGTAGTGCAGCCAAAGGCTCGGCGTGGTATCGCAAGGCGAAGATCAGAAACAGGATGTCCGGATTGGTCAGAACGATCTTGGGTTTGTCGGCTTCCAGTAGTTCTCGCAGTGCCCGCCACTTTTCCCGCCAGTGCCGTTTCTTGCACCAAGCTTCCAGAACGTGAGCGTCAATATGTACCAAAATTACATCGGCCGAAGCATACTCTTCCGCCATTGTATCGGGCGTCTGGATGCAAACTCTGAATCCTTCCCGCTCGGCGATCTGTGCAATATTGCGCACCTGATCACGTATAAGTTCATTGGTCGGATAAACGCAAATAGCCCGTTGGCGATGCTTGAGCACGGGCAGGATCGCGGCGATGGTCTTGCCCGTGCCTGTTTTGGTCACCAGTAAGAAAGCATCGTGGTTCTCCCAGGCATCGAGCATCGCTGCCTGATGGGGGTAAAGCGTATGGAACGTTGCCGGATGCCGGATCAACGGCAGAGTTAGGGGGCGGGCGGTTATGCTTGGCAATATTTTAACACCCTTCTCGGCACGTGCACCCGATGCGGCCCAGAAAAAATAAACCAGTCCTTCGTTACTTCGGCGGTACGCAATAGCAGATGAGGCGGTATACTTACGGGCTGAAAAGAAATAACTTCTCCGGAAATATCCAGTGGGTTTAAAGGATGTGTTGGGTGCACCGGCTCTTCCCGAAAAACCGCCAGCAGCTTCTCGATCTCTTCCCAGCGGATGCGCATGGCTGCGCCCTTCTTGCCTAAACGCGTTACTCCTTTTGGCTGCCGGCCATCGAAAGTAAATACGTAGCAAGCAAACCCCAATTGTTGAGCAGCACGATCATCGGCAGGATAAACCGGGTCAAGGTAGTTACGCCAGCCCAGGTCGGGCGAGTTGATTCCGCGCGGCGCATCGTCAGTACGCAATGACCGGGAGTTGACTGCATTATAGGTGATACGCGTACGGCTCCAGAAAGTTGCTATGGCCGGGGTCGCATATAGCGGAATCCGCAACAGATCCTCCTCATAACGCGGTCCTATTCCCCATGAGATACCATGAGAAAAATCCCCCAGCGAGTAAGTTAAAGCATAGTTATGCAGTACCGGCAGGACCGTGGAGAGTTTGCTGATCTCATAGGATGAAAACCAAAGATAATCGTGGTTATACAGCCGGCAAGCAAATAGCCGTACGCCGTGCTCGCGCAGCGAAATGACGTGACTCATACATACCTCCAGCACTATCAACCAAGTTGTTCGGCACGATAGTGAGCAATGTCCTGATATGCCTTTTCCAAAAACGCTTTATCCAAATCGACTTCAGCACATGCTTTAACAAGAGATGCAGCCTCTGCCGTTTCAAACACAACAATCTGCTTTGGATTGCCAGCCATTGGCTTATATTTGTCTTCGATAATCGCTTTTACCGTATCAGGGCTCAGGGAGTTCAGACTGTCAGCCAATTCCAGAGTCAGCTCCAACGAGGTAATTACCTCTTCCCACCCCGCGATCACACCCCAGATACTGTTACGAACATCTCCGCCGATGCGACTTTCTGCGCCATAGCTCTTGCAAGCCAAAAGGGTCTTGACCGCCAGAATCAACTCCTGCTGGGTCACGCTTTTGAGCGTAATCACCGAAGGAAATAGCGTGGCTGGTTGAACAGCAAAACGCTGCCCTAACGCTTGACCCGTTGTCTGATTGCGGTCGTTAATAGCATTGAAAGTGAAAGCCGCTCCAATGTCATCAAACGGAAGTAGTGAGAAGGCTGTGGAGTATTCAATGCGGTGCTTGATATTTGCCCGCTCTTGTTGGCCAGCGACGGTGCTCGTCCCCCCATAGAGCCCGCAGCGCGGACACTGCATGCACAGGTTGTCCTTAAGGTAACAATCAGGATATGATAAACCTGCTTTAGCCGTAGCCGTTCGGAGCAGATGCTCAAGTTCCCGTGATTCGGCGGCTTTCTGCTTGGTAGCCAGAAATGCCACCCGACGCACCGGCTCATCGGCCTTGCACGCTGAAAGTGGCGTATGTACTGTATTTAATTCCCGGGTTTCCTCTGTGCGCAAGATGGTGTAGTCCAATATCTCGCGCATGATAATCAATTGTATTGTCTCTGCACCGATAAGGGGCCGGGGGCGTTCAACCAGATAAGGCTGGACTTTGGCGAAAGCACCGTTTATGGTCATTACATCTCCTCCTCTTCTTCCTCAACAAGCTCATAGCCTTTAAGTTCGGCTTGCTTAACGAACTCAATAATGTCATCTTTCTTTTGGCTGGTAGCTTCAGCGAACATCCTCTTGCTGGGGTATGGTATTTTTGCGAAGTCTGCCCCATAGTCCTCGGGTTTACCACCCCACGCCTCAGCCAACTTTTCCGGACTACCGTACTTTTCACGCAGGAACTTAGTAAACTCCTTACGTATAGTCTCAAGCCATTCAAGTCCCTTCGCCCGCCGGAGAAAGTACAAGCCGTAATCAACGCGATCCACAATTTTATCCTGAGCTGTAACCGGGATTTCTTTCAGCAACTTCAGTAAACGTTCAACCCCCTCCTGTAAGGCCTCCCGAGATTCCTGGCTGATGTAGCCTTTGGCCTTAGGGTTGGAGAGATGGATGTTAAGGGCATAGCCAGCCAGGGATTCGGCGTCCCACTTACCTGTACGTGCTTCCTGCAGCACCTTGCCGACCGGACCCATAAGACTGTGCTTTGAGCGCGCCGATTTAACCGGATAGCTATCCAGATAGCGGTCGAAGCAGTCGCGAACGGTCTCAATCTCCGACCCAACACTGTCCAAGTCGAACCGTTCAACCCTAACAAAGATCGGTACTCGCATGAGACCCCCCCTTACCATCATGAATTGTATAATCCAGCTTTTCTTGAACGTTGGGTTTTCCCTTTTTACCGCTGCATCACCTCCGCAAAAACCCGTAAATAAGTGATATCCCGGTAGGTTAACGGTTGCCTTTCCATAGCCTTCTTCTGCTCAATCCGTCGGAGCACATGGCCAGCCGTGGGAGCCGTTAGTACTTCAAACAGGCCGGAGCGGACAGAGTACTGTCCGGCATTCGCCAAGATGCTGGCAATCCCGAGGGCTCGTAACCACCGCTCGGCCTCGCTGAGAGGCACCCAGTTGGAACCAATCAATTCGCGGACAGTAGCCACCGCTGGCACAAAGGCCACTCCCTCGCCGCCCTGAAAGTCAATCTGGTCGCTGTCGCGTACAATTGCAACCGATGCGTCTAGGTTCAAACCCAAAAGGAGAGCCACAAAGGTCCGGCGCAATGCAGCATTGGCTTCGGAGTCGTCCTTGAGCTTAATGGTATAGTTCACCGGAAGTATGATCATATGTGGCGTCTGGCACACCAACTGCATCTGGGGATATAAACGGTAGACGTCGGCCCGAATCTGCCGGGCTATAGGATCGGCTACTTGATTCGCGTACACAGCCTCAGTGGCTTCGGCCCACGTCTTAAAATCTCTCCCCCATTCATCATTGGCTGCTTCCAGGTTACCCTCATACTGCTCCTGAAGCCTCTTTTCAAGCTCCCGTCGGTTTTTACGTCTGTTTTCCTCACTCGACCGGTAAGTTAACAAATCAACGAATTGTTCCGGCGCAAGACGATACAGGTCTTGCTGCATCATCTGTTCGGCAATGAACGATGTAAAAGCCAGCCAGAGACGGCGATCAGGGTCGTCCGTATCACCAACCATTAGCGCGTAAGCCCTGTTGTAGAGAGCCTCGGCTTTACGCACCAGGAGTTCCCCGGCACCAGGGCCAACATTCATACGGGGGAAGACGATGATTAATTCAGCCGCTCGCTCGCCTAAAAGAAGCTGGCGCAGGATGCGTTCGTAGTAGCAACTCTTGCAGAGAGTAATGTAGCCAAATGGACCATGGGCAATTCCTCGGTTTGTATGAGACTCTGGATTGTCAATAAAATCAGCTTTAGCTCTAACACCCTCCTCGAATTTAGTGTTACAAACGGGACATATATAGCGCGCTTTTTTAGTCTGCTTCCCGGCAAAAGACTTTGATACCGCATAAAATTCCATCTGTTGCCGGGCCAGTTCGGATAGGTCAACCTGTACAGCCGGACTTACCAGGTCATGGATAAAACTGGCTGCCATCTTCCGAGCCAGGGTTGCCCGTGTCGGCGGGTTTGGGATTGCCGCGTAAACCTTACCGGCAATTTGGGCTAATGTGTCAACGAGTAATTCAGTACGCTTCTCTGGAGCTAACTCTTCAAGGGTTCTCACTGCCAGCCCAAATTGCTGTCCAGGTAGTTGCCAGAATAAATCCACCGTCTTAGCCATATCCTGGGCCGGCATCAACGTTGATGTGCTGAGAAGGCTATCCCAAGATCCGGCCCCAAATACGGCTTCGTATTCTTGCCGGGCGATTCTTACACCACCATCTCCAATAAAATCCGGTTTCATAGCAGCCTTGAAAAGCTTAAATGCCAAAATATTGGGATGGGCAGTAGAAATCCGCTCAGCGTCGCGATCCATCTCAGAGGAGTAGCGTTCGCCGGTCTTTCCCTTTCTCGCCCAGTAATCCTCAATTACCTCCGCCTTGCTCTTGCCTCTACCAGTAGCTGCAGGTCTTCCACTGGCCACGCGCTTCTTTTCACGTTCGTAAGCCATCGCGAATGATTTTCTTCCAATCTTGCGCGTCGCCGCTTCAAGATACATTAGAATTTCGCTGTATTCGAATAAATCGGGTTTAGGCAATATATTAGCGGTTGGACTACCAACGATGAATTGGGTCACGTCTTTACCCGTAGCCTCTTTCAATATCTGAACCAACCGGGCTTCGATCTGATCGGGTCTCGGCTCCAGAACCGGCTTGGCTGCCGAGCAAACGTATAGAGTAGCATCGCTGAAATGCAAAAGCGGTGTCCAGCCCGCTTCCTGAAAACTGTCCAGCGCTGCCCGATGCAAGGCGGTCGTAGAGACCCCCCGGATACTTACCTGATGATAGGTTACTCTGAGATGCTTTGCCAGTATGCTCCGCTCAAATGCAGCTTTCGCTTCGAAGACTCCTTTAGCTGAGCAAATGTTGTCAATGTGGTATACCAGATTGGCCAGAGTATACCAACGGTCGGCACCCTGGAATATCGCCAGTACAACATTCGCATCTCGACGCTCATGACTCATGTGTAGATTCACGCAGTTCTCGATAACAGCCATTACCTTCGAATGCAAACCAGAAAAGCCCAACGCCGAACACAAATCAGGCAGAGCCGCCCTGGTCAGTTCCGGGTCAACATCGGAAACGAAATCCCGTCTACCCAATAGATAATCTTGCCACTCCGGGCGTTCTTTACCGATATCATGGGCAACGAGAGAAACAACTAAAATCTGTTCTTCTTCTGTCGTTAGGTTGAAATGGGAGGGCTGCTTCAAAATCGGTAGAAGCTGCAAAGCGACGTCTAATTCAATCAACGTGTGTTCGAATAGACTTTGATCAAATTGCTTGCGTTTGGCTCCAAGCCGCTTCCAGCCGCGATCAAGCATCCAGTTAATTGCGTTCTGGAAAACAGGTTTTCTATCTATCATTACCGTCCCTCCGAGGTTACTATCAGGTAAAAGTCCGGATCTCAAGAACTCTCTGATGAAGGAGACTGTGGTGGGTACAGCCTTATCCTACAGCTTCTGACATATTGCTAAAATTCTATTGCAATTTCTTTACTCCCAAGGCTCAACTTCCCAATCTAACAGCAAGCTGCTGTAACGGGCACAGCCCGCCATTTTAGAGGTTAGAGGCCGGAAGTTAGAGGTTAGACCTTTTGAATGAATTACGCATAGTAGCGAATTCCATTGAGATTTCACTTCCGGTCTCTTTTTCATCGCCATCGCTATTTCCTGGAAATCAAGCGCGAGCTTCCGCTACAAAACGACCCTGCGTTGTTAAGCCTCAATCCGTCAGAATTAGGCCTAAAAAAGCCATAATAGTTGGCCGTGTGTTACGTAATAATTTGACGCTTGGTTACTTTTTCCTCCCTTACCAGAGCTATTTTGTCTAAAACCGCGTTTTTCAGCGCGGCACTGTGCGCTTGAACTGTTTATACCACGGTAACGGGTACCCTGCGGTTCCTGTCACTCCGAGCACTCTAAATTTACGCAAAACCTTAATCTTCATTAAAATCCGGAACGGCCAGCGTCTGCAGGCCGAGTAGGGAATGTTTCTCGGACCAGTTCACAGTGCCGGCTTCGATAGACCGGTCAATATGAGAATTTCAACCATTTGCCTGCTTCAGTACTGCCGAAGAAGGATAGTTCTTGACGCTTGAAGCAACAATCTGGTATATTTCAGGAGAATTTCGCAGCAGACGGCGGGTTCTTTCTGCGTATAGCGGCCGTTTTTATTTGGTGCGGCACAAAGAGGTTAACCGAGCACAGGCAGAACCCGAAGCAGATACAAGAAGACGCCGGACTGGTTTCTGGAAGGGCGTTTAAACAGCGATGTGACAGCGCCGGAGAACGAGCAGCCGGCTGCAGAAGCAGCATACAGAAGTTTCACGAAAGGGCAGGTCGAGATGGCTACCCGGAGGATCTTCGGAAAAACGTGGTGGGGAAACGCCTGGATCGAGGCGATGGAAAGGATCGACTACAACACCAACAGGCTCCCGCGGGGCAGAAGATACGCCAGCGGGGGGATGGTTAAGGAGATCCAGGTTGAGAACGGCGAGGTTTTGGCCAGGGTAAAGGGCTCCCGCCCCACTCCCTACAGGGTAAAGATAAGTCTAAGAAAGTTTGACGAGAAACAAAAGGCGAAGATAAAAGCAGTTATTGCCGAAAATCCTGTACTGGCTTCCCAGTTGTCGCTGGGAAATCTGCCGGAAGAGATGCTCGCGGTGCTACAGAACCAAAAACTTCGCCTCCTGCCGGCTTCCTGGAAAGACCTCGCCGCGAGCTGTTCCTGCCCCGACTGGGCAAACCCCTGCAAGCACTTAGCCGCGGTGTATTACCTCTTAGCCAACGAAATAGACAAAAATCCCTTTATCATCTTTGAACTCCGGGGGGTAAGCGCCGGTGAGCTGATGGACGCCGCAGGTTTTTCTGCCGGGGAGACGAAAAGGGATGCCTTTATCCCTTATACCGAAGTAACCGTGCCCGCAGGTGAACAGGTGCATCAGGCGGCGCTCGACCTGGCCTTCGAGAACGCGGGGAAAGAGGCCTTATCCGTCCTGTTAACCGGTTCTCCTTTGTTCTACCCGGCGGGGGACTTCAAAAAATACCTGCTAAAGGCTTATCAAGGCGTCACCAGGGCCATAGAAGAATTAACCCTTCTGGAAAACGGCATTTCCTTTGAAAATGTTAATTTTTGCTTGCTTTACCCCTCCAATGCCTGTTTCACCTTGTCCGACGTCAATTTCTTCGTTTTCCCCGGCGGCGGGCGGGTGGATTTTCTTAGGGGCGAAAAGTCAAGCAAGAGAATTCCTGAAGCGATCAACGGCAAGTTAGCGTTGAAAAAAACATCCGGCGAAATAACCGGCGCGGACCGCCTGCTTGAGCTTTTTGTGAAGCTGCCCTTGAACCCCTCTTTAGAAGGCAACTCTCCATCGGCAAGGTTTTTGAACTTGGCCGTCGCCGTCGCCGGGGCGCTGGCCCGGGAAGCGGCATACCTGCCGGAAGTGATCACTGATCCGGACGGGAATTTTTCCGTCCGCTACATCCCGCTGGTCAACTCGGAAAAGATCAACGAAGCGATTGAACGCCTGGTTAAAATCATGCCTGCCGGCTTTGTTTTCCGCGAGAAGGATAAGGCCGTGCTTACCGGCCGGGAGGCCGCCCTGGAGGTCCTCTCCCTGATTCTCTCTTACCTGGTCCGTCGTTTTTCCGGCATCGAGCAGGAAGATAAGCTTTGTAACACCTTTTTCAAGGGAGCGCGCTACGCCGCCGGCCGCTTTGAGGAAAAACAGACCGCCAAAGCGGTTGCCGATTGGCTGGCCAGGCTTC
>JBFLYP010000023.1:0-35626 GCA_040756575.1 Bacillota bacterium | reverse complement strand
CTCAAAAAGAGGAGAAAACAGCAAATGGATTGCTGAAGGGTTTTACCTTACGTGAGTTTTGGCTGAAGAATCGACCTTGGAGCCTCTGAAGGAGAAAAACAAGCGGCTTTTGCAGCATTCTCCTAGAAGCCAAGACCAACCTCCTTCGGTTTCTACAAGAGGTACCCCTCACGGATGAAGAGCGTGCAGTCGCTGACGGTGACCTTAAGGCCCTGGATCGCCTAATTGCTACGCTCAGTGATAAACCTACGCCTTCAGGCCAAACTCCAGAACAACTGATCGACCGAGGAGGGGCGAAGCGTTGAAGCCAAAAAGTTTTATATTCCACATAATGGTTACGATCACGCTCCCCCGTTCGGCCCGTTCCGATAAGACGTGGAAGAGCAATTCCGCCTGGGGCCGGGAAAAGGTCAAATACGAAAGCTCGTCCACAATAAGCACATCCACCTTCGCCAGCGTTCTTTCAAGACAGCCGAGCCTTTTCTCCTGCTGGGCTTCCCCGAGCTCCAGCACCAGGTTGGCGGCGGTATAAAACCTAACCTTGTAGCCTTTTTGACAGAGTCGCCTTCCCAGCCCTATCGTGATGTGGGTTTTCCCGGTGCCGGGATTGCCGATCATGATGATGTTCTCCCGCCGCTCTACAAACTCACCAGTGGCCAGTTGCCACACCAGAGCCTCTTCCAACTGGGGCAGAACGCGAAAATCAAAGTCATCGAGGCTCTTCTGAAGAGGGAAGCGGGCCAGGTGCAGCCGCCGTTTCAGGCTTGATTCTTCCCGGTGGCTTATCTCCCGCGCCAGGACCGTGGCTAAAAACTTCGCGTAGCCCCAGCCCTGCTCCTCAGCTTGCCGGACGACCTCTTCGTACCGGGCCACGGTCGGCAGCTTTAAAGAGCGGGCGTAAAGCTTGATGAGTTCACTCGCACCGGTCATCTTGTGCCATCCCCAGCGAAGAGGAGGTCGTAAGCCTTAAGGTCCACTGGCTTCACTTCCGGTCCCGGCAGGGTCAGGGGAGCAGCCGGCTCCGGGGCTGTCAGGTAATATTGGACCACATCCACGGAATATTGCTCCCCGCCAGCCGCCTTTTTTATCGCCGCCAAAACCCTACCTGGTCCGTGGTCGAGCAGCAGCCTTAAGAGCCGCACCATTCCTCTGTCGGGGTTCTTTAACCGACTGGCATACTCCCAGAGTTCCTGGGGGATCTCCGCCTGCCGCACCGGCCGGGCCTGCTTTACCGCCCGCAGTCGTTTCTCCAGGAGCGGAAGGTAGTGTTTGAGGTCGTAGACTGTCTGGTATTTACCGTATGACCGCGGGTGGCGGGCGATCTCCTCTCCCCGGTAGTAGATTTTCACCGCAAAGGCGCTCGCCTTTACGGTAACCAGACGGCCGGCAAAGGAAACGGGGACCGAGTAGCGGTTGGTCTCGAATCTTACGGTGGCAAAATAGTCCACCTTGCCTTCGGCCATTTTTACAGCCTCATAGGGCTTCATGGGCAGCGTGATCAAGGTGTGCTGTTCAAGGGCAAAGGCTTCTTTGACGCTAAGGTCTCTGCCCCGGATATGGTGGCTTTCGATATACCCGCAGCAACGGTCACGAAGGAGGTGGTTTAGCTCCACCCAGCTTTCAACCCGCGGAATGGGAACAAGGAAGTTGCGGCGGCTGTAGCCGACCAGGTTTTCCACCAGCCCCTTTTCGTGGCTCTTCCTGAGGTTACAGAAGCGGGTCTCATAAGCGTAATGGGCTTTGAAGGCTAAGAACTTTTCTTGTTCCCGGGCGGTTTTCCCCCAGCCTTCTTTTACGGCGGTCTTCAGGTTGTCATAGATCAGTGTCCGCGGTACGCCGCCGAAGAATTCAAAGGCCTCCCGGTGGGCCTCAAGGAAAACCTCTTCCCGCTGGGAAGGATAGGCTACAACGAAAGGTGCACAACTAAAGCAAAGACGTATACAGAAGAGGTTGGCCGTAATCTTCCGGCCGTTCATGACGACGGCGCCAGCGCCCCAGTCTACCTGCGCGGCTTCCCCTGGAGCAAAGGCAAGCGGAAGGTAAACCTGGGGCAGTTTGGCTTTCATCTCCCGCACCAGCCGCCGGATGGTGGATTCACCGCCGCTAAAACCGATCTCGGTACATAGCCGGTCATAAATCCTTTTGGCGGTATGCTTCTGCTTCGGCTGGTTGGTCTGTTTGTCTTCGTCAAAGCAGCGCCTGACAAAGGCTTCTACCTCCGGGGTGATCACCCGGGAGTTCCGATTTTCTACAGACTTGCCTTCCCAAGGAACGTTGCGGCCTTCGCAGTAACGCGCAACTGTATTCCGGGATATGCCGAGCCGCCTGGCAATTTCCCTTTGCGAAAGACCTTCCACGGCAAATAGATGTCTGATAAGCTGGTATTGATCCACTCTGATCACTCCTCTTTCCCCCATTTCATTAAGCTCTCGTTAACTTAATGATCGGGGATTTAGTGGTCGGAGTGGCTCATTTTTTCGGAGTGGCTCATTTTTTAATGAGCGTTTTGCCGGTTAGTGGCTCAGTTTTATTTTAGCGTTTATACCTCACCGGAATATACCAACCAGCGTATCGGCTATGTTGCGGACGTACCCTACCTGTACAACCGGTTGACGGGCCGGGAATTTATGTACTTCGTCGCCGACCTGTGGGGGGCGGACAAAAAGAAGAAAAACGGTTGCATTGAGGAACTGCTTTCTTTCTTCGACCTAATACGTGCCGCAGATAACTATACGGAAACTTACTCCCACGGGATGAAGAAAAAACTGGCCTTAGCCGCTGCTTTAGTTTACCAGCCCAAGTTACTGGTCCTCGACGAACCGTTTGCGGGCTTGGATCCGAAAAGCACGGCGGAAACCATGGCCTTTCTACAAAAGTACGTAGCCGCCGGCAACGCGGTGCTGCTTTCTTCACACCACATGGCCGAGGTGGTAGAGAAAATCTGCACGCACGTCGGGATCCTTAATTACGGTGTTTTGATTACGGACGGCCCGCTTGCGGAAATTTTAGCAGAAGCGGAAGGAAAGTACGGACGACCGCAAAGACTGGAAGAGGTATTTATCCGGATGGTTTCCGGAGTAATAGAGTAGAAAATATAGGAGTTGATTAGACAATGGAGGAAACAGGTTTGACGGAACAATTGGTACCTGAGAAAGAAAAGAAACTAAAATGGTGGCAAGTTCTATGGGGGGTAATCAGACACCCCGGAAGCACCTTTCGGAAAACCGGAGGAAGGGCTGGCCTGGGCCTGCCGGCATTTCTAATGATAGGCGGTACGGTGTTTTTAACCGTTGCCACAACCCTTTCTCAGCAGGGGAAGTTAGCTGCTGAGATGCACAAGAAGCTCGCTGAAACCCCGAACGTACCTCCCAAGCAAATCGAAAGGATTGTTGCGATCAGCTCCTCACCGGCTGCGGCAGCTGCAGGGCCGTTATTGCGTGCCACAACCCGGTCCCTTGAGGTACAGGTAGATTACCAGTGGCCAATGCGTATATCCCTCTCACCACACTACCAATAAACAGCGGTATCCAGGCCCAACCGACGATACCGAAAGCCTGCCGAAAGACGCCTTTGCCGCCCAAAGCACGAACCAACAAGTGCAAAATGCCGGACTGGGACAATCCAGGCGATCAGCATGCCGATTATAGCCATCACGGCGAACATTAACGTTTTCAACGTTTGGGATCTGGCGCTTTTAATAATCGGCTTCTCGGCGGTTTACGGCACGACCAAGATGCGGGCGGCCGTTCCGGTAGTAGGGATGTGGGTGCTTGCGGTGCTGCTCACTTATGTCACAGGGTCCATCGGTCAGGGCTTCGGTCTGGGAGCACCTGCGGGAGTACCGTAAAGAGAAATACCCCGCAGTTTAAAGAAAAGAAAGGTCGTTAACCGAGGAACAATAAGTTTTCTTATCAGTGTGATTATTGCCGGCGTCGCCTGCAGCCGGGAGACTTCATGGCTGTCATCGGGCGCACACCCAATAACCTGCTTATGCCGGTGGGCAGGGCCGATGTAATCCTGCGCAAAGTAGGAGAAATGTATTGTGAAGAATGTTTCAAGAAAAAGTGGACGAGCAAATAAGAACGCGGCTCCGTTGCACGGCTGGAATACTGTTCGGAGGAAAAAGCGTGACTATAATCGAAATTAAGAATCTTACCCATAAATTTTCTTTAGGCAAAAGCGAAGTTGTGGCCATCAGGGGAGTAAACCTGCAGGTATCCCGTGGCGAATTCGTCTCCCTGGTCGGTCCTTCGGGTTCGGGAAAGTCAACGCTGCTGAGCCTCATCGGCGGGTTGTGCCGGCCGGACCGGGGTGAGCTTATCGTCAACGGGCACTCTCTGATCCCCATGGACGAAAACCGTTTAGCGATTTTCAGGCGCAAGCACATCGGCTTTATCTTTCAGTCTTTTAACCTCTTCCAAATCTCACTGCTTTGGAGAACGTTGCTCTACCTTTATTGTTCAGCGGTGTTACGTCGGGAGAGCGAACCAACAAGGCCCAGAAGATGCTTGAGATGGTGGGCATCGCTCACCGACTTAACCACAAGCCGGCGGAACTGAGCGGCGGCGAGCAGCAGCGGGTAGCCATCGCCCGCGCGCTAATCAATGAGCCGGCGGTCGTATTGGCCGATGAACCTACCGGAAACCTCGATTCGAAAAGCGGTTCGGAAATCATGGACCTGCTCACTGAGGTTAACCGGGAAAAGGGGTGCACATTTCTTCTGGTAACTCATGACCGGGAAGTAGCGCGCTATGCTAACAGGATCATTTACCTGCGCGACGGATCTATCGAAAAGATCGAGGGCGAACCGTGCATCCCGAGGGAGGGCCAGTCCATTGCATAGTTTTCGGAACTTCGCGGTAGCGTTATTGGTCTTCGCAGCGGGTTTAGGTTTTATTTCCTGCCCGCAGGAAGCCGAAGCGGCAACAGGTCCCCGGATTATCATTTCCGAATTCAGTATCAGCCCGGAACCCATAGAGCCGGGCGATGATTTCGACGCCACTGTGACCCTGAGAAATATAGGCGATCAGACAGCGGCGAATATCGAGCTGGCCATCAACGAAGGGGCGGTAAGCAGCCCTTTTGCTCCGTACCTCATCTCAAATACTGTTTCTGTACAAGGTAAATCGGGCCGTTAAGCGAGGTTCGGAAGACCTTTCGGTTGGGATCGAGCAGCACCGCTGCGCCGGGCATTAATAATCTGTACTTTACCATCCGGTATCAGAACGACGAGGCGCCGGTAACCGAATACGTCTATTCTTACACTATCGGCGTACCGGTCAAGAAACCCTCTTCCGCAGAAGCAACCAGGCCAAAACTGACGATTTCCAACGTAAGATTCGAACCGCAAACCATAGAAGTAGGCCAAGAGTTCTCCATGTTTCTCGAGGTAAAGAATTTTGGAAACCAACAGGCCCGTGCCATAAAGGTAGCAGCTAACCATTTGGAAGGAGCAAGCGGCCTCGATGTTTTCTTCCCCGTAGGTTCGAGCAACGCCTTCGCCCTAGACGAGCTGGGGCAAGGGGCTAAAACGGAAAAGGCGCTGCGTTTCGCGGTCAGCCCGAAGGCGCAGGCAAAGACCTACAACCTCATTGTCGAGATAGAATACCGTGACCGGGAGGGGCAAACTTACACCGCTTCAGAGGTAATCGGCGTGCCGATTTACAAGGGCGGCAAGACCTTCTTAGTGGAGACCGGACCTCAATTAGTTATTCAAGGACACAGAGTCAGTCAAACACCCGTCGCTGCCGGAGAAAGCTTTCAACTGCATCTGGATGTTTGCAACGCCGCCCAGACTGATGCCAGGAATATCAGGATTTCTTTAGGGGAAGACGATCTCGGCGCTTTGAAAAATTTTTCCCCGGTTGGAACCAGCAGCACCATATTTATTCCGGAATTGGCGGGAGGAGAACGGGTCACCCGAAGCTTCAGCCTTGCCGCTGACAAAAATGCCGAAAGTAGAAGATACAACCTAAACGTGAAAATGACGTGCGAAGATGACAATAAAAGTTATGAATCCTCAGGAACGGTCAGCATTCCGGTGAAAGGCAAGGACGGCAAGAATCTGGGACCGGAGCTGACCGTTGCTTCTTACACCCTGCCGGTCGAACAGATCGAGGCTGGGAGCTCGTTTCGATTGATCCTAAATATTAAAAATATCGGCGATGAGCCGGCAAAAAACGCGCGGGTAGTGCTGGCCAACGTAGAAGGAACCCAATCCCTGGACGTCTTTTCGCCCCTGGGTACTGGTAACACCCTCTGCTAAAAACTTTGGGGGCTGACGAGTCAATCTCCAAAGGTATAAAGCTCTTTGTGAGCGGTGAGGCAAAATCCAAGATTTATAACGTGGTGATTAATTTCTCCTGCCAAGGGGAGGACGGGGCAAAATACACCAACTCGGAAGTTATTGGTATCCCTATCATAGAACCCCGTGCCTTGAAAATTGTGAACCTGACTTATCCCATAAAGGTGAAACCGGGGGAAACCGTAAGAGCCTCGATATAGGGTGCTTACTACGTTCCCCGTTTGTAATACCCTGTAAAGATTGATTTTAATTTCCCAATGCTGTCGGTCAAGGCCAGGTAAATGTGGCCCGCGATGGTTGCAGCGGTTACAAGGGTAGTCAGATAGATCAGGTTCCTGATCCGGTTAAGTCCCCCTATCCACTTAATCGGGCGGGCAAAGACCTTTGGGGCATAAAGGAAAAACCCGAAGGGCAGGATAAACAGCGCCGCGAGCGGCCAGAAGGTGTAAAGGAACTTCTGGCCGACGTTGTATTTGCGGAATTTCGGCTTCTTTTCCGTCAGATACAGGTGATACCGGGCGAAGGCCGGGATCTTCTTGAGGTCGCTGCGCTCGGGAACGATCATCCGCCAGTCGCGCCGCAGGGCACCGTAATAGAGGCGGGCGATGAACCCGAAGGTGAAAAGGAATCCGCTTAGGGAATGGATTTTCCGCGCCGTCCGCATGCTGCCGCCGGTTTGAGGCGGATTCGTGATATAAAGGCCGGTGGCAACGAGCGCAACAGCCAGCGGCGCCAGCGTCCAGTGGAAGAGCCTGACAAGTAACGGGTGACGCAATTGCACCATCTTCCTCCTCCCGAGCAATTCGAGATTTTCCGGTGCGTTTATCACTTCGCTCTCCGGTCCTTCATCCCTCATCCCCTCAGCCTTCATCCTTTCTGAATGATATGCGTGGCGCAGGCGTAGCACGGGTCGAAGGAGCGAACAATGCGTCCGATTTCCACAGGCTCTGCGGGGTCGGCCACCGGCGTCCCAAGGAGCGCTTCCTCTACCGGCCCCGGGTGACCGCTGTCGTCGCGCGGGGAAAAGTTCCACGCCGAGGGGGTGATAATCTCGTACCGGCTGATGCGGCTTCCTTCCACGCGGAGGTAGTGCAAAAGAGGCCCACGCATCGAGTCGGTGAGTCCCAGCCCCTCCCCGGCCTTCGGTACTGTAAAAGGGGTAAAGATCGGCTTATCCGGCTCTAACTCTTCAAGCCACTCTTTCATCAGGCCGCACAGAATTTCGGTTTCCATAACCCGCGCCATAAGCCGGTCCAGCACCGAAACCCCCCGCCGGTAGCGTCCTGCAATCCAGAGCCGCGCCAGCGGCCCGCCTTCAAAGGGCTTGCCATCGTAACGGGGCGCCTTGATCCACGAATACGCGCCGGGTTTACCCGGTTCCGGCCCGGTTACGGCGGCGTCCGGCGGCTGCGGTCCGCCGCTGTCTTCAAAATATGCATGCCGCATGTGTTCGGCGATCAGCGCCGGCTCTACATCCCGCGCCGCGGTCTCCTCCACAACCCCGCCTGGGATGTAAAAGCGCTTGCGTTCCGGATCTACGGGAAAGAAGCCGTGGGATAAGAACCGCAGCGGGCGTTTTCCGAGTTCATAGTATTCCGGGTAGGCCTCGGCGATGGTTTGCGCGTCGGGAACCATTCTTTCCTTAACGAACCCGGTGATCAAGTTAAGTTTCGCCTTCAAGTCAAGGAGAACGGCTCCGTCCGGGGGAACCGTGGCACCGCCGGCCAGGATGCCGTGCGGGAAAGGTGCCTTCCCTCCCAATGCTGCAACCATCTCGTGGGCGACGCGGCTGATGGTTACAGCTTCGTAGTAATGCCGCATGATCCGGTCGTTGGTTTCACCGGAAAGGCGGTAGTCCTTCCGGTAACGCGGGGTGAAGGGGGGTCTGTCCGGTCCGCGCACCCAGTCCGGCAGCGAAAGCAGGTAGAAGTGCCTCAGATGGTTTTGCAAAATGTCCGCGGCAAAAATCAGGTTCCGGAGCAGGTTGCCGTTTTCCGGCGGCCTTGTGCCCGTGAGTTCCTCCAGCGCGAAGGCGGCGGCTACAGCGTGCGCCGTTGCACAGATGCCGCAGATGCGTTCGGTGAAATAGGCGGTGTCGCGCGGGTCCCGCCCCCGGAGCATCAGTTCAAAGCCGCGGAAGAAGAGGGCGCTGCAACGGGCGTCCACCACCCTGGCGTCTTCGGTGACGATCTCTACGTGCCCGCGATTGTTGGCCCGGGTGACGGGGTTGATGACGATCTGCCTGCGCACGGGTTAACCTCCACGGGTGTGAATTCAGAATTCAGAATTCAGAAACCCGAAACCGGGAGAAATTTGCGGCCGGCCCTTGGAAAAACAGTTTTCGGTTCACGGCTTCTGATCCCCGTACTGCTCCCTTTCTATGCCTGCGAGTCTTTCACGCTAAAAGAATAAGTCAGCGGGTGCCTCGCCCGGCGGCTCAAACCTACCCGTCAATACCTGTGCCGCGGGAGAAGTTTACGGAACAAGCGCCCGGGTTTGGTTCGTCCCTTTTGCCCTTTGCGCAGCGTCCGGGCGAGCCTTCCCGTAGCGATGTTTGCGGCAAGGTGCGCCCCGATGCCGAGGACTGTGGCGGCGCCCGCAACCAGTCCGACGCGGTTGGCCGTCACCTTGCCCGCGGGGGTTTTAACGTCAGGCAGGTGCTCAAAAAAGGGACTCGTGCCGTCGGGGAATTCCGGACTGGTGCAGCCGATGCAGGGCGTGTTGGCGCCCACCGGCCAGTTCACGTGCTCCCCGCACCAGTGCCGCACGGGGCAGTCCGCGTGGGTCACCGGCCCCTTGCAGCCGATTTTATACATACACCACGGTTCGCCGGGTTTTTTTGCAAAGATGCCGCTTTCGAAATAGTAGCGCCGCTCGCAGCGGTCGTGGATCGTCTCCCCGTAGTAAAGGACCGGGCGGTTGTACTCGTCGAGCCGGGGCTCACCGTACTCCGCGAGGTGGAAGAGCGTCCCCGCGATCCAGTCCGGGTGAACGGGACATCCGGGTACGTTGATCACCTTCTGCGGTACCACCGCGCTGACGGGTTGACTGCCGGTGGGGTTAGGTTGGGCGGCGTAAGGGCCGCCGAATGCGGCGCAGGTGCCCGCGGCGACCACATACCCGGCTCTGGCGGCGAGTTCTCTTACTGCCTGGAGCGCCGTCCATGGTTTTCCGTTCCGGTAGCCTATGATGCAGTATAAACCGTCTGCCGCCACCGGAACGCTGCCTTCGACGACAAGGATGTACGAACCCCACGGCCCTCCCAAAGCCGTTTCCAGGACATTCGTAGCCGTATTCCCTTCAGCGGCCATTAAAAAGGTATCGTAGCGGAAATCAAAGTAATCATCGATCATCTGGCGGTAGTCCGGATGCAGCGAGTTAAGTAAAGAGATGATGTCGCCGGTACAACTATTGGTTATCAGCCACAGGATCTTTGCCCGCATTTACGCTACCTCAATCCGGTGAGTATCATTGCGGCGGCCGCGTGCAGGATTGTTGTTTTCGCAATCCCCGGCAGGCACAGAATCAGGTTGACCGCCGGTCTTGCCAGCGCTCCGAGCGTACCGGCTACGGTGGCAACATATGCCGTGTCCTGCATGGGCAGTTCCTCAGAAAGCTTTGTTTCTCTTAGTATGGCTGTTAGCGGAAATATGATGTACCGGGTATTAGAAGCCGGAGACCGGAAGTCGGAGGTCCAAAGTCGGGATTTAAAAAGCGACGCGTTAGCTCCGGGACGCGGGCCGGCTCTTCCCCCGCTGATTTGTTATTATTATGGTTGGAAAAGAAGTATTGAGGCAACAAATTACGGTTACGGGTCCCTGTGCTATTAAATTTTTCTTGGGGTGCAAAGAATATAAAAGAGGTGACTGGGGCGGCCAAATTCGGAAGTCAGAGGCAAGAGGTCGGAGGTCGGCAGCGGGAGGGTCGGAAAACCCAGAAAGGAATCCGCAAAGCGAACTCCTTCAAAAATTCCCACCGCCAAGCCGAGACTCTGTAGCTTCCAAACTTAACGGCTTGCTCCGGACGGTTGCGCGAAGAAGGCAGGATTTCGGCCTTACAGTTGATCTTCTACCAGATAACAGCCGCGCTGGCGACGCTGATCCTTTTTGTTCCAGCGACTGCCACGGCGCGCGCGCGTTACGATATCTGGCTCTCGGGAATACTCACATGCCTTTTCGGTTTTCTGATAGCGGCGGTAACGACGAAGCTCGCGCTCCGTTTTCCCCAGCAGACTGTGATCCAGTATTCCCCGCGGCTCTTAGGTAACTTCTTAGGCAAGGCGGTCGGGTTCATATACGTCTTTTACTTTCTGTTCGTTGCTTATATCAACCAGCGCCAGTTCGGGGAACTCATGACCACGAGCTACTTCCCCGACACCCCGATCATCGTTTTCATCAGCATCCTGACCCTGTTAGCCTGCTACGTGGTCTATCAGGGTCTGGAGGTCATCTGCCGGGTGATCACGCTCTGGTCGGTCTTCAGCGTTTCGTTTTTTCTTATTCTCGCACTGGTGGCCAAGGACATCGAGATCACCCGCTTCCAGCCTTTCTTAGAGCACGGCATCGGCCCGGTGATCGCCGGGACGATATCGCCGGCTGCCTTTATCGGAGAGGTCTCGATAATCTTGATGGTCCTGCCTTTTGTGAGCGACAAACGCCGGGCGGTGATCAGCAGCATGGCGGCGGTATTCGTATTGTTCGTCTTTTGGGAGATTGTTATTGTTGCAACTGTGGGCACAATGGGGGCGGAGACCGTCTCCCGGCTGGTCTTTCCGCTCTTTACCCTCTACCGGCGCGTCGAACTTGTGACGCTGCCGGTACTGGAACGCCAGGACGCCGTCCTGATGGTGCTGTGGGTGGGCGGGCTGCTCTGGAAACTCGGGATATTCCTGCATGCGGGGGTTTTCGGTCTGGGGCAACTATTAGGGCTGAAAAGCCACCGCCCGCTAATCTTTCCCATGGGGGCACTGGCGGTGGCCCTGTCGATGCAGGGGTGGGAAGGTGTTCCCGATCTGATTAATTCCTTGCGTGCGCATGTTCGCTTTATATATCTTCCTGAGTTTGTTATCCCTGCTTTCCTGTTATTGATAGCGGTGTTGCGGGGAGTGCGCGACCAGCCGCCTACGGAAGGGAGTGGTCTGCGTGCGCCGGCGCCTGACAAAGAAACTTAAGGACCTGTTGGTCCAATCGAAAAAGCCGCGGGAGCCTCAGACTCGTTCTCCCGACCGCCGGACGCCGGAAAAGGGCCCGCTGAAGCCGTGGGAACCTGCGGCATTGGAGAAAATGCCCGTTTCCGCTGAACTCGGGGCTAACATCCGATTGCTTGAGGAGGTATTTGGTCAGAATACGGACTTTACGGTCCGGGAGTTCGCGGTCGGACCGCGGAAGGTCCCGGCGGCGCTGGTATATCTTTCGACTACGGTGGAACGGGCCCAACTTGACAACTTCGTCCTCGAGAGCCTTATGCTCCAGTACCCTGAAGAACTGCCGGTGACCCTGGCCGCCGTGGAACAGAGCGCGGTGACCGTGGCTAAGGTCACCCGGCACAGCAACTTCGGGGAAATCGCAGGGGCGCTGTTAGACGGCGAAGCGGTACTCTTTTTAACCGGAGAAACGCAGGCGCTTGGGCTCGCTGTAAGAGATTACCAGGACCGGGCGATCACCGAGTCGATGACCGAAAGCGTGGTAAGGGGACCCCGGGACGCCTTCGTCGAGGATTTCCGGAGAAACGTCATGCTCATCCGCCGCCGGCTCAAGACGCCGAACCTGGTGATGGAAAGGTTTGAAATCGGGCGGGAGACGCACACGACGGTGGTTCTGGGATACATTAAGGGGCTGGCGCCCCCGCAGCTTGTGAGCGAGGTGCGGAACAGGCTGCGGCGCATCGACATTGACGCTGTTTTCGACAGCAACTACATCGAGGAGATGATTGTCGACAATCCCCTTTCGCCCTTCCCCCAGGCGCTTGCGACGGAGCGCCCGGACCGGGTGGCCGCTGCCCTGGTGGAAGGAAGGGTGGTGTTGCTTACCGATACGACACCTTTTGCGCTGGTCCTGCCGACGACGCTCGCCTCGCTGCTGCAGGCCTCCGAGGACTACTACCACCCTTTCGGGATCAGCACGGTCGTCCGCTGGCTCAGGTACTTAGCTTTCTTCGTCTCCATCGCAGCGTCGCCTCTGTATGTAGCCATCACCACCTTTCACCAGGAGATGATCCCGTTCGGCCTCTTGCTCTCAATTGCAGTGTCCCGGGAGGGAGTGCCGCTGCCCGCGGTCCTGGAGGCGCTGGTTATGGAGGCGACCTTCGAGCTGTTGCGGGAGGCGGGTGTAAGACTGCCACGGCCGATCGGCCAGGCCGTGAGCATCGTCGGGGCGCTGGTGATCGGCGACGCGGCGATTACAGCGAAAGTGGTCTCTCCGCTCATGGTGATTGTGGTGGCAACTGCGGGCATCGCCTCCTTCGCCACGCCTTCTTACGAACTCGCGATACCGATGCGCCTCCTGCGCTTTCCTCTGATAGCGGCGGGCGGTGTCCTAGGGCTTTTCGGCGTTACCGCCGGGCTGTTAGCGATCATGATTCATCTGGCCGGGCTGCGGTCTTTCGGGCAGCCTTACCTCGCCCCGCTCGCGCCCTTGAAGTTCACCGGGCTGAAGGACGTCCTGGTTAGGCTGCCGGTGTGGGCGATGCGTACGCGTCCGGGCACTTCGAAACGGGACTGGCACCGGGTGGCGCCGGGTTTGAAACCCAAGCCGCCGGAAGAGTGATTAAGTTCGACGTTCAAGGTGCAACGTTCGACGTTAATAGTTAAGAATGAAGTTCAAGTTCCCAGCTAAGAACTGACCCAAAGCGAGTCCATCTGAGCCCAATTTCGGACTTCGAACCGACCCAAAGGTTAATCCGTTTGAGGGTTACTTCGAACTTAGAACGCAGAACTAATAAAGAGGTGATTAGGTTGCGGCGGTTAGCGGCACCGCTTTTACTGCTTGTCACAATCCTGACGGCTGGCTGCTGGGATATCAGGCAGGTCGAAGACCTCGCCCTGATAACACTGATAGCGGTCGATACCGCTCCCCGGGAGGAGGTCAAGGTCATCCTGCAAATCCTGAACCCGCGTGTGTTGGCCGGCGGCGCGCCCGCTGGGGGAGTGGCACCGGGGGCCAGCATCTCGGCAAAGCCGTTCCGCAACTACGAAGGGGTCGGTCCGACCGTCTTAGCAGCAATAAGTGAGGTATCACATGCCGTTCCGGAGAGGCTTTTTTTCGCTCAGAGCCGGGGCATTCTTTTCGGGGAAAAACTTGCCCGCAAGGGGTTAGGGAGGGCGATCGACTTCTTCGACCGGTCCGTGGGAATAAGGAAACTCGCCTATGTGGCGGTGGCGAGAGGGGAGCTTCCCGAAGTCATCGACATACCCAACCCGCACGAGGTCTCTCCGGCAGAGCGGATTCAAGGGATCATGAGGAATTTAGAGGAAACCAGCCATTTCAGGTACGTTAATCTCGGTAAGTTCTTGAGCATGCTCGACAGCGAGGGACAGGACGCCCACTGCGCCACGGTTTATGCTGTCAAAAATCCGACACAGCGTCTCGGACCTTACAGACCAGGGACCGAGGGGCTCCAACCAGCCATGACCCTTAAGGTTTCCGGCACGGCGCTTTTTAGAGGGGACAAGCTTGTGGGTTTCCTGGGAAAACACGAGACGAGGGGCCTTTTGTGGACCCAGGGAGAGGTCCAGGGAGGGCAGATCGACGTGCCCTGCCCTACGGACAAAAGAAGGAAGGTGTCGCTCTCCATAATCCGGTCAGGTGCGCGGATAATACCCGAAATCACCGGCGACGGCCGGCTGAGGGTTACGGTAGAAATCCGGGAAGAGGCAAACCTTTCCGAGACCGACTGCCTTCAGGTCGACACAGGGGGGGTCGGCGTGATCAGGCAGCTCGAGAGGGTGCAGAGCAAGGTGATCAGGCAAGAGGTGATGAGTGCGGTGAGGAAGGCCCAGGAGTACGGGAGCGATCCATTCGGCTTCGGCGTGGCTTTTCACCGCCGCTACCCGCGCGAATGGCGTATGATGAAGGAGACCTGGAGCGAGGACTATTTCCCCCAGGTCGAGGTTAAGGTGGTTGCGGATGCAAGAATAAGGCGGGTCGGCCTCCGGACGGAACCGATAAGGGTAGACTGATGCTCAGAAAATGAAGTAAGACCCGGAGGCGGAGTTGATGTCAGCGTCCTGAGGGGTAAGAGATGACATACATCTTTTTGGTGTTCCTTTTTTACGCAGCGGTTGCGTACTTCGAGGTGCCTCGGCTGCTTAAAAACAGGATGTTCCGGGAGCTTTGCACCTTCATCGCGATTTCTGTTCTGGGCCTCGTGCTGGCCGCGGGGCAGATACTCGACCTCCCGCTGCCTAATGTTACAAAAGGGATTGAAGTGCTTTTTCAGCCGCTGGTGGACGCGACGGACAAATTACTGCTGCCGCCCGGACTGCGCGGCTAAAAACAGGATTCGGGAAATTTATGACGAAAGGAAGCGAGGGGGGAGTCTAATGGGATTTGAAGCGAAACTGAAGGAATTAGGGATCGTCCTGCCGGAAGCGCCCCGTCCTGTTGCGGCCTACGTTCCGTATATTAAGGTAGACGGCCTCGTCTTTACGGCGGGGCAGCTCCCGGTAATGGACGGGGCAGTGCGCTTCACCGGCCGGGTGGGGGCCGAGCTAACCGTGGAGGCGGGAAGGGAAGCGGCGCGGCTCTGTGTTTTGAACTGCTTAGCGGTAATCCGGGCAGCGGCAGGAAGTCTCGACAATGTTCTTCAGTTGGTGAAGCTGAACGGGTATGTCGCCAGCGCCCCGGATTTCCACGGGCAGCCGCAGGTGCTGAACGGCGCTTCGGAGCTCCTGGAGACGGTTTTCGGACCTGCGGGGCGGCACGCGAGGAGGGCAGTGGGCGTCTGCGCGCTGCCGCTTAATGCAGCGGTTGAAGTGGACCTTGTGGTGAAAATAGCCGGTGGCTGATTTAAAGATAAAGAGGCCGATGCCCGAGCAGGGTAGAAATAACTGGTATTTATGGCAAAAATCCAAAAAGCCTTCCCGTGCGGATGTGACGGCTTGTCAACTCCGAGGCTTTGAGGTAAACTGAGGAGAGCAGCTTTTCAGACAGCAAGGGGGAGGACTTTGGTTAAAGGATACAAGGCATCTGCCGGAAATCCCTGGCTGTTAGCGGCGCTTCTTTTAGCCGGGGGGATAGCGGGCAGCGCGCTCGGGGAGTCACTTGCCGCGTTTCTTCCGTTCTTAAAGGCTGCTTCACGAATAGGTTTCGGGCCGGCAGTACTCGATTTACACTTTTTCAGCCTCACGTTCGGTTTTTCGCTGAGTATAGGCCCCCTTACGGTTTTAGGCCTGATATTAGGGTACGCTGCTTACCGCCGGCTATGAGCAGAAGGATTTACCTTGCCTCCGCGTCACTCCGGCGCTCAGCGCTGTTAGCGAGTTTAGGGCTTGATTTCTCGGTTTTGACTGTTCCGGTCGATGAGACACCCCCCCCGCTCGAGCCGGAAAAAGCGGTAGAAATTGTCGCGGCCCGGAAGGTGCAGGCTGCGGCCGAGACTCTGAGAGAAAAGGCTTTGGTCATCGGCGCCGACACCATCGTCGTACACCGGGGGCAGATTCTGGGAAAACCGTCTGATCCCGGCCACGCCCGTCAGATGCTCAGGTTGCTTCAGGGCGAATGCCACACGGTTTACACCGGGGTGGCGGTGGCGGCGCTGCCGGAAGGAGAGACGGTTGTTGCGCATGAAGCGACGCGGGTCTGTTTTGCCCCGATGACCGAAGCAGAGGTGGAGGCTTACGTGGCC
This sequence comes from Bacillota bacterium, assembly GCA_040756575.1. Classification (GTDB taxonomy): domain Bacteria; phylum Bacillota; class Desulfotomaculia; order Desulfotomaculales; family Ammonificaceae; genus DTYU01. Next base: position 19,479 of record JBFLYP010000023.1, on the reverse strand, counting down.
ACCGGCGAGCCGCTGGACAAGGCCGGCGCCTATGCCGCCCAGGGGTTGGGAGCGGTTTTCATCAGGCGTATCGAGGGGTGTTACTTTAACGTGATAGGATTACCGCTTAACCTTTTAAGCAAGATGCTGAAGGGTTTTGGTTTCAACCTTCTTCTGAGGGATGAAGGATAAAGGATGAAGGATGGAAATAAGGAGGCCGCGGCATTTTACCGGGTGGCGATACGCGACATGCCGGAAGCCGCCCGGCCGCGGGAACGGCTATGGCGGGAGGGGCCGGGGGCACTTAACGATACGGAGCTTTTAGCTATTGTACTGCGGACCGGTTCGCAACAGGGATCGGCGCTTGACCTTGCTAAGTATCTTCTTGGAGTATTCGGCGGTCTTTCAGGACTTAGCGAGGCTGCGCCGGAGGAACTGAGTGCGGTCAAAGGGGTGGGCCCGGCGAAGGCCGCGCAGGTGGCGGCGGCGCTTGAGCTCGGCCGGCGGGTAAGGGAAGCTTCGGTCCCGCGTCCGGCGGTCAACACCCCTGAAGACGCTGCACGCCTGGTAATGGGCAGGATGCACCGCCTTGACAGAGAGGAGTTCCGCGTTATTCTTCTTAACACCAAAAACCGGGTAATTCAGGTTGAAACGGTGGCCGTCGGGACGCTTAACAGTTCCGGGGTAGAACCGCGGGAGGTTTTTAAGAGCGCCATCCGGCGCAGCGCGGCGGCGGTAATCCTGGTGCACAACCACCCGAGCGGGGACCCGACCCCGAGCCGGGAGGACGTTGCGCTGACGCAGCGGCTGGTCCAGGCCGGCGTGCTTGTGGGTATTGAAATCTTAGACCACATAATTATCGGAGATAATAGGTACGTAAGCCTTAAGGCAGAGAAACTGATGTAATTGACAACTTAGAAACTACGGAGTAAGGAAGGGAGCCAGAAAGTGTTGCATTTTGGCCTTTTCGCGAGGGACATGGGCATAGACCTGGGGACGGCCAACAGCCTTGTCTATGTAAAGGGACGCGGTATAGTTCTGCGGGAGCCTTCGGTGGTAGCCATCCAAAGAGATACCGGCGAGATCCTGGCGGTCGGTGAAGAAGCAAAGCAGATGATCGGGCGAACGCCGGGAAATATCGTGGCAATAAGGCCGCTCAAAGACGGGGTTATCGCCGATTTCGATACCACCCAGGCGATGATCAAGTATTTCATCCACAAAGCGCTAAGGGGCCGGCACTTTTTCTTCCGGCCGCGGGTGGTTATCGGCGTGCCTACAGGAGTGACCACCGTAGAGGAAAGAGCTGTGCGGGAGGCGGCGCTGCAGGCCGGGGCACGCGAGGTCTACCTTATCGAGGAGCCGATGGCTGCAGCGATCGGCGCCGGTCTTCCTGTTCACGAACCCACCGGAAACATGATCGTTGATATCGGCGGCGGAACCACTGAGGTGGCGGTCATCTCTCTCGGCGGGATAGTGACCAGCCGCTCCATCCGCATCGCCGGTGACGAAATGGATGAAGCGATAATTCAATACATCAAAAGAACCTATAACTTGATGATCGGCGAGCGGACCGCCGAGCAAATTAAGATCGACATCGGCTCTGCTTATAAACCGCAGGGTTTGGGGAGTGAAGACGTCCGGGGCAGGGATCTGGTGACCGGCCTGCCCAAAACCGTCAAGGTTACCGCGGAGGAAATTCACCACGCGCTTTCGGAACCCGTGTCGGCAATCCTTGAGACGATTAAGGCCACACTCGAGCGAACACCGCCGGAATTGGCCGCCGATATTATGGACCGCGGGATTATTATGGCCGGCGGCGGAGCGCTGCTCAGGGGGCTTGACCGTCTGGTCAGTGAACAGACGGGAATGCCGGTTACCCTGGCCGAGGAACCCCTTCAGGCCGTGGCCTCCGGGACAGGGTATGTCCTTGACCACATAGAAGTCTTGCGCCGGGTGGTGCTGCAGCCTCGGAAGGTGGTATGATGAGGCCTTCTTGGTACCTTTTAAAGAAGGCTCTGTTGATCCTAATATTAATCGTGGTGACAGTGGGGGCAATTCACCTTACCAGGCCGGAACGGACAGTTGACCTGAATGTTTTCGGGACATGGGCCAGGGATGCGGCAGCCCCCGTTCAGAACGCCGTGTGGCGAACCGCTCGGGCGGTAAATGCAGGGGCGGCCTTTGTTTTTTCTTTAGGCAAGGATACCCGCCGTGTTCGGGCGCTGGAAAAGAGAGTAGCGGAGCTGGAAGGTGAAATCAGGCGGTTAAGAGCGGTGGAGAAGGAAAACAAGCGGTTGAAGGCGCTGTTGGACTATCGAACCAGAAGCACCGAACCTTCTGTGGTCGCTGCGGTCATCGGTCGCAATCCAGGTAACTGGTTCGGGACCATGACGATTAATCGCGGGAAAAAAGATGGCGTCACGCGCGGAGCGGCTGTGATCACCCCTGCAGGACTGGTGGGGCGGGTCTTGGCGGTAAGCGCCCGTACAGCCGAGGTGCTCCTGATAACGGACTCCAGAAGCGCGGTGGGAAGCACCGTTTATGAAACACAGGTGCCCGGGATAGTGCGGGGGACGCTTACGGAGACCGAAAGGTTAAGGATGGAGTATGTGGTAAAGGATGAGCCGGTACGGAAGGGTTTTTTGGTAATGACATCAAGCCTGAGCGATATCTTTCCGCCCGGCATACCGGTTGGAACGGTAACTCAGATTGAAGAGGCAGAAAGCGGGATTTTCAAGACTGTGTACCTCAAACCGGCTGTGGACCTCAACAAGTTGGAGGAGGTACTGGTGCTGTTGAAGCAGTGATTAAGGGTCGGGAGTCAGACTGGAGACAGGAATTTGGAGAAGGAAATTCGCGCAGGAAATTCGTGCAAAAACCGTTTTGAATTCTGATTCATGACCCATTAAGGTGTGATAAAGCGTGCGGACGTTTGCCCTGCTTCTGTTAATCGGAACCGCCCTGCTTTTAGAACAGACCGTTTTAAATTACCTCCGGGTAGCAGGGGTAAAGCCCGACCTTGTGCTGCTGCTGGTTATTTTCAACGGCATCTTGAAAGGCTCACGGGAAGGAGCCTTTTGGGGCTTTATCGCCGGGCTGATGGAAGACTTCGCCTGCGGACATTACATCGGCCTCAACGCTCTCGGCAAGCTTGTTGGGGGCTACTTTTCGGGCCTGGCCGAGTTTCGCGTGTACAAGGACAGCGCGGTCACGGCCGCAGCGGTGGTATGGGCCACCAGCCTGGTAGCGGGGGGCGTGGTGTACGTTATGCTTTTAACCTTAGGGATCATCGTAGCGCCTTCGGACGCCTTTTTGCGGGTCTTGCTGCCCGTCGCCGTTTATAACGCGCTTTTAAGCCCGTTGTTTTACCGCTCCTTTCACCGGGCTACCTTCTACGGCTTCTTGCGGGAGGAACGTTTTTAGTCTTGGAAAAGAAAATCGTCGAGAAGAAGGCAAGGGTCTTTTTAGCGGTTATTACGGTCATTTTTGTAGTGCTCTGCTTTCGCCTGGCCGAGCTGCAAATTTTCCGGACCGAGCGGTTTGAAGTGCTGGCCCGTGAGAACCGGCTTCGGCTTATGACGATAAGGGCTCCTCGCGGGGAGATACTTGATCGTAAGGGTCGCAAAATCGTCGGTAACCGCCCGGTTTATACCATTTCGATAGCTAATCTCGGAAAGCCGGTGCCGCCGGAGGTTATTAAAAGATTAGCCGGACTCCTCGGCAAGGAAGAGGCCGAGATTCAGCAGAAGCTCCGGGAGCAGTCCCTGCCGTATGAACCTATCCGTGTCGCGACCGACGTTCCGCTTGCGGTCGTTACGTTCATTGAAGAGCACCAGGAGGACTTCCCCGGAGTCCTGGTAGACATTATGCCGGCGCGCTTCTACCCCCACGGTACGATGCTGGCCCACGTCCTGGGATATGTGCAGGAAATCAAGCCCGAGCAACTGGAAAAGTACAAGAAAGACGGTTACAAACTCGGCGATCCCTTCGGTCAAGACGGTGTGGAGTATCTTTTTGAGCCTTACTTGCGCGGGAAGGACGGCGCCCGGTACCTGGAAGTGGATGCAACAGGACGGCCGGTCCGGGATCTCGGTATAAAGCGCCCCGTGGCGGGGGCCAACCTGGTTCTCACTATTGACCTGGATCTTCAACGGGTGTGCGAAGAGGGGCTGAAGCGGGCGATTGAAGGAGCGCGTAAAGAAGGATTTCCGGCTCCGGGCGGGGCGGTGGTGGTTAAAGAGGTTAAAACCGGCGAGATTCTCGCGATGGCCAGCTTCCCCGCTTATGACCCGGCGGTTTTCACCAGGGACCTGAAACCGCAGGACGTGCAGCGGGTCTTTGGTGCACCGGGCAAGCCCTTTTTGAACCGGGCGCTGAGGGCGTATCCACCCGGTTCGACCTTCAAGATGATAACCGCCATAGCCGCTCTGGAGGCAGGGAAGATCACGCCAAAGTTTGCGATTAACGACACGGGTGTCTTCTTCCTCGGCAGGGCCTACCATGACTGGCTTTCGGGGGGTCACGGGCGGGTGGATTTGCTAAAGGCGATCCAGGTTTCCTGCGACGTTTATTTCTGGACTATAGGCAACATGACCGGCATAAACGAAATTGCGCGGGTGGCAAAGGAGTTCGGTCTGGGGGAGAAAACCGGACTTGGTCTGCCGGGGGAGGTGGCGGGGGTCGTCCCGACGCCCCAGTACAAGTATAAAACGGTGAAGGCTTATCTTGATTCTGTGTTCGGTCCCAAGTTCGAGGCGGTTGAAAAGGAATACAAGAAGCTCCTGGACCAGACCGCCGATCCCGGTAAAAGGAGAAAGTTGGAGAAAGAAAAAGAAAGAAAAAAGGCGCTTATACAGGCGGATTATGAACGCTACGCATGGGACCTGAAATGGCGGCCTTACGATACCTTGAACACTTCCATAGGCCAGGGCTACAATCTTTACACTCCGCTTCAGTTAGTCAACTACGCAGCGGCCATAGCCGGTGACGGTGTCATGTACCGGGACCGCCTGGTAAAAAGGGTGGTGGATGCCAAAGGCTACACCGTGGCCGAGTTCAAGCCTGAGGTCGTGCGGCAAGTGAATCTTAAGCCGGGGACACTGAAGGTAATTCAGCAGGGAATGGCTCTGGTTACCAAACCCGGCGGTACCGCGTACGGCTCCTTTTACGACCTTAAACTGCCGGTGGCGGCAAAAACGGGGTCGGCGGAGGTGTTCGGGCAGAAGGCCACCCATGCCCTTTTCGTTGCATACGCACCGGCTGATAAACCTGAGGTGGCGGTATCGGTTGTGGTGGAAAATGCAGGGCACGGCGGTTCGGTAGCAGCACCGGTTGCAAGGGATGTTTTAGCGAGTTACTTCGGGCTGCCGTTGCGGATGCAGGAGAAGCCGCAAAAGACCGGATCAGGAGACTAAAGTGTTGTAAAACCCTAATTTCTCGAAAGCAAGCTCTATCTATTCATGGATGGCAAGCTTTAGCAGAAAGCTTGGAGGCCGCGGAAAACGAGCACGACGCGAAAGCCGTGAGGGGACGGGGGCGGAGCGTACTTGGAGGTACGTGAGCACGCGGACCCGACCGGGTGACAAAGCCAGGCAAGTTTTGCAGCGGTCTCTTAGAGGCAAGAGGCCGGTGGCCGGAAAGAGCAGGGGCAGGGGTGACCGTGCTGCGTTGATTCGGTCGCCGGTCATCGGTTGTCGGCCGTCAATCGTGCCGGAGAAATTCGCGTCAGCGAATTTCTTTATTGAATCGGCCTTTCGCCCAGCGTCTCCTGCCTCTAAAAAACCGGCAGTCGGCAGGATTGGCAGTGCCCGCAATTGGGAAGCGGGAGATTTGAAGTAGAAATTGTGGAGATTGGCAGAAGATAGCGGAGCTTTTAGCCTTGCCTCTGTGGAAATTAGGCAGCCAATTGCTGCAATGAATGATATTTGTCAGAAATACCCGAAAAAAAGCCCTTAAATTAACGGTTTTTTTAGGCGGGATTAGCAGGATTTGGTTTAAGCACGGCGAACTAAGGGATAGGGAAAGGGAGGGATAGGTATGGCGATGGACTCCGGTCACGTAATGGCCGACCCCCGGGCGGTAAGCACGGGGGACAACCAAACGGTTTTGATCCAGCGGACATTGCGGTCCGGTCAAAGCATTTTTTATCCCGGAAATGTGGTTGTGCTTGGTGATGTCAACCCCGGGGCTCAGGTCACGGCCACGGGTGATGTTATTGTTGTCGGAGCACTGAGAGGAACGGTGCACGCCGGGGCCGGCGGAAACGAAGCTGCTGTTGTTATCGCTTTCCGGCTTGAACCAACACAGCTCCGGATTGCCAACTACGTTTCGCGGCCGCCGTCAGGAGTGATACCGGCCGGGCAGCCGGAGGTAGCGCGGATTAGAGACGGCGTGATAACCATTGAGGCTTTTTCCGCAGCAGGAGAACGCCAGGGAAGTGTTACGAGAGTGGCACCCTGCAACTTAGAGGCTAATTCAGAAGTGGGATGTGAAAAGTGAAAAATGCCAGACAAAGATTTGGGGCGTCTCCTAATGGAAAATTAAACGTGGGGAGGACGAATAATGGGAGAAGTTATAGTAGTTACTTCCGGTAAAGGGGGCGTCGGTAAAACCACGGCCACGGCAAATATCGGCGCGGGACTGGCCTTGCGTGGGTACAAGGTGGCGCTGGTAGACGCCGACATCGGCCTCCGCAACCTCGATGTGGTTTTAGGCTTGGAAAACCGCATTGTTTATGATTTGGTTGACGTGGCGCACGGCCACTGCCGGTTGAAGCAAGCGCTGATCAAGGATAAACGGTTCGAAGGTCTCTACCTTCTACCCGCGGCCCAGACGAAGGATAAAACTGCCGTCAAGCCGGAGCAGATGAGGGAAATATGCCTTCAGCTCAGCGAGGAGTTTGATTACGTGATCATTGATTGTCCGGCGGGAATTGAACAGGGATTCAGGAACGCCATCGCCGGAGCGGAAAAAGCGATTGTCATTACCACGCCGGAGGTTTCCGCGGTCCGGGATGCCGACAGGGTGATCGGACTGTTGGAAGCCGCGGATTTGCGGGAACCGAAATTAGTTATCAACCGGCTGCGCCCGAAGATGGTCCGCCAGGGGAACATGATGAATATCGAGGACATCATAGATATCTTGGCGGTGGACCTCTTGGGAGTAATTCCGGAGGATGAAAAAATAATCATCACCACCAACAGAGGCGACCCCGTGATACAGGATGAACGCTCGCCGTCGGGAGAAGCCTTCCGGAATATTACCCGGCGGATCCTCGGGGAATCTGTTCCGCTGATGGACCTGGAGCGAAACGGGAACCTCTTTTCGCGGTTGCGTAGAATGGTTGGATTGGGTTAGCGCACGAGGAAGGGGGAAGAGTCTTGCTTGATTTTTTGGCACGGCTTTTTCAACGGCATTACAGGGGGAGCAAAGATTTGGCGAAGGAGCGGCTGCGGCTGGTTTTGGTGCATGACCGGGCCAACGTGTCACCGGAACTTTTACAACTGTTAAAGGATGACCTCGTCGGGACAATCTCCAAATACATAGAGATTGACGAGAAAGGGCTTGAAGTGACTCTTGAAACATCTGACAACGTGGTGGCCCTGGTGGCGAGTATCCCGGTCCGCCGGGTTAAGCGGACCGTTAAGATGGCTTCGGTTTAACTCTTAGGCTTCACTAAATGTGAAGGGCTTGAAAAACGGGAAGCCGCGGTATGCGGCTTATTCTTTTGCAAAAAATTGCTTGTTAGTTTAAAATTAGCACAGAATTCAGTAGTCAAGGAGTCGGCAAAAATCAAGGACCGCTCCCGCTCCTAAAAGCCGGAAACGCTGCGCTTATTCCGGCCTGCTGTTTTGAATCCGACTCCTGGATTCTGATTAATACATTAGACCGTGGAGGGGATAGTTTGGCACTTGATCCCGAAAACAACATGTGTTTTGCGTGCGGTGGTAAAAACCCTATCGGTCTCAAACTTCAATTCAAACAGGAAAAGGACGAGGTAAAGGCCGCTTTTCGGGTAAGGCCCGAGCACCAGGGCTGGCCGGGCTACCTGCACGGGGGCCTGATGGCTACAATCTGCGACGAGGCGATGGCGCAGTGGCTGTGGTTACGGGGCATTGAGGCGAATACCGGCGAGCTTTCCGTGCGCTTCAAACATGGCGTACCTGTGGGGACGATGGTTGAGGTAAAGGCGTCCCTTACTGCATCACGGGGAAAGCTGATGGTTTTGGCGGCCTCTGTCTTGTTTCCGGACGGCCGGGAGGCGGCGGTAGCTTCCGGTAAGTTTATTTGCAGCCGCAGGGCAGGTTGAGCGATGGTTACTGAACAAGAGATTTTAGATTACATGCGGCGGAAGGCGTACCGTCCTCTGACCGTTGCCGAGCTGGCCCGCATTTTTCTGCCGGGCGGCGAAGGGATGAATGCTTTTAAAAAACTGCTGCGCAGGATGGAGGAGAAAGGCCTGATCTACCAGACCCGGGCGGCGCGTTTCGGCCTGCCCGAGCAGTTCAACCTGTTTGTCGGCCGGGTTCAGGGCCACTCAAAGGGATACGCCTTTTTGATCCCTGACAAAGAAGGGGTGGCAGACATTTTTATCAGCACCGGAAATCTCAACGGGGCGATGCACAACGACCGGGTCGCCGTCCGGCTCCTGCCTGACGGGAGGGGGAGGATGCGTGAGGGTGAAGTAGTGCGCATCTTGAAGCGCGGCAACAGTCGAATTGTGGGTACGGTGTATAAAAAACGGCGGTTTTCGGTAGTGGTTCCGGACGAGTCTCGTTTGGGGATCGATATTGTTGTTCCCCGGGGGCGGCTCATGGCGGCGAAGAACAGGGATAAGGTGGTGGTGGAACTCACTGTCTACCCGGGACCGGGAACCCCGCCTGAAGGCCGGGTGGTGGAAGTCCTTGGGCAAGCCGGAGCACCCGGCATGGATATGCTCGCGCTATGCCGGCGATATGACCTACCGGACGGCTTCAGTACGAGAGTCTTGACGGAAGCCGGAGCGGTACCGGCGGCGGTCTCGGCGGAAGAGGTCAAGGACCGGCGTGACCTGCGGGATTGGCTTATTATCACCATCGATGGGGAAGACGCAAAGGACCTCGATGATGCGGTCAGCCTGACCGTGCTTCCGGACGGGATGTACAGTCTCGGGATACACATCGCTGACGTCGGGTACTACGTCCGGGAGGGAGGCGCACTTGACCGGGAGGCGTTTAAACGGGGTACAAGCGTGTACCTGCCCGGACGGGTGGTTCCGATGCTTCCCCCGCGGCTTTCCGACGGCATCTGCAGCTTAAACCCGCAAGAGGATCGCCTGACCTTTTCGGTACTGATGACGGTTGACCCCGAGGGGGGAGTGCAGGACTACGAGATTTTTCCTTCAGTGATTCGTTCACGGGAAAGAATGACTTATACGGCAGTATACCGCATCCTTGAAGGCGATCCGGAGTTCACGGCGCGGTACAGTCATCTCTCAGAGATGCTCGCGCGGATGCGGGATCTCTGTCTCGTGCTGCGGCGGCGCCGTCTGGAAAAGGGCGCGATCGACTTTAACCTGCCGGAAACAAAGGTGGAACTTGACGAGGCGGGCAGGCCGGTGGCGGTTACCCGCGCAGAAAGGACGGTTGCCGAGCAAATCATCGAGGAGTTTATGCTGCTGACGAATGAAACGGTGGCTAAACATGCGGCGGTTTTGGGTCTGCCGTTCATATACCGGATTCACCCGAAGCCCGACCAGGATAAAGTGGCCGCTTTGGAGCAGCTTCTCGCCGGCTTCGGCTATAACGCAAGGGGACTCACCCGGCTCGAACCCGCGAAATTCCAAGCAGTTTTGGACGCCGTCGCGGGGAGGCGGGAGGAGCGTTTGATTAACGCAGTCATGCTGCGGTCGATGAAACAGGCGCGTTACGCACCCGAGCGCTCCGGGCACTTCGGCCTTGCCTCCGAGTACTACACCCATTTCACCTCGCCCATCCGGCGTTACCCGGACCTTTTCATACACCGGGTGTTGCGCGAGGCGCTCCTAAACGGCTGGAGGCTGCCCGAGAACCGCATGGCAGAACTCAGTGCGCGGGCTTTGTACGTTGCAACCGCCGCTTCTGAACGGGAGCGGGTAGCGATGGAGGCCGAGCGGGAAGCGGTAGAGGTTAAGAAGGCGGCTTTCATGCAGGATAAGATCGGGAATGTTTACCTGGGGTTCATAAGCGGGGTGACCGCGTGGGGGTTATACGTTGAACTTGACAACACCGTAGAAGGGTTGGTTCACGTAAGGACGCTTGGAGATGATTTTTACGTTTATGATGAACACGCCTATACCCTTACCGGCCGGAACACCGGCAAATGTTACCGCTTAGGGGATCCGGTTCAGGTACGCGTGGTTCGCGCTTCGCCCGAGGACCGGACGGTGGAATTTGAACTCTATCATGCATAATAGGCTTTTACCGGCAACAGTAATTATTTCGCGGAGTGCCGGCCGGTTTTTTGAAAATTCTGCATTAAAAGTCAGGTCAAATTTAGTTTTTGACTTCTTTTTGACCATGGCTTATAATAGTCATTAAAAAGTCTCAATATTCTGAAAATTTTACAAAACCAGGTTTCCTCCGGGATTTAAAAGATGATTTCTTAGCACCAAAATTGACGGAAGGTTTTTGTGCTGTCCAAACGGGAGAGTGTTGCAAAACCTTACAACCTCGCATTTTCCGTTTGGGCGGGCGAAGTTTTGCAGCGGTCTCCCGGATGAGAATCATCTTGTTAAAGTCCTCTTCAGACGCAGGGAAGCGTGGTTGCGTTGAAAGGAGGTTGAATTGGGTGGCGGAAGCGCAAAAAGACCTTCTCGACGGTAATCCCCTTGTTTTAGACAGTCAGGAAAAGGAATTGATCCGCAGAATAGGCGTGACTGTGAACTACCCGAAGGGACAGATCATATTTTCCGCGGAGGAGGTGGCTGACAGGGTTTACCTTATCGAGAAAGGTTGGGTCAGGATTTACCGCCTTTCGAGCGACGGCCGTGAAGTCACTGTCGGGAGCATTCGGAACCCGGGGGAAATGATGGGGTTGGCGGAAACGCTTTATCACGGTAAACGGACCTGCTTTGCGGGAACCATCAGCGATGTAACCCTGGTTGTGGTGACAAAGAAGGATTTTTTGGATGTGCTTACGGACGAGCACTACCTTGCCCTCAAGGTGACGCGGCTTTTAGCGGCGCGTATGCGCGAGGCAGAGGCTATGGTGCACGAACTGGTTTGCTGGCAGGTCCCCAGCCGCCTGGCTCTTCTTCTGCTGAAGATCAGTGAGCGGTGCGGAATTCCGGATGAAAAGGGCCGAATGAAGATTAAACTGCGGCTTACGCACGAAGACATCGCAGGGATGATCGGCACCACCCGCCAGACGGTAACCTCACTTTTGAATGCGTTCAAACGCGAGAAGTTAGTTGAATGTCAAGGCCGTGAGATCAAGATATTAGACCCGAAGAAACTTGCAAGCTGGATTGTTGATTAAAGAAACCGCAGGTCTGTACTAACTCGCTCCTCGCCCCGTTCCGTTTATGTTACTCTGCTGCATCTAAGTAACCTACAGGTCTATTAGCCCTTTTTACTCTTCGTGGTGCCGCTTGACAGCGGCGTGGGGGACTCCCTTGTTTCCTAACAAGCCGTTCACCGGTGTCGGTTGCCTGACAGAGTAATTGTCAGGTGTTTGGCGGCGCTATTGTCGTCTGCCCGACATTGTGGCGCGGCCTAAAGTGCTAATGTTTGTGTAAAAAAGGGGTGGGGATGATGCCGGAACAAAACCAGGACCTTGTAGAAGGCAACCCGCTAATTTTAAGCGAACAAGAGAAAGAACTTGTTCGCAGGATCGGGACGACCGTGAACTATCCCAAGGGTCAGATAATCTTTGCTGCAGACGAGGTAGCTGACAGGGTTTACCTTATCGAAAAGGGTTGGGTCAAAATTTACCGGCTGTCGAGCGACGGCCGCGAGGTTACGGTCGGCAGCATCCGGAATCCGGGGGAAATGATGGGGTTGGCGGAAACCGTTTATCACGGAAAGCGTACCTGTTTTGCGGGTGCCATCAGCCGAGTGACCCTGGTTGTGGTGTTGAAAAAGGACTTTTTCGAACTCCTTACGCATGAACACTACCTTGCACTTAAAGTGGCGAAGCTTTTAGCGGCGAGAATGCGCGAAGCCGAAGCCATGGTCCACGAACTGGTTTGCTGCCAGGTTCCCGGCCGTTTGGCTCTTCTCCTGCTTAAAATCGGCGAGCGCTGCGGCATTCCGGAGGATGAGGGGGTGAAAATTGAACTGCGGCTCACCCATGAGGAGATAGCCGGAATGATCGGCACCACCCGCCAGACGGTTACCTCGCTTCTAAACACCTTCAAGCGCGAGAAATCGATTGAGTTTCAAGGCCGGGAAATTAAAATCCTCGACCCGGAGAAACTTGTAAGCTGGATTGTTTGAGGAACTCCACCCTTTGAAGCACCCCCTTTTCAAAAAACAGTGCAATTATTGTCGGCTACCTGACAATTGTTTGTCAGTAGTTTGGCAAAGCTGTTGTCATTCGCCGGACATCGTAATGTCTGCTGGTGGTGCTAATTTAGATGTAAATGAGGGACTGGGAAAGGGGGATTGGATCAATAAGTACGAGTGTTTCACTTCGTGACGGCATTAGGATTTTTCTTCGGGATGTGAAGAGGAGGGTACAGTATGAAGAGAAAACGCGGGTATACTTTAGCTGCCGCCGCCGTTCTGTTAATATTTCTATCATTGCTCGCCCTTGGGGCAGCCGGCGTAGGAGCCCAGCCGGGTGCGGGGACGCAATTGGCGGGCGGCGCCCTGGATCTGCCCGGAAAACTCGGTGAAGCGATTAAAACGGCTCCCCTCGGCGAAGGAAAAGGGCAGGTGAACCTGAACGCACCCAAGGGTTTTCTCGGTATTCCCGGTGCGCCTAAGATTAATCTTGTGGTGGCTTTCCTGTGGGCCGTTTGGGTGGGCTGGATCTTTACTACGGTGGGTGCGTTCGGCGGCATTATGGCGGGCGTCGGGCATATGACCGTTTTCGGCCTCGGCGACTATACCAAGGCATTCAAACAGAGCGCTCCCGCATTTAACAAGTTGCTGACCGATTGCATCCGCATGGCCAACCAGTGGCTGGTGGGACTTTCGTCTTTAATCGGCACGATTACTTATCTGCGGATGAAACGCCTTGCCTGGCCGCTCGGCCTGACGCTTGGTACGGGTTCCATCTCCGGCGCCCTTCTCATCCCTTGGCTTACAGGAGGCAAAATCTCCTTCAGCCAATACCAGGGATGGTTTGGTCTGGTCGTCTTCATCATCGGCGGTTTCCTGCTTTACGAAACGACGCCGCGGGGCCAGGCGCGCAAAAAACAGGCCAAGGCCGCGGCACAGGCGTTTGAAAAGAGCGTGAAGGAAAAAGGTGACGTTGAGGGCATTAAGGTCACCAGGTGGAGTTTTGTGCGTATCGAATTCAGCTTCTTTGGCGTTCAATTTGGTTTTAATCCTGTATGGCCCTTCCTTGGAGGATTTTTTATCGCTGCTCTTTCAGCGTTCTTGGGCATCGGCGGCGGCTTCCTTTATGTGCCATATCTAACAAGTATTGTGGGGTTGCCGATGTTTGTTGTTGCCGGCACTTCGGCCATGGCCGTTTTTGTCAGCATGCTCACCAGCATCACTTCGTATATCAAATTAGCGGGTGCGGCGGTGGACTGGGTCCTGATCGGTACCGAGTTGATCGGTATTTTTATCGGTTCCATAATCGGGCCGCGTACGCAGAAGTACATACCCGAGGTCTGGCTCAAGCGGATTTTCGTGGTCCTGGCGCTTTATGTAGGATTAGGATACTTTAGTAAGGGTTTCTTTGGTTCCAGCTGGGTGCCCATGTAAAATCGAAATTCCCGCAGCTTAAGCCCTGTCTTAAAAATGGTTGGGTGTTTGGTGGACAGGGAATGGAGAGGGCCGCGTGGGGCCGGTGACCCGAAGAACCGTTAGGTCCCTAACACTTAAGGAGCGGAAAAGAGGTGGCGGGGTTGCTGAACCTGATAGACTGCATGCTTATCAGTATGTACCGTTTCTCGGGGCACCCGGTTGCCGATTACTTTATCGGTACCTTCTTACTGGCCCTCCTTGCCGTCGTTCTTGGTGAGTTGACCATCTCGATTGTGTTTAAGGTTAATAGAAAACACATTGACAGGCTGAACAACCGCCTGATGGACACGCACAACCTTTCAATGCAGGCCTGGGAGAACGGGGACAAGCAGAGTTACTCCGCCTGCAACCAAGAGGCCAACGACGCTTTTGGCAGGGTGTTTTTCAACATGGTCGGACTGTCGGCGGCTGCGCTTTGGCCTGTGTTCTTTGCCCTGGCATGGATGCAGCTACGCTTTTTGGATGTCAGATTCCCTGTACCGTTTACCGGCTGGTCGGTAAATTACGTTGTTACCTTTCTGGTCTGTTATATAGCGGTGAGAATGGCATTCGGGCTTGTTAAAACCCACCTGCCTTATTTCAAAGGCGTTAGCCGACTGCTTCAAACCTACGAGGAAGAAAGCGAACGGATGTCGAGCGCAACCCCGCCGCCGAGGTAGCAAAACTGCCGGGTATGTAGCAAAGTATTGCGGATTGTCGGGGCGAATTGAATTATTAAAGGAGTCCCCCATGCCGCTATTAAGCGGCACTACGAAGGATGAAAGAACGCATTCTCGGAGGAGTCAATCACGGCGATAAAGTCGCGTCACACCGGGAATGAAAATATCGACCCGTAAGCGTGTTACTTAAAGGCGGTAATATAACATAAACGAAACGCGGTGAGGAGCGAGCAATGCGAGGAAGGCGAAGCCGGCCGAACCGGAACGTACATAGAAGTACGTGAGGATTCGGCCGGCGAGCCTGACGAAGCAGGGTGAAGCTCATCGCCGCGCCCATCAAAAGAAGTACTATTTTCGAGGGAGGTCGCACTATGGGAGGGAATCTTGACTACCGGGAGATGCAGCGGGTGCTGATGGAGGAACTGCGCCTCATGCATTATCCGGTTGCTGTGAAATTCATCTTTTCAGACGAAGAACTGCATGATTTCACCAACAGCGTTTCGTACCACGAACCTGTGAAGCCTCTGACGTTCTGCCAGTTTGAAATCGCCGCGCGTATGAAAGGCCTGACCGTCCTCGGGAAGGAGGAAACCCTCGGTTGCAGTAACGCGGCCTATGTTTTCGGGTGGAAGGAGTTTGATGACGGTGAAGTGAAGAGCCACTTAAAATACGTAGTTGACTGGGATCAGGCAGTCAGGTTTGTGAAGTCGAAGCCCCGCTTGCCCGAAGGGGCGCTGAAGGCTTTTGTGGTTTCACCTCTCGGCGATGCTTACTTTGCGCCGGACACGGTCCACTTCTATTGTGATAACATGCAGGCCTACCATCTCATGGTGGACTACATGGCTGCCGTAGATATTCACCCGCTGAGGACGAACGTTACCATGAACTCTTCGGCGTGTGCGGGAAATGTGTTCCCTTACCTTGAAAAAACGGCCAACTTTGTCACCGCCTGCAGCGGCAGCTACAACGCCGGCAAAACCGAGCGCGGCGAGGTAAACGTGATGATTCCCGGGGAGCAGATTGAAGCAACGGTAAAACGGCTCCTGGACCGGATCAAGAATCTGGGCAGTGCTTCCATCACCAGGCCCGGTGATCCTTTTCCGGGCGCCGACGTTTGCAAGAACTGCCCGCTGATAGTATTTAAGAAGCAGGCTCAACAGGACTGACCGGTCCTTCAAGCTGCTGCAAAATTCTGTGTAAGCGAAGGCGACTTGCTTTTTCCCCAGCCAAGGTTTTGCAACACTTTACCGGGTCTGCCAAACGCGGGCGTTGACTCTGCTTGATTGCCATTCTGAGTATCCTGCCCATATCTGGGCAGTTTCTCTTTGTGTGCCGCCGCAAAAAGCTCCCACGGTGCCTCCTCCGAGAGTGCGTTCTTCTTCCGTTTGGCGCGGCGATGAGCTTCGCATTACTGCGTCAGGCTCGCCGCCATTTGAGAGGTGGGATGTGGGAGATTAGCGGTGAGATTTGTAAGGGGAGAAATTCGCTGCGCGAATTTCTCCATAGCTCGCACTTCCCACTTCACACTTCTCACTTCCCAATCAGGCCCGTCCGGCTGCGCCTTCCTTGTACTGCTCGCTCCTCGCCCCGTTCCTTTTATGTTACTCTTCTGGATCTAAGTAACCGGCTTACAGGTCTATTCGCCCCATTTTCATCTTTCATGGTGCCGCTTGATAGCGGCATGGGGGACTCCCTTAAAAAGTGCCTTTTGACGGAATAAGTGACACTCTTACCCGGTCGCGGGCTCTTGACACTTGACAGATGGAAACTGCATGTATTAAACTCTTTTTTGTATGACTTTGCTATGGTATACTATCACTGCCCGGTTGCCCGGGTTTCGCTTAAATACTGGAACTTCTCCTCATTCACTAACTTGAGACAAGTCCGGCCGGTGAATGGAGACACTCAAGGAGGAAGTTGGAAATGCGCACGTTCATGGCAAAATCGAAGGAGATCGAGCGCCGCTGGTATGTTCTCGACGCGGCAGGCAAGCCTCTTGGCCGGCTTGCAAGCGAGGCGGCGCGCCTGCTTCGAGGTAAACACAAGCCGATCTTTACACCGCATGTTGATACGGGTGACCACGTAATCATCGTAAATGCGGACAAGGTGGTTCTTACGGGCAACAAGCTCCAAAAAAAGCTTTTTATCCGGCATTCGGGCTATCCGGGAGGGCTAAAGGTTATGAATTACGCGACCCTGATGAGGAGAAGACCGGAACTCGCCGTCCGCAAGGCGATTGAAGGAATGCTCCCGCATAACCGCCTGGGAGCCAAGATGGCCCGGAAGCTGAGGGTATATAAGGGACCCGAACACCCGCACCAGGCGCAGAAACCGGAAGTGATGGAGTTTTAAGATTTCAACGATCTCTTCAGGGGGGATAAAGTGGCTAAGGTTCAGTTTTACGGGACGGGGCGGCGGAAGAATGCGATCGCGCGGGTCTTTGTCACGCCCGGCGAGGGCAGGTTTTTGGTAAACGGCCGGCCGTTTGAGACTTATTTTGGGCGGAAAACGCTTGAGGTATTAGTAAAGCGGCCCCTCGAGATCACCGGGATGTCGGGCCGGTTTGACATCCGCGCAATGGTGAGCGGCGGTGGGATTAGCGGGCAGGCCGGTGCCGTACGTCTTGGGATTGCCCGTGCATTGGTTCAGGCAGACCCGAACCTGAGGCCTTTGCTGAAAAAGGCCTTGTTCTTAACCCGTGACCCGCGGATGAAGGAGCGGCGGAAGTACGGTCTGAAGAAGGCCAGGCGTGCGCCGCAGTTCTCGAAGCGTTAGAACGTTCGACGTTCAGCGTACAACGTCCGACGTTCGGCGTTCAACGTTCGGTGCTTAACTTTAAAGCTTATGGAGCTATAGAGTCCGTTCGAGGTTCGAGGTTCAGCGTTCAGGGTTCAAGGTTCAAAGTATTTAAATTTCTTATTTCTTCAAAATTCTGAATTGCCAAGTTCGAGGTTCAGCGCTCCTATGCTTTCTATATGAGGGTAATAACTCCTTTTCCGGGGACGTAATCTTATATTCAGAGCGGCCGGGAAAGGGGTTGATTTTTTCTGAAAAGAAGGCCGAGATCTAAACCCACAATAAGGCTTTTGATCTTATGCATCGGGGCGTATTTTCTTCTGACAGGATTGGTGCGAACATACAGTTTTACGGTTGTAAGGGGTTTAGAGAAGGAAATAGCCGTCCTTGCTCCGGTGCTTGTCGACCGGGTGGTTGTGGTTGATCCGGGCCACGGCGGGCCGGACCCGGGAGTGGTGCGAGACGGCGTTAAAGAGAAAGACATCACCCTACAGGTGGCGCTCCGGCTGGCGACTTTCCTGGAACAGGCGGGATCAAGGGTGATCCTGACACGAAAAGAGGACCGCGACCTCGCAGAGTCTCCGTTTGAAGGCTCTCGCAAACGCCGCGATTTGGAAAGAAGGGTGGCGATCGCCAATGAGAACAAAGCCGATGTTTTCGTCAGCGTTCATGTCAATAGTTTTTCGAGCGGCAGGGAATGCGGTGCGCAAACCTTTTACCACCCCAATTCTCCCGGCGGGCGGGAGTTAGCCATTGCCATTCAGAATGAATGTAAGGCCCTCTTGGGGAATACGAGGCGTTTACCAAAAACGGGAGACTACTTTACGGGACGGGCCGCCAAGATGCCTTCTGTTGTAGTAGAAATCGGCTTTTTAACGAACCCGGAAGAATTCGAGCTTCTTCAACAGCCTGACTACCAAAGTAAGGTGGCGTTTGCCATTTACGCAGGGCTGGTGCGTTACTTTGCAGCGCGGTCGGGAGCAGTTTTACCCGCTCCTGTTAAAGAATAAGCAGCCCCGTTGGTTGTCTAAGTTTACTCTAAGTGGACTGTACTTGGTCAAAAATTCCCCCCTGGTGGATAAGATTACCCCGTTGGAAACGAATAAGAGTATTTGTGGACAGATTAAAAAGCGGCATGTCTCTTTTCTACGGTTTTGCTAAGGTTTTGTCGTGTTCGCCGCAGTTCCTCCGAATAATCAGGTCGTTTTCCCACTGTTGCTCTGGCCGAGTGCCTCATCAACCCCGTCTGTTGCATCGGCCCGCAGAAACACTACATATACATGTGGGGCTGAAAATCTTCGCCGCCCCCGGAGATTTTGGCCGCCACCGAAAGAGTTGGCGTCAAGCCCGGCACTGCTTTTACCGAAGCGAGCTGCGGCACCAACGCTTTAGCGCTGGCGTGGGAGCACCAGCGCCTCGTAGCCATCCGCGGCGAGCAGCACTACTGTCGGCTCTTCAAGGACTGGTGGTGCGTCGCCGGTCCGATAAACGGCCCCCCCGGCAGCGTTTTAGGCTACCTCGACATCTCAATGCACGCCGAGAAGGAACTCGGCCTGGCGGCAGCGCACCTGCAAACGCTGGTGACCCGGATAGAAGATGGATTCCTCCTGGCTGAGCTTCGCGCCCGCCAGAAAAACGGTGCTGCTCCAGCGCCGTTTCTACTGCCGCCGGAGGTGGCGGAAAAACTCACCCCGCGCGAACGGGAGGTCCTGCAGCTCATACTTGAGTGGCTGGACGATGCGGAGATTGCGAAAAGGCTTTATATGAGCGTTGGGACGGCCAAGACCCACCGTCGAAACATCTGTCAAAAACTCGGCGTCAGCAACCTGCGCGAATTACTCGCCAAACTCGGTCGCTGATTCGCTTTCGGTAACTTCCTTTGGTCCTTCTTCTTCAGGGCAGGTATACCAGAGGATGCTAATCTACTGTTTTTACTGTAGAAAAATACTGTTTTTGCAGTATTTACTCCAGACCATGAGCAGGTTATGCTGTGATAAAAGGCGGGAGCAGGAAGTTTTGGTCAGGGGGAGGTGATGGATGGCAGGTAAAGCCTGGGGAAAAGGGGCCGTGGTTAAATTAAGTGAATCTTCAAAGCGGCGGGGCTT
>JBFLYP010000022.1:0-36146 GCA_040756575.1 Bacillota bacterium | reverse complement strand
TGAGGGCAAGACCCTGGGAGACGTGATAGGGTGAGCAGGGAGCGGTAAGTGGGTGACCACCCAAGATTTGAAATTGGCTGAGATCCTGAGAAAACCGGAGGTCTAACCCAAAATATTGAGATAGGAGAGGTGAATTATTGCGGGAAGGCAAGGTTCAGATAATACCGCTCGGCGGACTGGGCGAGATAGGAAAGAATTCGCTTGCAGTACGCTACGGGGACGATATTTTGGTGGTGGACTGCGGGCTTATGTTTCCGGAAGACGAGATGCTTGGTATCGACGTAGTCATACCGGATGTAAGCTACCTGCTGGAGAACAAAAGCCTTGTACGGGCCATTGTGCTGACCCACGGCCATGAGGACCACATTGGCGCTCTTCCCTACGTGTTGTCGCACTTCAATGTGCCGATTTACGGTACACGTTTAACACTAGGTCTGTTGGAGGGGAAGCTTAAGGAACACTTGTCAGGTTACGATGCAGACTTGAGGGTTGTTCGGCCACGGGACGTTGTGGAAATCGGGCACTTTAAAGTTGAGTTTATACGGGTGTCGCATAGCATTCCGGACGCCGTTGCGGTTGCGCTGCATACCCCGATCGGGGTGATTTTGCATTCGGGTGATTTTAAGGTGGACCATACCCCGGTTGACGGCGAAATGATTGATTTTCACCGGCTGGCGCAGTTGGGCGAGAAGGGCGTGCTTGTCCTCCTGTCCGACAGTACCAACGTGGAGCGCCCGGGATACACGATGTCGGAACGAGTGGTCGGTGAGACCTTTGATGAGACCTTTAGGCACTCGCGCAGCCGGATCATCATTGCCACTTTTGCTTCGAACATTCACCGTATCCAGCAGGCCATACTGGTCGCCCGGCGTTACGAGAGGAAGGTAGCGATAGCCGGCCGGAGCATGGTGAATGTGGTTAACATCGCCCACAAATTAGGATATCTTGATATACCTGCGGGAACCCTGGTGGAGCTGGATGAAGCAAACCGCCTGCCCCGGCACGAAGTGGTCATCCTCACGACCGGCAGCCAGGGCGAGCCGATGTCAGCGCTGACAAGGATGGCCATGGCCGACCACAAACTGGTGGAGATCATACCCGGCGATACAATTATTATTTCGGCGGTACCGATACCGGGGAATGAAAAGCTGGTGGCGCGGGTTATTGACCAGTTGTTCAAACGGGGAGCGGAGGTTCTCTATGAAGCGGTGTCCGGGATTCATGTGTCAGGGCACCCGAGCCAGGAGGAACTGAAGCTGATGTTAAATCTTACGCGACCCAAATTTTTTATCCCAATCCACGGGGAATACCGGATGCTGATGCGGCACGCGGAACTCGCGCGGGAACTCGGCATTAAGTCCGAGAATATCTTTGTAGCAGAGAACGGCCAGATAGTTGAGTTCAACAAGAAAGGCGGCCGCTTTGCCGGGCGGGTGACCGCGGGACGCGTGCTCGTTGACGGTTTAGGGGTCGGCGATGTTGGCAATATTGTGTTAAGGGACAGAAAGCAGCTTGCAAAGGACGGCATCCTGATCGTAGTTCTGGCGGTCAGCCAGGAGTCCGGGCAGATTGTTGCGGGACCGGACATCGTTTCACGCGGTTTCGTATACGTGCGCGAGGCGGAACATCTCCTCGAAGAGGCTAAGGAACTGGTCAAAAGCGCGTTTGATAGCTGCAACGAGCAGGGAGCCACCGAGTGGGCAAGCATCAAGGCGCAGGTGCGTGACGTTCTCGGCCGGTTCCTTTACGAGCGGACCAAGCGCCGCCCGATGATTCTACCTATTATTATGGAGGTATAAAGGTTGGGTTCGGGGGAAAGAGAACCCGGTCTAAAAGCACGGTTGAAACTGCGCGGCGGTTTTATTCTTGCCGCTATTATTCTGGGCATCGTTGATTTCCTTTTCTATCTGCTGCCACGGATGCTCCCCTTTCGCCGGCGCAAGAGACCGGCCGGCCGGATGGTTTTTAAGGTGCGTGATTGACCGATCGCCCGGGAATACTTGCTCTGCAGAAAGAACAAAGACCCCGGTTTTCCCGGGGCGCTCCCTTATTCCGGTATTATTTCAACCTGATGTGATCGGGCATCCGTCGCTTTCGGAATTACCACCTCGAGTACGCCGTCTTTGAACGATGCCTTGGCTTTTGCCCGCTCTACCGCTACAGGGAGTGCTACTGTGCGTGAAAAACTGCCGTAGGCCCGTTCACTCCGGTAGTAGTTCTTCTCCTTCACCTCTTCTTCACGCTTGGTTTCTCCTCTAATAGTAACCTCTTCATCGGTTACGAGAACCTTGACATTGTTTTTGTCTACTCCCGGAAGATCCACCTTGACTACCACGTTGTCGTCCTTCTCGAAAACGTCAACCGCCGGCAGCCAAACCCCCATCTGCTCTTCCTTAAAGAGCTTAGGGAACTTACCGAAAACCTTTTCCAGAGACTCACGCATTTCACGGATTTCACGCCATGGATCCCAGGGTAACAGGTACGGCATCGGTGACACCTCCTTGATAGGGGATTTTATAAATATTGTACAATATTTCACAAAAGAGTCAAGGGGTTTTAAGAAAAAATTACCTTTACTTAAAGGTTAAAGCAGTCCTGCACTGGTCATTTGCCGGAAAGCAAACTCACGGGCGGCTTTTTGCTCGCTTTCCGTCAATTCTTTCAGACGCATAAGGTCCGGGCTCAGCCTGGCGAGGAAAATCCCCATACCGTTTTTTTCAATAACAAGGTAGAGGTGATCCTTCCCGCTAATTTCGAGCGCATAGTCACCTTTACGTATGGCGAAGATCGGGATGGTTTCCTGGTTCGACTTAAAGTGGTCGACGGCTTCTTTAATGGTAACCTTCATAATTAAATCCTCCTTGTTAAGAGATTATACAGCCTTGTACTATCAAAGATCCTACATTTGCCTAAAAGGTGAAAGAAGAAGCCCCGGGCCAAACCCCTTATAAATTTTAACCGTTCGCTTTCTTCCTGTCACCAGGAAAACGGCGTTTATGGACAGAAACGGAGTGCTAAGAGGTGAATTATTTTACAAAACCCTCGGAGCGCCGGTGCTGATCTGAAGGCACGCCACACCCCGGCGCGTTTAATTCGCCTCTCAATTACACAGCTTTACACAGCTTTTGCAAGTTAGTGTTTGACCGGCGGCGAATCTTTCTTAATCTTTCTTAAACGTCACAAAAGCGTTTGTTGCGGGGTTGAGTTTATGGTGGCATAATAAGGTTGTCGATAAGAAGCGTAACAGATTTTCCATAGAATACGATTTCAGTTCGAATAGGGGAGCAATGGCGCGGGACAACCAATTTAAAAGCGATTTCAAAACTCGCCTCGGGAAAGATCTTTTTGGTACAATTTTGTGCAAAATCTTATACATCCTGACTGGTCGGGCTAAGGAGGAAAACGTCGGTTTTATGTTTATTAGACGGATTTGTACGGTTCTATTGGCCGTTCTTCTGCTTTTATGCTTACAGGGACAAGCACGAGCCTACACGGTGCTCGATGAGGCGGTATCAGAGGAACCGGTTACCGCCGGGGTGACGTTAAAACAAATCTACCAGAGGACTACCGACGGCCCCCTACGGGTGTATGTACTGGTTGCAGATCTCCGCCACCCCTTCGTACGTGTTGAAACCATGATAGGGGCGGACAACAGGAGCTTCGGCGAGGTTCTTACCGTCCGGGAGATGGCCGAGCGCGCGGGAGCTGTTGCGGCGCTGAACGGCGATTTTTTCCACCTCAAGGAGGGAAAACACCCGCTCGGAATGACCTTCCGTGAAGGGGTGCTGCTGACAAGCCCGATGCTGCGCAACGACTACTACTCCTTCGCTTTGCTGAAAGACGGGCGTCCCGACATCAGCCTCTACACCTTCTCCGGTGAGGTAATCGCCCCGAACGGCCTTTCTTTTTATCGTCTCGGCGGGATAAACAAACCGTATTATCAGGCTGTTGTGGACGGCACGCCGGTGAACTCGGATGCGGATGCCTTGCAGATGTACACCGCAGCATGGGGGCCGTTGAGCAGGGGTGCTGCCCCGGACCTGCCGAACGTTGTGGAGGCGGTCGTCAGAAACGATTCCGTATCCGAAATACGAATAAATCAACCAGGGACCGCCATTCCTGCAGATGGTTATGTGTTGCGCGCACACGGGATGGCGGCCGCCTTCATACTCGACAACTTCCGGGTTGGCGATCCAATCACCGTCCGCTACAAGGTTCAGCCGCACGACAACGAAATCCGGTCGGCGGTGGGAGGACAGGCTCTTCTGGTCGACAACGGTCAGCGGGTGGAGCGCTTTAGCCAGAACATCGGGGGTAAGGCGGCCCGTTCGGCAGCCGGTATATCGATGGACGGCGGGACGCTGTACCTGGTGGGTGTGGAACAGAGCTCGGAAAGCAGGGGCATGACGCAGGAAGAGTTGGCGGACTTTCTAGTGGCAAAACTCGGGGTCTGGCGTGCGCTCAACCTTGACGGAGGAGGGTCCACGAGCGTCGTTGCAAGGCCGCTGGGAGATTTCAAACCGGTAATGGTAAATACCCCGGCGAAGGGATCGCAAAGACGCGTGCCAAGCGCGCTGGGAATCTTCAGCACCGCGCCGAAGGGAGATCTGGCGGGACTGGTGATAAGGGGGCAGCGGGAGGTTCTGGCCGGGCTGCCGTACCGGTACCGGGCGTATGGGTATGATACATATTATAACCCTTATCCTGTTGAAGCGGAGAAAGTGGTCTGGCAGGTGGAGAATGGGTCCGGCCGTTTTGAGGGCGATGCGTTAACGGCAAGTTCGGGCGGTACCCTGGTGGTTACTGCGAAAACCGGCGGGGTCGAAGGCAGGCTTAACTTGAAAGTTATCGGGCCCGAAGAGTTGGCTGCACTGGTAGTGACCCCGGAACACATTGCGCTTGAACCGGGAGGACAGGTCAAGCTGAGTGTGCAGGTGCGCGGAAAGGACGGCCGAACCTGGTCCTTGCAGCACGGGAACGTTGAGTGGGAGATTCAGGGGGAAGCAGGTGAGATACGAGACGGAGTGTATTACGCTAAAGATAATGTCGCGGCGGGTAAAATAGTCGCCCGTTTCATGGGGCTCGAAGCGTCGGTTCCGGTGGAAGTGGCTCCGGCCGGCCAGAAGTTTCTCTGGGTTGGCCCCGAAGGGGCGGAGGCACGGGAAGGCAGGTTCGAGATCAGGGTTGCACCCGGGTTGTTTGCTGAACGCACAGGAGTGAGGGTACAAAACTTGCCTCCGCCTGACGACCTGCCGGAGGGTTACCGGTATCTTGACGGTTTGTCACTGACCCCGCACAGGCAGCCGGCAGCGGAAGCGGGTTGTTTGTTACGCTGGCCGCTGGACGGTCAGGCGGAAGACAGAGTGGTATTCATGTTACGCGACGGGGGTGTGTGGATTAAGCAGCCGACAACGGGCGGCAGCGGCGGGTGTATCTATGGGCGGGTGAACGGATTTGGCGAGATAGCGGTTGCGCTGCGTGAGGGGGAGTCAGCAGAACCAACCGACCTTGCCGCGCACTGGTCGCGGCCCGCGGTTCTGTCGCTTTACGTACGAGGCGTTATAAGCGGTTTTCCGGATGGCACTTTCAGGCCGGATGCTGCGGTAACAAGGGCGCAGTTCAGCGTAATCCTGGCGAACGCCTTCGGTTGGCAGGACCCGGGAAAAACGGAGCTTCAGTTTAAGGACAACATACCAGTGTGGGCGCAACCCGGGATTCGCGCCGCGGCAGCACGGGGAATCGTATCAGGTTACCCGGACGGCCGGTTTTTGCCGGATAAGCCGATTACAAGGGCTGAAATGGCTGCGATGATTGACCGGGCCCTTAAGCTCGGGGAGGGAGAGAGTCCAGTCTTTCGGGATGAAGGAAAGGTTCCCGGTTGGGCTGCAGCGGCGGTTAAACGCGCGGCGGCGGCGGGAGTATTGCAGGGAGCCGGCGGGTACTTTCGCCCGCTGGCAACCGCCACACGCGGGGAAACCGCAGCCTTAATCACCAAGGCACTCGGGTACTGGACCCGGTGGTGAGGCGTGAAACAGATTGAGTAGAGTGGGAAGCTTGATGGGCGGCTAGGGGGCAAAGGAAGTACTTGCTGCGCTGAGGGAGATGGGCTCGGAGCTTCCCTTCGAGGCCGTCAACATCCAGTACGCCCCGGATGACGGCAAACTCAGCGAGGCAAGAGAAATTGGAAAGAAATTAGGAGAGACGGTTTTAAACGATGAACATTCTTGACGCTTCGCGAAAAATCTGCAGGGGGGTTAGATGATGACAGAGCTGCACCAAGTGTACAAATGCGACGTCTGCAGGAACATAGTGGCGGTTTTGCACACCGGCAGGGGCAACTCGTATGCTGCAACAAGCCCATGGTGCTGCTCGTTGAAAACACAGTGGACGCGTACGGGGAAAAACACGTTCCGGTGATTTCAAGGGATGGCGACAAGGTCAAGGTGTCTGTGGGCAGCGTCCCGCATCCGATGGAAGAGAAGCACTACATCGAATGGGCGGTGAGCATCAACAAGCAAAACCTTACCCACGAGTACATCACGCAAAGCAAGGTTTTCACGGTCTCGGTACTCTCCCAACAAGCGCCGCTGCCTTTAATCGGACAGTTCGGCTTCAAATCGGGCCGGGAGTTTGATAAATTCGCGGAGGTGAATTACCGGCTTACCGCGGCCGAGGTGCCCTATGTCACAGATCATGTCCTGGCTTACGTTGAAGCTAAAGTAATCCGGGAGGTTGATGCCGGGACGCATACGCTCTTCTCGGGGAAGTGACCGAAGCCGAGGTTCTCAAGGAAGGGACGCCGATGACTTATGCTTATTACCACCAGGTGAAAAAGGGAGGCGTTCCCAAAACCGCACCCCTTCATGTGCCGGCGCAGAAAGGAGCCGAAGCAGCTATGGATAGGTACGTTTGTTCTGTCTGCGGTTATGTTTACGATCCGGTGGTCGGGGACCCCGAAAACGGGATAGAACCCGGAACGCCTTTCGAAAAGCTCCCCGATGATTGGACGTACCCGGTCTGTGGCGCAGGAAAGGACCAATTTCAGAAAGAAGCCTGAAATCGAGCCGCACCGGTGTTGAGATCAGTGTTGCGTTGTCTTCGGTTTGGAGCGGACAGCCTCCTTACAAGGGGAATTCGGTTTGCCGAATTCCCCTTGTACGCTCAGAAGTAAACTCTTACGTTGCCCGGCAGCCGGCCAGGATTAGAAATACCGCTTTAACAAACCTTCCAGGGCGCGGGCGTGTCTGGCTTCATCCCGCGACGACTCGTCTAAGATGTCGTGAGCGTGGTCGTTACCGATTTCTTTAGCTTTCACCGCCGCTTCCCTTTTGCTCTTGTTGGCCATCTGTTCTCCCTTGAGCATCTTCTCGATGTTTTCCCTGGTGCTTTCGGAAATCAAACCGTTTAGTTCCGCGAAGTGCGCCGCGTGCCAGGCCTCGTCCATAGCGATGGACTGAAGGACCTGGGCCACTTCGGGATAACCTTCCCGCTGAGCCTGCCGGGCCATGGCGAGGTACAGGCCGACCTCCCAGGTTTCTCCCCTAAACTCGCTACCTACCGTCTGTTCCAGGTCGGTTCCCTTGGTAACCCCTATCTTGACTTCATTAGCCAACTCAACCATCATTGATCCTCCTTTAGAAGTGTTGTTTTATTGTTATCCCCGCATCGCGGGCAGTAACCGTAAAAATGCAGGTTTACCGATTTGATCCTGTAAGGTGAGGAGGCTACTGATTTGATTATCAAATCCACAAGGTTATCGGGGTACTCGTCTATATCGTCCACCCTGCCGCAGGAGAGGCAGATGAAATGAGGGTGGGGACGGACATTGGCATCGTAGCGACAGACGTTGTCCCCCGTACTAAAGCGCTGTAATACGCCTGCTTTCTCAAAAGCCTTAACCGTCTGGTAAACGGTATTGAAGCTTATCGAGGGGAAGATTTTTTTGACTTCTTCATAAACGTGCTCCGCCGTCGGGTGGGCCTTGCTGGCTGCAAGGATTCTGTAAATCACCTCCCGCTGTGGCGTAACCCTTAATCCTTTTTGCTTGAGCAATTCTCTTACGTTCATTTTTAATTAAATAATATTTATTAAATAATATTTATTACTTTATAGTAAATAGTACTGGGTATTTGGGTCTTTGTCAACACCCTGCAATCAGATTTTTTTTCGGAGAAGAAGAAAATGATAAGTATTGAATTAAATTATGGGAATTATTGAATTAAATTATGGGAATCCAAGGGGGAAGAAATGGCCCGCTGATGAGCATAGCCTTGCCCCGAACAGTCGGTTTAATGAAATGGGTCTTGTTGGTCTGAGTTCGTATAATATCGGGATTTTGTATCACTTCTGGTAGAAGTGACTGAGGTTTGTCAGGATACGAGGCCGGTATGTACGGTTCTGTGAGAAGGATGACGCTGCGCTTGATCAACGCAGCGTCACCTTGCTCAATTCTTACCAACGAGCTTTGGACTGGAAGCAGTCCTTGCAGTAGACCGGCCTGTCGCTGCTTGGGCGAAATGGTAATTCGGCTATGTTACCGCAGCTTGCACAGACGGCCTGGTGAATTTCACGGGGCCGGCGCCCGTTACCGCCGCTGTTACGCTGCTTCCGGGCTGCGCGACAATTAGGGCAGCGGACGGGCTCATTTTCAAAGCCTTTAGCTGCATAGAACTCCTGCTCGCCGGCTGAGAACACGAAACTCTTCCCGCAGTCGCGGCAGTTCAGGTATTTATCCCGGTACACTGTTGAAACCTCCTTCTCTTAAGGATTTCCTTACTTGGGTGGCTTAAGAGCGGAGGTTTCAGCGTTGATCTGAACTTGCCCGTTTCAAAAGCCATCTTCGTGGGTAAGGGTTAAGGATATATTATCACATTCAGAAAAGATAAACAAGTATACGGAAAACTGTACACTACCAAATTTGCTGCTTACGGCGGTCCGCCGTAAGGGCATTCTATTGTTTAGTTTATGTAAAAAACGGGAGAAGGGCGGCCAGCTATTAAGCCCTTCTCCCATGCCGAAGTGGGGAAGAAGTTAAACGAGAGAGAGGGATCATTTATATACCTTATTATGGTAATATTATATGTAAACTGGAAGATAATGTTCACCGCGCCGCCAGCTTAAAACAGGCCGGGGGAATCAAACTAACCCCTGTACAGATCTTCCTGAACAATTTAAAATTAGTATTTAGAGGTATAGTCGATTAGTCATCGAGTTAGCATCCCATCCCGGTTCACGTGATGTGAAAGAGCTCATTGCACACGTTCTTAAGAAGGTTGAGGTCCAAAAACTCTGAAAGGAGGTGAAGAAGTGAAAAAGATCGCTATTTTAGCCTGTACAAACATCAGGCAAAGGAATCTCTGCCCCGGGGACGTGAGGTGCCTTGTCGCGGCAAACCGGAAGGAGGGCGAGTTCGAGAGGTATAAGGGCGACGATGTTGCGGTGCTGGGTATAGTAGACTGTGGAGAATGTGAGGGCAACAGAAACAGGGCGGTGCTCAGCCTGGCCAGCATCAAGGGGCCCTTAATGATGCTGAACGAGAAACTTGACGCGATTCACGTAGGCACCTGCATCATGAACTTCTGTCCCAGAAAGGACGATATTGTAAAGGCGGTTAGGGAAAAGGCGGGGATCGAGGTCATCGAAGGGACTCACAAATACACCCCGCCTACGATATTTGGCTAAATAACCCGTTTTTTTCAACGGCGGTTACTCGAAAGTGGCCGCCATTTTTATCCATTTTATAGTTTGAAGCAGGAGAGTATGGTGAAACCGATAGACTTCCATGTGCATTTCTTCCCGGAAAGCATCGCCGGTAAGGTTGTCGATTTCCTGGCTGCGCATTATAATATACCGGTCAACTACCGGGGGCTGAAGGAAGAGTACCTTCAACTGGCCCGTGCTGCAAGTATACGGGCGGCGGTCTTCAGCACAGCGGCGACCAGGCCCCACCAGGTAAAAGCTGCCAACAACTGGGCGATCGCCAACAAAGGGAACGGGTTGGTGCCTTTCGGTACGCTGCATCCTTATGCAGGTGATGCGGAGATTGACGCCGAACTTGCCAGGTTAAGGGCGGCTGGTATCAGGGGGATCAAGCTTCACCCTGACTTTCAGTGTTTCAACCTCGACGAGGACCGCGCCATGTCCCTTTATGAACGGTTGGTCCCGGACTTAATTCTTCTCACTCACGTGGGCGATGACGAGGTCTCGCACAAGATCAACCACGCCACTCCCGAGCAGCTTTCGCGTGTGTTAGACCTGTTCCCTGGTCTGACGGTTGTCGCCGCGCACATGGGAGGGTACCAGATGTGGAGAAGGGCGATGGATGCTCTGGTGGGCAAAGACGTTTTTTTCGATACCTCCAGCACGCTCGACTTTTTGCCGGACAAAGACTTCGTGCAGATGATCAGGGAGCACGGTGTTCATAAGATTCTGTTCGGCAGCGATTATCCCTTCCGTGACCCGGGGTGGGAGGTCTGCCGCCTGAGTAAAGTGAGGCTGGGTGCGGACGATCTGGAGGCCATTTTATATCACAACGGGAGGCGCCTGCTGGCGAGGATAGGGCTGTAGGATTCTAAGCCGCGAGTCGCGAGTCGCGAGGCGCGAGTTGCGAAGCGGCGATCAGCCGCTCAGCACGGCAGCAAGTTCTCCAATACCGTAAATTATCGCCAGCGCGATTACGGTGAAAACGATCAGCCATAAGTCAAAGACGCCAAGGTCTAACCTGGAAGCTAACCTCTGCATAAATGAATTTTTCCTTTTGCCTTTGTTTTCTTCACCCGTTTCCTCGACGGGACTTAGTATGTCGATGATAGGTATTTGCAATGACATTGATACATTCCCTTTCCGGATCAATTCTAATAATAAAAGAGGTGCCCACCGGCCTGTTACAGGCCGGTGGAAATCACGATAGGGGACTAATTATTGGTCGGCATGCGCGTTTCGGCTTCCAACCGTTTAATTAAACGTGAGAGCCAGTTGTTGGTAAGCGCAAGCGCCGAGTAGTACCATATAAAAAGAAGTCCTGCAGCATAGAGCGCGCCGCCAAGAAACAGTACGGCAAAATCAACGGCAAATGACCTGGAACTGCCACCAACGATCTGAACTACGATGGATGTCATTCCCTTGACAAACAGTCCCGCAGCAAGAACCGTTACCATAGCCAATAAAAGCCGGCCTCCACGCCTGAGAAGGATGCGTCTTTCGCGTGGGGGATTAGAAGCGGTTAACACTGGCAGGTTAGTAACCTCCTTTAAGGCTCCTGGTTCTGACTTTGTTTTTTTCATAAAAAGTTCTTGCAAAAAGTGTGCCAATTAAGATTATAGAAACGTAACAAGGATAAGCGTACCTGCAGATCCCCGTTTTTCAAGCCCCAGGGGCACTGTTTAGGTCAAAACCAGGCAGTTGCACCCGCCCTCGCCTTCCCCGCATACCTCCTTTCTGTTCAACTGTTGTTTATCCTTACAACAACTGTTGAAATTCCTTACACTTATACTGCACTGTACTGCACTGGCAATTGATTTTTCCCTTGTAAAAAGCCGAGTTTTTTCTGGCATGAAATTTGCTCCAATTATTGCGTGTGTGAGTCCTTTCACAAACTCGTCTAAGGTATGAATTCCGTCCGAAGGAGGTGAAAGACAAGACAGTTTTGGTTGATTACAGTAGAAGCGAAAAGGAATTATTCAGCGAAGCGCCTGCACTTGTTTGGGAAATATCTGAAACAGGGGGGAATGGCAATGCAAAGAGTCGAACAGCTTGATTATGAAAGTGAGCGAAAACTCCAGCAGTACGGAGCGGTTACGGCAACAGTTGTAGCAGTGGTAACGCTGTTGGCTTTCTGGGCCGGAATATATTTTCTTAAAAACGAAGTATTCAAGGACTATTACAATCCCGCACGCCACGTGATTGTTCAACAGGATCCGGAGACGTTGGAAGTTTACTCGTGGAAAGACAGTGCAAACCATCTCTTCACCAGGGATTCCGCTTCGGTGCGGCTCTTTCCGTACGGGGTGATGGTGCTCATCTTGCTGCTTATCGGTTTCAGCTACGGAGTGTACAATTACCTGACACAGTTTTATGCCGCCCGGATTGTTCGGGAAGCTGTGGGCGGAGCGCGGGCTCCCGTCAGGGAACAACGGCGTGCCGTTGGAGGCTGAACCGGCCCAAAAATTTTGGAGGAGGGACCCAATGCATATTTTTCTTCCTATTGCGAATATGAGCGTACCTGTTGCACTGGTGCTCGGTCTGGGCGGCTCGGTGGGATTTCTGTCGGGTCTCTTCGGCGTGGGCGGCGGCTTCCTGCTTACTCCGATGTTGATGATGGCCGGGGTTCCCCCTGCTGTGGCCACGGCGAGTGACACAAACCAGATCGTGGCGGCGTCTGTTTCCGGAACGCTTGCCCATTCACGAAACGGAAACGTGGATTTCAAGCTCGGTATGATTATGCTGATCGGCGGGTTGATTGGCGGCACTTTCGGCACCGACGTTGTCAGGCATCTGCGTGGCCTCGGGAATTTCGATTTTGTCGTCAAATCTGCCTACGTGGTAATGCTGCTTTTTGTGGGAGTGTTCATGCTTCAGGAAAGTCTGCGGGCGCTCCGCCATAGAAAAAAGGCGGGTGCGGTGGAGGGGGTTTCGCACCCCTCCGGAATCGCCTCCCGGTTGCCGGCACGCGTTTACTTTCCGGTATCGGGCATTGAATGCTCGGTGGTGGCGCTTGTCGGACTTGGATTTTTGATCGGTATTCTTGCAGCACTGATGGGGGTAGGGGGCGGCTTCATCATGCTGCCGGTGATGATTTACCTTTTGGGCATCCCGACTTTAAAGGCAGTAGGAACCAGTATTTTTACCGTGGTCTTCACTGCTATAAACGTCACCATGGCCCAGGCTACGGTCAATGACACGGTGGACGTGGTCTTAGCGGTTGTGTTGCTGATCGGTTCTTCCCTTGGCGCTCAGATCGGTGCCAAAATAAGTCGGCGGTTAGCAGGAGAACAGTTGAGGGTGGCCTTTTCCGTTATCGTCTTAGCTGTAATGGTCAAAATGTTTTATCAGCTTGTTACGAAACCGGCCTCACTCTTCATTTTGGGGGGCGGGCACTGAAATGCGGAAGTGGTGCATATCGATTATTCCGTCATTTGTTCTGTTGTTCGCCGTTATCAATGCTGCTTGCGCAGAAATCGGCGCCAGGCCGGAAAGCGTTAAGGTGGGTTTAGGTTTTTCCGGGAGCATTGTCACGGTAACCGGAACCGTGCCGGCGGGAAGCGACGTTTGTCTACGCGTGATTTCACCCCCGGTGAGGGTCCCGCTCAACAGGCAGGGAAAGGTCGCCGTCTTTTGGATGAGTGTTCAGAAGACGATTGTTGAGGGTGTACCGAAACTCTACCATGTCTACACTTCTTCAAGTGTAAAGGATCTGCCCGTTTCACTGCGGAAGCAGATAATCGGCTACCGGGACGCGACGGTTCAGGCGAAGGTTACTGAGAAAAAGGAAGGGGAAGAATACGTCCTTCCCGCCGGTGAAGCACAGCCATTTGTAAAGTCACTGGTGGAGCTTTATGAGAAAAAAGGGCTGTATGCCATAAATGAAGGTAAGATTAAAATTGAAAACGGCCGTTTTACCGCTGATGTGGCTGTACCGGTAGGCACCCCGCAAGGTCGGATCGAGGTAACGTCATTCTTTATTAAAAACGGCCGGGTTGTTGCCCAAAAGGAAACTTCTTTCGACGTTCAGAGTGTCGGCCTGGTACGCTGGTTGCGCCAGCTTTCGGGGACAGATGGCCCAGTTTACGGCGGGCTTGCCGTGATGATCGCCCTTTTTGCCGGGGCGGCGGTCGGTATGGCCTTCAGCTTTATCGACCGGCTGTTTGGAAAAGGCCGGGAGAGCGGCGAACATGCCCATGCGCATTAGTGAATAAACGAAAGTTGCTGCGCGTTATATAGGTTTCGCAGGTAAAACCGGGGTTGGGTGGCGAGAGTAAACCATGCTGCTGCCAATCCCGGCTTTTACTAATTAGTACCCGTACAATTCAATAATCGCTGACTAATGCGGCCGAAATATTGCTGATTACCTCCGTTTTTGGCCTTGTCTTTGTAATAGAGTCTGAGGTAAGATTTTATATGTGCGTTACATCAGCGAAAGAAGGTCGGCCCATTTGCGGTTCTCTTTAAATTTTGGCCGCCAGATTCTGGTTCTCGTAACGGTTCTTTTGTTGATTCCGGTTGCGTTGACGGTGTTTATGCTCCAGATGATTAACAAAAGTGAGGCAGCGCTGGTGGAACAGCAGAAGGCCCGGTTAATGAAGGCGGTCGAGCAGCTCGATGCGGGGCTTGCTATGGATTTTAACTCCATCCTTAAAAGGAACGGCGTTAACGATGCTATGCCCGTACGGGAAAAGGTAGCTGTTCTCAACAACGAACTCCGGGATCTTTTAAACAGGGTTGAAGCGGCTTATCCGGGAACGGAAGTCGGGTTTTATTCGGCGGAATTAGACCGGATTATTGACGGTTCGCCACAGCCTTATGCCGGGGAGAACTTTTCCAGCCGCCGGCGCCGAAACTTCTTGAGCGCAATGCAGGGGGAGGTAAAGTCGGAGTCTTACGGTCCTTCTGAAGGAGGAATACTGGAGATTTACAAGCCGTTAAGACGCGGGGGGGAAATCATCGGCGCTGTTTGGGCTACCGAAAACCTCAGTAAATTTGCTGCACGGCGGCACGCGATAGCTTCTACCGCTTATGCCACCATCATGGTAGGCGTGTTCATCGGCATGGGGGGTGCGATACTTGTCGTGCACCGGTTCGTCCAGAACGTCAATCAAATCAAGGTGGGCCTTCGTGCCTTACGCTTCAATCTCGAACGGCCGCTAATTTCGGCAGCCGGGGAACTCCGGGAGATAACCGACGCGATAAATGAACTTGCCGCGATGCTGGTGCGGGCGCAACAGTATACCGCGGTGATGCTGGCGACGATCGACGATGGGCTGTTAGTGGTGGACCTCGAGGGAAAGGTGGTCATTGCCAACGCCGCCTTAAGCAAAAGCCTCGGTCTGGACGAGGAAAGTGTCGGGAAGCAGTTCACGCAATTGCTTCCTGAAGGCTCAGACTTTAACCGGTTTCTCCGTGAGGCGCTGTCGGAAGGCAAGGAGCATCGAGACATCCGTGTAAAATGGCATTGCCCTGGTCAAGGGGAGCGGCATTTCCGGACGAGCACCGCGGTGCTTCGGTTTTCAGAAGAACCGATCGGCGCCGTAATGCTGATCCAGGACGTTACCGAGCGGCTCAAACTCCAGGAAAAGATTCGGCGTCAGGAACGGCTGGTGGCTTTAGGACGCCTTGTGACGGTGGTCGCTCACGAAATCCGCAACCCGCTTACGGCGATAAACTGTTACCTTCAATTATGGAAAAAGAACAGCTCTTTCCCACGGCAGCCCTTAGAGACCATGCACCAGGAGGTGACACGGCTGGACTTAATGGTCGAGGAACTTTTGCGCTTTACCCAGCCGGCTGAAACACGCCCTGTGGTTTACGACGTTAACCAGTTTGTTGAAGAAAACCTACCCTTCTTCAAGGATGTGGTTCAGATTTCCGTAAAGACCAAATTAGGGGCGGGCTTACCGCCTGTCTTAATCGATCCGGGACAAATGGGGCGGGTTATCCAGAATATTATGTATAATGCTTACCAAGCAATGCCCGAGGGCGGAATTGTTACGGTTAGTACCTACCAGGATGAATCGAGTAAGAATGTAGTAATCGAGGTAACGGATACCGGGTGCGGCATTCCTGCTGAAAACATCCGTGACATTTTCGAGCCCTTTTTCACCACAAAACCGCGCGGTATGGGGTTGGGTTTGGCTTTAGCGGACGAGATAGTCAAAGCGCACGGAGGGCGGCTTGAAGCACAAAGCGAAGTCGGATGCGGGACCAAGATGCGCATTTACCTGCCGGCGTTGGAGGGAGATGTTCAAGTTGGCTAAGGTTGTAATTGTCGTTGATGATGAGGCAACTGTGCGTGAGGCCTTGCGGGATGTACTCGAGGAATCGGGGTACAAGGTTGTGGCAGCCGCAAGCGGCAGAGAGGCGCTTGACAAGATGGGTACCCTTAAACCGGATGCAGTCTTGCTCGATATCCGGATGCCCGAACTCGACGGTTTGAAGGTGCTTGAGATTTTGCGGGAGCGCAACCCGGCGCTTCCCGTAATCCTGATGACTGCCTACAGCGACACCCAAACGACGATTACAGCGATGCGGTACGGTGCATTTGAGTACATATTGAAGCCGATCAACCTTGATGAGCTGCTGACTACATTGGAGAAGGCCACGCGGATCTCCGAACCGGTCGTTAAGGTTAACAGCCCTAACGACTTTATGAGTGAGAGAACCCCGGGGCTGTTAATCGGGTGCTCCCCGGACATACTTAACGTTTATAAAACCATCGGGAGGATTGTAGATTCCGATGTTACCGTGTTAATCTTGGGGGAAAGCGGGACCGGCAAAGAACTGGTAGCCGAAGCCATTCATTTTAACAGCCCGCGAAAGAACAAACCCTTTGTGAAGATCGACTGCACGTCTATTCCCGACAACTTGTTGGAAAGCGAGCTCTTCGGGTATGAAAAAGGGGCTTTTACGGGCGCCCATACCCGAAAACCGGGTAAATTCGAATTAGCGCACGGTGGAACCGTTTTTCTCGACGAAATCGGGGATATCAGTGCCGGCATCCAGGCGAAACTGCTCAGGGTTCTCCAGGAAAAAGCCTTTGAACGGGTCGGCGGAACCGACACCTTAAAGGTAAACGTCCGAATTGTTGCTGCTACAAACAGGAACTTGGAGGAAAGGGTGAAGGACGGTTTCTTCCGGGAGGATCTCTATTACCGGTTAAACGTGGTGGAGATCAGGTTAACCCCTTTGCGGGAGAGAAAATCCGATATACCGCTGCTGGTCGACTATTTTGTCGGAATTTGTAACGCTAATTTCAATAAGCAAGTAACCGGGCTTACCAGGTCTGTGATCGACGTTTTCTTCGCTTACAATTGGCCGGGGAATGTACGTGAGTTAAAGAACGTCTGCGAACGGGCGGTTCTTATGGCTCAGGGCCCGGTAATTACACTGGACAGTATTCCGGAGTATGTTCTCCGTAAAGTGCGAGCCAGGCGTGATGAGGATTGGAGCAGGGCAATGAAAGACGAGGGAGAGACAGCAGCTTCCCTTCGCGGGCAGGAGATCCTGCCTTTAAAGGAGATGGTTGCCCGGTTGGAACGCTCGGCAATTATCCAGGCTTTAAAGGAGTATAACGGGAATAAGTCCGCGGTAGCTCAGGCTTTGCGTTTGAATCGAACGACCCTTTATACTAAGATGAAGGAACTCGGCATTTTAAAAGAAAACGCTTAAAATCAAGTAAACTCGGATAGAGGTGTAAAATGGCGCGGGACAAAGTGCTCCTTCTAATTGACAACACTTCTTTTTCGGAACGGGCGGCGGCATTCACGGTGAAGCTGCTCAAGGCGAACGAGAACCTCAGCGCAACCCTTCTTTTTGCGGTTAACAACAGAGAAATTCTCCCCGATGTACCCGGTGCCGGCTTGGTCAGCAAACAGGAGTTGCTTGCTTTTTTTCAAGAGGAAGCAGAAAGGGCCTTTCGTAGAGCACTGGCTGTGTTTCAAGCAGAAGGATTCGGCGTAAAAACCCTCGTAGATTACGGCGATCCGGTGGAGGTGGTAACGCGTCTGGTAGAGCAGGAAGGTTACTGCCTCTTGGTTCTTGGCGGGAAGGAAACGGACAACCGTCTGAATTACATCCTCAGCAGCAACGCTTACCGCTTATCAAACCTTTTGGATATACCTATGGTGATAGTGAAATAACACCGCTGCCAACCGCAACCGGTGCCACTGTTATGAAGCAGATGCCGTCCTTGAACCTGTTAACGTAGTTGATGACTTTACAGCTT
This sequence comes from Bacillota bacterium, assembly GCA_040756575.1. Taxonomy (GTDB): domain Bacteria; phylum Bacillota; class Desulfotomaculia; order Desulfotomaculales; family Ammonificaceae; genus DTYU01. The sequence continues at coordinate 18,211 of JBFLYP010000022.1, read as the reverse complement.
ATCTTCACTTTGCCGTGTTCGATTTCCGAGTAACCGCTGGCAAAAATCCCCTCCTTAATATTTTTTCAGCTTGAGCACTTTTGAAGGGGTATCCGGGATTTTCGGGGCAGGGATATAGTCGGTGCTATTGTTTATTTTCTTTCATCGGTTTTTGTGGCCGATCAGGGAGCTATCTGGCGCGAGGCGTTGCGCCCCAACCGGAACTTTTCGTTTAAAACCGCTTTAACCTAAGGTAAAGACAGCCGCCGATGCAGTCGAAAAGGGCAGGAGTTAAATGGTATAATAGGTCTCAAAGTGGTGGTACGAGTGCTATCAGATTTTGATTTCGGAGGTTATACCTTGGACGCGATCCAGATCAAAAAGATGTACCTCGAATTTATGGCAAAGCGAGGCTGGCCCACCCGCAGGTCCGGGAAGCTGGTCGACTCGACCTTCCCTCACTGTTTCACGATCAGCGGTGCGGTCGACTGGTTCAATACCAAGCTTAGAACCAACCCTTTTCGCCGAGAGGCCTACGCCTACTGGGTAAGATGCTTCAGGCACTACGATGCGCCGGACGAGACGCACTTACCCTTTTTCTGGATGCTTCTTTGCGTATCCTGGGACCTTTACCCGCGGGAAAAGGCGATCGCGGATAATTTCGCCTTTTTCTACCTTCCATGAGTTTTCAGAGTGCAGAGGTAATTGGAACAATATGGCGAATTAGCTAATAAACGGACTGGTTTTCCGGGTCTTTGTTAAGGAGAGTAGCTCGGGGTACAAAACTTCCGGCGTGCACGTTAGAAGGCTCAGCCGTGGCTAATGATAAAGTTGGGTAAAGTTTTGCTGCAATCTTCCGGGAGGGGAACCGGTGTACCAGTACCTTGATCGCTTTGTAATCTTCCTTCAAACCGAAAGAAGGGCTTCTGCCCGGACGGTTGAGGAGTACCAGAAAGACATCTTCGACGGGATCGATTTTTTTGCGGGCGTACTGGGTGTATCAGACGAGGGTTTAAAACCATACCTGATTACCCCGGCGCTGTTTCGGCGTTACCTTGCTCACCTCACCAGCCGTGGTCTGTCTAGGAATTCGCTGCTCAGAAAGCTTTCGGCCTGGCGGAGCTTTCTGCGATTTCTGTGCCGGGAGGGAGTGCTTAAAGAGAGTCCGCTCCGGGAAATTGCCTCACCACGGCGGGAAAAGCGTCTCCCCCGGGTACTTTATCAGGGAGAGGCCAAGCGCCTGGTGGAGGCACCCGGGGTATCAGACCCCTTGCGGGTGCGTGATAGGGCGATCCTCGAAGTTCTTTACGCTTCGGGGGTTAGAGTATCCGAGTTGGTCAGATTGGACATCGGTGATGTGGACTTGAACGGCGGTTATCTACGGGTGTTGGGAAAGGGTTCTAAAGAGCGGATGGTGCCGGTCGGGCATCACGCGGTGAAGGCCTTGAAAACGTACCTGCGCCGAGGACGGCCGCAGTTGTTGAAAGAACACAGCGGGAGGTTCGAAGGAGCGCTTTTTCTAAATAAATCAGGTGGTAGGATCTCAGCACGGGGGATCCGCGACGTAGTTAGGACTTATGCGATTAAGGCCGGGATAGAAGGCAAGGTCAGCCCCCACACACTGCGGCATACTTTCGCCACGCACCTGCTGGACGGCGGTGCCGATTTGCGGGCTGTTCAAGATTTTTTGGGTCACGCCAGGCTTTCCACTACTCAAGTTTACACGCACCTGAGTAAGGAAAGATTAAAGCGGGTGTACAATAAAACCCACCCGCGTGCATGACGGGGGATGAATATGTTAAGCGGAACAACGATAGTTGCGGTTCGGCGCGACGGGCGGGTTGCGATGGCCGGGGACGGCCAGATCACCCTGGCCCAAAATACGATTATCAAGCAGGGTGCGAAAAAGGTTCGCCGGCTTTACCAGGGAAAGGTTATCGCAGGTTTTGCCGGGGGCGTTGCAGATGCGCTGGCTCTTTTTGACCGGTTTGAGGGAAAGCTCGAGGAATCGCAGGGGAACCTGTTGCGGGCTGCGGTCAACCTTGCGAAAGAGTGGCGGACGGACAAACTCCTGCGGCGACTGGAAGCTCTTCTGGTTGTGGCGGATGCCGAACACCTTCTCGTCATCGCTGGAAGCGGGGAGGTCATTGAACCAGATGACGGCGTTGCGGCTGTGGGTTCCGGTGGACCGTTTGCTCTTGCGGCAGCCCGGGCGCTTTTAAAACACACCGCTTACGATGCAGCGACCATCGTTAAGGAAGCACTGCGGATAACCGCTTCCATATGCGTATATACAAATGAGAATATAAGCCTTGAAGAGTTGTAAAGGAAGCCTAAGTTAAAAGCAAACAGGAGGGTTTTAGGTGGAGGACTTGACGCCACGGGAGATCGTAGCCGAACTCGATAAGTATATAGTGGGGCAAGACGAGGCCAAGAGAGCGGTTGCCGTTGCATTGCGCAACCGTTATCGGAGGAATAAGCTGCCGGCTGAATTGCGCGATGAGGTAATGCCGAAGAACATTCTGATGATCGGTCCGACCGGGGTTGGCAAGACTGAAATCGCCCGGCGGTTAGCGCGGCTGGTTAATGCCCCGTTCATCAAGGTTGAAGCCACAAAGTTTACCGAAATCGGTTACGTGGGGCGGGATGTCGAGGGAATGATACGCGATCTGGTTGAAACGGCGGTTCGGATGGTGCGCCAGGAAAAATACGCCGCCGTTGAGGAGAGGGCTCAAGTGCTTGCTGTAGAACGTATCCTTGAAATTTTGCTGCCTTACCAGGAGAAAACCATACGCAACCCGCTCGAGGTGATTTTTGGCGCTGCACGGCCTGTTGGCGACGACCTTGAAACACAGGAAAAAATGCGGCGTATCGACCGCCAGCGGGAAGAACTGCGCCGAAGGCTTGCCCGGGGTGAACTCGAGGATGAAACTGTTGAAGTGGAAGTTGAGGACAAAACGACTCCTTTTTTGGAGATATTTTCCGGTGCAGGCGTGGAAGAGATGGGTTTGAACGTCCAGGACCTCATGGGCACCGTTTTCCCCGTAAAAAAGAAGAAGCGTCGCGTAACCATCCGGGAGGCACGGCGGATCCTGGCGCAGCAGGAGGCGGCGAAACTGATCGACATGGAAGCGGTGACCCAGGAGGCTGTCCGGCGTGCGGAAGAACATGGCATCGTTTTTATAGACGAAATCGATAAGATCGCGGGGCGCGAAATGGGGACCGGGCCTGACGTATCGAGAAGCGGCGTACAGCGAGACATCCTGCCGATTGTCGAAGGTTCCACGGTGACCACTAAATACGGTCCCGTACGGACCGACCATATCCTTTTTATTGCCGCGGGCGCATTTCATACAACCAAGCCGTCCGATTTGATTCCCGAACTGCAGGGGCGTTTTCCGATCCGCGTAGAACTCCGCGCCCTCAACCGTGATGACTTTCTCCAGATTCTAACGGAACCTTCAAACGCTCTCATCAGACAGTACGCTGCACTCTTGGACACGGAGGGCGTAAAACTCGAATTTTCGAAAAATTCTCTTGGCGTGATTGCAGACATCGCTTATACTATTAATGAGCAAACGGAAAATATCGGGGCGCGGCGGCTGCACACGGTGCTTGAAAAACTTCTGGAAGACATCTCTTTCAACGCTCCAGATCTTAAAGGACAAACGATAAATATCGACGAAGCGTTTGTTACTGCCAAATTAGGCCCGATCGCTGCCCAAGAGGATCTCAGCCGGTACATCCTTTAAGGGGGGGGTGTTTTGGAGCATCTTTTAAAGAAGGCCCGGGTACTGAACGCAATTTTACAAAACGCTTCGGCTTACGTTGACTTCGCGGCAGTGGCGTCTGTTTTGGGAGAGCTTGTCCGCGCGAACGTCTATCTTATCAATGAAGAGGGAAAGGTTTTAGGCTATTCATTCCTGCCCGGCTTTTCATGCCAAACAATACTGGAGATTGTCGAAAATGCCGGATTCCCCCGCCGCTACAACGAGGGTTTACTCGAAGTTACGGAGACCAGGGCAAATTTTCGCGAGCGTTCAAACGCGTGTGTTTTTGACCCGAGCATACCCTGCCGCTTCAGCAATGCAACCGTAACCGTGGTGCCGATTGTGGGGGCGGGGACGCGTTTGGGAACGGTCGTATTGGCGAAGTTTAACCGCCAGTTTGCCGCAAGTGATCTGATTCTTGCGGAACACGGGGCTACCGTGGTCGGAATGGAGATTTTTCGCTCCAGGATGGAAAAGATGGCTGAAGGAGCGCGGAAACGGGCTGCCGTACAGGTCGCTTTAGGGACGCTTTCATATTCGGAACTCGATGCTGTCCGCCACATCTTTGCAGAGTTGGGAAAGGAAGAGGGACTGCTAATAGCAAGTAAGGTAGCCGACCGGGCGGGGATAACACGGTCGGTTATTGTTAACGCCCTGCGAAAATTTGAAAGTGCCGGTGTCATAGAAGCCCGCTCGTTAGGGATGAAGGGAACCTATATCAAGGTGCTCAATGATCAACTCTTAGCGGAGTTGGAGCGGTTCAACCGGGCATAAATTGTTGCGCATGCAACAGGGTTGATGGTAAAATAAAGGCTGGCATGTTACAAGTACTCACGCCACATGATCCCTGGAGGGGGTGCCTGCGGGTCTTCCGGGGAGATGACGGCGGCGGCGGCAAGAACCCCGGCGGAAGGAGGTGGAGAAGTGGCGGTTGTTTCTATGAAGCAGTTGCTCGAGGCCGGGGTGCATTTTGGGCACCAGACAAGGCGCTGGAACCCCAAGATGGCACCCTATATATTTATGGAACGGAACGGCATCTACATTATTGACCTGCAAAAGACCGTTCGGAAGATCGAGGAGGCCTACAATTTTATTAAAGAGACGGCAGCACAAGGAGGAAATATCCTTTTTGTCGGGACGAAAAAACAGGCCCAGCAGTCTATTCAGGAAGAGGCCGAACGGTGCGGGATGTTTTACGTTAACCAGCGCTGGCTCGGCGGGATGCTGACGAACTTCCAGACGATCAGGCGCCGCGTTGAGCGGTTGCACGAATTGGAGCGAATGGAAGAGAGCGGTCAGTTGGAGCTGCGGACTAAAAAAGAGGCTGCGGAGCTTTTGCGGGAAAAAGGAAAGCTCCAGAAGTACCTGGGAGGCATTAAAAACATGCGCCAGGTGCCATGGGCGTTATATGTGGTTGACCCGCGGAAGGAGCGGATAGCCGTAGCAGAGGCCCGGAAATTAGGTATACCCGTAGTGGCGGTAGTTGATACGAACTGCGACCCGGACGAAGTCGACTATGTTATCCCGGGCAATGATGATGCCATTAGGGCGGTGCGCCTGATAACCAGCAAGATTGCTGATGCGGTGATCGAAGGCCGCGAAGGGGTTGCTGCCCCTGAGGAAGAGCAAGAGGAAGCCTTTCAAGGGGGTTAGAAAAACCCCCCCTTTTTTATGAGGATCGTCAAGGGATGACCCTTTTAAGCGGATGACTTTTTGGATATAATCCCCTTATGAAAGTATGAGTACCGGGAAGATGAACCGGCTGAGAAAGGGTGTTGCAACACTTAACTTCCCAAAAACGCAAGCTCGTTTGGTATGGCACAAGAGTTCTCGTAAAGATAGGGGGCCGTTTTGGAAAGTGGGGCGTGAAAGGCCTCATACCGCGCACTTCCCGCATAGCGGGCGAAGTTTAACCAAGTGGTCTCCATAAAGAGGAGGATAAGGTTTAAGTGGATATTCCTGCAAAGTTGGTTAAGGAACTCCGGGAGCGTACCGGGGTAGGGATGATGGACTGTAAAAAGGCGCTGGCCGAAGCCGGGTGCGATATCGAAAAGGCTGTCCTTTTACTACGTGAGAAAGGATTGGCGGCGGCGGCGAAAAGAGCGGGGCGGACGGCATCAGAAGGGTTGGTCACTGCGTACATCCACCCAGGTAACCGTATCGGAGTGCTCGTAGAGGTCAACTGCGAAACGGATTTTGTGGCAAAAACTGATGATTTTAAGAGTTTTGTTCATGATATCGCGTTGCAGGTAGCGGCTGCACGCCCTGAATACATCTCGCGTGACGGTGTTCCGTCTGAGATAATTGAACGGGAAAAAGAGATCCTCCGGGCCCAAGCGCTTAATGAAGGGAAGCCGGAAAAGGTGGTCGAAAAAATGGTGGAGGGGCGCTTGGAGAAGTTTTTTAAAGAAACATGCCTTCTTGATCAGCCGTTCATTAAAAATCCGGATATCACGGTGCAGAACTTACTGCACGAGACGATCGCACGAATTGGGGAGAATATTGTGATCCGGAGGTTTACCAGGTACGAGTTGGGTGAAGGAGTAAGGTCGTGAAGGGGTGACCTTCGGCATTAATTTAATAACTATTATAAGAGGGTTACGGAGACCCGTCTGAGAGTAACGGTGAGGGTCAAGCGGTCTAAGGAGAGCGTTGCAAAAGCCCTGAACCCGAGCAGCAGCTCCTCCATTGACGACAACCAGCGGTCAACTCAAAAAACGGCGTCAGGTTACCGGGAAAGTGGAAGTTGACAGGAACAATTCCACACTTTGAAGCCAAATAAGCTGATGCTCCAAGTTGAGTGCTGGGGAGGCCGTTTGCGAATGTTAGGTTGGCAGGGGAGTTTTGCACCCGTCTCCTGAACAGCATAGGAATGGGGAAATAATGATGATTACTCCTAAGTACCGCCGGGTTATAGTCAAAATCAGCGGCGAAGCCCTGGCGGGTGACCAGGGTTACGGGATTGATCCGGCAGTTGCGGCCTTCGTGGCCGGTGAAATCAGGGACGTTTCTCAACAGTTCCGCACCGAAATTGCCGTAGTGGTCGGCGGTGGGAATATCTGGCGCGGTATTGCGGGGAGCGCCAAGGGAATGGATCGTGCCACCGCCGACTATATGGGAATGCTTGCAACTACTATTAACGCGCTGGCCCTTCAGGATGCGCTGGAGCAAGCGGGAGTAGACACCCGGGTTCAAACAGCGATTGAGATGCGTGCCATTGCTGAGCCTTATATCAGGCGCAGGGCGATTCGACACTTACAGAAAGGGCGGGTGGTCATTTTCGCTGCTGGTACCGGCAGTCCCTATTTCTCCACTGATACCACCGCTGCATTACGGGCGGCAGAAATCGAGGCGGATGCCATTCTTATGGCAAAGCGGGGAATAGACGGCGTTTACGATGACGACCCTGGAAGAAACCCCGAAGCCCGGAAGTTTCAGTCTTTAACTTATATTGAAATGATCAACCGTGGACTGGGGGTTATGGATGCGACTGCTGCCTCGCTTTGCATGGACAACAATATACCGGTAATCGTTTTCAACGTGCGGGAGCCGGGGAACATTCGCCGCGCGGTTTTGGGTGAAAGGATAGGAACTTACATTGGGGGTGATGCAGCTTGCGCGAAATCGTTAAAGCTGCAGAAGAATCGATGAAGAAAGCCGTGGAACACTTACGCAAGGATCTGTCGACGGTGAGAACAGGACGGGCGACACCGGCACTTCTGGATAGGATTACGGTTGATTATTATGGGACTCCGACACCGGTTAACCAGCTTGCCACGATCAACGTGCCCGAACCGAGGCTGTTAGTGATCCAGCCGTGGGACAAATCTGCGATTTCCGATATTGAGCGGGCGATTATGAAGTCAGATTTGGGCATCAACCCGGTCAACGATGGGTCCGTGATTCGTTTGGTACTGCCGCAGCTAACCCAAGAAAGGCGTCAGGAATTAGTAAAGCTTGTTCGCAAGAAGGCGGAAGAAGGAAGGGTTGCGATCAGGAATATCCGCAGGGACGTGAATGATGAGCTGAAGGCGCGGCAGAAAGAGGGCGGTTTTTCGGAAGATGAATTGAAAAGAATGCAGGGTGAGGTCCAGAAGTTAACGGATAAGTATATTAAAGAGACAGATAACGTGCTTGCCGCCAAAGAAAAAGAAATTATGGAAGTGTGACCCGTGCTGGAGGACGTGTTGGGATGGGAACTGGATGCTGCTGAACCTGTGTTAAGCCGGGCCGGATTCCGCCTGCAGGTGGTTGCAACCCTGGCACCGGGAAGGAAGCCTGAAGGAAGACGGCGTGTTGTTCGTGCTCGCCGGCTTTCAGACGAAGTAATAGAGTTAGTGGTGGTCTTCAACCGCGATGTCGACTATACCGGCGGCAGGCTTTCGGAAGGTTTTGGCTAAATAGACTTGCCGAAAGTAGAATTGCTTGCTTTGTCCGGCTGACGGTAGAACATAGAAGACCGTATTTTTGCGGTTAAAAGTTGGAGGTTTGTAGCGGCATAATACTCAATTGTACGGAAAAAAGATCGTCGGTTGCTTTTACCAGAGAAAACTTGATTTCGTTAAGGAGTTTCTTAGGAGACGTGTTCAGCGCTGGGCTAAAGAAAGCCTACCTCCAACTCCTCACCTCTTACCTCCAATATGGGAGGCAATCTGATGCTGAAGGGCGTTGTTAACCGGCGCAGGGCGGAAAAAAGCCTCCCGCGTAACGAAAAGGTATTAAGGTCACTGCTCGACCCTTCTGCTTTACCCGGCCACGTGGCTGTAATCATGGACGGGAACGGCCGCTGGGCGATTAGACGCGGTCTGCCGCGCAGTGTCGGCCACCGGACGGGTGTAAAATCCTTGCGTGAGGTGGTTCGCCTTTCTGCGGAGCTGGGTATCTCTGCGCTTTCCGCGTATGCATTTTCCACTGAAAACTGGCGAAGACCGCCTGAAGAGGTTTCTTTTCTGATGGACCTCTTCGTGGAGTATGCCGGGAAGGAAGTAGCGGAGCTTAAGCGCAACGGAGTGAAGGTACGTGTTATTGGTAGGAGAGAAGGACTTCCCGCCAGCGTTCTTGAGGCGATTCGCTCATTAGAGCAAGAAACACGGGAAGGTAACCGGATTACCCTGAACCTGGCCGTCAATTACGGGTCTCGCTGGGAAATCGTTGACGCAGTGAAAGCTATTGCACGGAAGATTCAAGGAGGAGCGATTAAACCTGAAGAGATTGATGAAGACGTGATCAACTGCCATCTATATACTGCGGGTTTACCCGATCCTGACCTCCTTATCCGGCCGGCCGGGGAGTTGAGGGTGAGCAACTTTCTCCTTTGGCAGCTTGCGTACACCGAGTTTTATGTGACTCCGGTGTTATGGCCGGATTTTGGCAGGGTAGACTTTCTCCAAGCTCTGGTTAGCTACCAGCAGCGTGAGCGCCGTTTCGGGGGGCTAAAACGTAATTTATAGGAAAGGTGAATTTGGTTACAACGGGAAATGGTTGTCAAGAACGGCGACAGTTTGATCTTGCGAGTGACAACTGCGGTAGCTGGAATCCCGGTGCTTGTTCTGGTAGCCTGGTGGGGCGGATGGCCGCTTCTTTTATTGGTTGGCACCCTTTATTTGACCGGTGTAAGAGAAATGCTGCGCCTGGTCAGCGGCGTGGGATTGAAGCTCCGTTACATCTTATCTTACCTGTGCGGGTTTATTTTGATCGCTGCGGTATATTTTAAAAAAGGAGGATACCCGGAAGCGCTGATTTACTGTACAATCGTCTGTGTTCTTCCTCTCGTGTTTCTTTTCCCGCGCTACACGCCGCCGGAAGCCGGAGTAACGTTTTTAAGTGTTGTGTATCTTTCGCTGTTTTTTTACCTTTACCTGATCAGGCTGTTACCTAATGGGTTTTACTGGCTGCTTCTGACACTCGTCACCGCATGGGTTTTCGACACGCTTGCGTATTTTGTCGGCCGGCGCTTTGGCAGGCGACGCATAACACCGAACCTGAGCCCCGGCAAGACGCTGGAAGGTCTTTGCGCCGGTCTTGTCGGGAGTTCGGTTGCTGCCGGAGTTTTTGCATTTTGGCTCCCGGTTAACCCGCTCTTCCTTTCGCTTCTTGGTTTTTTCTTTGGGGGAGTTTGCCAGGTCGGCGATCTCGTTTTTTCAGCGGTTAAACGGGCGACGGGCCGTAAAGATACAGGTTCCTTGATTCCCGGCCATGGCGGTATTTTGGACCGGTTTGACAGCATGCTGCTAAACGCCCCTATAGTCTATATCGTGGCGGGGTGGCTGTCTTGATTTCAGCGGTCGGAGGCAGGAGGCCGGAGGTCTGTTAAGGGAAAAAGAGAATTCGCATCGAGAATTCTTGCTCGATGTCCGACTCCTGGCATCCGACATCTTACGCCTGATCTCGGCAGGCGAGGTTTTGTAGTGGTCTCCTTAGGGGGTGAAAAGGGTGCCGGAATGGCTTCGCCGGTTGCTATGCGTAACGGCAGGGATTTTGGCCGTTTCTTTTTTGGCGGTCTTTATGTTTCTGATTCTACGATACGCGTTTGCGCCGCTGCTGCCTTTCATAATCGCCGTACTGTTTGCCCTTATGATGGAACCTTTGGTTAGGGCGCTGAGCCGGCGGTTGCCGCGCGGTTTAGCGGTTTTGCTTTCGATGTTCATTTTTTTTGCCGGCGCAGGGCTTTTGGCCACACTGCTCATAGCCCATTTAATCGCCGAACTCGGTGACATCTCAGACCGCTTGCCCGGATACGTTAGTGAGTCCCAACGAATTCTAACAAGGGTTATCGAAAAGATCAGGGAAAGTTACGGCGCCCTGCCGCCTCAGGCGATCAGTTATCTTGAAGACGCGATTGACGCGGTTGCCCGCAGCGCGCGCAGTTCGCTCAGTATATTCATCAACTCGCTGCTGGGGTTTTTAGGTGCACTTCCCAATGCGGCATTGGTTTTAGTGGTAAGCCTTTTGGCAACGTACTTTCTCAGCCGCGACAGGGCGGTTTTGGGAAAGTACTGGGTCCGGGTGGTGCCGGCTCCTTTAGGAGAGCAAATGGCCTTTATGGGAAAGGAGGCCTTTACCGCGTTTTTGGCTTACCTGAAGGCCCAGTCGATTATGGTAGCCATAACCACGGTGCTTTCTATAGTTGGACTCTTAATTCTAAAGGTTAAGTATGCACTTACGATAGGTTTGGTAATAGGTTTCTTTGATCTCATACCGGTACTGGGACCAAGTACCATTTTCATTCCGTGGGTGATACTTGCCTTTTTTACCGGTGCCAAAGCACTGGCGTGGAAGCTTCTGATCCTGTACGGCGTTGTTTTTGGAATCAGACAGCTTTTTGAAGCGCGCATAGTAGCATACAGCCTCGGCGTTCACCCGTTGGCGGTCTTATTTGGGATGTATGCCGGCCTAAAATTGCTCGGAGTTAACGGGTTGGTTTTGGGTCCGATAATGGTGATTTTAATTCAGGCAGCCTATAAGGCCGGGCTTGCCTCCAAAAAGAAAATTATGCCTTGATCCGGAAGCGGAGGTCGGGATGGTTGGCGCGGGAGATCGTAATTCTTGGAAGTACGGGGTCTATCGGCCGCCAAGCGCTGCAGGTGATTGAAGAGTTTCGGGAGAGGTTCCGGGTGCGTGGGCTGGCGGCAGGAAGGAATTGGCGGCTTTTGCTGGAACAGACCGTTTATTTCCGGCCCGAAGCCGTCGCGCTGTCGGAGGAAGAGGATGCCCGGCGGCTGGCTGAGGCCTTGCCCCGCGAAATTAAACCCGAGGTGTACTGGGGCCCGGAAGGGATGGAGCGCCTTGCCGCCATCGAGGGTGCAGATATGGTACTCACCGCGGTTACCGGCGCCGCAGGGTTGAAGCCAACGCTGGCGGCGATTGCAGCAGGCAAGGACATCGCGCTGGCAAATAAGGAAACGCTGGTGGCCGCGGGGGAAATCGTCATAGAACGGGTCAGGAAGTACGGGGTGCGGCTCCTGCCGGTGGACAGTGAACATTCGGCCATCTGGCAGTGCCTCGACGGACGACCCGACGTCCGCAGGATTACGCTTACAGCCTCAGGGGGCCCTTTTCGGCAATACTCTCGCGAAGCTCTTGCCAGGGTAACCCCGGAAGCGGCATTGAACCATCCTACTTGGCGGATGGGACCGAAAATTACGATTGACTCTGCCACGCTAATGAATAAAGGTCTGGAGGTCATCGAGGCCCATTGGCTGTTCGGTATCGACTATGATAACATTAGGGTGCTGGTACACCCCCAGAGTGTGGTGCACGGAATGGTAGAGTTTGCGGACGGAAGCATTACGGCGGGCTTGAGCACAGCCGATATGCGGCTGCCGATACTGTACGCTTTAAGCTACCCGGAGAGGCTCTCAAATAACCTCCCGCGGCTCGACCTTGCCAGGGTAAGCCCCCTTACCTTTGAAGAACCCGATGTGGAGCGCTTCCCCTGTTTAAGGTTAGCGGTTGAGGCCGGCCGGACTGGGGGAACGATGCCCGCGGTGCTGAACGCCGCCAACGAAGTCGCAGTCGCCGCTTTTTTGGGCGGGTGGATTCTCTTTACCGGTATTCCAGCGGTTATAGAAGCGGTGGTAGCCGCTCATTCGGTGAAAGAAAAGCCTGATTTGGAAACAATTATCACTGCTGACGCCTGGGCAAGGAACAAGGCTGAAGAAGTTATTAGGGAGTTGACCATGCCGCCGGGGGCTGCACCACGAAAAATCTGAAAATGGATCAGGAAGTAAAAGAATGCGGTCTTCCCAAACAAGGATTGGGTGACGCACTTGCCTTCCCGTGCTCTGTAGTTTACTTGTGCGACCAATTAAAGGATAGCGCACAAGCACCCATTTTCATAACGTTTTGTGCCTGAGCGCAGCGAAAGGCATGGTTATAAGGATGAAAATGTGGCGGATAGACCTCTTAAAAGCTGGTTACTCAGATTGCGGGAGAGTAACATATACGAAACGCGGTGAGGAGCGAGCACTGCGAGGAAGGCTCGCCGGCCGAACCGGAGCGTACATAGAAGTACGTGAGGGTTCGGCCGGCGAGACTGACGAAGCAGGGTGAAGCTCATCGCCACGCCCTGCGAAAGAAGTACTATTTTCAGAGGAGTTGAAAAGGTATTGATGGTTGCCATTGTTGCCGGAGTCGTAGTTTTTGGGCTCCTCATCTTTATTCACGAATTCGGTCATTACATTGTTGCCCGGATGGTCGGAATCGGGGTACACGAATTCAGCCTCGGTTTCGGCCCGCGCATTTGGGGGATCGTTAAAGGGAAGACCGAATACAACTTACGGGCGTTTCCCTTAGGGGGGTTTGTGCGCCTCGTGGGGATGGATCCGAAAGATGAGGAGCGGGGCCAACCTTATAGTTTTGCGCGTAAACCGGTGCTGCCCCGTGTAGCGGTAATCCTGGCCGGACCGGTTATGAATTTTGCACTCGCAGCGGTTGCCCTGGCAGTCCTGATCTTTTTTCAGGCGGTGCCGCCGCCCACTACGAGGGTTGGCGAAGCGTTGGCCGGGTATCCTGCTGCTGCCGCCGGAATCAGAGCGGGAGACCGAATCGTCGCGGTTGACGGGCGGCGTGTAAGCAATTGGGAGGATATTGTGTTTTTTGTAAGCAGCCGGCCTGAGAAGGACAAGGTAGTAACGGTTGAACGAGACGGCCGTCAGTTTACCGTAACGATTACACCACGGAAGGACGAGAATGGAAACGCGAAGATAGGGCTTAAGCCGGAGCGCGTCGGTTTGTTTCAGTCCTTAATAGGCGGCGTTGAATACACCGGGCGGATTACCAAGCTGATCATAGCCTTCCTTGGGAAGATGTTTGTCCGCGACGTGCCCGCCGACATAGGCGGACCGGTTCGTGTTGCGGTGGAGATCGGGCGTGCCGCTAAATTCGGATTGTTCCCGCTGATCCAGCTTACGGCGTTTCTAAGTATCAACCTGGGGTTGTTCAACCTTTTTCCGGTACCAGCCCTGGACGGTGCACGAATAGGTTTTCTTGTGTGGGAAGGTGTTACCCGCCGTCCTGTCGACCCGGAGAAGGAAAACGTCATTCACCTCCTCGGTTTCGCCCTGTTAATACTGTTAATGGTAGTGGTCACATACCACGACATCATCCGTCTTGCCGTCGGCATAGGGGGATGAAGCGTTGTTTAAGCGGCGAGATTCGCGTCAGGTAACAATCGGCGGGGTAAAAGTAGGCGGCGGAGCACCGGTGGTGGTTCAGTCTATGACGAACACCGATACCCGTGACGCATGGAAAACCATAGCGCAGATAAAAGAGCTTGCCGCTTATGGTTGTGAGTTGATCCGGGTAGCGGTTCCGGATGCTGAAGCAGCAGCGGCACTCAAGCAGATAAAAGCAGAATCCCCTATCCCGGTCATTGCGGACATCCACTTTGACCACCGCCTTGCGCTTGAGGCACTCGCAGCCGGGGTCGACGGACTGCGTCTGAACCCCGGTAATATCGGCGGCCGCGACAAAGTGCGGCAGATAGCCCGGGCGGCAAAGGACCGCGGTGTACCGATCCGCATAGGGGTGAATGCCGGTTCCCTGGAGCGCCGTTTAATCGAGAAACACGGCGGGGTCACTGCCGAGGCAATGGTGGAGAGCGCCCTTGACCACGTTCGTCTTCTTGAGGACATGGATTTCACCGCCATAAAGCTGTCGGTTAAGGCGGCGGATGTTCCGCTGATGCTGGATGCTTACCGGCAGCTCGCCCGTGTGGTCGACTACCCCTTTCACGTCGGGGTGACCGAGGCAGGGACCCTCCGGGGCGGTTTGGTAAAATCCGCGGTGGGTATCGGGGTTTTGCTGGCGGAAGGGATCGGAGACACAATCAGGGTTTCACTAACGTCGGATCCCCGTTACGAGGTGTGGGCGGCCTGGGAGATATTAAAGGCCTTGGGGCTGCGACGGCGCGGGGTGGAATTGATCTCGTGCCCGACCTGCGGCAGGTGCGAGATCGACCTGATCAGGATCGCAACTGCGGTGGAGGAGCGGCTTCAGGGAATTGCCGAGCCGCTAAAGGTGGCGGTTATGGGGTGTGTGGTAAACGGCCCCGGTGAGGCACGCGAAGCCGACATCGGGATTGCCGGGGGCAAAGGCGTAGGGCTGCTTTTCTGTAAGGGGGAGCCGGTACGCACAGTGCCTGAGGCGGCAATGGTCGAAGAACTGGTTAAGGAAATAAAGCGGATGGGGATCCCGGGGGTCAGGTAACAAGCCGAATTGCAGCCGCATTTTCTTGCATTGTGCTAAGAACCGCTTGTTAATTTGAGTGAACTCGAATGAGCTGCTGCGTGCCTCAGGGATAACCGCAGCGGGCCTAAGCGATTATTGAGTAGGAGGTTTTGAGCCTTGCGTGTTTCCGAGCTCTTGATTCCGACACTGCGGGAAGTTCCCGCGGAGGCAGAGGTAATAAGCCACCAACTGCTTTTACGGGCAGGGTTCATACGCAAGGTGGCGGCCGGGATTTATACCTTTCTTCCGCTTGCGCAGAGGGTGCTCTCGAAGATCAAAGGAATCATCCGGGAAGAGATGAACAGGATAGGCGGCCAGGAGATCGTAATGCCGATAATTCAACCTGCGGAACTATGGCACCGCTCCGGGCGCTGGGATGTTTACGGGCCCGAGCTTTTCCGCTTGCGGGACAGGCACGACCGTGAGTTCTGCTTGAGTCCGACGCATGAAGAAATGGTTACGTCGCTGGTTGCCGGCGAGGTCCGCTCCTACAAACAGCTTCCCCTTTTGCTTTACCAGATTCAGAACAAATACCGGGACGAGCGCCGGCCGCGCTTCGGACTCTTGCGCGGGCGTGAGTTTATTATGAAGGATTTGTATTCGTTTGACCGGGATCAAGCAGGTCTCGATGTACGGTACCGGGAGATGTGTGAGGCTTATAGCCGCATTTTTACCAGGATGGAGCTTAAGTTCCGGGCGGTGGAAGCCGACACCGGGGCGATCGGCGGCAGTGTAAGCCACGAGTTTATGGTGCTGGCCGATTCCGGCGAGGCGGTGGTGGTTTACTGCCCGGACGAGGCATGCGGCTATGCGGCGAATGCGGAGAAGGCCGAGAGCCTTTTTATCCCGGATACCGGCGGCGAGGAGGGGCCGCTCGAATTAGTGGCGACGCCCGGGATGCGCACAGTGGAGGAAGTAACCGGATTCCTCGGTGTTCCGGCAAGGCGCCTCATCAAGACCCTGGTTTATCATACCGAGCGCGGCCTGGCCGCAGCTTTGGTAAGGGGGGACAGGGAGGTAAACGAAGTCAAGCTCCAGAACAGCCTCGGGGTTCTTAAGCTGGATCTTGCAGACGGGGAGACGGTTGAGGCTGCGACCGGAGCGCCGGTAGGATTTGCGGGACCGGTGGGCCTTGAGCTGCCGATGGTGGTGGACAGGGAGGTGGCGGCGCTTAAGAGTGCGGTGGCAGGAGCAAATAAAGGAGACGCTCATTTCGTGAATGTTTGTCCCGGACGGGATTTCCCGGTAGCTAATGTGGCCGACATCCGGCTCGTGGCAGCCGGGGACCTTTGTCCCCGCTGCGGGACTCCTTTGGATGCCGTCCGGGGGATCGAAGTCGGGCAGGTGTTTAAGCTCGGCGAAAAGTACAGCCGGGCCATGGAGGCTTTTTACCTTGACGAGCGGGGTGAGAAGCGTCCGATGGTGATGGGAACCTGCGGCATCGGGGTCACCCGGACGATGGCGGCGGCGGTTGAACAAAACCATGACGCGGACGGCATAATCTGGCCGGTTTCCATTGCTCCCTTCCACGCCGTAGTATTGCCCGTCAATACACAGGATCCGGCACAGGTGGCGGCGGCCGATAGAGTGTACGCTTTACTCGGATCGGCGGGGCTGCAAGCAGTCCTTGATGACCGTGCCGAGCGGCCGGGAGTTAAGTTTAAAGATGCCGATCTTATCGGCTACCCGGTCAGGGTTACGGCGGGCCGGCACGTGGCCGAAGGGCTAGTGGAGGTACACAGCCGGCGCACGGGAGAAAACTTATTGGTAGCGGAGGAGGAGGTTGCCGTGATCATACATCGCTTAATGGAGAACGGTCCGGGACTTTGCTAAAAGGAAAATGAATGCCGTTTGTTAAAACAGGCGCTCCCTGACGGGGACCGGGTAAGCGAGCGAATGGGGCAGAGAAGCCCATTCGGGCTACGGCGAAACTGGGACGGGATCATCGCTTACCGGCTTTATCCTGAGGCACACTTGGGGGTAAGTGCAGAGGGGCACGTAAGCCGTATTTAGCGGCCCGTATGAGCAGCCGGCCGATGGCCTGGAGCGTAAAAGGTGCGGACAGGATGGCGCGGTTGCGGGCGATGAAGGCGAATGGCGTCTCCCTAAGGGAAAGATATGTAGCCCAGTGTCGGGAGGAACGCAAACCTTTTAAGATCTGCCAGACTGCCATCGCTCAGGAGCGGGGGAGGTTAAAGAAGGAGGTCGGCGAGGTTTTTCAAAATCTTCCTGCATTGCGGGGTCCGATAACGCAGCTAAGCAGGGCGCTCAAGTCACTAAGCCGGAGTTCTCCACCGGTTGGGTAGCTCGTCTCGTTTCGGGGGCGGTGGGGTTTGAGTTTTTAAGGATTGTTTAGAAGCGGTTACATTATAAACTAATAAAGAAGGGGGACTTTGAGCCAGAATATTGTAAGCTCCTTTGAGTGTAGCGATTGCAAACGTCGATTATAGCCGGGAGATTTTATGGCGGTTATCGGACGCACTCCCAAGAATAAACTTTCCCTCCCTATAGGCAGAGCCGACGTGATTTTAAAGGAAATCGGGGAAGTATACTGTGAAAAATGTTCTGCAAAGAGGTGGCAAAATAAATAACTAACTAACTATTGGTAACAAAAGGATAACAACAAGGTGGTTGTCCAGTTGACAAGGAAAACATTAAAGCTTAAAATAGGATAGGTTTTCCAATGTATTTACCTTGAGGAGGCAAAACTATAGTTACGGAAAACGAAAATAAACTTCCATAATCAGCATATCGCAGTTTGCTACATACCAGGATACAAGCGCTAAAACCCACCGTTTAACAAACTTATTCCTCCTCTATATTACGACAAGTTCAAAGTTGCTCTCACTAAAGGGATGGCGTTATGTCTCCCTTTCCCAAAGAATTGGCATCTGCGAATTACGCTGCCTATCTATGTTTTCCAGAGGAATTAGAAGCTTCGCACGCCCGTTGCCGTGCCTTGCAGGTGCCAGTCGAGCTCGATAGACCGCAGAAAATTCTGCCGAAAAGTACGCTTGCTTCCCGCCGCCGACATAATTCGCTGCTCCTTACTTGTGCCGAAGAAGTGATCGCCCCCCATCATTACTCCGGACCGCAAAAGGACCATATCTACATCCTCTGCGACCCGGAATTAGCGGCGCTCAAGATCTTCGCCGCGCCGGGAGTCTTGGCTGCCGCCGAGGAAGCCGGCGTCAAGCCCGGCACCGTCTTTACCGAAGCGAGCTGCGGCACGA
>JBFLYP010000021.1:0-37416 GCA_040756575.1 Bacillota bacterium | reverse complement strand
AGCCCTTGCCCTTGACGGCAGCCGGGCGAGATAGATAATGGTTTGAGGTGGTGTTCAGCCTATCCTAAAATTTAAAAGACTCCCTTCAAACCGGCCGATTTTGTCTTGACTTACGGGGGTCATTACGCCGCGTTTCACAAAGGACAATCGGCACGCGGCGGCATATTGGGCGGGGACCGCGATGCCGGCTACAGTATTTCCGTGTAGTCTACCTCGACTCCATCGTTGACCTTTTCATACCAGATGATCCTGGTTGTTATTTGCTCAGTCAAGGGTGCCATTGATCTGTATGTAACCGGCTTTATAGATACAGGTGTGCCACCGATATAACCATCTATTCCCTCTGATTCTTCAACAGGCGAGGATAAGCGGTAGTCAGTTCCTTTCAATTCTGCACCTCTTTTTAATATTGCCTCCTGGAAGCGTAATCCGATAAAAGTTTTCACGATTACCAGATCGCGAACCCATTCTTCCACTATTCGGCGATCAATTTTGGCCAATATCTCTTTAAATTCAGTCAATTTTTGCAAGATCTTTTCTGTTGCTTTTGTGAGCGCTTCCGGCTTCTGTTGCAGATACCACTCTTCCCATTCAGGCAAGCTCTTCCCTGTAAACTGCTGAATCAACTCACTCATTTGGCCGACTACCTTGGGTCTGGTTCCTTGCGAGTATCTGTTCGCCAAGTTGATAAAGTAAGATACGTATTTGGGAAATTTGGGCGTTTGTATGTCAAGATACTCGCGAATTTCTGACTGACTGAGTTTAATCTTCATAATTCGTTTCTCCAAAGGCTTCTTGAATGATAAATGGATAAAAATTTCGCCCTGAATTTATAATCGAACGTTGTGTCCACCTCCACCAGACCATTCTTGATCAAATGGGCGTTTAAAAACGTCTTGTTCCATAAATAGAGATAACAAAGCAGGTTATTTTGGGCATCGTATTTTATACTGTCGAACCTCATAAATACCTTCTGCCCACGAGTTTTTTCTTTCAAAAACTGAACGGCTTCCCCGTTTTGTTCCTGTTTTACCTTTACGCCGATTAACCTGATTTTTAAGCCGTTATTTAAGACCAGTATTTCGGGGGAGATAATCTCTTTCACGGTGTAGTACGTTTCCCTTTCGTAATGGCTGTTGTCTATTCTTGAGCCAAAGCGCAGTTTTTTAGGGTCAACCTTTTTATCGAATTTCACCGGATCGCGGAAGATATAAGGCAACTTCGTGATTCTTTCTTTAAAATCTATCTTCCGATCTTCTTGTTTAATTATTTCAAATACAGCGTTCTCAAAGATGGTGGTTTGCCTAAGTCCGAGCTTTTCCTTTATAACCGGAAGAAAATCTTCGTTTATCTCATAGCCTATAGAGTTCCGGCTAAGGTTTCTCGCCGCCAGGCACGTTGTCCCGCTGCCAAGGAACGGGTCGAGCACTGTATCACCCACGAAACTGAACATTTTGATCAGCCGCCGGGGTAACTCTTCCGGGAACATCGCCAAGTGCCTATCCTGCCTCTCGCCGGGGAAGTTCCAGTGTCCGGTAAAATACTGGTTCCATTCTTCCTGGGTTAATTTTGATTGCTCTTTGATTTCTTTGGTAGCCTTTGGAGGCGTTCCATATTTCTTAAAGATAAGGATGAACTCGTAATCCAACTTGAGAATGCCGTTGCGCGGGTAGGGGAACGAGCCCATCACCGTGGCGCCGCCGGTTGTATGGCAGGTGGTCACCTTTTGCCAGATGATTGCCCCCATGTAATCAAAACCGGCGCTTTCGCAAAACTTGATGATCTCCGTGCGTATGGGAATAACCTTGTATCTTCCGTAATAGACGGAGCGGGCAAACTGGTCGCCGATGTTGATGCACAAACGGCATCCTTTATGCAGCACCCGGTGGCACTCGTTCCAGACCAGGTTGAGGTGGTTGATGTAATCCTCGTAGGTGTCATTGAAACCGATCTGTTTTCCGTTGCCGTAATCCTTTAGTTGCCAGTAAGGCGGTGAAGTGATGATAAGGTGGACTGATTCGTCCTCAACTTCTCTCATCCATCTTGAATCACCGATGATTATTTTATGGGTTGTCTGCATATAAGTACCTCACAGCTTCTCAGGAGCCAAATGGGCTTCATAAGTGCTTTCCACGAGTATAGCTATTTTCCTGCATCTCTTGCAATATTTCGAAAGGTGCGGCCTTTCATACCCTTGGCGTCTTGAAAGAGCAGTCGGGCCCTATTCTGCAAGCGCAAAGGCCGTTATTTAAGGTTGAGCGGTTCAAGCGGTTAAATTTTTTGATTAATTTTAAAACGTATAAAGCAGTATCGGTGCGGTAATAATGAAAATCGAAAATAGTCGCGAAACGGAACCTTAGCGAGAGGCGGGCGGCGGTGATCAGCAAGGTTGAAATCTGCGGGGTAAATACGTCCAAGCTTCCGGTGCTGACGGCGGCCCAAATGCGGAAACTTTTCGAGGCGGTAAAAAAGGGTGATAAAACCGCCCGAACCGAGCTGATAAATGGAAATTTACGGCTGGTCCTGAGTGTGATCCAGCGTTTTACCAACAGGGGGGAATACGTGGATGATCTTTTTCAGGTCGGCTGCATCGGCCTGATAAAGGCGATCGATAACTTCGACCTGAATCAGAACGTTAAGTTTTCCACCTATGCGGTACCGATGATTATCGGCGAAATCCGCCGGTACCTGCGGGACAACAACTCGATCCGGGTCTCGCGCTCCTTGCGTGACGTGGCTTACAAGGCGCTCCAGGTGCGTGACTCCCTGGCCAGTAAAAACGCGCGGGAGCCTTCGGTCAATGAGATCGCCGATGAGTTAAAAGTACCCCGTGAAGAGGTGGTACTTGCTTTAGACGCGATTCAAGAACCGGTATCGCTTTTTGAGCCGATCTATCAGGACGGCGGCGACCCCATTTTTGTGATGGACCAGATCGGCGATGACAAAAACCAGGACACAAACTGGATTGAAGTCATCGCCATCCGGGACGCGCTCCGGCGCCTGAGCGAGCGGGAAAAGTTGATTCTTACTATGCGCTTCTTCGAGGGTAAAACGCAGATGGAGGTAGCCGAGGAGATCGGAATCTCCCAGGCTCAGGTTTCCAGGCTTGAGAAAGCGGCCCTTAATCATATGCGCAAGTATATTTGAGAAAGAAGGGGTGAAAATGAAACGTAAAATTTGGAGTATAGTTTTTGCAGGTTTGCTTTGTTTTGGCATAACAGCAGGGATTCTTTACGAGCGTTCGGTTGAGGCTTACAATCCCAATAACCTCATTCGGATCCATATAATTCCTAACAGCGATTCACCGGTCGACCAGGAGCTGAAACACCGGGTCCGCCGAGCCGTGGTTGAGGCGATGGCGCCGGAGTTTAAAAAGGTAAACGATATTTCGGAGGCACGCCGGCTGGTCGACAGGGATTTAGCTAAAATAGAATCGGTTGCTAAGAAGGAGGTTGCACTGGCCGGCCGAGATTACGGAGTTCGCGTGTACCACGGCCGGTTTGATTTCCCTGAGCGCACTTACGGGGACCTTACGTTGCCCGCCGGAGAGTACGAAGCGGTGCGGCTCGTTCTCGGGGCCGGCAAGGGGCAGAACTGGTGGTGTGTGCTCTTCCCGCCGCTTTGTATGGTAAACATCGAAACGTCGGCGGAAATTCCGGCGCTCGCCCGCACTCCGGATGAAGACCGGGTTAAATTTCGGTCCCGGCTGTGGGAGCTTGCAGAGCGCCGCTTGGGCCAACCGCTGAAACAGGTGGTACAACGGTGCTATAAAGCGGCCGGCTACTAAGTGTCATTACTGTAAAGCAAAGCAAACCAAATACACTTTTCGGTAAACAAAGAGAACACTTTCCGGTTCTCTTTTTTATTTTTTTAAGTGCCGTTCGCGGGGCTGCCGGTTTCGCCGGCTTCTAATAGCGGACAGGAAAGCATAGGTTTGTATGGGGGGGAACGGCCAAATGCTTAAAGTTTCGGAGCTTCGGATGCGGGAGGTAATAAATGTTCTTGACGGACGGCGCCTCGGGCTGATAAAGGATATTGACATCGACCTGGACAACGGAAAGATAAACGCACTGGTTCTTCCCGGTCCGTCCCGCTTGCTCGGCTTTTTCGGAAAAGAGGAGGAGGTCATCATCCCCTGGGAGAAGATTGTGAGAATCGGCCTCGATGTAATCCTCGTTGAAGCACCGAGCGATTCCTACGCCCGTTATTCGTACCGGCGTTGAGGGGACTATTCGACATTTATAGACAACATTTTCAAAAATTTAAGATAAGGACGAGCATAGCTTTGAGCGAGGGGATAGAAACCATGTATTCCCCCTTTTTCCTGCCTTTTTGCCGCTTGCTAACCCAAAATATAGTGGTGTAGATTTACTCTAAATACTATATCTTGAGTGTGGCGTTATGCGGTGCCCTTTCTGTGCCTTTACGGACACGCGTGTGGTTGATACCCGCACCTCGGATGAAGGCGCTACGATTAAGCGGCGCAGGGAGTGTCCTCACTGCAACAGGCGGTTCACGACCTTTGAACGGGTGGACGAGCTCCCGCTGGTAGTAGTTAAAAAGGACGGCCGCCGGGAGATCTTCAACCGTACAAAAGTGATGGGCGGGCTCCTCAAGGCCTGCCACAAGCGGCCGGTCAAGAGGGAGGACCTCGAGCGTATTGTGGACGAGGTGGAACGTGAGCTGCGGAACAGGCTTGAAACGGAGATACCAAGCCACGTTATCGGCGAGCTTGTGGTAGACAAGCTTCGCTGGCTGGATGAGGTTGCGTACGTTCGGTTCGCCAGCGTTTACCGGGAGTTTCGGGACGGTAGCGATTTTAGGGCCGAATTGGACAGGATGTTCAAAGATGTAAGAAGGGGGAGAGCTTAGTGTTCCGGGGAATAAGGAAACGCGACGGGCGGGAGGTTCCTTTCGACGAAACGAAGATAACGGATGCCATTTTCAAGGCGGCGCGGGCGGTGGGCGGCGAGGACCGGGAGACAGCTATGCGGCTCACGCTCGAGGTGCTGAGGATGTTAAAGGCTAAGTACAACGGTACCGGCTTCGGCGTGGAGGACGTCCAGGACATTGTTGAAAAGGTGCTGATTGAGGCCGGGCACGCACGTACGGCCAAGGCATACATCCTATACCGCAACTGGCGGACGCGCATCCGGGAGGCAAAGAGCGACCTGATGGACGCGGTGGAGGAGATCCTTGAAGAAACAAGCCGCGAGAACGCCAACGTTTCAAACTCGCCCTCGGCCAAGATGCTCCAGGTCGCCGAAGCGGCGAGCAAGAAATACTACCTGACGCGGCTCATCCCTGAAGACTTCTCCCTGGCGCACACCAGGGGAGACATTCACATCCACGACCTCGGTTTCTATGCCAAAACGCTGAACTGCATTCAGATCCCCCTCGGGCGGCTCCTGGCCGAGGGGTTTAATACCGGGCACGGCTACATCCGGCCGCCCAAGCGCCCCGGCTCGGCGACAGCATTGGCCTGCATCATCCTCCAGAGCTCGCAGAACGATATGTTCGGCGGCCAGTCCTTTGCCTTTTTTGACCGGGATATGGCCCCGTACGTGGAAAACGCTTCGGACGATGAGGTTTACCAGGCAATGGAAGCATTGGTATATAATCTTAATAGTATGCACTCACGGGCAGGTGCGCAGGTACCCTTCAGTAGCATCAACCTCGGCACAGAGACCGGCGAGGCCGCCCGGAAGGTGACGCGCAACCTCCTCCTGGCTTACGAGGCGGGCCTGGGACGCAACGAGGCACCGATCTTTCCGAACATCATCTTTCGGGTGAAGAAGGGTGTCAACTTCGACGCGGGCGACCCCAACTACGACCTTTTCCAGTTGGCGGTCCGGGTGGCGGCTAAGCGGCTCAACCCCACCTTCAGCTTCATGGACGCGAGCTTTAATGCACCTTACGGCAACCAGGTTTCGTATATGGGCTGCCGTTCGCGGGTGATGGCAAACAGGCGCGGCGCCGAAGTAACCGAGGGGCGCGGTAACCTTTCCTTTACCACCGTCAACCTGCCGCGGTTAGCGCTGAAGGCCGAGCGCGACCTGAAAAAATTCTTTATTCTACTTGGTGAGGTTGCCGAACTCGGCATCCGACAGCTTTACCACCGTTACACGATTCAAGCCAGGTTGAAAGTAAAAGACCTCCCCTTTGTGATGGGGCAGGGCCTTTACCTTGATTCTGCCGGCTTGAAGCCGGAGGATCCGATCGCAGAGGCCATAAAGCACGGAACCCTGGCCCTCGGCTTCATCGGGCTGGCGGAGGCGCTCGTAGCGCTCACCGGCAGGCACCACGGTCAGGACCCGGAGGCGCAGGAGCTGGGCGTAGAGATCGTCCGCCGGCTCCGGGAGAGAATAGACGAGGCGAGCGAAGAGTACAACCTCAACTACACCCTCCTGGCGACTCCGGCGGAGGGGCTGGCCGGCCGATTCGTCAAGCTCGACCGGAAGGAGTTCGGCATCATCCCGGGCGTAAACGACAGGGAGTACTATACCAACTCGTTTCACATTCCGGTGCATTTCCCTATCGAATGCTTCCAGAAGATCGAGATCGAGGGACCATACCATAAGTTCTGCAACGCGGGGCACATCAGCTACGTCGAGCTTCCCTCGCCGCCGGTTCACAACCCCGAGGCGGTGGAAGCAATCGTCCGTTATATGGCTAAATGCGATATGGGATACGTAGGGGTGAACTTCCCGGTGGACTTCTGCACAAGGTGCAGCTTCTCCGGGGTCCTGGGAGATGCCTGCCCGAAGTGCGGATCGACTTCGATAAGAAGGGTGCGGCGGATAACCGGCTACCTTTCCACGGTAGACCGCTTCAACGACGCCAAGGTGGCGGAACTGAAGGCCCGGGTGGTGCATTTGAGGAAGCCGGAGGTGGTGCATTAGTAGCGCAATTCGTGTCGGCTATCTACAAATAGGGGGTTCCGACTGACCCGATAATGAGGGTGTGGCTATGGCGAATGAGGTTAAAACTTCCTTTCTAAAAGAGTTGACTAAGAGGTATGGGCCCTTACGCAAGCTGGATCGAAGCCAGTCTCTATATGAGGTAGGCGAAGGTGTTGCCCGAATTTATATTCGTTACTCAAAAGTTCATGGCAAGAATCGAACGTTTTACGGGCTAAGAGAGGAAGACCTCCAACAACTGGAAGGGTATCCTTCTTTTCTTTGCTTCCTGTGGGATGGGCAAAACGAGCCTCTATTGGTTCCGTTTTCGGAGTTAAGGAGATTATGGTGGATAATTTAGGCGCAACAACTTTTCTCCGTATCGCTGGCATCGTCCGCGAAAGCGTGGTGGACGGGCCGGGCTTACGGTACGTTGTCTTTGCGCAGGGCTGTCCGCACCGCTGTCCCGGGTGCCACAACCCGGAGACGTGGGACCCGGCGGGCGGATATGAGGTGACTGTTGAAGAAATCCTGGGGGATATCGTCCGCAACCCGCTCGTGAGGGGCGTCACTTTCTCCGGCGGGGACCCCTTCCTCCAGGCGGGTGCTTTTGCGGCTTTAGGGCGGGCGCTCCGGCAGAAGGGCTACGACATCGTTACCTACACCGGATACACGTATGAAGAACTCCAGGCGTCGGCGGACGCAGCGGTACGGGATCTGCTTGAAGTTACCGGCATTCTTATCGACGGCCCTTTCATCCAGGCCGAGCGCGACCTCACCCTTCCCTTCCGCGGCTCACGAAACCAGCGGATTATTGACGTCAGAGCCTCAAAAAAGAGCAAAACCCCCGTAGAATTAATCCTTTTGGCTTAGTAAGCGCTGTTTTCCCGAAAATTAAAGCTACACCGGGATTAACATTTTCACGTATTGTGCGTATACTATAAGAAATTTTGGTTTTTTTGGTTCTTTGGATTTTTTAGGGGAGGAATTCGCTTGGCTTTAACGCGGCGGCGCCGGGATTTTCTCTCGGCTCTAATCACGTTGTATGAGCACGACGGACAGCCTGTCCATTATACCAGGGTCGCCAACGCTTTGAAGGTAAGCAGGTGGACAGCGTATGACGTTCTTCGCCAGCTTGAGCAGGACGGTTACCTTGAAGCGGTGTTCGAAACCGGGAGAGAGGACAAAGGACCGGGGCGCACCCTCGTGTTTTACAAACCTGCAAGAAAAAATGAGGCGGCGAACAGGGAGATCATGGAGGAGTGGTTGGCACTCAGGGCGCGCTTGCTGAAACTGCTTGAGGAAAAGCGGCAGCGGGCGAGAGAGATCATAGCGGAACTCCTGCACGAGCTTCCGGAGCTGCAGGGGCGGCTGGCAAAAACCGCATACAACCTTACGGTATTGATCGCCCACCTGGGCGGGATAAGCAAAAACAGGCGCAGGTTTCTTGCGGATAGGATAGCCAGAGCGCGCCATCCCGAAGAGGGGTTAAATCTTTTTACCGGAGCGGCGATCGGTACATTGCTGGGAGGCGTAATCTCAAGACCGGTGGAAAAGTGTGTGAAGCGTTTGCAGCAACAGCTTGCCGAGCTTGAGCCGGGCGAAATCAGCTTCCTGGCAAGTTTTCTAAAAGAGGGACTTGAGCGTTCAATCTGAACCGGGGAATGGGGGTGGTAAGGTTTTGACTTAGATGGGGCTGTTAAGGAAAAGCTAAATTAGGACAACTTAAGGAGGGGATTCTATGTCGAATGGATTACCGAGTTTTGACCTGGCAAAACGCTTTTTCGGGGAGCAATTAGTGCGCCAAATGCTCGGTTATATCGACCGCGATCCCGAGGATAACCTACCCAAAATCCTCACCCTGGCTAAGAAACTTGCAAGAAAACAACACCACCAGCAGCACGCACTGAAGATTGCAGAGTGGTATGAGAATAGTCCGGCGGGACGAGCTTATATAAACAAGCTTTTTACACATACACACCCGAACGTGAAGCGACGGCTTCTCTATAACTGGTTTATCAACGCGATGATCCTCGGCATCCCCCGCCAGCAGGAGCTTTCTCAAAAGCTCGGCGTGCATATTCCGAATTTCTTCCTTATTGATCCTACCAGTGACTGTAATCTCCGGTGCGAGGGTTGCTGGGCCGGCATGTATGCAAAACACGACACGCTTGATTTTGAAACCCTGGACCGGCTAATGAATGAGGCAAAGGAACTCGGGATATATTGGATCGTAATGTCCGGCGGAGAACCGTTCAAATACCCCCACCTTATCCGCTTAGCGGAAAAGCATCCCGATTTGGCCTTTATGGTCTATACAAACGGCACTTTGATAACCGAAAAGATGGCCGACGCTATTGTAGAGGTTGGAAACCTTTCCCCGGCAATAAGTCTGGAAGGATGGCGCGAGCAAACCGATGCCAGACGCGGTAACGGTGTGTTCGACCGGATCATGAAGGCCATGGACGCATTGCGGGAACGGGGGGCCATTTTTGGGATTTCAATCACCATCACCAAATATAATGTCAACGAGGTTACCAGCGACGAGTTTATCGATTTTCTCATAGATAAGGGGGCTGTTTACGGCTGGACTTTTCACTATATCCCCGTGGGCAGAAACCCGAACCTCGACCTGATGGTAACGCCCGAGCAGAGGGCGTACTTAGCGGAACGGATCCCGTACATCAGAACGCACAAGCCGATTCAGATCGCCGATTTCTGGAATGACGGTGCACTTACCTGCGGCTGTATTGCTGGCGGCCGGATGTATTTCCACATCGCGGCCAGCGGTAACGTGGAGCCCTGTGCATTCGCCCATTTTTCGGTAGATAACATAAAGGGCAAAACACTTCTCGAAGTGCTTAAAAGCCCGTTATTTGCCGCCTTCCAGAAGCGGCAGCCTTTCAGCGATAATTTCCTGCGGCCCTGCCCGATTATCGATGTACCGCAAGCCCTTAGAGATATCGTTGCCGAGACCGGGGCGCGTCCCACCCACCCGGGAGCGGAGTCGATACTTACAGGGACGATCGCCTCTTATCTCGACCGGCGTTCGGACGAGTGGCGCAGAGTGGCCGATGGAATTATGGCCCGGAAAAAGGAAGCCGACCTGAAAGCGACTCAAGTGAAATAACCCCATGATATTTCATAGAAAGTCAGTGCTTTTGCTAAGGCCGCACCGTGCGGCTTTTTCCTTCTTCGTTAAACCCTTCGGTTTATTTATTGCTGCCCGTTTAATTCCCATTTAACTGGAAATAATGAGATGTGATGACAGTATCTTTTAATAGCAGTCCGGACGGTCAGACTTCCCGCCCAAAAAATTGCTTTTCGTTCAAATGACTGGCTTGCTGGGTGGCGATACAACTGTGCTACTTTGTGAAACTATGCGATACCGGTGCCCTTTGGGATGGGTTACAGGGACCCGGGACACCAGCCCTGATACAGGCTGTTGGTGTGAGAGGGGATATTTCCCTGAAATCCGTCCGGCTCGGGACAGGGGGTTATAGTTTTGCGTATCTTAACGGGGTTGATTCTTCTGCTTACGGCGCTTGCTGTCGGGGTATGGTTCCAACTCAATTCTGTTAAGGAAAAGGTTGAAATTCGCCCTTCGGGGGAGTATGTCCGGGTTTACCGGCACTCCACCGGCAAGGTGGAGGTTCTTCCCCTGGAAGAGTATGTCGTGGGCGTGGTTGCGGCGGAGATGCCTGCTTTATTCCCGCGTGAGGCCCTGAAGGCACAGGCGGTGGCGGCACGCACATACGTCTTGCGGCGGATTCTGTCGGGCGGGGTATCTAACAACCTACACCCGGGAGCAGACATTTGCGACGACCCCCGGCACGGGCAGGCGTATTTGAGCCGGGAAGAATTGAAGAAGAAGTGGGGCGCGCTTGCTTATTACAGACATTATTTTAAGGTAAGGCAGGCTGTGCGCGAGACCGCCGGATTTGTTATTACCTATAACGGGCAGCTGATCGATCCCGTCTACCATGCTTCTTGCGGCGGCCGCACCGAAAATGCCGGCGATGTGTGGCAGGTCGACGTGCCCTACCTAAAAAGTGTGCTATGTCCCTATGATTGCTATCCAAAGCCGGTGGAAACCCGCTCATTCCCGCTGGCGGAAGTCGAGAAGGCTCTTTCAACGGCTGAGACAGTGGCTGCTTTTTCAGCGCAGGCCGAAAAAGGTTTTGAGATTAAACTCGCAGGTATAACAACAACCGGCAGGGTAAAGGAAGTAATGGTAAACGGTGCGTTATTTCCTGCGACTGTTGTGCGCGAACGGCTGGGGCTGAAATCAACCAGGTTTACCTGGACGGTAAAAGAGGATTGCGTCACATTTACTACGGTCGGCTACGGTCACGGTGTAGGGCTTTGCCAGTACGGCGCCAAAGGAATGGCCGAACACGGGCGCGACTTCAAGCAGATCCTTACTCACTATTTCAGTGGAGTCAGCATCATCAAGTATTGATAAACGCCTTTTAAAAACCACCGCTCGGTATAACTCCAAAAAACTTTGGTCAAGCCCGAAAGATGGCGAAAAACGCCTTGAACAAGCATTCGTTCCTTCTCCCGGGCATATAGATTAAAAGTAGCAGACGGGAAGCGGGAGGTTGGGCGATGCAGGATTACATCCAGCGGCGGGTGCTTGACATCTGTATGTATATCCTTGAGACCCAGTCCACGGTGCGGCAGGCGGCGCAGGTGTTCAAGGTATCCAAGAGTACGGTCCACAAGGATATGACGGAGCGCCTGCCTTCGCTCAATAAAAAGCTGGCGCAGAAGGTTAGGGCGGTATTGAACATGAACAAAGCCGAGCGACACCTGCGTGGAGGCGAGGCTACGAGGAGGAAATATAAAGAGACAGGGTAAAAATTTGCTATGGCTAAAGGGATTTTCTCAAAAAATGTAGAATATAGCTTAGCATCCGCATCGCTGTATGGAACGTTTTGACAGCCTATTCGCTAAACCCTTTTAATTTTTGTGTATGACCTTCGGACAGGCCTTTAAAAGTCATAGGGGGGACGCAGATGCTTGGGTTAGCTCCGGATATCGGCATCGACCTTGGGACAGCGACGGTGCTCGTTTTTGCCAAGGGCAGGGGAATCGTCCTTAAAGAACCTTCTGTGGTTGCCATAAACCGTGACGATAACAGGGTGATCTCGGTCGGAGAAGAAGCGCGGCGGATGCTCGGGCGGACACCGGGGAACATTATCGCTGTACGTCCCCTGAAGGAAGGAGTCATCGCGGATTTCGATATAACGGAGAGAATGTTGCGCTATTTTATGGAGAAATGCGGGTGCCGGAGGTTTTTTGCGCGGCCTCGGGTGGTGATCTGTATACCAACGGGAGTGACCAGCGTCGAAGAACGGGCGGTCCGCCAGGCTGCTATTCAGGCCGGCGCACGTCAGGCTTTTTTAATAGAAGAGCCGATGGCTGCTGCACTCGGAGCGGGAATTGATGTAAGTGATGCCAGCGGATCAATGGTGATAGATATCGGCGGGGGGACGACCGACATAGCGGTTCTGTCGCTTGGCGGCATTGTCTGTTCTACTTCTACTCGGGTTGGTGGGGACAAGTTTGACGAGGCTATCGTCCGGTATATCCGGCGCGAGTTTAATATGATCATCGGCGAGCGTTCAGCGGAGGAGCTTAAGATCGACATTGGCACTGCTTACCCTACGAACAACGCTGAACGCACCGCCAGCATCCGCGGCCGGGATCTGGTGACTGGCCTGCCCCGTTCTATTTCGGTAAACAGCAGGCAGGTATGGGAAGCTGTCCGGGAACCGCTCGAATCCATTGTTGGTGCGGTAAAAGGAGTTTTGGAGCATACGCCTCCGGAACTTTCCGCCGATATTGTGGACAAGGGGATTGTAATGACCGGGGGAGGATCGCTCCTGCACGGGATCGATACCCTCATTTCCAAGGAGACCGGGTTGCCGGTTTATGTGGCGGATGACCCGATTTCTTGCGTGGCGCTCGGCACCGGGAGGGCTCTTGGGATGCTGAACGTGCTGTCGCGATCACGGAACTGACGAACGCGGGGTTTCAGGGTGACACTGTACTGGTCAAATAAAGGAAGCATTAATACAGCGGCTACTGTGGAAGCCGCGCTTTCCCGCGCACGTGAACTCGCCCTTAAACACATCGTCGTGGCTTCATGTTCGGGAGCTACGGCGGCATATTTTATCGGAACGGGACTCCACGTGGTCTGCGTAACCCATCAGATCGGCTTCCAGTCCCCCGGTGCTGACGAAATGCCGCCGGATATGAGGGATAAACTCGAGCGTGCCGGGATTAAGGTGCTGACCGCCACCCACCTGATGGCCGGCCTCGACAGAGCGTTCCGGTTTAAGTTCGGTGGTGTTTATCCGGCGGAAATGGTTGCTGCCGCCTTCAGGATGTTTGGACAAGGTGCAAAGGTTTGCGTCGAAATCAGTACAATGGCGCTTGATGCCGGCCTAATCCCCTTTGGAGTGGATGTAGTGGCTGTTGCAGGTACGGCCAGCGGTGCCGATACCGCACTCGTTATCCGACCGGCACATTCTCAGCACTTCTTTGACGGTAAAATCCGCGAGATAATCTGCAAACCCAGGGACTTTTAGGTTTGGTATTTTCTGCTTATTCAAGAATTATTATTCGGTTGAACTGCTCAACGCGCAAAAATTATAATTTTTAGTGTACAGGCCTTTAGATTCCAACTTAGGACAATATAAAGTAGGGTTGAAATGCCAAGGCTTTTAGTTTTGATTGCCGCAAGTCTTGTTTTGGTTACCGGGTTCCTGGCGGAGCTAAAAGATTGCGGGGAAAGCGGGGGCTCACAAACCGGCAAGATTAAACCCGGGCTTTACTTTGTGGATTCCCGGGATACCTCCCGGTTACAAAGTCTGCCTGGAGTAAGCGTGGACCACCATGCCTCCGGAGACCGGGTCCTGGTCCGGGTCACTTCTCCCGGTTCCCTCCCGGCTGGAATTAAGCTAAGACCGTATTTGGTTGAAAACCGTGTAGCCCCTGGGTTAAAGGCTTCTGATCAAGACACGCTTCAGTTGAATGTTCTTGTTTTTTCCCCGGACGATAAGAAAGAAGTTGCTGATGCCGTTGTCGCTGAAGGCGGGGCGGTCTTAAAGGGCTTGGATGAACCCGGGACCACTGCCTTACGGGTTAAACTGCCGTCGCGAGCTTTGGAAAAGCTTGCGTCTAAGGAATCGGTGGTACGGGTGGAACCGTATGTGCCGCGGCGTTTTCTTTCCGACCGGGCAGCGGCGGTAACGGGAGCGGCGCCTGCACTGGTGCCGGGTTTTATAAGCCCCGGCGGGCTGTCCGGCGCGGGACAGATAGTCGGGGTTGCAGATAGCGGACTTGACAAAGGAAGCCTCGACGACCTGCACCCTGACTTGCAGAGTACACCGGGTAAGATGCCTAAGGTTGTGCTTTTGCGATCCTGGGCAAGTGGGCCGCTCGGTGATGCCACGGGACACGGCACGCATATGGCAGGGATCGTCGCAGGGACAGGAGCGGCTTCCGGCGGACGTTACCATGGTATTGCTCCCGGGGCCAGCATATATTTTCAGGCCATTACCAACAAAGCCGGCGAACCGGATCTTCCGGCGGACCTCGTTTCTTTGTTCCGGCCGGCTTACAGCGCAGGTGTAAGGGTCCATGTCGACGGATGGGGCGGCGGCAAGAACAGCTACTCTGCGGCTGCGTCACAGATCGACCGCTTTTGCTATTATTACCCTGACTTCCTGCCGGTCTTCGGTGCCGGTAACAGCGGTCCTAAACCAAAGACCTTAACAAATGAAGCCAACAGCAAAAACGCCCTGGTGGTAGGTGCCACGCAGAATCCGCGACCGCTTTTTGGGTATACGGATTCGAGGAAGGTGGCCTCGTTGTCCAGTTCCGGACCGACAGAGGACGGTAGGCTGAAACCGGATCTCGTTGCTCCCGGCGCGGGGGTAATTGCACCCAGTTCTCGGATGGCGTCCTTGCCGACGGGACAGGGGTTATACCGGCAACTTGAGGGGACAAGCATGGCAGCGGCGGTTACCGGCGGAGCGGTTGTGCTGCTGCGCGAATACTTGCAGAAACGGGAGGGGCTGAACTCTCCGCAGGCTCCACTGTTAAAGGCCCTCCTGATCAACGGTGCCCGTCCGCTCAAACCAGTACAAGCTTCAGGGTTCGGTCTCTTAGACCTTTGCGGAACGCTTCTCGCCTTGAAAGAGCACACTTTCAGTTACGTGTTTGATGAAGTAGGTTTAAAAGAAAATGAGCGGGAAGTATTTTCGGTAACCGTTTCTGATAGATCAATGCCTTTAAAGGTCACCCTTTGCTGGGCCGACCCCCCGGCCCTGCCCGGAACGGCACCCGCCTTAGTCAACGACCTCGATCTTGTGGTTGAAGGCCCGGATGGCCGTCGCTACTTAGGCAACGATTCCGAGCAAAAGGGGGTAGCCGATCGCCTTAATAATGTTGAACAGGTAACAGTTCCGGAACCCGTACCGGGCAGCTACCGGATTACCGTGGTGGGAGCTAAAATGAGGGGTGGCATGGCTTCCGGCGGGCAGTATACACAGCCCTATGCTCTGGTCTACGGCCAGCCGGTCAGGGAGGACGTGGTTGAGGGGTTGGCGGGCACGGATGTGAAGTTAGCCGGCGGAGAGTCGGTAAGACTCCCGCAGGAAGTGACAGCGGCAGTAAACGGGAAATTGATTAAAGAGCCGGAGCAGGCGTTCCATGCCGGAACCGATCTTTACCGGGTACCGGGAGGGAAGGTTTACGCTGTTGGTATATATGATTACCTCGCGCCGGGCCGTTTTCTTCCCGCCGATGCCGGGACAGTGGCTGTCGGCGAAACCCGGCAGGTACAGGACGGCGGCTATCTTCTGCGAACGGATTCCGTAAAGGTGCGGGGGGAGGATACGTCATCCGCGTCGGTGCCTTCGGGGGTTCTGATCGGCCTTCAAATCAACCCGGGTACGCAGGTGGCTTGGGAGGCAACGGCCGACTGGGAAGAGAAAAAAGGCTTCCTTGATGCCTTGACCGATAACCAAATCAGGCTCATTGGAGGCGCTGAGTATTGGCTTGCGCCGGGATATGCCGTTTCCCGGGAAACTGAGCAGGAAGGGCTGGATGCCCTGGACCGGGTCTTCGGCCCCCCGGGTGCCCTGGGAAATCTGCCTTCCGGTCTTCCGGTAAGGATTCACCTGGATCCCCGCACGCACAGCGCGATGTACGTAAATGTACAACAGGAGCTTGTGTCCGGTTTTGTCCAGGAGGTTAACGGAGACACAGTGCTTTTCACCGATGGTCGCCGGTATCATTTCTTTCCCGGTGCTCAGGTGAGCAGGGGGGCGCTCAGGGAGGCTCCCGAGTTGCTTTCGGCGGGGGAGCACATTACCGGGGTGGTTTTACCCGGGGGCAAAGAAATGCTTCAGGTGCAAGTTGACCCGGGACTTTTATACGGCCTGGTCCTTTTTTCGGGATTGGGAGGGAGAACTTTACAACTTCATGACACCAAGGGAAATTATCGATTGTTGGAGTTGGCTCCGGAGGCAAGGTTTTGTAATGGCGGGATTGATATCGGCCCGACCGTACTTACACCGGGGCAGTGGGTACGGCTGGCACTGGATTCAGAGGGCCGTGTAGCCCGCATTGATCTGGCCGGAGAACTGGACGAGGTTACGGGAATGATACAGAAATGTGATCACGAATCCTGGGCGGTCAAGGTAAACGGCGTGGAGTACCGGGTTAGCCCGGGCAGTATGATCAGCAAGAACCTCTTTCCGGTAACTTTGGGCGACGTCAAACGGGGGGAGATCGCAACGGTAGTCTTCTGGAAGGGACATCAAGGTCCACCGGTGGCTCTTGCTGTTAACGTTCAGACTAAAGCGCCGGGGCCGGACCTCAAAGTCGATCCGCCCGTTTTCGGAAGGGCGCTCACCGGCAGGACCAGCGGGACGCACTTATACCTTTATACGAGTACCGGCCGGCAGGTTCCGGTGGAACTCTCTCCGGAAGGAAGGTTTACGTATACGCTGGATTGGACGAAACCTGCTCCGATCAGATTGGTGGCCGTGGATGAGCGGGCCGGGGGTGTGAGCGGGCTCTGGGTGGAGCTTCCTTCCGGTCCGACGGTTTTTACAGATATTGCAAAGTCCTGGGCGGCAAGAGAGATTCAAGCGCTTGCGGCTGAAGGGATTCTATCCGGTTATCCCGATGGAACCTTCCGGCCCGAAGCCTTCATCAACAGGGTGGAATTTGCGGCTTTGATCGCCCGGTGCTGGCCGGGCATAGAAGGGGACGGGAGGCAGGCACCCCCGGATACGCCGGTTTGGGCGAGGGAAGCCGTGCAAGCGTCAGTTTACCGCGGCCTACTGCCTCTTTTCTCCGACGGCAGTTTCCGCCCCGGGGTTTTAGTCACCCGGGCAGCAGCCGCTTCCGCGTTCGCTGCCCTCCGGCAACCCGGTATGAGGATAACGTCTCATCCGCCTTACCGCGACTGGGCGACAATACCGGTTCGGAGCAGGGAGTCGGTAGCCTTGCTTTACGATTGGGGTGTTATGCGGGGGCGTCCTGACGGATTCTTCCGCCCATTTGCACCGATTACGAGGGCAGAAGCGGCAGTGGTTATTTATCGGTTACGGACTTGCGGTAATACTTAAGGTTTTTAGCAAGTAATAGGAAAGGGACGGCAGTCTTGCCGCCCCTCGCTTTAACAACCCTTTTAACGTCTTGTTTACTCTGTAAGGCACAGGGTCACCGTGTGTATCCCAGCGAGTGCGTCTAATTCGGCCAATCGCTTCTCCAGTTCATTCAACTTGGCATCGATTGTTACGCTCTCCTCTTCGGAAGCCTGGTTGCGAGCTGCGACCAATCTTTCATACTCTGCCTTTTGCTTGTTAAAGCTCTCGGTGTAGTCTACCGCATCGTCATGGCGGTCAATTACCGTGCCGAGGCCGCTAAGAACGATGAGAAAGCCGTCGCTGTTATCCTTATCGATGGTAAACTGTAAGATCTGAACCCGTGGTCCTCCTTCACTGGCGGGTACAGTGCATTTGTGATCGGCGCCCCAGGAGTGGGCTGTCGCCAGCGCGTTTACTGTTGCCGCGTCAATATCCCGCACCTGTATGCGTAACTGTGTGCTGGTCAAGATCCGCTGCCGGCTTAAGAAAACCACCGGAGGCCGTACCTCCGTAACCTGCGGGGGCTGCTCGGAGGTTTTCGGCTTGGTCACCGGTTTATTATCTTCTGGCGCCGCAGTCTTGTCCGTTTTTGCCGGCATTACAGTATCACTGCCGGAGTTGACCGGCTTTTGGGGGCTGGTTCCGGGATCTGGGGGGGCGTCCACGGCCGGCTGCCGGTTCTCTGTACGGTTGACAGGTGAAACCACTACACCTGTAGGAGCTTTGGTCGCCACATGCGGCGTCGATGACCTACCGGATAGAACCATTGCGAAAGTGCTCCCGGCGATAAGCAGCAAAGTAGCGGCTGCTGCCACAAGCTGTTTCCATCCTTTTAAACGTAAACGCACTGTCCAGCGCTGTCCGGCAACCGGGACCTCGGCGGCGATCCTCGCCATGACCCCGGCCGGAAACCCGGCCGGCGCCTGCACCCTTTCTCCCGAACGTAACGCGCTTGTAATCTTCTGGAGAAAAGCAAATTCCCTGCGGCATGAGGCACATGACGAAAGGTGTGCCGCAACCTCCGGCTTAATCTCTCCGGGATTGTCCACAAGCAATAACAGATATTTTTTTACCCGCTTACACCGCATAATCCCACCCTAATTCATCCCCGGCAGGTCGAGCCCCTTCTGCTTTGCCAATGTACACACGGCCTTTTTGAGCGCCTCGCGTGCCCGGCTGAGCCGCGACTTTACCGTGCCGGGGGCCACACCTAAGGTTGCGGCTATCTCCTCGTAACTAAAGTCCTCCATTTCCCGCAGGATAAGCACCACCCGGTGTTCCCGCGCCAGAACCGCCAGACTTTCCCGCACAAGTGCCCGGTACTCCGTCTCTTCTAACATCTGTTCCGGATGCCGATCGTTGCCCGCAACCTGACGGGGCAGTTCGCCTTCGCCGGTCACGACCGGATCGTCGAGAGATACCTCGTTATGGTTACGCTTCCGGTAACTCAGCCAGAGATTGACCGCGATCCTGTGCAGATAAGTCCCGAAATCGGCTTCCTGGCGGAACTTGTGCAACGCCCGGTATGCCCGTACGAACGCTTCTTGCGCCAGGTCCTGGGCGTCCGCATGGCTCCCTGACAACCGGTAGCAAAGGGCGTAAAGTCGATCCTGATATATTACAACCAGCTCTTCGAAGGCCTGCGCGTCACCATTTTGGGCCTTCGCGACCAGGGTTTTCACATCAACCAAAGGAGCATCCTCCTCTGGGCCCGGAAATCTTCCGGACACTTTTTAGACCGTAAATGAGTGAAAAAGGTTCCCGTTTTGCAGAAAAATTCCTTGTCCTCGTCTCTAAAAGTTAAATCGCCGGTCCCCCCGGGTTTTTGGGGGTGTCCATAGTTCCGGCGGTCACCCGCAGTTTATCATTCTGTGGTATGGTGTACAAGCAGGGAACCTCTGCCTGAAAGGTTTGACAGTCGTAATGCGCTCGTTGCGAGATTTTCGCTGTTGTCCTTTCGGGAAGATCACGTTTTATAGCGACCCAGTTATGTTCATTTTTTTCCACAATATAGTAGCCAAGGCAGTCTTTTGCGAATATCCGGTAAATGATACTCAAAAACACCCCCTGCAACCCGAGAAGAAGCCCTGTGAGGGCAAGCATCCAGCTTCTGGTTGCCGAAAAGGGTCCGAACCCGCTGCTTACCCAGTGCCAGAAGTGATAAGCGAGCGCAGGAATGCTGATCATCAGTGTCAGGAGGCTCAGGTTACGCAGCGTCTTAAATAAAGACAGTTTGGTGAGAATCCGCGTAATACGCGAGGGTTTCTTGAACCGGTGACGCACCGCGTAAAGGTCGATGATGCCTCCGTAGGCGGCGGCGTTGATCCCAAGTATCATTAGGGCTGAGCCGGCCAGGAAAGAGTGCAGGCCTAAGTGGACACCGTCGAGGCTTACCGTGCCTTTGACCGCTAATATTCCGGTTAAGGCGGCACCGATCAGGAAAA
Source organism: Bacillota bacterium (assembly GCA_040756575.1). Lineage (GTDB taxonomy): Bacteria > Bacillota > Desulfotomaculia > Desulfotomaculales > Ammonificaceae > DTYU01. The sequence continues at coordinate 17,397 of JBFLYP010000021.1, read as the reverse complement.
TCAGCATTCCGGGAAGCGTGAAGGTTAAATACGGCTGGAAGATAAAAAGCATGTCTACCAAGACCCGGAAAATCCGAAACCCGTCTCTCAGCGGGCGCAGCTTTGAAGCTCCCAGGCGTGGCCGATAGGCAATCGGAATCTCCGTCGTGCTAAACCTTGACCGGCTCACCTTGACAACGATTTCCGTTTCGATGGCAAATGTTGATGATTCCAACCCTATCGCTTTGAGAACAGGCCGCCGCATGCCGTAAAGCCCGGAAAGGGGATCGTTACCTGCAAAACCGGAAAGGTTTTTAACCAGTCTTGTTATCAACCAGTTGCCAAAACGGTTAAAACAGGGGATATTCTCCCTGTTGCTCCGGCAGGTAAATACCACGTCGACCTTTTCAAGCTCGCGAACAATTTCTAAGAGGTGGCTGGCAGGGTATGTGCCGTCTGCGTCAATAAAAACCACGTATTTTCCGGACGCCGCCCGGTACCCGGACCTCATTGCCGCGCCTTTACCCTGATTGAAAGGGTGTTTTACAACCATAGTAGCGTAGCGCTGCGCTAACTCCGCCGTCCGGTCCCAGGATCCGTCGTCCACAACGATGATTTCTGCATTAAGACCCGAAACTGCTTCAGAGATCTCTTTGAGAGTGGAGCTGATACCCTGCTCCTCATTGTAAGCCGGGACAATTATTGATATTTCAGCCAATCTTACTCTCCCCGGGGGAACCCCCTTTTGATTCAGTGCCTACTTCGCCGTCCCGGACCCGATTCCTCTTTATTTCGAGATGGAAAATCTATTAACGGCCTTTACCAGCAGGAAAACCGACTGTCCGGGCGAAATCTTAAATCATGCTCAGCTTTTCAATACATAAATTGTTGAAAAACGCCCCACTTTTAGTCATTCTTGTAGCTGCGCTGGTGGTGCGGGTCGTCTTCATCCATCACTGGGGTAGCAGTTTAACCCTGTATAGCGACGACATCGGGTACATTGACAGCGCCCGCCGCTTGGTCACGGACCACGTTTTCTCTTGGTGGCGGCCGCGCTTGTCGCAGGAACCCGCTCTCGGGCCCTCGGCTTACATGACCCCTGGTTACCCCCTTTTCCTTTCTTTCTTCATCTGGCTTTTCGCTGAAGAGTCGCGTGCGCTTGCGGCGGCGCGGTACGCCCAGGCTTTTCTGATGGTAGGGAGCATATATATTACGTATCTAATCGGTTGTCGCTTCGGCGGACGGTGGGCGGGACTCGTTCCCGCGGTGCTGGTGGCATTTTATCCCCCGCTTATCTTAATGAACGGTCTACTGTTGACCGAGACGCTTTTCACCTTTCTCTTATTACTATTCACCTACCAGTGGTTAAAAACCGAGCCCGACAACGCCAATTCATACGCACTACTCGGGATTTTTGGGGGTGCTGCTGCGCTTGTCCGGCCTACCGGCGCGCTGCTTTGGTTTGCTGCTCTTGGCGGCCTTGTACTGTCCCGGAGGCCTCTGCGGTCAGCGGTGCTCCGCTCGGCGGCGGTGCTCGTCGTGACGTTTTCCTTGGTTCTTTCCCCCTGGTTGATACGCAACGCCTTGGTCTTCCACCGTTTTATCCCGCTTTCGGCCAGCGGGGGAAATCCTTTGCTTCTCGGCACTTACGTGAACTTGGAAGGGATAAAATACGGTTGGCATCCTTCATGGCCGGTAGGAAGGGATCCCATGGAGACGGGACGGTTGCATACCGCGCTGGCTTTACAGCGGCTGGAAACCGGTTTCCGGGAAGACTTTGAGCGCTACCTCGATTGGTACACAAGGGGCAAGTTCAAACTCCTCTGGGGTAAGGTGTTTCTCTGGAGCGGTGAAGATAAACTTCCCAATCGCCTCACCTTCTGGTACCATTACGTCCTTGTCACGCTGGGGAGCCTGGGTCTTGTTTACGGCCTGGCGCGGCGCCTTCCCGGTGCCGGCCGTATTGTTGGCCTGTTGGTCCTTTTTACCTTAGTGCACCTTGTTACCTATGCGCACTGCCGCTATGCCCTCCCGCTTTTGCCTGCCCTTGCTTCCGCTGCGGTTATGCCGCTCGGGTCTTTAAAACGGCCGCCTTCATTTTGACCCAGGCCTGTGCTATAATTAACTGAATAATGAGGAGGGATAGGATGTACCCGGAAAAGTTCCGCGGTGAGGGGCTTACTTTTGACGACGTATTACTGGTTCCGGCAGCGTCGGCGGTGCTACCGCGCGACGTAGACACCGCCACCTTCCTGACGAACAAGATAAAACTCAATATACCGCTTGTCAGCGCAGCTATGGACACTGTGACCGAATCCCGGCTGGCGATTGCCATCGCGCGGGAGGGCGGCATCGGTGTAATTCATAAGAATATGACCGCTGAGCGCCAGGCCCTGGAGGTTGACCGGGTAAAGCGATCCGAGCACGGTGTCATCACGGACCCGGTCTTTTTGAGTCCTGACAATGCTGTCCGGGAAGCGATGGCTTTGATGGAGCGTTACCGGATATCCGGGGTGCCGATAACCGAGGGCGAGAAACTGGTTGGCATTATTACAAACCGGGACATCCGGTTTGAGACCGATTTCGACCAGCCTATCAAGAATGTAATGACAAAAGAAAACTTGATAACTGCCCCGGTAGGGACAACCCTCGAAAAAGCGAAGCAGATCCTGCGCCGGTACAAGATAGAAAAACTGCCGCTGGTGGATGACAATTTTCGGCTGCGGGGCCTTATTACGATAAAGGACATCGAAAAGGCGCACAAGTACCCCAATGCGGCTAAGGATGCGCAGGGACGCCTCCTGGTGGCGGCAGCGGTGGGAGTGGCCGCCGGCTTTTTGGAGCGGGTTGAAGGCCTGGTGGCGGCAAAGGTTGACGCTGTTGTTATTGACACGGCGCACGGCCATTCGGAAAAGGTGCTCAAAGCAGTTAGAGAGGTCAAGAGCCTTTACCCGGATTTAGAAGTGGTTGCAGGAAACGTAGCCACGGCGGAAGGCGCGCGGGCGCTCTTCGAGGCGGGTGCTGATGCTGTCAAGGTCGGGATAGGCCCCGGTTCCATATGCACCACCCGTGTGATTGCGGGCATCGGCGTGCCGCAGATAACCGCAATTTACGATTGCGCTCAAGAAGCGAAGAGGTTGGGTCGCCGCATTATCGCGGACGGCGGTATCAAGTTCTCCGGCGACATTACCAAGGCAATCGCTGCCGGAGCCGACACTGTTATGCTTGGGGGCCTGTTGGCGGGTACGGAAGAAAGCCCCGGGGATATCGAGATTTATCAGGGCCGCAGTTACAAGGTGTATCGCGGTATGGGGTCTCTCGGTGCAATGCGCGAGGGAGGCGCTGAAAGGTACTTCCAGGATCACGGCCCCAAGCTGGTACCCGAAGGGGTGGAAGGGAGGGTTCCTTACAAGGGGCCGCTTGCGGAGACGGTTTTCCAGCTTATCGGCGGACTCCGGGCCGGGATGGGTTATTGCGGCTGCCGCACGATAGAGGAATTAAAGGAAAAGACGCGGTTCGTCCGGATTACGCCTGCCGGGTTGTCAGAAAGCCACCCGCACAACGTGGCAATAACCAAAGAGGCACCGAACTATACAGTTAACCGGTCTGTTTAACATAGATGATATATAAGAACCTATTAAAATGTTAAAAAATTCCTCCTGGGTCAGCAGGAGGAATATTTTTTTTGCTGAATACTTGTAAATATATGGTATAACTTCTATATTAAAGAAGGTGGGTTATGTGAACGGCAGGCTTTATTCGCTGACCGATGTTTTAAAGAGAACATTATACTTTTTCGAAGCGCTTTCGGTGAAAGAAATCGCACCGTATGTAAGGAGGAAGATGCTGCGAGAGTTGCCGCTTTATGAAGTGGAAGAAAAGGTAGAGCTTTGCCTCAAACAGCATCCCTGCTTTCAGTCTGATAAGACTAAACAGTGGCGGTTGAACACTGAAGGCTTCCGCGCAAATGATCCCTTCTATCACTTGCTCTTGAAACGCCAGCAGCCGCTTAGCCTGTGGGAATTAAGACGGGAGGAGAGGGGGAAAAAGAGTAAGAACAAAAAGCTTTTTGCCGACGAAGCAAACCTGATCTCTGACGGCCGGTTTGTCCAGCTTGATACAGGAATGTGGGGGCTTACGGAGTGGGAACTTGGTGTGGAACAGTACCCGCTGAAATACCTTGTTTTAAAAGTACTTCGGGCTCATCCGGGAGGCTTGTCCTTAAACCAGATCGTTGAAGCCGTCAACATCTGGCGGCCGGTTACTCCTCAGGCGGTGGAAGGGGTATTGCGACGTTTTCCGTTTTTTGAAAACCAGGGGGAAACCTGGTCGTACAGTGCGGTTGCCCATGCCACCTACGACGCCGTAATGAAGCGGTTTTTAGAGTTGCTGCGGGAGCAGAAGCAGCGCCATAGTGCAGAGCGGGACGCATGGCAGAAAAGGATTCTTGCCCTTAAAACGCAACTAAACGAGGTGACAGCAGCCCAGCAGCAGGCCGCAGCAGCTCTGGCTGCACAGGCCCGTTACCGGGACGAGTATGAAAATTTGAGTGCCCAGCTTTCAGAAAAAGAGCTACTTCTCACACTGAGAAAGCGGGAACTGATATATTACCGCGAACAGATCAGAAAGCTTGAAAACAAAGCCCAGAGTATTCTTTACCAGTGCCGGCTGTGGGTCAATCGCACGCGGGAGGGGCAAAGAGAGATTGACTATTTGAGAAGCGTGAATGAAGACCTGGAAAAGACGGTCAGGGATTTAAAGGCTCAGTTGGCGGAGGAGCGCGATAAAGAACGCCAAAACAGGGCAAAGGTTGCGGAGATGCGCGACCAGTACGCGACCCAGGTGGCTCACTTGCAGCGCGAACTGATCGACTTAAAGCAAAAGCTTGAACAAAACGGGGCGCGGGCAGCGGACAACGAAAGGCGGCTTTTGGCGGAAAACGCACGTCTCTCAGGGGAGTTACAGCGGACGCTCAACGCCGGGCAGGAACTGGAGAGGGACTACAGAATGCTTCAACAAGAACTGAACCGCTTAAGAGAAGAGTACCGGCAGGTGGAAAAGCGGCTGAAACACCCTCTGGTACGGTTCATCTCGCGAATAAGCCTGTTTTTTGCAAGATGATGATGTTAGCGAAATTCCTGGTGGCGGTGCTGTAAAGCACTTTTTTTTCGGGGTTAATTGTTTAAACGGAGACATTCTGGTATTGTTAAGGGGACGCTTCCCCTTAACGGCTGTGGGTACTCTAATTTGTGCATAAAATTATGGAGATTTCGGTTATTTTCAGGGACCCATTTGCTCCTTTTAATTCGAGGTGGCTTCGGGGGTATCGGTAATTGCGGGAAAGAGAAAGGCCGTTACGGATACTGGTGGTTGATGACGAGACCCGTATTCGCGACCTGCTCCATAAGTATCTCGCCGCGGAAGGCTTTGAGGTCGGGGAGGCTGCCGACGGAGAGAAAGCCTTGGCAGATGTCCGAGGCGGTACGTGGGACCTGGTTATTTTGGATTTAATGCTGCCGGGCAGAGACGGCTGGGACGTATGCCGCCAAATCCGAAAAACCCTGGATATTCCCGTTATCATGCTGACGGCCAGGGGAGACGAGGTAGACCGGGTACTGGGGCTGGAACTCGGTGCAGACGACTACATTGTTAAACCGTTCAGCCCCCGCGAGGTTGTGGCACGGGTTAAAGCTGTCCTGCGGCGCACCGGGAAACGCCGGAACTCTGAAAGCCGGCTTGAGGTTGCAGGCATTGTAATTGACCCTGACGCACGCACGGTCGCGGTGAGGGGCGAGCCTGTGGCTTTAACACCGAAAGAGTTTGATCTGCTACTGGTACTGGCCATGTCGCCCGGCCGTGTATTCCGGCGCGAGGAGCTCCTGAACCTGGTATGGGGTTACGACTTTTACGGCGATTCCCGGACGGTGGATACCCACGTCACGCGTTTGCGGGAGAAGATGGGCAGGGCCGGCGCGCCGCCTTTTATCACGACCGTTTGGGGCGTAGGTTATAAGTTCGAGGTGCGTGATGAAGAGCATCGCAGGTAGACTATGGGTGACCATGGTGCTCCTGGTCGCGCTGGTTTTGGGGACTTTGGGGTTGGTGCAAACCAGGGCGATTGAGGCTAACTATTACCGTTTCGAGGCACAGCGGATGCTATCAGAGGCGAGGGAGCTGGCGGATTTATGGGTATCCGGCGCCTCGCCCCGCACGGTGGCCGAACGGGTCGCCTTTTTGAGCCAGGGATTGCGGGCGAATGTATTGATCGTTGACTCATCGGGACGTGTGATGCACTGGTGCGGTATGGGCGGAGGGCGGCGTTTTGATCCCGGAATGCCGGTGAGCGGAGAGGATGTTCACGCGGTGCTCGAAGGAAAGACGATTACCCGGCAGGGGGAACACCCTTTCTTCCAGGGCGTCAATCTTCTCTGGGTTGGGGTACCCGTCAGCTACCGGGGTGATGTGGCGGGAGGCGTTTTTGTCTATGCCCCGCTCGACCCCATTGCTTCGAGAATGCATGGGTTGCAGGCGACACTGGTGTTAGCGCTTTTCGGCGGGGTTTTGCTGGCCGGGATTTTGAGCATTTTTGCAGCCCGGGGTTTCTCAAGGCGGCTGATAGAGATGGAAAGGGCGGCACGGGCGATGGCTGCCGGGGATTACGCTGCGCGGGTTGCACCGGCAGGTGAAGACGAGGTTGCACGCCTAGGAGAATCCTTGAACAAGCTTGCCGCTGAGCTTCAGGAACGAATCGCGGCGCTCGAACGGATGGATCAGACGCGCCGGGATTTCATAGCTGCTGTTTCCCACGAGCTGAGGACACCGCTCAGCATTATTCAGGGATATACGGAGGCTATCCTCGACGGTATGGTCGAAGGCGAGGAGCAAAAGAAATACCTAACCGCTATCCGGGAAGAGGGAGAAAGGCTGCGCCGTTTAACGGAAGAACTCTTAGACGTCCGGCGGATGGAAACGGGCGCGCTCCGCATCAGGCAGGAGGAGGTGCGTATCGAAGATATTGCCGGGCGGGCGGCGGCACGGTTTAAAGCGAAGGCAGACTCCTTGGGAATCAGCTTTGAAGTCGAACTGCCCCCGTTGCCCCCGGTCCTCGGAGATCCTGACCGTCTGGAGCAAGTAGTGGTTAACCTGCTCGATAACGCCTTTCGGTTTACTCCCGCCGGCGGCAGCGTGATGCTCCGGCTAAGATCCGTGCCTGGCGGAGTGGCGCTCAGTGTACGGGATTCCGGAAGCGGGATTGCGCCGGAGGACCTCCCTTACATCTGGGAGAAGTTCTACCGGGCAGATCGTGTCCGTGCCCGGGAAACCGGCGGAAGCGGCCTGGGGTTGGCGATTGTCCGGCAGATAACCGAGCTTCACGGCGGCAGGGTCGCTGCAGAGAGCAGGCCCGGTGAAGGAAGCGAATTCACTGTGATACTCCCGGTTGCTCCGAGGAAGTGATTTGCTCAACGGCCCCCGTAGTTTAGCCAGACAGGCCTTTTTTCCGAGATAGGTCTCTTTTATTAAAATCGAATGATTACAGTAACTGTAAAATCCAATCCTGCGATGAATAAAAAAGCGTGTTCGCTGGTTAAAATATGTCTTCGGGGAAGGAGGAGAAAATGGAGAAGCGAACAACGCTTTTTTTGCTTGTGCTGTTGCAAGGCATGGCGCTTTTTGCGAACCCGAGTTCAGCCGTAGCGGGAAAGGTTACTTCTTACGTTGTGGCTTCAGGCGACACTCTGTGGGATATAAGCCGGGTGCACGGGACCACGGTTGAAAAGCTGATGCAGGTGAACGACCTCGACACAACATTGATTTTACCCGGCCAAGTGTTGAGGGTTCCCCGGCCGGAAGCAGCCTGTGCGCTTAGCCACGAAGATTTGTGGCTTATGGCGCGTGTAATCAATGCGGAAGCCCGCGGTGAAAACTTTTTAGGGAAAGTAGCCGTAGGTGCGGTGATTATAAACCGGTTGCGCCACCCCGCTTTCCCGGACGGGATACGGGAGATTGTCTTTCAGTGTACAAACGGGGTGTACGAGTTTACTCCTGTGGCCGACGGTTCCATCAATCTTGAACCGGACGGGGAAGCGTTGAGGGCCGCGCAGGCGGCTGCGGAGGGCGTTGACCCGACAAATGGTGCGCTCTTCTTTTACAACCCGCGGACGGCAACGGACCAGTGGATTCGCACCCTTCCGGTAACGGCGAGTATCGGGAACCATGTCTTTGCCGGCATCCCTGTTACCGGCGTATAATGACAGACTGACGGCCGCTAAGATGAGCGGCCTTTTTTTTTGGAAATGCGGTTCAGCATGTAAAGGATTCCAATTTTATCTGTCGAAGAGTAAGCTTAGCTTGAAAGTTAAAACGCTAACTTGTAGAAGAAGTAAGGTAAGCTGTTCGCGGCTGGGCACTCAACTCAGAGCATCAACTTCTATGGCGTTGAAGTGTGTCCTCACACTCCACCTTTTTTAGCCGTTTGCCGTTTTCCGAAGTTGAGTGCCGGGAAGTAGAGGTCATCACAGGGGAAGAATATAAAGAAGGGCGCCCGAGAGAGGAGGTGATTGCTTGCAGATACTCGATGCTCTTTTTCGACCTCAAGGCGTAGCTGTGATTGGCGCTTCAAAAAACCGGGAAAAGTTAGGCAACATAATTCTCAGAAACATCATCAGAAGCGGTTACGGCGGCAGGGTCTACCCGATTAATCCTAAAGAAGACGAAATCGAGGGTTTGAAGGTTTACCCGGCGGTTTCCGGTATCGGGGAAAGGGTAGATATGGCGTTGGTAGTGGTCCCTGCGGAGCGGGTTCTGGATGTTGCCCGGGACTGCGGTGCTGCACGGGTGAAAAGCCTGGTCGTTATCTCCGCCGGGTTCAAGGAAACGGGTCCGGAGGGTTTGGCCCGGGAAAAAGAGCTTGTGGATATCTGTCACAGCTACGATATGCGTCTTTTGGGGCCGAACTGCGTCGGCTTGATGGATACGCATACCCCCTTAAACGCATCCTTTGCTGCGGGTTTTCCCCTGAAAGGCGAGATCGCCTTTATTTCCCAGAGCGGGGCGATGCTCGTTGCCATTCTTGACTGGAGCCTGAGGATCGGCATCGGTTTTTCCCGGTTTGTGAGCATGGGTAATAAAGCTGACCTCAATGAGGCTGATTTCATTGCAGATGCTGCTAATGATCCCAACACCAGGGTTATCCTGTGTTACATTGAGGATGTGAAAGACGGGTCGTATTTTTTGGAGGCCGCGGAAAAGGCGACAAGGATTAAGCCCGTGATTATTCTCAAGTCCGGCACCAGCCAGGCCGGTGCCAAGGCTGCTTCCTCCCATACGGGAGCGCTGGCCGGGTCTGACCTAGCTTACGAAACGGCCTTCAGGCAAAGCGGCGTCCTACGCGTTCGGAGGATGAGTGAACTCTTCGATCTGGCGGTAGTCTTTGCCCGTCAGCCTGTACCTCGCGGGCCGCGGGTTGCGATAGTAACAAATGCGGGTGGCCCCGCGATAGTGGCCACGGATAGGATTGAGGTAGAGAAACTTGAAATGGCACGCTTCAGCCGGGAAACGGTTGAAACCCTCAGACAAGAGCTCCCGCTTGAAGCAAACGTTTACAACCCGGTTGACGTGTTGGGTGACGCCAGGGTTGAACGATTCAGCTTTGCTCTAAAAAACGTGATGGCTGACGAAGGCGTTGATAGTGCAGTGGTACTCCTCTGCCCGACTGCCGTGGCGGAGCCCGTTGAGACGGCGGCAGCGATCGTCGAAGCAAAGGCAAAATACCCGGGAAAGCCTATTCTCAGCGTGTATATGGGCGGCGAGAGTCTGGCCGCAGGGGCGGATTACCTCGTCCGGCACGGAATTCCGTGTTTTACCTTTCCGGAACTCGCTGTGCGGGCACTCGGCGGTTTAACGGGTTACAGGCGGATAAAGGAAAGGCCGCCGAAAGAGGATTTGCCGCAGTACGAAGGTGTGGACCCTGTTGCCGTAAAGCGGGTCTTTGATCGGGTACGGGCGGAGCGGCGGCGGATGTTATTGGGCAGCGAATCCATGCAGGTTGTGAGCGCCTACGGTATACCCGCTGCCCCCATGCTTCTCGCGAGCCGGGCGAGGGAAGCGGTCGCTCATGCTGCGGAACTCGGTTACCCGGTAGTATTGAAGGTTGCTTCGCCCGAAATCATTCATAAGACAGACATCGGTGGTGTTCGGGTTGGGCTGAGAACCCCGGACGAGATACGCGAAGCATTCTGGGAGATAATGGAACGTGTTAATAGGCACTTCCCACACGCGGCGGTTTATGGTATTGAGGTACAGAAAATGTATCCGAAGGGGACCGAGTTGATAGTGGGGGCGACCCGGGACCTGCAGTTCGGACCGCTTATTGCCTTTGGTTTAGGCGGAATATACGTGAATCTTTTGAAAGATACTGCTTTCAGATTGGTATGGGGTATGAGCAGACGTGAGATCCAGGCAATGATTCAGGAAACCAAAGCTTACACTCTCCTGCGCGGGTTCCGGGGAGAGAAGCCCCTTGATATTCCCGCGGTCGTGGAACTCATCGGCCGAACAGGGAGATTGATGAGCGACTTTCCGGAAATTGTCGAGATGGATATTAATCCGGTCTTCGCTTATCCGGAAGGTGCCCGGGCACTGGATGTTAAGATCACTATCGAGTGAGGTGAGACAAATGGGGAGCCTTTATTTTGCAGGTACGGCGGGCAGCGGCAAGACGGCTATTATCCTGGGGTTGGCCCTTCAACTGAAAGAACAGGGCGTTCGGACGGGCTACTTCAAGCCGGTTGGTATCCCGCCCGACGCTGTCGGCGTAGAAGACAGGGACGCCGTTTTGATGCGAAAGGTTTTAGATTTGAAATTCGAAGTCCATGAAATTTCCCCCCTCGCTTTGGGTGCCTATTACATCTCGACATACAAAGATCCCGAGCGGTGCCGCCAGTTTATAAGAGAGTCCTACACAAAGGTGAAGGAGGCGACCGACGGAATTCTGATCGACGGCGCGGCGCGGCCCTGGGGGATGGCGGCCTTCAACCTCGACGCTTTGAGCCTCGCCAAGGAGTTCGGTGCTACGTTGGTTTATGTACTAAGGCCTGCCAACGACCGGAGTCTCGATGAAGCGGTATTCTTTGCGAGATGTGCAGGGGAGCAAAAGGTGCGGTTTGCGGGGGTTCTTTTCAACAACGTGCCCCGAGTGCTGCTGGCTAAGACGGAAGGGATTTACCGGGAGATACTCTCGGCAAACGGCATAGAAACGCTCGGGATCATTCCAAGCCAGCCGGAACTCAGCGCCCCTACGGTGGCAGAATATTACGAGACTTTAGGCGGAGACATTTTAACCGGGGAGGATCAGCTTGGCAGAATAGTGGAGGATATCCTGGTTGGTGCGATGACTATCGAGAGTGCTCTCGGGTATTTTCGGCGTTCGGCCAACAAGGCGGTGGTTACCGGCGGCGACCGGAGTGAGATCGCTCTTGCCGCACTTGAAACGGACACTGCGGCACTCATTCTCACCGGCGGTTTTTATCCTGACGTCAAGGTTTTGGCGAGGGCTGCGGAAAAAGGGGTGCCGGTGATCCTTGTGCACTTCGATACTTATACAACGGTCGGAAAGCTGGCGGAGATCAGCAGGATAATACACCCTGAGGATACGGAAGCTATCGCACTGGCGCGCAAGAGCGTGGCGGAGCATTGCGATGTAGATAAACTGACTGCACTCGTACGTGATTGAGGTTTAAGAGCCGTTTGATCTGACGTTTTCAAAGTCAGCGAGGCGGTACCTGCCGGTTTACATTATGTCTTCGATGGCCGGGCGGGCTACGTTTCAAGCTTGGCGATGACCCTGCCGGGCAACGGTCAACCACCCGCTTCAAAACGCTATCAGGGTGTTCCTGGCGTCTTCTAAGATATTGTTTGATTATTACAAGACTATTTGGAAAACTTTTGCTTTCATCTTCTTTTATCTTGATTTATGATACACGATACCGAACGCTCCGGGACCAGTATGAGCGCCCACGACCGAACCGATCAAGCCTGCTTCTACCGTACTTCCGGTCGGCAAGCGGCCCAAAAGGCCGATAAGTGTCTCTGCCGCACACGGGTTATAAGCATGTAGAACCTGTTAACATTACCGGGTTTTGCCCGGCTTCCTCCAGGACGATTTCCGCCGGACGGCGGAGGGCTGCCTTTTGCCCCCGCACCTTTTCAAACGGCCGGATAATCCCTTCTTGAAGAGACAGAATTGGTTTTATATTGAGGATGGTGCCGAGGAGAGCTTGAGCACCGCCGATGCGTCCACCCCGCCGCGTCAATATTCTCTACCGCCAAAGGGAATCTCCTTCCCTCTCCCTCCGTCCCTCTAAGGGACCGGGCGGCGGTTTCCTTGTTCCTGTCGGCTGTAATGTTGTCGTGATTAATTCATTTAAAAGTTCCTCCACGGAACCGGGTTGCGATCCTGCGGTTTCAGGCGGATGGTCGCCCGTCCTCCCTCTCGGCGGCGGGGTTTCACCTTCGAGGAGTTTTTGAAAAACGGGCGGCAGGGGCGCTACGCCCGTTCCCTCTTCCGGTAGCAGGTCTTCGCCGCCTATTCCTTCACCTGGCGGAGGCATGCTGCCGTGAATGTTGCATGTTTCCACGGGCATCCTCTCATTGTAATCCTTAACATAGGACGGTACGCTGTACGGCAGCTTGATCAGCACCTTGGTCAACCGTTCGGGGCAGTATTCGTTTGCCAGGAGACCGGACGTAACGCAGATTTCGGCGAGAACGTGAGTGTCATCGGTTCTTGTCGGGACTGTTCCCTGGGCAAAAAGGTCGGTAACCTGGTGTTCGGGCGGTGTCAAAGGCCCAGGCAGTAGTCCTGATTTGCTGTCCACCGTGGCCGTAACAATGCCCGGCGGTCGCTGGAAGTTCTGGATGGGGGTATCTTCAAGCGCCTTGCTCATAATTTCGTGCCAGATCATGGCGGGGTAACGTCCCCCAAATTCTCGAGGCATTTGTTTTTCTATATCATGGCCTATCCAGACCACACCTACAAGTTCCGGCGTGTAGCCGCAAAACCAGATATCCCTGCTTTCGTCTGTGGTACCGGTTTTGCCTGCCACCGGACGGGTGCCCAGGCGAGCCCGCCAGCCGGTACCGTGATCCACGGCGGAACGGAGCATATCGGTAACGAGATAGGCGGTGGTGGCTTTCATCACCCGTAACATTTTCGGCTTGAATTCATCAAGAACGGTATCGTCCTTGGTCTTTACCTTAGTTATTGCGGTAGGGGTGACATACACGCCCTGGTTGGCAAAGGCGGCGTAAGCCTGCGCCATCTGGAGCGGGCTGACCCCTTTGTATAGTCCTCCAAGGGCCAGGCTCAACCCTTCATTACCCGGCGTAAATTCGATTCCGAGCCGCGTTGCGAAGCTCATGGCTCGTTTTATTCCCACGTCTTTCAACAACTTGACGGCAGGGATATTAATCGACCGCTGCAGCGCCGTGCGGAGGGTAATGAGACCCTGATACTGCCCGTCATAGTTTTTCGGCCACTTGCCCATCGGAATGTCATCCACAACCGTGGCCGGCCCGTACCCGAGGTATTCGATCGCCGGACCGTAGGCGATGATGGGTTTGAAGGCGGAACCGGGCTGCCGGTAAATGTCTGTGGCGCGGTTGAGACCGCGCCGGTGCGTGTATTCCCGTCCCCCGACTAAGGCTTTGATTTGGCCGGTGTGCGGGTCAAGCACCACCACTGCCCCCTGGGGCTGGATCCGCCCCTCACTGTCCCTGGTCGATGCCGGGAAGTTCTTCTCATTTTGAAGAGCCTGTTCGGCTATTCTCTGAATTTTCGGATCTAAGGTGGTATAAACCCGGAGACCTCCCCGGAAAACCTGGTTGACACCGTATTTATCGACAAGTTGGTCGGTGACGTAGTCAACGAAATACGGGTAGGGGTAGCCGTTCCGGCCGGTTGTACCCGGCTTGAGCCCTAAAGGTTCGGCCTTCGCCGCGCGTGCCTCTTCGCCGGTAATGAAACCATAGCGTACCATGCTGTTGAGGATGACATTCCTGCGACTGAGGGCCGCCTCCGGATTACGAAGAGGGGAGTAATGGGACGGTGCTTTGGGAATAGCGGCCAGAAGAGCACCTTCCGCCAGTGTCAGCGAACTTACATCCTTATTGTAATAGGTTTTTGAAGCCGCTTGAATCCCGTAAGCTCCCTCGCCGAAATAGATATGATTAAGGTAAAGCTCAAGAATTTCCTGCTTACGGTAGTGTCGTTCAATCTCCACAGCAAGAATCGCTTCCTGAATCTTCCGCTTAAGGGTCTGTTCCGGGTTCAGGAAGCAGTTTTTCGCCAGTTGCTGGGTGATGGTGCTCCCGCCTTCCCTTATCCCGCCACCCCTCAAGTTGTGGTAGAGGGCACGGGCGATGGCGCGTAGGTCAATCCCTATGTGTTCGTAGAAACGGACGTCTTCCGCAGCTAAAAAGGCGTTTTGAACCTCTAACGGGACCGCACTCAGTTTTACCGGAATACGGTTCTGTGTCCCTATTTCAGTAATGAACCTGCCGTTCCTGTCAAACAGCAGTGTAGAATAGGAGCCCTCCAGCCGCTTCGGATCAAAAACCGGAATATCCTTCAAACTATAGACAACAGCGCCCGCACTACCAATGCCGATTAGAAAAAGCAATGATAACGCAAGGAAAAGTGCCAGACGCCACGGGTTTAACCGCCGGTGCTTCTTTTTAGCTCGATTATTAACCATTGAACCACCTCCCATCGGTAAGGTAGTCGGCAAAATTATAACATATTCCGTGACCTTCTTAAACCGAGCGACGGTGCGTTTCTTGTCAGTGGCCCGGTAGCCTGCTATAATTGCTATAATATTGTCAATTGGCGGCAAAGTGGAGGATTAGCTGTGAAAAACGCTGCAGAGCAGATGGCGGTTATCCGCCGGGGTGTTGCCGAAATCATTTTAGAAGAGGAATTAGAAAGGAAGCTTAGACGGGCGGAGGAGACCGGCCAACCTCTTAAGGTGAAGCTCGGCCTTGATCCGACGGCCCCCGACATCCATCTCGGCCATACGGTAGTACTTCAAAAGATGCGGCAGTTCCAGGACCTCGGGCACCGGGTTATCATCATCATCGGCGATTTTACGGCCAGGATCGGCGACCCCTCGGGTAAAACCGAAACTCGGAGGCAACTCAGCGAGGAAGAGGTTATGGCAAACGCCGAGACTTACAAAGAACAAATCTTTAAGATTTTAGATCCTGACAGGACCCAAATGGTCTTTAACAGCTCCTGGCTTGCCCCGTTAACTTTCGCGGAAATAATCAAACTTGCGGCGAATTACACCGTTGCCAGGATGCTGGAGCGAGAAGATTTCAGCAAGCGCTACAAGGCCGGTCTGCCCATTTCCATTCACGAATTCTTTTACCCGTTGATGCAGGGTTACGACTCGGTTGCGCTCGGCGCGGACGTGGAGCTTGGCGGGACCGACCAGAAGTTCAACTTGTTAATAGGGCGCACCCTACAGTCGGCTTATGGGCAGGAGCCCCAAGTGGCCATTACCATGCCCATCCTCGAGGGGCTCGACGGGGTACAAAAAATGTCCAAGAGCCTTGGGAATTACGTAGGGATCACCGAAGCACCCGAAGTGATGTACGGCAAGCTAATGTCTCTCCCGGATGAATTAGTTGTGCGATACCTCGAATTGGTCACCCCGGTTCCTGCGGATGAGTTAGCGGCTCTGGTTTCGGGGCTTGAGGACGGCAGCGTCCACCCGCGGGACGCCAAGATGCGGTTGGCAAGGGAGGTGGTCAGCCAATTTCATTCCGTTGGGGCGGCAGAAAGGGCCGAAGCCGAGTTCATCCGCGTTTTCCGGGAGCACGAGCTGCCCAGCGATATTCCGGAATACGTAGTGCCCGAAGATATGGTGGAGGACGGTCTTATTTATCTGCCAAAGCTGCTGGTAGCAGCCGGTTTGGTTCCGAGTACAAGCGAGGCTCGCCGTTTGATTGCGCAGGGCGGGGTTTATCTTGACGAGAAAAAGGTGCTCGACTCTAACGCAAGGATTTCTCCCGTCCACGGGACGGTTATCCGCATCGGCAGAAGAAGATTTGTGCGTCTGATAACCCGAAAAAAGGCGTTCAATAATAGGACTTATCCGGCCTAAGAACTTGTTTGGTCCGGCTTTCTGGGAACTGCTTGATTTAAATGGTCAATAAGTGCCTATTTAAGATTGGGATTTCCTACCATTACGCTTCCTCGCGGCCGCCCAGAGTAACTTTAGCTAAGTGTTGTCGCGCTGCTAAAAGTATATAGCCTTTTGATACACGTTATCCCCGGTCAGCTTCATAATATTTTCATAGAGGAGTTGCTACGGGGGAGATCACTTGTTCCATAGACGGCGGACGCACCCTGCGGTTTGGTTGCTTTTTTTTATCGGGTTGTGCGGGCTGGGCTTTCTTTTTGTGGAATATGCTCTTTCCCACACCATCATGGTCTTTGCCGAAGCAAAGGCGGTCCAGATGGCCGTTACCTCTGTAAACGATGCGGTTCGCAAAGAGATCTCAAAACAGAACCTGTCTTATGAAGATTTAATAGAGGTTCATAAGGATAACGAAGGCCGGGTGGTTTTAATCCAGGCCAATACGGTAAAGATTACCAAAGTGGCCGCTGACGTTGCCGTCACAACGGAAAAGGCACTTGCATGTTTACAGAATGAAGACTTTGGCATCCCACTTGGACAGATTACAGGCAGCCAGCTCTTAGCGAATTACGGGCCCGACATAAGGGTGAGTATTATCCCGGTAGGGTCGGTCAAAGTGGGCATGCACGATAAGTTCGAAGCAGCCGGGATTAACCAGACGAGGCACCGTTTTTTCCTTCACCTTGATGCGAAAGTGCGGATCGTTATCCCGATGCAGCGAAAAGAGACACGCGTGGCGACCGATATACCTATTGTCGAAAATATCATTGTCGGAACCGTACCCAACGTTTTAGTTAATGTTCCGGGGATTACAGAGTTGATACAGCCAAAGTGATACCTGTTTGTAAAAGTAAAACGGCGAAGTTGAAGGAGTATTGTTGAAGGAGTATTTTATTGGGCAGGCAACAAAGATTAAAAAAAGTTAAAGGTAGGTTAATTAGGGCGTTGACATGGTTTGGGGGGCTATGCTATATTTTAAACTGCGCTTAGGAAGCGATGAAATTTTCGCTAATGCGCTTAAGGTCGCAAAAATAAGTCTTGACTTAGCGGCACGGAAATAATAAAATAGAGATGTTGTCGCCTTAAAAATGGTCTTTGAAAACTGAACAGTGGTGAAGCATTTAGCCTGGTGCGCCCGTGAGGGTGAATCAGGCGGGTGCGGGTAAAAGAGATTCCTTGAAGGACAGCCTGGGAAGGCGCTTAAAGTGAAGGATTACCC
>JBFLYP010000020.1:0-38651 GCA_040756575.1 Bacillota bacterium | reverse complement strand
GGGTAATCCTTCACTTTAAGCGCCTTCCCAGGCTGTCCTTCAAGGAATCTCTTTTACCCGCACCCGCCTGATTCACCCTCACGGGCGCACCAGGCTAAATGCTTCACCACTGTTCAGTTTTCAAAGATCGTACCGTCTGGATTTTTATCTTAGCATACCGCCTTTTATATTGTCAAGCGATTTCGCAAGCAATTCCCTAACCGCTTGCCTCTCAGCCGTCCGCCTCATTTACATCTTTGATTATATCATCGACTTGAAAATTAAAAGGTTCACGTCGCTGGAAAAGAACAACTCGTAAAAGGTCCGATCCTACCTCAAATTTTTATACCAATAGCGGATAAAATAAGATAAAATCGAGTCGGGCATCTATTCCAGTTTATGGGAGTAATTATAAAGACCTGTGGATAATGTGGATAAATCTGTGTATAACCTGCTAATTAAGCGCTTCGCCTGTGGAAATAAAAACACAAATTCTTGTTTTATGTCGAATATTGTATTGTCTATTTTGGAAAGGTTCGTCCCGCGGCGAGCACAAGACCGAAAACTTCCTGCGCCCCGGCCTCGAGAAGCGTCTCCGCAGCAGCAGCCATTGTACTCCCGGTAGTAAAAACGTCGTCAACCACAGCAACCCTTTTCCCTTTGACCGCAAAAGAATCCTTAATCCTGAAAGAATTCTTGATATTAGTCAGACGGCTTACCCTATCAAGGTGAACCTGGGCCGGGGTTTCGGCGACTTTTGCGAGGACCGGACTATAGCTTAGGCCGCATGACAAAGCCACTTCCTTTGCAAGAAGTTCGGCCTGGTTAAAGCCGCGTTCTTTCAGACGTCCTTTACTAAGGGGAACAGGGACGACAATACTTACCTGCCTGTAAGCGGGTTCACGCTTTAAGGAAGCGGCCATCAGCCCCCCAAAAAAGTGTACCCCGGCCCGCCACCCCTTGAATTTTAGACGGTGGACTGCGTCACGCAGTGTCTTTTCATACGGAGCCACGGCACGGCACATGGTAAACGGCCAGCTTTGCTTCAAGCATTCGAGACACAATCCTTCACCGGGTGCACTGAAAAAGCGACCGCAAACCGGACAGAAGGGTTCGCCTGCCGCCTGGGCAAGAAACCGGCGGCATTCCTCACACAGGCCCGCCTCCTGTCGCGAGCCGCACAGTGGACAGCCACGCTGGGGGAAAAGCAGGTCTAATAAGGTACGGTAAAACTCTTGCATCTTCAAGTACGAAAATACCCTACGTTCTTGACACCGGCCGCAGCAATAACGGTATTCCCGCGGGCACTTGCCTCTTTCAGCGCCATTCCCGCCTTTTGGATCAGGTCCACAAGGTTTGCACCGTCCGATGGCAAAACGGCTATGCCAAGGCTAATTTTTAAACTCAGGGGTCCAAAAACTCCCTCAACCCCAAAAAGATGCCGTTCTACAGCAACGCGCAGACGTTCGGCCGTTTCCTTAGCTACTGTTTCTGCCGCCCCGGGAAGGAGTACAGCGAACTCGTCTCCGCCATACCGCGCCAAAAGATCATGCCCCCGGAGGGAGCATCTGAAGACCCGCGCCACTTCACGCAGCCCCGCATCTGCCACCAGCGGTCCGTAAGAATCGTTAAACTTACCAAAGTTGTCTATGTCCGCTAATATCAGTGCCAAA
Organism: Bacillota bacterium; assembly: GCA_040756575.1. Taxonomy (GTDB): domain Bacteria; phylum Bacillota; class Desulfotomaculia; order Desulfotomaculales; family Ammonificaceae; genus DTYU01. Next base: position 36,999 of record JBFLYP010000020.1, on the reverse strand, counting down.
GGCTCATCCCGGTCCCTTGCCTTTTCGCATTCCGCCTGTAGGCGGAGTAGAAAATAGCGCCGGTTTAAGACCCCGGTAACCGGATCGGTTCGTACCAGATACTCGATCTGGTCGAAAAGCCGCGAATTCCTGATCGCGACCGCCGCTTGCCCGCCGATAATGGTCAGCAAAGAAAGGCTCCGCTCATCAAAAGCATAGGGCCGTCGCTCACCAAGCAAAAAGATTCCCAGTACCTCGTTTTCCGAAACAAGGGGAATCACAACCAATGACCGCTCAGCGGTGATAAAACCCGACTCGTTTTTAAAACGCGGGTCTTCTCGGGTATCGAATACGATTTCCGGTTCCCGGTTTTCAGCAACCATTCCGATAAACCCTTCTGTCCCGACCACGCCTTCCTTAACCTGCCGAGCAAAAGGACCGGTCACCGCCGCCGGTACAAAAGCGTGGGTCTCGCCTGACCAGATGTAGATCGCCCCTGTCCGGTAAGGTACCACCTGTCTAACGGTTTCCAGGATAAAATCAAGTGTTTTTTCAAGTGAAACGCTTTCACCAATCCGTCGCGCAACATGATAGAGGGCATAGAGCTCGCGGTTGGTTAGCATCAACATAACATAAAGCCGCAGCACGAACTGGAGGATGAGTACCGGGACAAAAAGCAGCACCGCTGCCCAAAAGGCCATTGATTTCCAGAGCAAAATCATGATGTAGGCGAGCGGGAGGGTGAAAAGGTAAGTAAGCGCATCCCATTTCAACGCTTCCCACCATAAAACCAGCGGGTGATAGCGCCGCCGGGGGAGCAAGTACAAATAGACCAGCGTATGGTTGACCACAAAATAGGACGCGGTGAACACAAATACCGGAAGAGAGTTAGTAAACGACTCCTGATGAACTGTGGCTCCGCCGGCATAGAGATATGCCTTATTGGCTAACCAGAAGGCCGCAACACACTGGCCGGCATTGAAAAGCGTAGCCCGCCACGGTCCCCCCCGGCCGAAAAGCCGCTGGCTCACTAAAGTGACGATGCCGCCCGCCCAGACAACTGCAGGCAGACCGTGGATGAGAAAAAGGGTGAGCGCCAACGCCCACCCCGCAGACAACTGGCCCTGAGGCAAAGAGACGGTTAAACCTTCGGCTGCGAGCCATAAGAGAGCCATTATTACGATTTCCTGGGTTGCGTCCAGATCAAGACTGCCGGCTGTTCTGGACAGAACAACTGTGCCCAAGGTGACCACAAACCATGTAAAAAGAACGTGCAAAATACCCTTCGGGCGCACCTTTCTCCCTCCACGATATTATTCGACAAATATTTTCCTGTCCCTGCAGACAATCAAAAAGCCGGCAACAAACCGGCTGTAAAAGATACAAGAAGACCAACACTCTGGAGCTTTTTAGCTTCGAAGGGCAAGATCCAATTAGGCTAAAGAAGTGGCGGTGTTTTAAAGACGAAGGTTATCTTGAGTGTCCGGGTCGGTCTTGCAACTTATATTTCATGCGTCCGCTCTTAGCACCTCGGCTTTGTCAGTCCGTTCCCACGGCACGTCAATATCCGTTCTCCCGAAATGACCGTAGGCCGCAGTCTGTTTATAAATCGGCCGGCGCAAATCGAAGTTGGCAATAATGGCTGCAGGACGAAGGTCGAAGTGCTTCCTTATCAACTCTATCAACCTATCTTCGGGAACCTTCCCGGTACCGAAGGTATCAACGCTGATGGAAAGCGGCCTCGCGACACCAATGGCATAAGAAACCTGAACCTCGCACCGGTCGGCTAGCCCCGCCGCCACAATGTTTTTAGCGACATATCGAAGAGCATAGCTGGCCGAACGATCAACCTTGGTCGGGTCCTTTCCCGAGAAACACCCGCCCCCGTGGTGGGCGATGCCTCCGTAAGTGTCAACTATTATTTTCCGGCCCGTGAGGCCGGTATCACCCTGCGGCCCGCCGATTACGAACCGCCCCGTGGGATTAACCATAAAGCGGGTATTCCCGTCCAGCAGATCCGCGGGGATGACCCAGCGGATTACTTTAGTAAGGATGTCTTCCCGAATCGTCGGCAGATCAATGTCCGGGTGGTGTTGAGCAGAGACCAGAACCGTATGCACCCTAACCGGAACATCATCGTCGTACTCCACGATAACCTGTGTCTTGCCGTCCGGCCTCAAATAAGGCAGTTCGCCGTCCTTACGAACCGCTGCCAGCCTTCTGGCAAGTTTGTGTGCCAGCATAATCGGTAACGGCATAAGTTCAGGCGTTTCGTTGCAGGCGTAACCAAACATGAGGCCCTGATCTCCTGCCCCTACCAGGCTGTACACATCGCTGTCAATGCCGCTTTTAGCTTCTAACGCCCTATCGACTCCGATTGCGATATCCGGGGACTGCTCTTGAATACTTGTAATCACAGCGCAGGTTTCACTGTCGAAACCGAACTTCGCCCGGGTATAACCTATTTCGCGTATTGTTTCACGCACCACCGTAGGGATGTCCACGTAACACTTAGTCGTAATCTCTCCCGCTACAAAAGCAAGCCCGGTGGTAACAAGGGTTTCGCAAGCCACGCGTGCTTCAGGGTCTTCGGCGAGCATCGCGTCGAGGATAGCATCGGATATCTGATCAGCCATTTTATCAGGGTGGCCTTCAGTCACGGATTCTGACGTGACAAAGCGTTTCGGCATGATTCTCTCTCCCGTATTTTTGTATATTTATCGTTTCTTAAAGGAGGTTCCTGACAGAGAATCTTTTTATTTTTCGTCTAATTTTAACAAGGCCCGCCAACCCTGTCAATGTCACACTTGCCTTAATCGACCTTTTCCCAGGACGGAACCTCAACCAGTATCGTATCGACCCCTATCTTTTTTACTTGGTTCCAGGGAATGACCAGGTCCCTGCCAAAGCGAAAGAGCCCCAAGTGTTTCTTTCCGGGCTGGAGAACAAGTGCGGTAACCATTCCCTTCTCGTCAATATGCATATCCTTCACCGGTCCGAGGCGCCGTCCGTCAACAACATTAACAAAGTCCCGTCTGCTCAACTCTGAAACCCTTAACAACTCCACCACCTCCCATTCACCGGTATGCGGCAGGAGTTAAAATGGTTACAACCGCCCTCCTCCGAAATGCGTTCTTTTTCCGTGGGGCGCGGCAATGAGCCCCGTTCCGTTTATTGTTGCTCTTCTGCATCTAAGTAACCAGCTTACAGGTCTATTCGCCCCATTTTCAGATTTATAACCATGCCTTTCGCTGCGCTCAGGCACAAAACGTTATGAAAATGTTTTTCAGATTTCGTTATGCGGCTGGCGCATGCGGCGCTCCTTTGAGTGTAAAGTGGGCCGGGTCGGCGGCCTAAAGCTTCAGCTCCCGGCGAATAACCTCCTGTAAAGATATCGCCCCCTCGCGTGTCGCGGCCTCTGAATAGACCCGAAACACCGGCTCAGTGCCGGAAGCCCTAACCAGTACCCAGGCGCCGCTGGAGAGCTCCAGTTTTAATCCGTCAATATCATTGCGGCTCTTCACCGCCTCGCCCGCAATCTGCGAAGGCCGGAACCGGTCCAAAGCAGCCAAGATGCGCACTTTTTCCTCGGGTGTTGTCCGGTAGTCTTGCCTGATCGCAGCCGCGCTACCGAAGCGCTGTGATATTTCATCCAGGACTGCCGTCAGCGGCCTTCCGTGCACCGCCACCACCTCCGCAGACAGGAGGCCGGCGAGGATACCGTCTTTCTCCGGAACGTGGCCTCGGATAGAAAGACCGCCGCTTTCTTCCCCGCCGCAGATGCAGCCAAAGTCCCTCAAGCACCGGCCTATATATTTAAAGCCTACCGGCGTCTCGCATACCTCTACCCCGTACCCCGCCGCGATGCGGTCCACGGAATGTGTGGTGGCCACAGTCCGGGCAATAGGACCCCGCCAACCGCGCGCCTCCAGCAAGTGATAGCACACCGCCGCAAGCATTTGGTTTGGCGAAACATAGGTGCCGTCAGCGTCAATGACACCCAAGCGGTCGGCGTCCCCGTCCAACGCCAAACCAAGGTGGGCACCGGACTTTATTACAACATCCCGCAGTTCCCTGAGTCGCGCCTCCGAAGGATCGGGCAGCCCGCCCCCAAAGAGGGGGTCCCGCCGGTTATGAATGGTGGTTACGGCTGCTCCTGAACGCTCCAGAACGCCGTCCAGGTAACCGATGCCCGCACCGTACATTGGATCGACCACTATCTTTAACCCGGCGAGGCGAATCGCTTCCCCGTCAACCAAACCCAAAAGATGGGCAAAGTAATCCTCCATGGGGTTAAGCTCCACCACGGGCGCCGATAGTCCGGCAGGAGGTTGCGGTCCCTCAGTGAGCAACCCCTCAATTTTTTCAGTAACATCAGGCAGGGCAGGGCCGGCATAATCAGGAATAAACTTAATCCCACAATATTCCGGTGGGTTATGGCTTGCTGTCAGGACAATAGCGCCGCCCGCACCGAGATGTTTTATCGCAAACGCCGCCACTGGTGTTGGAACGGATCGAGCGGGAATATATACTTTAATGCCCCACCGATGCAATTCTTCCGCTGCCGCCGCCGCAAACCGTTCGGCGAGGAACCGGTTGTCATACGCAACAACCACTCCTTTATCGTGCAAACCTTCATTTCGAAGGTATGCCGCCACTGCCTTTACAACCAATTCCAGATTCGCAAAAGTGAAGTCGCGGGCAATCACACCCCGCCAGCCATCGGTACCGAACTTTATCCTGTGCAAACATATCCCTCCCGTCCCCGCTATTCCCTTCAAGGAGACCGCTGTAAAACCCGGCACTTAACTCGGGTAATCAACTCTTTGGCCTAAAATAATGTGGAAATTTTCTTGAGAACTTCCACATTCTTAGTAGCGCCTGCTGCTTTCTTAAGTTGAGTGCAGGGGCGTTTATTACGGCCTCCGGCTTCTCGCAAATACTTTCATGGCATGAATAGAGAAGTTCGCTATTTTGTTTTTCATACTCTTCAAGCGTTTTCTATACTTTTCCTTGAAAATCCTTCTCACTGGCCGGTTTTTCCGGGAAGTTTGTCGCTGATGTCCGTTAGGTGGTCTGAAGTGTCCTGTTTTTTGTCAACGTATAGCTTACCTTCAGCGTCCAGGCTGGCGACCAGCACTTCCTTAAGCGAGTATATCCCTTGCTTTTCCAATTCCTTCATCAGCCACTCCTCTGTAAGATTGTTTTGGCGCAGGTTTTGCTGAATGACTACCCCGTCGACTATAAGTTCTGAGGGAACCCCCTCATAACGGGTTGGGATGCCTAAATCCTCAGGTGTTAAAGGCCTTTTCTGCGATTTCGGCAGTACGCTCAAAGCACCGCTGGGTTCGGCTATTGCGAACTCCACGTCGGCGATGTTGAAGTAACCCTTTTGCCGGAGCTGCATCATCAGGTCATCTACGTTAAACCGCATCCGGGCCATACTTTTCTCCATAATCTTGCCGTTATGAACCACCACCGTCGGTTCGTCACCGAAGAACTTCCGCGCCGGCCGGTACTTAAGGCTCACATACTGCATTAAAATGGTAAGTGATGCAAAGATTGCCAATCCAAGGAGGTAGTACCAGGGTCTTAAGGTAAGATCCGTTGCCAGGCCCGCGGCTATGGACCCGATTACGATACCGTTAACGTAATCGGAGATGGTCAACTGTCCTACTTGTGACTTCCCCACCAGCCGTGTCACGAATAGCACCCCACAAAACGAGCCTACCGCCCGGATGAATACCTCAAGATATGGGTTCATACCCGGCCCCCTTTCAAGCCATTGTAACTGCCTGGGTGCAACGATGGCAAAATGCCTTCGCAGGTACAGACAGCCTTTAATAAAACATTGCCCATGGAGCAGCGGCTCATTGAAAAGCTCACCTGCCTGCGAGGCAGAAAGAACCAAGTCTATTCTGCACCGACTGGGCATAGTTAATCCTGAAAACGGTAAAAATTAAATAGGAAATTACTTCCTTGATCAGATGAAACAAAATGGGGGTATAAATCAATGCGCTTGGAAGAAAGGCTTGCTGCGGAAGAAAAAATGCTTCGTTCCTACCTAAAAATGCTCAGAAAGAAAAAAACCGGCATCAAAAAGCCGCCGGTATCATCCAAAGCTAAAGGTCCTGCCAAGCGAGCTGGCGGTGAAAAACTCTGACCTATCGAAAAAGTAAGCTCGCCCACTCCTGGCAAGAAAGTCTCGGGTCATCACTCAATGCGGAGAATCAACCGTTTGGTACAAGCACACTTCCCAAATACCGGCTGAAGATTTACAGCGGTCTCTTAAGCGTTGGCGGACTTGCTTCCGGTTAGGGCCGCAAAAGTTTCTCGTAAGCCTGCCCTTAAGGAGAAAACCGGGTTCCACGAAAGTACTTCCTTCGCCTTTTGGGGGTTCAAGACACTGTGCCGAATATCCCCGGGACGCGGCGAACAGTACAGTGGAACAGCACCTTTACCGCTGATAGCGTTCAGGGCTTGAAAAAGTTCGTTTATGCTCGTTCCCCCGCCGGTACCTATATTGAGCACCTCCCCGCCTCCACGCTTTAGTGCTGCAGTTACTGCCGAAACAACATCCTTTACATAAATAAAATCACGGGTCTGCTCGCCATCACCGAAAACCTCCAACGGCTTCCCGGTAAACAGGCGTCTACAAAAGATTGCAACAACCCCGCCCTCGCCCGCAGCGCCCTGGCCCGGCCCGTAAACATTGGCAAGCCGCAGGACAACCGCTTCCAGCCCGTACAACCGCTGGAAAGTGGCCGCGTAAACCTCAGCGGCGTACTTCGACGCGCCGTAGGGGGAAAGCGGCCGAACAGGGTGTGCCTCATCTACCGGGAGGTAGAGGGGGTCGCCGTAAACAGCTGCAGAAGAGGCATAAACAAACCTTCGCACTCCGAACTTGCGTGCAGCCGCGAGCACGTTCACAGTCCCGGTGACATTCACCGTTGCGTCGAAACACGGGTCTTCAAGCGACCGGGGCGCCACCGGTTGCGCCGCTAAATGAACTATTGCCTCCGGACGCTCCGCGGCAATAATCTCCGTAATAGCGGGCGAGGTAATATCTACCCGATAAAAGGCAGCACCTGGCGGAACATTTTCTATAAGACCGCTGCTCAGGTTGTCTGCTATACTTACCTGTGCGCCGTTATCCAAAAGCTCCGCGGCGACATGAGAGCCGATAAACCCGGCCCCTCCGGTAACCAGCACCCGCATTAGAAGCGCTCCGTGAGAAGACGGCGCAGGTATTCCAGAAAAGCCTGTCCCAGGTCTTCCCGGGCCAGGGCCAGTTCCACCGTTGCTTTCAGATAGCCGAGCTTGTCTCCCGCGTCGTAACGTTTCCCGTAAAAAGCGTAACCGAAGACCTTTTCATCTCTTGCCAGCACTCTGAGCGCATCGGTAAGCTGGATTTCGCCCCCCGCCCCAGGCTGAGTTGTTGCCAGGGCGCTGAAAACCCGCGGGGTGATAATATAGCGACCGGTAACGCCCCAACGCGACGGGGCGTCTTCCGGCTTGGGTTTCTCCACCAGGTCCTCCACCGCAAAGACGCGCGGCCTTATCTCTTGACCGCTGATGATACCGTACCGGGAGACCTCCTGGAGCGGCACTCGCTCTACAGCGACCACCGTGGCCTGAACCTCCTTGAACAACTCGATCATCTGCGCCAGACACGGTTTTTCTGCCGTAACAACGTCGTCACCTAAAAGCACCGCGAACGGTTCATCCCCTACAAAACTTTGTGCGCAGAGCACCGCGTGGCCTAAGCCGCGTGGTTCGCACTGCCGGACGTAATGAATGTTCGCCATTTTAGCGATCTTCCGGATTTCCCGCAGCCATTCTTCTTTACCCCTTTCGCGGAGGTACGACTCCAACTCAAGGCAGCAATCAAAGTGATCCTCGATCGCCCGTTTTCCGCGGCCGGTAATGATCAGGATGTCTTCTATACCGGATTCAACGACTTCTTCGACGATATACTGGATAATGGGACGGTCAATTAGCGGGAGCATCTCCTTGGGTTGTGCCTTTGTAGCGGGAAGGAAACGGGTGCCGAGCCCTGCCGCCGGAATAACGGCCTTTCTTACCTTCATACCATCCCCCCTCAAATCAATGCAAGCTGAAATACCTTCTTTAGTGCCGTCAAAGGTCTACAAACCAATGCTTCTCCCTTCGATTTTTCCTTTTACAGCAGGGAACCGCTTGGCACGCCAGCGGCTACCGATAACACCGATCTTGTTTGCAAGTATAAGCAGCCCGGTAGCGAGGCCGAAAAGAAGGAGCACCGCCTGAGCCGTTGTAAGGCAGGTAAGCAGGATGGCGGTTATGCCTAATACAGCGCTGATACTGTAAACAACCAGCACTGCTCCCCGGTGGCTGAAGCCGATTACGAGCAGGCGGTGGTGTAAATGCTCACGGTCTGCGCGGAAAATTCGACGGCCGTTTTTGTACCGCCGGAGGACGGCGAAAAGGGTATCAAAAAGCGGAATGCCCAAAATAACTGCCGGCGTCATGAGCGTTACTGCGGTCGCCGTCTTTGCCACCCCGATCACGGCCCCGCAGGCGAGGGCGAAACCGATCAGCATTGCGCCGCAGTCCCCTAAAAAGATCCGTGCAGGATAGAAGTTAAAAGGGAGGAAAGATAGGAGGGCGGCACCCAAAATCAAGGCCGGCAACACCGCAATCTTATCGCCGACAAGCGCCGCAATGGTTGCAAGTGTAACGGCCCCGATGAAGCCGACTCCCGCCGCCAATCCGTCAAGGCCGTCAATCAGGTTGACGGCGTTAGTAACCGCAACGATCCAGAAAACTGTCACGGGAATACCCCAAAACCCTAAGTGGAGCAATCCGTCTGCGAACGGATGAGTGATAAATGTAATATCAATCCCAAAGGGGACTACTGACAGTGCTGCGAGGACCTGGCCGCAGAGCTTAAACCGGGGGCTGAGACCCCGGGTGTCGTCGATCACCCCTATTATAAAGATCAAGGTCCCTCCGGCTAAAAGGCCGAAATAACGAAAAGGCGGATCAGAACTCAGAACCGCAACCAGAAAACCGGCGAGAAAACCTAAGTAAACCGCCATCCCACCGAGCCGGGGCATCGGCCTGGTATGGACTTTCCTGGCTTCGGGTTCGTCGATTGCGCCTATCCGGTGTGCCAATCGTACCGCCAGCGGTATCCCGGCACAGGTCACAATCCCTGCTGCCACCGGAGCCAGAATAAGATGGTTCAAGCTCTCCTCCCCCAACAAGATACCAATTGGTTTTTATTTTAGACAGAAACTGACCGGATTCCTTCCCGGTATTTTTCTTCGTCACGAAAACTCATTCAAAACCTTTCCCCGCTGGTATCTTACCCCCTGCTGCAAAAATGAGTTCCGCTTCGGCAGCTAATTCTTTACCAACCCATGCCCGGCCTGCTGCCTTACCGACTGAAGCCTTCATTTTTAGGATCTCAACATCCAGACGCAATGTGTCCCCGGGGACCACCTGCCGCTTAAAACGCGCCTTATCGATACCGGCAAACAGGGGAATCCTGCCCCGGTAGGGTTCCAAGCTAAGCACCGCCACCGCCGCCACCTGCGCCAGGGCCTCCACGATCAACACCCCCGGCATCACCGGGTAGTCTGGGAAGTGCCCCGGGAAGAAAAACTCGTTGGCGGTAACGTTCTTTACCCCTACCGCCCTTCTCCCCGGCTCCAATTCGAGGATCCCGTCCAATAAGAGAAAAGGGGGTCGGTGAGGTATAAGGGCCTTAATTCTCTCGAGATCCAACAACGTATTGCTGACCCCCTTATTCACCGCTGTATATCGAGCCAGCGGTTTCTTCTCGTGGAGGCTCTGCCTGGTCCGGGCTTAGGCCGAGCAGCCGACGCAAAGGCCACAATGAATCATCGGTTTCTCCTTGGGAAGGTTCTGCCTGGGGAGGCTGTTGGTCAGGCTGTTCTGAAACGGGCGGCCCGGTTTCTGAGGGCTGTTCCCCGGCTCCGGGCGGTCCGCCGGCGGGTCCGGGTATAATCTCCACCACCATATCCCCGCCATAGCTGTCACCCGTGACCGACTCATAAGTATCCGCCGGAACGGTTTTCTCAGGATATACCTCTCCCGCCACCGCCGATTCTTTTTTGGCCCGGGCTATGACGACCCCGGCCGGCGTTTCCTTTACCACCCGGGGTATCGGCTCCCCCAGCAAAAGCTGTGCAACCGCTTTCTTGGCCTCATCCGGGTCAACGTGCCAGTAAGGATCGTCGGCAAGATATCCCGGCAGGGTGCCGCTTAAAACCTGCAGGTCATCCATATTACGCGCCATCTTGACCAAGGAGATCATTTGCCCGAGCGGGAGATTGGTGTAGATGCAGTCTTTGATCTTAGGAATAAGCACCGGAAGCCTTATCAGGTTTCGCGGTTTCAGCATCTCTTCTATGACGGCGCACAAGAACTTCTGCTGACGCTCCACCCGCTTGATATCACCAAGGGGATCACCCCGGTAACGAACGTACATCAAAGCCTTTTCCCCGTCCAGGTGCTGCAACCCCTTTTTAAGTCTTATGGTAAAGCGACCACCCTTCTCGGGGTCATAGTGATACATATTTTTATCGACCTCTAAAGTGACCCCCCCCAGGGCATCGACCAGTCGGATAAACCCTTCGTAATTGGTAACTACGTAATAATTAATCGGCTGGCCGATCAAGTCCGAGACCACCCGGGTTGACAACCTCGGACCGCCGTACGCCATTGTTGCGTTGATCCTGTCTTTCCCGTGACCGGGTATGTCCACCAGCGTATCCCGCGGTATTGAGAGAAGCACCAATCGTTTGTTCCCTGTATCCGCACTGGCGAAAACAATAGAGTCGCACCTTGACCTGATCTCGCCGTCGCGGGCGTCGGAACCTAAGAGGAGGAAATTAAAACGCTGGGCGGCAATCGCCTCTCTCGGGCTATCAGGACCCGGCGGAACCCCTCTGTTATCAGATCGAGTCAGCCCATCGTACCCGAACACCGCAATAATACCAAGACCAAAGAGTATAAGTAAAAGCAAGCCGGCCTTGAAAAACCGCTTGAAACCAAGTTTACCTTTTGCCAATTTACTCTCCTCCGAGAATGCGTTCTTCTTCCGTGGGGCGCGGCGATGAGCTTCGCATTACTGCGTCAGGCTCGCCCAGTATTTAAGAGGTGGGATGTGGGAGGTTAGAGGTGAGATTTCTTAAGGTAGAAATTCGCTGCGCGAATTTCTTCATAGCTCGCACTTCCCACTTCCCACTTCCCAATCAGGCCCGTCCGGCTGCGCCTTCCTTGTACTGCTCGCTCCTCGTCGCGTTCCGTTTATGTACTCTTCTGCATCTAATAAGTAACCAGCTTACGGGTCTATTCGCCCCATTTTCATTTTTCGTTGTGCGGCTTGCCGCATGTGGCATTCCTGCAAAACACTCATTGACGGCCTGCCCCGTTTGCTTTAAATTATTAAAGAACGAATCGTTGTAGAAGGAGGCCGTTCTATGCGTTTACTCGACGAGAAGGGTCGAATTTTTGGTCTCATTAACATCATAGATGCTGCTATCATTCTCGTAGTGCTGCTCATAATCGCCGGGGCGACATATAAACTTTTGTTACCGAAGGCCGCCGCTACACCTACCCTTGTGGAATTTATCGTTCGTGTTACCGGAGTACCGCCGGAAACCGCTCAGATAGTCAAGCCTGGCGATCGGATGGTTGCGGGGGCAAGCTATGTCCCGGTCACCGTAAAGAAAGTAACGGTTGAACCGGCATTTACCACCGAAACCAACGCCGCCGGACAAAAGGTTCCGGCCCGTGACCCCTACTTCAAAGACTTGATAGTAACCCTTGAAGGGCAAACCCCCGTCACAACGGCTCAGATTAAATTAGGCAACCAGGAGGTCCGCGCCGGGCGGGATTACTACCTCAAGTCTCTAACATACGAATTAAAAGGCACTATAATAAAGGTAACACTAAAAACCACCCCGGACAAGTCTGAACCGTAAAATTTTTACGTTTTAGCCGATTTCGGCAAATTTACGTAAAGATATCTCTTGTTAAAGCGAAACAATTCGCACGTTGGACTCTTTAACCGCACGATTGCCGTAAATGTTTTTTGTGTCGACAACAAAAGGCCCAGCCGGATCCAATAAGCGCGCAAAAACTTCCGGGCACTCGATCGCCAACCCATTCTGCTTCGCAAGTATAACTGCACCGTGGGCGCCGCCTAACGCCTCATCCAGCGATTCGACTTGGAAGGAATAAGCCCGGGGAACTACCGGATCGAAAGCCTTCACCGAGACACCGGCCTCCCGGAGGTACCCCACCACCCTTAGCGCAGGGGAGGAACGGCTATCGCTTGAAAAGTCCTTCATCGCCAAACCGAGTGCCGCCACCCGCGCCTGTGCGGGCGGTACCGGCAGGAGCTTCAGAACCATATCGGCCACCCGCCGCGGCATGAGGTCGTTTACCCTGCGGGCTGCCGGCATGAGCTCTAAATCGACCCCGGCTTCGCGTGCAACAGGCGCTAAATAATGGTACGCATTAGGCAGGCAGTAGCCGCCGACTCCCGGCCCGGGCTGTAGCAGTTTTACCCTCTTGTGGGTGTTGGCCAGCCGTACCACCTCAAATACGCTTAACCCTAAGGCCTGTGTTACGGCACTCAACTCGTTTACCACGGCGATATTCACGTCCCGCGAAATGTTTTCGACCAGCTTGGCTATCTCGGCCGCCTCGAAAGAAGCTGCAGGGACGATCTCCGCCCTGGTAATTACCTGTAAGAGTGCCGCCGCCTGCTCCAGGCTGTCTGAGTTGATGCCGCTGACCACAACCGGCATGGTAACGAACTCTTCAAATGCACGGCCTTCCGCAATCCGTTCCGGCGCATACCCGAGGTAAAAATCCTCGCCGGCCCGGAGTCCGCTCTTTTCAAGGATGGGTTTGACCAGGTTGCGCATCATTCCCGGAACGAGCGTACTCCGGATGAGCACCAGGTCTTCTTGTTTTAGCCCCGCGGCAATACTCCTCAGGCATTCTGCCAACGGACCGGGGTCCGGTTCCCCCCCGACCACCGGAATACCTACGGTGACAACGATATCCTGTACCGATTCAAGAGCCGCGCGGGGATCGGTTGTCGCCAGGAAAGATCCCCGGGCCAGTTCCTGCCGGAGAACCTGCTGTATCGGGATGCCCCGGTACTGTTCCTGGTGATTAGTAATGCCGCTGTTGATCTCTTCAACCAGATCAGCGTTTGCATCCACGCCGATCACCTTACATCCGGCCAGGGTAAAACACAACGACAGCGGCAGTCCTACAAAACCCAGGCCGAAAACCGCAATTTCCCGAAAGTACCTCTCCGCCACAACATCTACTCCTTTTCCTGCAACACCTGCACAATCTTTTCTTCCATAAGAGCGACGCGTGCCTCCCACGAGTGTTCCCGCGCCCGTGCGAGGCGTTTTTCCCGCCGCCCGGCGTTTTCCTCAGCAAGCGCTTTCTCTACTGCGGTGATAAAGCCGGGGGCGTCGGCTGCAATCTCTATTAGATCCGCAAACTCCTCGACCGCAGGCATTTCCGTGCTTACCACCGGCCGGCCAGAAGCTAAATACTCGTAAAACTTTAACGGGCTGACGTTTGCGGTCAAAGTGCTCTTACGAAACAGGTTAAGACAAACTTCGCACCCCTTCAGATAATTCGGTAAAACCTCTTTCGGTTTCCTGCCTAAAAAGAAAACGTTCGGCATTTTGTCAAGACCGTGAAGCGAGATGCCCGGCGCTACCGGACCGATCAGGACAATCGACCATTCAGGCCGCTCCCGCGCCACCCTTGCAAGGAGTTCTGTATCAACCCATTCCTGGACCACACCCACAAAGCACAACCGTGGGGATGGAAGCCGCCTGATCTCTTCGGGAATCGGGGTCTCCGGATCGCAAGCCTTGTTGAAATGCGCCACGTCCGCTGCGTTCGGAACGTAGTAAATTCTCCGGGCGTGATCCTTGCGCCGCTGGTAAAGCCCCGGCGCAGTAACAAAAGTTATATCGGCGGTGCGCAGCAGCTCCGTCTCAAGTTTCCAGATCGTCCGTTCGCTGACCAACCCCTTATAAGCCCCGTGTTCGTCCACGCAGTCGTAAATGAGCACGGCGTGCTTGATCAGCCGGGCCACAGCAGCGGTACCCGGCAGGTAGGTCCAGAGGATCGGGTGCTTAATCTTGAGCCTGTGAATGGCTAGGTTTACCCAGGCTGCCAGCCAGTACTGATTCAGTTTCCCTACCCAGTGGTACATGTTTCCAAAAGGAAGTACGAAAGGCGGTTGAAAGACATAAATATTCGGCCGCGGCCGACTGACCCACCTGCCCCATGGGCGCCATTTCCCCCAATAAGAAGGATCCTTGAAAGGGGAAATGAGCGTTCCCGGCGGCTCAACGTACAGAATCCGGTTGGAGGGATGAAGCCTTGAAAGCACCTGCTGTTTGCGTGTCCAGATCGGATCCCAGTTAACCGATGAAAGACAAATGATATCCTTATCCCTGAGCTGAGTCACCTTAACCTCCGAGACGACCTATTTACTTTCCGCGAGCACCGCCGTGGTAAGCCTTTTTGCTTGCTTATGTAGACAGCGCCGTTATAGTCCAGTGTAGTAGGGTTCACCCGGCGGGGCCCTCCATCGAAAATTGTACTTCTTTCGGTGGGCGCGGCGATAAGCTTCGCATAGCTTTGTCGGCCGCCACCGGCCGGATGCTCACGTACTTCTGTGTACGCTCCGCTCCGTCCGGTGCCGGTCCTTCGTGCTCTGCTTGCTTCTCACCGCGTTCCGTTTGTGTTGCGCTACTGCATCTGAGTAACCAGCTCACGGGTCACTCACATTTTCATGCTTGCGCTGGAGCAGGCCTCGGGGCCGCGTGGGCTACTACCCAATAGATCCCGGTAAACCGCCACCGTTTCCGCTGCCATCCTGGCGGCGGAAAACTCCCGCTTGACGAAATCCCGCCCGCGTGCGGCCATTTCCTTCGCGGCCACAGGATCCGCGATAACCCGGCAGACGGCCTCAGCAAGGGCCCCGGCATCCGCCGGCGGTACAAGGAAGCCGGTTTCACCGTCCCGTACAACCTCTATCAGCCCGCCTACCCGGGTAGCGACGACCGGCGTCATATGTAAAAACGCCTCCAGCACCACCAGCCCAAAACCCTCTGCAAGCGACGGAAGGATCAGCGCCGTGAATTCCGGGTAGTAATGCATAACCTCCTTAACGAAACCCGTTAACATCACCCTGCCTTCGAGTCCGAGCGTTTTTATCTGTCTCTCCAGTTCCGGCCGTTCGGGACCGGAGCCGATAATTAAAAAACGCGCTTGAGGGTATTGTTTTAAAACCTCGGCCGCCGCGGCAACGAAATAACGGTGTCCTTTAACCCGGTGAAGCCTGCCGACAGTAGCAATAAGAGGTATGCCTTCAGGCAGGCCTAAACGTGCCCGCAGTCCTCTGTCCGGTTTGCCTTGGTCCACGTCAAGGCATATTCCGTTATAAACGACCGATATCTTATCCCTGGGAACCCCCTTTTTCTCCAGATCTGCTGCAAGAACATCTGAAACCGCGATAAACCGGGTGGTGAACCTCCTCGTCAGTCGCTCACTTAACGTGTTAACGATCCTGGTAACCGGGTGGGGATAATCCAGGGACAGGAAGCTATGCACCGTGGTACATACGGGTAAACCGGTCCCTCGCGCCGCCAGCCGTCCTAAGAGGTTCGCTCTCACGCCATGGGTGTGGACAATGTCGTATCCTGTAAGAATCTCCTTCAACCGCCGAGCAACTCCTAAATCCAGCTTGCTGTACATCGGGAGAACCGTTACCCTCATTCCCGCCTCCCGGGCTAAGGAAGCGAACGGAGCCGTAAAAAAGCACGCCGCCTCTATCAGCGCGTCTTGCGGGTTGACGGATTTAAACAGGGTCAAAATGTGCCGCTCCGCACCGCCGAATTCGCCCCCGCCGATAACATGAAGAACCCTGATTCCTTGCAAGCCTTCTTAAAGCCTCCTACGCCAAGAAAAGTCATGTGTCAGAAGCCGAAAGCCGGAATTTGACCGGGCTGACACTATCCTAAAATCACCCTCTGGTACAAAGACGCCGCAAACCTTATAATATCATTGAGCAGCTCAAAACTGGAGGTCCTGTTTCTGTCAAAAGCAACTGAAATAAGCAACGCAAGTCTTTTTTGCCGCTCGTTACAGTCGGTCAAGCAGGCGTGGTCATACAGCTCCTTTGCCCGGCGGCTCGGCCGGGAACCGCTATGGTTTAAAGTCTCCTCCGTTTTTTTTCAAAAAGCGCATGACCGCTTGGCACGTTGCGGCTCAGTTCACCGCGCGGCAGACGGCGTTAAAAGCTGGATTACAGGCAGCCGCTTGCTGCAGTTCCTTGCAAAAAAATCCTGGCTCCTTCTTTTTGTACTCGGGGCTTATCCGTTTATCGACTTTGTGACCAGGCGATTTAGCGAAAGTCCGGGTGGACTGGCCGGCACCTGGGACGAGCTCTGCCTTCTCCTCGGTCTCTCCCTGATCGCCGCCCGTGCCCTTTACAACGGCTTTGAAAGCTACCGCCTGAGCGAGGTGCATCTGCCCCTTTTAGTTTACTACGGCGTCTTTCTTTTTCTGTTCTTCTTACGCTCTCCGGAAACGGCCGTAGGTATCGAAGGCGTCCGCGTTTACCTTGAGTATGTCCTGTGGTTCTTCGTCGGACTGAACCTCCCCGACTCCTACCGTCAGGTGAAGAGCTTTACCGGCTTTTTCGTCCTTGTATGCGCAGCGGTTGCCCTCTACGGCATCGGCCAGTATGCAGCCGGAGTGCCGGTACCCCAAAACTGGCTGGACCAGGCCGAAGCCGGTGTCCGCACCCGTGCGTTTTCGGTTATCGGAAGTCCAAACGTGCTCGGGTCTCTCCTCGCACTCGCTCTCCCTATGAGCATCGCCGGATTTTACACCGGCGGTTCCAGGCTTTCCAGAACCGGTTACGCCGTTGCTTCGGCCGCAATGTCGGTCTGCCTGGTGGTAACGTTCTCGCGCGGTGCCTGGTTCGCCGCCTTCTTGGGCCTCGCTCTTTTCGCCGTTCTGGTCAGGCCCCGGCTCCTATGGGGTTTGGGCGCAACGGTTCTGCTTGCGCCTGTGGTCTCTCCCGGTATCGCCGGGCGGCTGCTGTACCTTTTTTCCGCCAGTTACCTCGCCTCAAGTGAGCGCTCCGGTCGGATTGCCCGCTGGCAGGCGGCACTTCAAAAACTCCAGCAACACCCGGTTTCAGGTGAGGGCTTCGGCCGCTTCGGCGGTGCCGTCGCCACCCGCGCCATCCCCGGCAGCTTCTACGTCGATAACTTCTACCTCAAAACGGCGGCTGAAGGTGGGGTTCTGGCGCTCCTGACACTCTTGTGGGTCCTCTTTTCCGCCTGGCGGGCCGGCTACCGGGCGGTTACCGTCTTATCCCGGCCAGCGGTAAAAACACTCGCCGCCGCATATTTGGGCGGCCTCACCGCCGTTCTGCTGCATAACGCAGTAGAGAATATTTTCGAAACCCCCTTGATGAGCACCCTCTTCTGGTTGTTCCTGGGGCTGCTCCTGGCCCTCCCGCGGCTGGCGTCCGAAAGATGGGAAGTGTAAGGTTAGAGGCGAGATTTTTTGTAGGAATTCGGCTACGCCGGATCCCTTTAGCTCTCACTTCCCGCTTCTCAGCAGCGCCGCGACCGAATCAGCATTGTGCCACGCCCTGCGTCTCAATTCTTCAACCCGCCTTACGAGGCGGGTACCAATATCTTCCTCCGCCAAAAGGTCTTCGACCGCTCTTCGCAGGTTCCCGGCCGTTATGCTTGCCATCGGCAGCGTCGGCAACCCAACCTGACTCATAAACCTCCCCACTTTCGGATCGTAACCGAGGCCCACCGCCGGGACCCCGGACATCACCGTGAATATCAAGAAATGCAGCCGCATCCCTAAGCACAAATCAAAACACGCCGCTACCGCAAGGAGATCCCGAAAACCCCTGACATTCTCAAGGAGAACCGCCGGCGAACGCATCTGCTCTTTTAGCTTTGCGAGAACCTCAGCATCATCAGGTTGAAGCGGGACCAAAACAACGCGCCAACCTCGAGAGGACATTGTATCTGCGAGTTCAGCCACCGCGCCCAAAGCGGCATTTAGGTTCGGCCACCTGCGGAGAGAAATTCCTAAAAGGGGGCCTCCCTGCGCCCCCGCTTCCTGCAGCAGTAGCCTGCCACGTTCACAACCGTCAGGTGACACCTCGAGGGCTAAAACCGGATCGGCCGTCACCTGCACAGGGCGCCTCACCCCTAAAGTCTCAATTTCCGCAAGGGAGTCCTTGTCACGCAACGTGACGAGGTCGGCGACGCGTAGCACCAGTTTTACCAGAAGCCGGCTGAGGGGAAGGTTAAGCGGTCCGATACCCTGCCCGTAGATGCATATCTTTTTGCGCCAGAACCATGCCATGATAATAATACCCGCATAATAAAGAACGTTGCGGGGGCTGGTCACATCCTGAAAAAGGCTGCCCCCGCCGCTGAGCAGCAGGTCGGCGTTTTTGAGTTCCCGCCAGATCAGGCCGAGAGTGCGCCGGGGTATGGCGCGGACGCTGAACTCCTTCGCTGTATCCTGCGGCCGCTGGGAAAGGACGACAACCTCCAACTCCGGAATCCGCTGCTTCAACTGCGAGATTATCGCAAAAAGCATCGCTTCATCCCCGGAATTGCCAAAGCCGTAATACCCGGATATGACGACTTTGGGCACCTTCCGTCCCTCTTCGCCCGTTTTGGCATGAACCGTACCACGCCTTCCCGGGCCGGCAGGTCCGCCGCAACCCGAAGCAGCCTTTATCCGCATACGCAATATTAGCAGCGCGAACAGCGGCAGCACCAGCATTCGCCGCCAGCGCCGCGGTTCAAGCACAAGCCGCCCGAGCCACTCCAGGCCCAGGCGGCGCATCCACGCGGGCGCCCGCTTTGCCCGCCCGCTCAACACGTCGAAGCTCCCCCCTACCCCCACCGCCACCAGCGAACCCAGCGCCGCACGCCGCTGGAAGATCCAGCGTTCCTGCTTCGGCGCACCCAGCCCCACAAACAGAAGCTGCGGCTGCGCCGCCTTTATCCTTTCCAGGACGCCCGTTTCCTCTGCCCCGGAAAAATACCCGTGGTGCGTCCCCGCGACCGTGAGCCCCGGATAGTCCCGCGCAAGCCGCGCCGCTGCTTCCGCGGCCACTCCCGGCCTGCCGCCCAAAAGAAAAACCCGCCAGCCCTCGGCTGCGGCCCGCCTGCAAAGTGCCAGCAGCAGGTCAATCCCGGTCACCCGCTCCGGGAGAAAAAAACCGTGCACCCGTGCCGCCCAGACGATGCCGATCCCGTCCGCGGTAACCAGCGCCGCCTCCCGCGCGATCTCTAACAGGTCCCGTTCCCGCTGGGCCCGGTAGAGATACTCCGGGTTCAGGGTGACGATCTGGTGCGCTCCCCCGGAAGCCACGAGTGCGGCCGTACGGTTTACGGCTTCCTCCAGCGTTAGCGGATCGATCTCCGCTCCCAGGATGCTTATCCGCTTCATGAAGGTGCTTATTTCGACAAAAGGCTTCGAATACCTTTTTCTTGGTTTTGCTAAATCTCCAGGGGTACCGCCGGACCCCCTTCACCGGCACCGTGCCCGCGCTGCAGCTTCTCCTCCGCCCGGCGGTGCGCCGCCTCCACCCTGCCGGGAGCAAAGTAAGCCGCAAAGGGAAGCGCCAGCAGGACAAGCACCGTCGCCACGATGAAGGCGTCTCCCACGGCCAGCACCGCCGCCTGTTTCTGTACCGCTCCGGCGAGCAGTCCTTCCGTAGCCGTTTTGGCCGCCGCGGGCCCGACGGTGACGCTCAGACCTGCCTCCACCCGGCTGTAGTAAAAACATCCGAGCGGCGCCAGGTGGCTCACGCCTTCCTTCAGGCGCGCGCCGTGGAAGGCGATCCGGTTCACCAGCACGTACGTTACCAGCGCGATCCCGAAAGAGGCGGCCACCTGCCGCACTACGTTCATCAGGGCCGAGGCCTGGCCCACGTGGGGGCCGGGAACGGTGTTCATGCCGGCGGTCATCAGCGGCATCATCGAGAATCCCAGCCCTACGCCCCGCAGGCACAAAAGCACCTGGAGGCGGTGCACCGGCATGTCGGCCGTGATGTGGCTGAGCAGGTAAGTGGTCAGCGCCACCAGCCCCAGTCCCGCCACGGCAGGGACCGCCGCGCCGATCTTATCAAAGAGTTTACCCGCCAGCGGCATCACGAACCCAGTGCCCAGTGCAGCCGGCATCAGGATCAGCCCGGTCTGCAAGGGCGAATACCCCTGAACGTTCTGGGTGAAAATGGGAATAATGAAAACCCCGGTGAAGAGAGCGATCGAGGCAAGGCTCGACGTGAACAAACTCAGCGAAAAGGCGCCGTTCCGCAGGAGCCGCACGTCCACCACCGGGTTCGGCACCGCCAGCTCCCGGAAAAAGAACAGCAGGAAGCCGAAAAGCGCCGCTACAAAAAGAGAAACCGTACTCTGCGTACCCCAGCCCCATTCCTGGCCCTTGCTCAGGGCCAGCAGGACGGCAAAGCAGGAGCCGGAGATAAGCAGCAGCCCCAAGACGTCGAGCCGCAGTTCTTTAACCCGCCGGGTTTCTGTCAGGAACACCCACCCTAACAGGATGGTCAGGATACCGACCGGCAGGTTGATATAGAAAATCAGCCGCCAGGAAAAATAATCCACCAGGTAGCCGCCCAGCGTGGGCCCGATGGCCGGCGCCACGGTCATCGTCAAACCCCAGAGGCCCATCGCCATCCCGATCTTTTCTTTTGGCCAGATCTGGTAGACCATCGCCATGCTCAGAGGGATCACCATCCCGCCGCCGATGGCCTGCAGGGCCCGCGCCGCGATGATCGAGGAGGTGCTCCAGGAGCAGCCGCAGAGCATGGACGTTACCGTAAAGAAGGCTATGGACGCCAGGTAGGCCCCCTTATACCCAAACCGGTCGCCGATGTAGCCGGTGGCCGGAATCACCATCCCGCCCACCAGGAGATAGATCGTCAGCACCCACTGGATCTGGTCGGTAGTGGCGTTGAAGATCGCCATTATCCGGGGAAGCGCCACATTAACGATGCTGGCGTCCAGCACCGCCATAAACGTACCTAAAATCAGCGCCAAAAGCGCCCCCCATGGCAGGGAAGCCGTCCGGGCTGCTTCGATTGTTGTGCGTTGACGCGGCATCGTTTCACCCCGAATAAAAATTCCACCGCCGCGGTTATCCTTTCAAGAGCGAGGCATTGGCGTCCTCTATAACCACGTTTACTGGCACCCGTGAAATAACCCTAATGCAAAAAACCTTATAAAAAATAAAACCCTCTCTGGTCGCAAAGGCCGGCCCTCTTTTTACGCCGGCCGAATCTTCTATCCGTTCATCCCCGTATCCGTTACCGGATTACCCGTTTCCGACGGGGTCTGGGCCCGACGCGCGCGCCATTTTTCCTCCTCCCGCCGCCGGGTAGACTCCACCTGCCGCTTCCCCAAGAAAAAGATAAAAGGGATGGTGGCCGCCGCCAGGATAGACGCCACTAAAAAGGTATCCCCCATCCCGGCCACCACGGCCTGCCGTTGCACCAGCCCGCCGACGGCCGCAAGCGCGGCGGCCTGTCCGCCGCTCCCCGCTCCGGTAAGGGTGCTCAACTGCTGCACCACCAGGGCCGACGGCGACCCGATGGCGATCGCCTCGCTCAGCCACGCGGCGTGAAGGGCCTGGCGGGTAACCAGGATATGCGTCATATAGGCGATGCCGAAGGAGGCCGCAATCTGGCGGACGGTATTGGTCAGCGCCGATGCCTGGCCTACCAGGGCCTTTGGTACGGTGTTCATCCCTGCCGTGGCAATCGGCATCATACAGAGGCCGAGGCCGGCGCTGCGAATAACCAGGAGGTATTGCAGGTGGCGCATCGGCGTATCCAGCGTCAGGGCGTGGAGGAGGTAGGTTATCACCGTGACAATGGTCAGACCAGCCAGCCCCAGGGGGATCGATCCCACGCGATCAAAGAGCCTGCCGGCGACGGGCATGACCAGCGCCGAGACCAAAGCCGCCGGCAGCAGGATCAGGCCCGTTTGCAGGGGTGAGTAACCTTGCACGGTCTGGGTGAAAAGCGGCACCAGAAAAACCCCCCCGAAGAGGGCGACCGAGGACAAGCCCGTTGCCAGGGTGCTCGCCGTAAGCACGGGGTTGGTGAAGAGCCGCACGTCGAGCATCGGCTTAGGCGCCATCAGTTCCCAGAGAACAAAGAGCGCCAAGGAGAAAAGGGCCGCGATAAACAGGGTCACGATCGCCTGCGAACCCCAGCCCCAGTCGGCCCCCTTGGAGAGAGCGAGTAACAGGCAGAAGCATCCGGCCACGGATAGGGCAAACCCGGGAAAGTCTAACCGGAGCCCTTCCTGCCGCGGAGTAGGCGGTAGCAGCAAAACAATCAGCGGCAGGGCGATGAGCCCAACCGGCAGATTCAGATAGAAGATCAGCCGCCAGCCCAGGTAGTCCACAATATACCCGCCGACCGTTGGGCCGACGGCCGGGCCTAAAACGAAGGCCAGGCCGAGGGTGCCCATAGCCAGACCGATCTTCTGCACCGGCACCATCCGGTAAAGGAGCGCCATGCTAACGGGCATAATCATCCCGCCGCCGATAGCCTGTACCACACGGGCGGCAATGAGGGACCTGATATTCCAGGAAAACCCGGCCAGACCCGAGCCGATCATAAAGAGACACAAGGCCAGGAGATAGATGCGCTTGTAACCGAAGCGGTCACCTAAATATCCCGAGACGGGTATGACCACCCCCGAGACCAGCATATAGGCCGTCAGCACCCACTGGATCTCGTCGGTGGAGGTGTTAAAGACGGCCATAAGCCGGGGGATGGCCACATTGACCGCACTGGCCTGCAGCAGCGCCATAAAGCCGCCGAGAACCAGGACACTCAAAGATAACCAGGGAATATGCGCCTCTTCCTGCTGCACTGCCCCGCTACCCCCGGAGGTGGATGCGCACCACCGCGCTCTGGCCGAGACGGAAGGGTGCGCCGTTCCCGTTTTCGATCACGACCTTAACCGGTATCCGCTGACTCACCTTAACGAAGCTCCCGCTCGTGCTTCGCGTTGGGAGGAGAGAAAAGGTAGCGGCCACCGCGTCAGTAACCTCAGCGACTCGGCCCGTAAACTCCCTGCCAGGGATGCCATCCACCGTGAAGCTTACCTGCTGGCCCGGCTTCACCTTGGCAATCTTCTTTTCCTCCACGTTCACCGTAAGGTAGACGCTCCGCAAATCAGCCAGCATCACCACCGGCTGGCCGGGTGTTACTACCTCGCCGGCATGTCCCAGAATCTTTAGCACCTTCCCGGCCACCGGCGCCCGGACAAGCGTCAGGTCCGTATTTCCCCCGGGCGAGAGGGCAGCGTCATCGATCCGGGCCAACACCTCGCCGGCCTCCACCTGGTCTCCCTCACGGACCCGCACTTCCAGGATCCTTCCCGCCAACTGGGGGCCGACTTTGAGAACGGTTCCGTCTATGTACGCATCCTCAGTCTTTACGTAATAGGCATTTTCATACCAGTAATAAAAGGTTACCCCCGCAAGGCTAAGTATGAATAATACCAAAACCGCAAAAAACGCCTTTTTCGGTCCGGCCATAACCTCTCCTCCCCCACTTTCCCGTCCTCACCAATTATCTCCGACCACCGTCACGGGAGTGCCGCTAACGAGCCTCTCCTGCCCCGAAACAACCACCCTTTCCCCCGGCTTCAGTCCTTTTCTGACCTCGATGTTCCGTCCGTCGGACGCACCGGTTTCCACCCTGCGAAGGACGGCTTTGTTCCCTTGAACCATAAAGAGCACAGGGGTACTGTTCCGCATAACCACCGCGTCCCGGGGAACAAGCACCGCTGCCGCACCGGCTCCGAGGGCAACCTCCGCAAACATTCCGGGTTTAATCAGGTGGGCGGGATTGGGGACCGTAACCCTGACCGTGTAAGCTTTCGACCGCGGGTCAGGCGCAGGGCTGATGCTTTTTATCTTCCCGCTAAAAGGCGCGGCCCGCGCCGCCGGAATAAACACCTTAACCTCTTGCCCCACCTCTATCCCGCTAATCTGCTCTTCCGCAGCCCCGATCTCTGCCAAAACCGGGTCGATCGCTACGATGGTCAGCGCCGGTGCCTGGGGTGAAGCAAGCTCTCCCGGATCGACATTGCGCGAAGCCACCATACCGCTAATCGGGGCGGTTACCACTGTGTTGGCCCGGTTTGTTCGCGCTGCTAATAGAGCTGCCTGGGCCTGTGCGAGCTGCGCAGGGGCAAGGTTCTCTTTTTGGTCCACCGCCTGCCTGTAACCCGCCTCCGCCGTCTTCAAAGCCCCGGCAGCAGTTATGTAAGGCTGCTCAAAGCGAGTCTCGAAATCCGCTTGCGAGATCGCTTCCTGTTCCAGAAGCACCTTCCCCCGCTCGTAGTTAGCCTCGGCCAACCGGTAGCCCTCCTGTGCCTGCTCGAGTGCGGCTTTTGCCCTTTCTACCCCAAGGGCGGCTTGGTTCAGCCCGGCCTCGGCCACCCTGACCGCGGCCTCCGCCTGCTGTACCGCCGCCTCGATCTCCGGCGCATCAAGGCGCAGGAGCACCTGCCCGGCCTTTACCTCCTGCCCCACATCTACCAGCACCGCCCCCACCTTACCGGCGATCTTGGGCGCGAGCGTTACTTCCTCTCCAGCCATCACCTTGCCGCTAAGCCGTTCGCTCCGGTCCAGCCGGCCTGCCGCCGCCTTTACCACGGTCACCGGAACCGGCGCTTTCTTCTCCGCCCGGTCGGACCGGCAGCCGGCACTCGTCAAGGCAAGCAAGACCAGCGTTAGCCATAAAACCCCTTTGGGTACCCACCTGCTGCTCTGCAGCAAAAACCTTCCCCGGCTCATCCTTTTTCTCCCCTCTAAAGCTCTTGCTGAAGCTCTGCGAGCACTTTCTTCATCATCTGGCAAAGGGCGTCCACCTCTTCTCCAGAGAGGCACCCGAAATACCGCTTAAAAACTTCCCGCCGTGCCGCCTGCGCCCGCGCAAGTACTTCCCTGCCCTCCGGCGTCAGTTCCAGCCAGACGACACGCCGGTCCCGCTCATCACGGTAACGGCCGACCCAACCCGTCCGCACAAGCTTATTCGCTAAGGCTGTCACCGCCGCCAGGGTCACCCCGAGCTCCGCCGCCACCTCCGACACGGTGGCCCGGCCGCGGCTGAGCGCCCGCAAAAAATAATGCGGCCCTCCGCCCAGCGCGGCATGAACCGGCAACCGTTGGTCCCCGGGAGAGCAGGAGCGCCGTCTGGAGCCTGGTTCCCCGGGCCCAACCAACTCCCTCAATAGGCGGCGGGCAAAAAGCCTCATTACCTCCTCCGTCTTTTCCTGGCACGTCTGAAGCTTATCCATCTTATTCCCCAAACTATTTAAATCATTTAACTAATTTATTATTCTTCAATTAAAATTTCTCGTTGTCAAGTATAAAATGGAATCACAAAATACTTTACAGAAGAATTATAAAGTAGGCTTAATAAGACGGAAGCGCTAAGTGCATTCCCCAGACCTGACGTTTTATGTGCCCCCGGTTACCCGGCGGCTGCCCAGCTTTGCAAACCGTCCTTCTGGGTGCCAACCCCCCAGGGGTATGCATAATTTTATTTGATACCGTTACCCTAACTGTGGCCCGGCGGCGAGCGGATGTGTTATAATTGTTATGTAAACAACGCAAAAGAACAACAAACCTGTTAATTATTCCTATTTTTTCAAAACATCGGAGGGTAAAAGAGAGGGAAAAGCAATGTTGAAAACGGCTGAAAGACTTGCGATGGTAGGCATCGGGACGCTGGCGCTGGTTGCCGAAAGGACGGAGGGCGCCATCCGGCGGCTGACGGAAAAAGGGGAAACAAAGCGGGAAGAGATGCGCAATCTCCTCCGGGAACTGGCTGCCAAAGGAGAGCAGAAGAAGGCCGACCTTTTAAGCGGGCTCTGCCGGGAAATCCACCAGCAGAAGGAGAGCCCGGACCTGGTAACCAGGGCGGAAATAGAAGAACTGAAGGCAAGAATCGCGCGCCTGGAAGAAAGACTCGCTCAAGAGTAGCACCGGTCGCCTTCCCCGCGGGTCCGCGCCGGCGCCAAAATCCAGGCGCCGAACGAAAAGGGCTCTTTTTGCCGGATAATGGTGCCGGTGCGGGTGCATTTTTCCTTTCCGAGGCCAACCCCTTTGGACGCGGTCCCGTAAACCTTTTAACCGCCCCGCGAATCCTCAGAGGTTTTCTCACTACCGGTGTGAAACAATAAATAGAGCAAAACTTAGCAGCCGCCGGAGAAGATCGGTATGCAGTTCCACCTGCGCAAGCGGTACAAACATTTTGCGCGTTACCGGGAGATAGCCAACATACTGGTGCGACACGGCTTTAGTTACCTGGTACACCAATTAGGCTTAACCGAGTTTTTGAGCCTCCGGCGCCGCCTGAAAGCTGCACCGGAAGCTGAGCAGCGGGTCAAAGAAAAGCTTTCGCCTCCCGGGCGGCTCCGCCTTGCCCTCGAAGAGTTGGGCCCGACATTCATCAAGTTAGGGCAGGTGCTTTCCACCCGTGCCGACCTCCTTCCACCCGGGTACATCGCCGAACTCGAAAGGCTCCAGGATCAGGTGCCTCCCTTCTCCTTTGCGGAGGTTCGGGAACGCATCCGCATGGAATTGGGCCTTTCCCTGGAAGAGATCTTCGCCGATTTCGAAACCAACCCATTGGCCGCCGCCTCCATCGGCCAGGTCCACCGGGGTACTTTACGTGACGGCACCCCGGTGGTCGTGAAGGTCCAGCGGCCGGGGATCGAGAAAATCCTCGCTACAGACGTGGAGATCCTCTACGACGTCGGCAGGTTTTTGGACCGGCACGGGCCGTGGCGCGAGCTTTACTCTTTTGAAGAAATGGTGACCGAGTTTGATAAAATCCTGCGGGAAGAAGTTGATTTCACAGCGGAGGGGCGCCACGCAGAAACCTTCCGCCGCCACTTCAGCGGCGACAGCACCGTCTACTTTCCGGCGGTATACTGGGACTATACAACCCGGAAGGTGCTGGTGATGGAAGATGTCGCAGGAGTCAAGCTGACTAACCCCGACGAGCTTCTCCGCCAGGGAATTGACCGGCGGTTGGTAGCCCGCCGCCTGGCCGATGCCCTGATGAAACAGATCTTCCTCCATGGCTTTTTCCACGGCGATCCCCATCCGGGCAACCTGGCCGCCCTGCCTGACAACCGGGTGCTGTTTATGGACTTCGGGATCGTGGGATGGGTGGACGAGGAGTTACGGGGGAAAATCGGGGACCTGGTTTTGGGGCTCGTCCGGCGAAGCACTCCCCGGGTGATGCGCGCCGTGGAGAATCTGGGAGCGGTCCCGCTACACGTAGACCGGACCGCGCTGCACCGGGATATTGACGGCCTGCGCCAGAAGTATTACGAAATCCCTTTAAGCCGGGTCAGTCTGGCCGACTCGATGCGGGATATACTATCCGTGGCCTTCAAGCACCGCATCCGGGTACCCACCCAGTTGACCTTGCTGATAAAGTCTCTGGTTACCGCGGAAGGCGTGATTGCCCGGCTTGACCCGGAACTCAGCATCGTGGAGATCGCCCGTCCGCTGGCCAAACGCCTGGTGGCCCGCCGTTTCAGGCTGCCGGCGATCAAGAGACTTCTGTCCGAACACCTCGAAGATTACCACCGCCTCCTCACCCGCCTGCCCGACCGTGTGGACCGGGTTTTAGATCTGGCCGCCGGCGGCGAGCTAAGAGTAAAGGCGGTCAACCCGGATATGGACCGCATCATGCACCGCCTCAACGCCATGGTTAACCGCCTGGTTCTCGGTATGCTTCTCGCTGCTTTGATCGCTGGTTCCGCTTTCCTCTTGGGTCACGGATACCACACCTTTTGGGGATTGCCGCTGGCAAAAGCCGGTTTCGTTGCGGGAATAGTGTTAGGCGCGGCCCTGGTCTTCTCCATCCTGCGCTCCCGGTCGTTTTGAAGTATTATTTAGTACCGCAACGCCAGCGCACCCCAGGTCAAACCGGCCCCAAAAGCCACCATCAGCACCAGGCTTTTGCCGGGCTTGATCTTTCCTTTGGAAACGGCTTCATACAGCGCGATCGGAATGGAGGCCGCCGAGGTATTACCGTAGCGATCAACATTGACGAACACCTTTTCCGGTGGAAGACAAAGCCTTTTGGCCACAGCGTCAATGATCCGAATATTCGCCTGGTGCGGGATGAAGCAGTCAACTTCCTTCTGTTTTATTCCTGCCCGGCGCAGCGCTTCCACCGCGGCCTCTTCCATCGCCCGGACGGCGAACTTGAAAACCTCCCGCCCGTTCATCGTCAAATAATGAAGTCCCGCCTGAACCGTCTCTACAGAAGCGGGCAGGCGGGCGCCGCCTGCCGGCAGCTTTAAAAGGTCGCCTCCTGAACCGTCCGCCCGGAGATAAACCGCAAGGATCCCCCGGGGAGGCTCGACCGGCTGCAAAACCGCCGCCCCGGCACCGTCGCCGAAAAGGACGCAGGTCCTACGGTCTTCCCAGTTCACAGCTTTTGAAAACACATCGGCCCCGATTACAAGTACGTTCCGGTAACAACCCGTCCGGATAAACTGAGATCCCACCGCCAGCCCGTAAACAAAGCCACTGCAACCGGCCCCCAGGTCGAAGGCCGCGGCCCATTTTGCCCCGAGGCGGTTCTGTACGAGACAGGCCGTCGCCGGAAGAAGCATATCCGGCATCGCCGTAGCCACAATAATCAGCTCAATTTCCTCGGGAAGCAAACCCGCCGCGTCGAGGGCCTCCCTGGCTGCTCTCACGGCCAGATCGGACGTACTCTCTTCTGGGGCGGCCAGGCGCCTTTCCCTGATCCCGGTTCGCTCTACAATCCAGGCACTACTGGTGCCAACCAGCCGCTCCAGTTCGGAATTTGCCAACACCCGTTCCGGGAGATAAACCCCCAAACCGGTTATCCCCGGCACGAACCGTGCTTCATTCATTAACCATTTCCCTTCCCTTGGGTTTGCGCCTGGCAATTCCCGCACGGATCGTTTCTACCAGCCTGTTCTTTACCGATTCGATCGACACCCGGATGGCGTTTTTGATCGCCCGCGCCTTCGAACTGCCGTGTGCCACAATAACCACGCCGTTCACGCCTAAAAGGGGAGCTCCCCCGTATTCCGCATAGTCCAGGCGCCGCCGGAGCCCTTTCAAGAAAAACAAACCTGTGCCCAGCGCCACCTCGGCCAGGAAACTGCGCGCCGCCTCTTGATGTACCATTACCTCAAGAGCCTGCGCCAGCCCTTCAACGGCTTTCAGCAAAACGTTCCCCACAAAACCGTCACAGACCACCACATCGGCCCGCCCGTTAAAGACGTCCCGCCCCTCCACGTTGCCGATGAAATTCGGCACCTCCTTTTTCATCAGCGATAAAGCGTTCAGCGTCAGTTCGTTGCCTTTGCTCTCCTCTTCGCCGATGCTCAGGATCCCAACGCGGGGAACCTTGATTTTCAAAACGGTCTCGGCGTAGGCCGCACCCATGATCGCGAACTGGACCAGATTTTCCGCCCGAACATCCACATTCGCGCCAACGTCAAGCAGCACCGTATAACCACGAGGATTCGGCGTCAGGGTCATCAGCGCAGGCCGGTCAACGCCCTCGATCCGCCCCAATCCCAAAAGGGCCGCGGCCATCACCGCCCCGGTATTGCCGGCGGAGACCATGGCTTGGGCCCGCCCTTCCTTGACCAGTTGCACCGCGCGGACGATGGAAGAATCCTTCTTCCGGCGCACCGCCTGAACCGGGTGTTCCTCCATCCTTATAACCTCGCTGGCCGGAACCACCGTTACCTTTTTACCAGCTTCCCCTCTCAGTTCCGCCCTGATCCGGGCCTCGTCCCCCACCAGCAAAATGTAGACCCCGTACTCCGCAACCGCGAGCCTTGCTCCCGCGATAACCTCCGCCGGAGCGTAATCACCACCCATCGCATCCACCGCGATCTGCAAAGCAGTCCCTCCTAACCGAGGCAACCCCAGGGCTTGCGCCGATCTGGTCCCTTCCTTCAACCCTCCGGCCGGGGATGCCGTCCCACCGTAAAGATCAGCCCTTATTTTTTCAATCTGGCGCCTCCGGTCTTTATAAGCAGCACAGCCGCGGACTCGTTCCCCGAAGGCCGGTGTATCAAAAATAACGGAGCGCCCGCCCTAACCGGCGGGCCGCTCCGTGAGTTGAGCCTTGCCTGTAAACACCGCCTTTACGCTCCTGCAGTACCGGTTTTTTGACGGGCCGTGCGGGCTTCCCAGAGACCGTCGGCGATTGCGCCCCATTCCGCCGCCCGGCGATCCAGGTAGGCTGCCGTGGTACCCTCCAGGACGGCCTCCGCCCCGGCGTGGGTCGGCCTGGCGCCGCATTCGCGGATAATCTCCCGTAACGCTTCCGGGTTGTCGATAACCGGGCACGGGCGGAGGTGGTTGGGGTTGAACGGCTGGCGTTTCTGAAAGCCAGCAAAGAAAGGTGAACGCAGCACCTCAAGCAAACTCTTATCGTTGATGTTATCAACCGCAAAGTGGGCGAAGGCGCACGGTTCCACCTCTCCGGCGGCATTGATATGGAAGTAGCGCCTTCCGCCGGCGATGCACCCTTCCGTGAGCGCCCCGTCATTCCAGAAATCGGCCAGCATAAGCGGCTTGTGGCTGCGGATGTAAGGGATGCGCCCGGCCATATAGGCGCGCTGTTCGGGGGTGATCATCATGTCCAGGTTCGGGTTGCGCCCGACGGGGATGTAATGGAAGATCCACCCATAGGTAACCCCTTTTTCGACCAGGAAGTCGATGAAGGCATCGCTCGTTATCTCTTCCACATTGTACCGCGTGGCGGTTAAAGAAACGCCGAAGACGGCCCCGCGCTCCCGCAGGAGATCCATGGCCCGCATTACCTTGTCGAAGACGCCGCTACCGCGGCGGGCATCGGTGCGCTCCCGCCAGCCTTCGAGGCTGATGGCGGGCGTAAAATTCCCTACCGTCACTATTTTATCGGCCATCTTTTCGTCGATCAGCGTGCCGTTCGTATAGGCCATAAAGGCGAGAGCTGGATGCTTGGCCAGCAGTTCAAACAGTTTCGGGTATAGCAGCGGTTCCCCGCCGGAGAAAACGATCCAGCGGATCCCCAGTGCCTCGGCCTCGCCGAAGAGCCGGTCCAGCCTTTCCGGGCTGATGGAATTGTTATGCGCGTATTTGCCCGCCCAGCACCCCTCGCACCGGAGGTTGCATGCGCTGGTCGGATCCACCAGAATTGCGTTGGGAATACTCAAGCCAAGTTTCCTGGTCATTGCCTGTTGTTCTGGCACACCAAAGAGGATATTGCTCACAAACCAGTTGTAAAGCAGGCGCTTTTTTATATTGGGGTGGGTATGCCGCAACAGGTGCACGGCATAGGCATAGATAACCTGATTATTTTCCAGGGTGCTACGAAGCTCGTCGATCTGGCGCCTGTGCTTCTGCTGCAGGGCGGCCAATTTAGCCAAATGCAGAAGTTTCGGCAAATTCGCCGCCGGGTCCTTCCCAATGTAGGAGAACGCTGCTTTTAGCATTTGCCCGGCCAAAAACCTTTTTGTGTTGCGAAATACTGAGATGCGCATGACAAAAACCTCCCTCTCCAAAATCGTTTTATACTAAACCGGCAGGTTTAATCTTTGTACTTACTGGTCTAAAAGAAGTATAGCAAACCGTTTTCTGAGGTGTCAACCCCTCAGTCGTCCAAAAAACCAACGGTAAAAACACTCAAAAAAGAAGGCCTTAGGCAGGAGAAGGAAGGAAATTGGGCAATTTCTTTGAGCATCTTGTTTACATAAGACTTATTTTTCAGAGGCTACGACTGTACCGGTCGGCTCCTGAATCCCGGTAAGTAATAAATTTTTGAGCGTTTGTAAGATACCATCGTAGCGATATTGTGTTTCAAAAACAAAAGCATTTAGCGCCGCAACCGCTACGGCGCCGAATACCGCCATGGCCGCCGTATCAACCTCTAAGTTCTTGCGGATTACACCCTCAGCCTGTCCTTTTTTGATCAGGTCCCTGATGATACGGATGTACCCTGAACGGAGCCGCTCCACCTGCTCCTCCCACTTGGTGCCTAGGCCCCAGACCTCGCTGAGAAGGATCTTGCAGTAGTCCCGGTATTCCTCGAAGAAACTCAGTTGCGCGCCGATCAGCGCTTCCAACCGCCCGAAAGTATCCTCCTTGCGCGCTGTCTCCCGCTTCACGGCGTTTTCCAGTCGCTCAATGCCCTCTTCGATGAGCGAAAGAAAAAGCGCTTTTTTGCTCCGGTAGTTATAATAAAGGGTACCCTTCGCGATCCCGGCACGCCGGGCGACCTCTTCCATCGTTGCCCTGGCAAACCCCTTCTCGGAAAAGACAGCCACGGCAGCTTCAAAAATGGGCAAACGTTTGCTTAGAGTGCGTACCATCCAAAGAGACCTCCTGTTGTCGGGGTATATCTGTCCTCATCTTTCGACAAAAGCATAACACGATAACGCCCAAAATCGCAAGAATGCCAAAGATTACTGCCGGGACAAAGGCGTCGGCGAGGGCGTACACGGCGGCCTGCAGGCGGAGCTGCGCGGCGACAACGGCCCACATACCGGAAGGGTCACAGGCTCCGGTAAGCGCCCACCGCAGCCGCGCCGTAAGTTCGGGAAGCATCGGGTAGTCGTAAGTTAGCCTTTCCGCCAGACGAACGTAATGCGTCCCCTGGTGCGTCTGGGCTACCGTGGCCATAACGGCGATCCCGAAGGAACTCCCGACCTGGCGGAGCATATTGAGAAGACAGGTCGCCTGGTTGTCTAGCTCCGGCGGAACAACATTGAGCGCCGCGGTCATCACCGGCATAATGCCTAAACCCATCCCAAAGCCCAGCAAGGCAAGGTTCGGCATCAAAAAAGAAACCGGCGTCTCCAGGCCAAGTCGCGTAAGGCCGAGCGTGGCCCAGATAATCATCGTTGTTCCGGTCAGCGCGAGTGGTCCCGGCCCCACCCGGCCTACCAGGAAACCGGCAACCGGAAGGGCCACCGCCGCGGCCAGCGCCTCCGGTAACAGAATCATTCCCGCCGTTAGCGGTCCGTAACCCCTTATATCCTGGAGAAACACGGGCAACAGAAAAAGACTCCCCATAATGGCCATAACCGAGAGGGTTATGGCCAGGGCGCCGGCGGCATAGACCGGCTGGCAAAACAGCCTCACTTCCACCAGCGGTTCCGCACGGCTGATTTCCCACAAAAGGAACAGGAGGAGAGAAAAACCCGCGAAGAGTAACAACAGGACGACGTACGGGGCATCCCAGCCGTCGGACGGCGCCCTGCTCAGGGCCAGAAGGAGCCCGCTCACCGCCGGCGCCACCAGCAGAAAGCCGGTATAGTCCGCCTTCCGCGGGCAGGTTTCAAACTCCGTCATAACAAGGACGGTCAAGAAGATGGCCAGTAAGCATACCGGGAGGTTGATGTAAAAAATCAGGCGCCAGGTTGCGTATTCGACTAAGTATCCGCCGAGGATCGGACCAATCGCCGGCGCAACGAGAAGCGGTATTCCCATGATTCCCATCGCCATATCCCGCTGGGAAGGCGGAAACGTCTTGTAAACGATGCTGATTCCCAGCGGCATGATCATCCCGCCGCCAAGCCCCTGAATCACCCGGAAGAGGATCAGGGTATTGAAACTCCACGCCAGCCCGCAGAGGAGCGAACCGGCCGTAAACAGGCCCATGCTGATGAGAAAAAAGCGTTTTGTCCCGTACGTGTCGGATAGGAAAGCCGAAAGGGGTATGATGACACCCGTCGCGATCAGGTAGGCGGTGGCCACCCACTGGATGCTGTCGATATCGGTGCCGAACTCGGCCATCAAGTGCGGGACGGCCACATTCACCACGGTGATGTCGAGAAGGTCCAGCGCCAAGCCGGTGACGACGGCGGCGAGGATCAGCCATCTCTGGTACATAAGGCGTTCCTTAGGGCGAGAGATTTTTGCCGGTACCTTAACCTCAACTGCCTACCCAACCGCCTGCATATAAGGACCGGCATGCGCCACAGAAGCCGCCAGCCCTCCCAGTAAATCTTGTCTCCCGGCCCGTTGATCCGGTAGTAAAGCGCGCCGCAAAGGGCTAAAATGATACCGGTAACGATGATGCCGCCGGGAACGGATTGCTCAATCGCAAAAACGAGCAACCCGAGAAAAGACGCCAAAGCCATTCGTTCGAGGTAAGGATACCGCGCGTAGAATAACGTATATTCTTTACCGGGCGTTGTTCCGTGGCGCAAAAGGTAGCGCCCCTCTGCGCTATAGGCGGCGACGTAAATCGCTATGCGCTGGCAGTATACGAGCAGGCAGGGGAAGAACAGCGGCCAGACTCCCCCTACGGCGGCATAGCCGGCTGCAAACCTAACCAGGGAACCGCAGGCTGCCATCCCGGCGTTAAGCAGCGGGATCCTTTTAACGCTGTCGTACAAAAGCTGGATTACCGGCAAAAGTAAAGCGAAGGGCAGCGCCTGGGGCCGGCACCAAAGCAAAAAAGCCGTCCCTGCGACCATGCGTAAAGCACATAAGACGGGCAGCCACTTTACAGGCAAATACCCGCCGGCCGAAGCCCGCTCTCTTTTTCTCGGATGGAGCCGGTCGCTGGCAACGTCTTTATAGTCGTTTAGCCAGTACTTAGCCTGATTGATTAAATACTCGATGCAAAACCAGGCAACGGCTATATCAGCTATTGAAAAACAGCGGTTCAGCACTACCGCGTAGGCAACGCCGCCCCAAAAGTAAACGGAGCCGCCGATTATGGCTCCCGGGCGAGGCAGCAAAAGGTACAAAGCGACCTTCTTAAACTTGCCGGTGACCATATACCCTCCCAAGAATACCTGTGTTTGTTAACATACGGTATGATATTGACCAAGAGGTATAATCTTTGTACTCGTTGGTCCAAATAAGTTTAACAAACCATTACGCAGAGTGTCAACCCCTCAAGGATGCCGTGTGATTAAAGACAACAAAAAACCCGGCCCGGTTAGCCTTTCAAATGGTACCACACCCGCCAAATTTTCTCGCCGCCGCTATTCCCACGGCGGCCCTATCCGGGCAACCTGGCCGCCTTGCCCGATAACCGGGTGCTGTTTATGGACTTCGGGATTGTGGGATCGGCGGATGAAGAGTCGCGGGAAAAGGTCGGCAAACTGGTCCTGGGCCTGGGCCGCCGCAGCACCCCGCGAGTGATCCGAGCCATGGAAGGCCTGGGAGCGGTGCCTTGTTGCCCGTGGTAACGCAGCTTTGCGGTTTGACGCCCACGCTTTCCCCCTAAAAACGCCGGGGCCGCCTAGGAAAAAACCGGGCGGCCCTTTTTTAAGATTGCGGCGTTAACACTTTCTTTAACCTCTAATCGAGCGATCGGATAAACTCTGCGAAGAGGGGATGGTAAACCTCGTATGCCCCCCTTTCTTTGCGCCTAACTAAGCCTTTTTCTATCAATCTGGGCAAAAGACCGCGCTGCTTTCCAAAGGTTTGGGTCACTGGGGCGTTGGGTTGCTTGACCAAGGCAGCAAGCACCTTCCTCTCGGCGGGCGAACAAACCTTCCATTCCTCTTCAAATTTTTCCATTTCTAAATGGCTGATTATTACCTTCCAATATCCATCAAGCAGCCCGACGGACAGTTGAGAGTTTTGCTGGTAGGCCGCGTCTACCAAGTCACGCATCACAAAGGAGACAAAATACGGGTGTCCAAGCGTTTTTTCGTAGACTCTTTGAACTAATTCTTTGTCAATAGTAAGGTAGCTGCCAACGGCGTTTAAGGGATGCCTCACCGCTTCCTCCGTATCTGAAAAGGTGAACGGTAACACAGGCATTCTTTCAAAAAACCGGGTCACCGGTTCCGCTATTTCTCTAACAGCGCCAAAAAGCGTTTCCGGGCCGGTCACCACTAAGGGGTAGCGGGCTCCTGCCCCCTGCAGGTCTTGAAACAGTGTTCGAAGGGCCAGCAATGCTTTGGGGTGGATTTCTAAGAGGTTCTGAATATCATCTATAAACACGACCATCCCCGCATACTTTTTCTCAATGCTTTCATGCCATAAAGACAGCATGCCGCGGTAAAGCGTTTCAATCGTCCCTTCAACGGGCGCCTCTTCTCTTCGCTTGACCGCTACCATACCCATCCGGACAGATTGGATTTCCCATTTTTCAAATTCCTGGGCTAATTTAGATTTTGGCACCACGTCTATAAGGCGGCGTATAAAAGCCCGGGCAAATTCATCGAACGAAGTATACGCGCTCGTAGCACTTAGGTTCACGGTAAGGACGGGTTTCCCCTCAACCTTTTCTTTTTCGGCAATGCGTACAAATCGGCGAAGCAGACTGGTTTTTCCGATGCCCCACGGACCCAACAAAGCAATATTCCACGGGCCGCCTCCATGGGCGGCCAGTCCGGAAAAAAGCCCTTTTTTAAAAAACTCCTGTTCGTTTGAACGGTTGGCAAACAGGTGATCCGGAGCAGGAAAGTAGGGGTTAAAAGGGTTGATATACAAATCTTTTCACCACCGTTACAATTGTAACAATGTTTTTGTTGCAATTGTATCTTCTGTCTCAAACCTTGTCAATATTTAGTTTGCGGCTGCGGATCAAGGTGACCCCTGGTTAGACCGGGCGGACCGGATTTTGGATCTGGCCGCCGGCGGCGAACTCAGAGTAAAGGCGGTCAACCCGGAGACGGACCGCATCATGCACCGCCTCAACGCCATGGTTAACCGCCTGGTTCTCGGTATACGATTTAGACAACGTGGATGTTCCTAGGAGAATGCTGCAAAAGCCGCTTGTTTTTCTCCTTCAGAGGCTCCAAGGTCGATTCTTCAGCCAAAACTCACGTAAGGTAAAACCCTTCAGCAATCCATTTGCTGTTTTCTCCTCTTTTTGAG
>JBFLYP010000019.1:0-50799 GCA_040756575.1 Bacillota bacterium | reverse complement strand
AAGGCCCTGGATCGCCTAATTGCTACGCTCAGTGATAAACCTACGCCTTCAGGCCAAACTCCAGAACAACTGATCGACCGAGGAGGGGCGAAGCGTTGAAGCCAAAAAGTTTTATATTCCACATAATTGCTACAATCAGGATGCCATTACGATGGCCGGGAAAGCGGTTAAAGATTTTGTCATTGAAGGTGGCATGCGCGGGAGCTATTTTACCTGCGGGTTATTTCGCTAAGCTAAGCAACTAAGGGGGTGCTTTTCATGCTTAAAATTGCCGGTTTCCGTGATCTATGGCCCCAGCACGGTGGGACGGGTTTGCGAGGAGGCAGTGGCGGAGCTGGCACCTGCCAGGTGGCCTGTTGACCTGCGCTACCTCCAACCTCCTGCCGCCGGGATGCCCCTGCCGCCACCGGAATGGCAGGATTTTGTTCGAGGTGAGGCGGGCGTGATCTTATTCAGCTTCCCGCTGGAGTTTAAGGCGCTTAGGAGAGCTTTTCGGCCACTTGAAAGATGAACTGCCCAAGCCGGTGGTACCGGTGAACAGGCTGAATCAGCCCCAAACCAGCACGCCGCCCAGGAGAAGGAGGTTCAGTACTTCGTAAGCATTTGTCGGCTGTCCTACCCGGAGGGCGCGGTTGAGGTCGAAATGGTTTAGACAGGTGCCGCAGGCCAGGATTCGTACCCCTTTTCCCTCCAGGTCGCGGAGGGCTTCTAAGACCTCCGAGCCCTCGCAGGCGAACTTCACCCCGGCGTTCATCAGGATAACGGTCCGGGGCCGGCTCTCGTTAACCGCGAGCGTCTCTATGAGGTTTTTCATCAACCTGCGTCCGAGTTCCTCATCGTCCCGTCCGATCGTTTGGGACTGGATCACCAGCGTTTGGACGGCAGCCGGACAGGCGGCTGCCAAAGGTGCGACGGATGCCGGAACCCCGCCAGCTCTTTTCGCCTTCGTATCCTCGGCCTTTTCCGCCTTCGTTCCTATAACCCGCCAGCAGCCTTGAAGCTCTTCTACAGTGATACGGTAGCCGTTATTCTGCCCAAAACGGGTTACGTTCTCCACCGCTGCCCGGTTGTCCACCAGAATTGTAAACGCCGCGTTACCAGCATCAACCGCCTCCTTCACCAGAAGTACCGGTTGCGGACAGGGTTTCCCGCGGCCGTCAAGTTCACGCATCTACATGGCCTCCTGCTAAAGTAAGGTTTGCGATTTTCAATGTTTATGCTAAGGGTTTGAGTCGGTAACAGCAACCCGGGTATTATTGGCCAGCATCTCCAGGAAAGCCTGAATCCGGGTTTTTAGTTGACCGGCGTCATGCTGGCTGTAATCGGTTTCGATCCGCAGCAGCGGAATGCGTGCCTCCTTCAATATCTTTTCCACCTGGTACACCTCGACTGCGTACGGGTCACAGAAGGAAAGGACGTAACTCAGCACCCCGTCGGCCCGGTATTCGCGTACCATTGTCGTCAGTTTCTCCAGACGACGGCGGTTGGGGGTAAAGCAGGCGCAGTCGGCCTCAAGGTGTCGAGCCGCCACATTTGCCAGCAGGTCGTCGAGCGTCGTCCCTTCCGCCGCTGTCAACGCTTCGTAATAACGGGAGCCGGTACAGAGTTCCTCCGCGACAACGACCGCACCGCTGGTTTCGATGATGTAGGGTACCTTCCAGTTGGGAATAGCCATCGGCGTCCCGGTTACCACCAGCCGCGGCGTTCCGGGCGGCACCACGCCGACACCCTTGCTGACCCGCTCCTCAAGTTCGTCACAAAGGACCTCGACCTGCTTGGTGAACCGCTCGACGTCATCGTAAAAGGCGATCTGGTAAATGAGCAGGGCGTCCCTGCCGCTGATTGGTGGGGGATCGGCCTTCCGCAGGCCTGCCAGACGCTGCAGCGCACGCCGCTTGGCGTTCACCTTCCCGATCGCTTCCTGCAGCGCCGCGGCCGTGATCTTCCCTCCGGTAAGCTCTTCGAGCCTGGCGGCGAGGGCGCGGATCTCCCCGAGCCATAAGGTCCAATCGGCTTCAGTTTTTCGCTGCGGGACCTCCATCATGTAGACCGGGGCGAAGTCGGCCAGGACCTCAAAGGCCTTTTTCTTACCGTCGCAGGTTGTCTCCCCCACTAACAGGTCACAGGACTCGAAGTACGGGCAAATGCGGGAGAGTTTAAACCCCATGAACGATTTAATCAACGGGCAGATGTTCCGCGGCAGCACTGCTTCCGCTTTCGACGTTCCTACTTCCA
Source organism: Bacillota bacterium (assembly GCA_040756575.1). Taxonomy (GTDB): domain Bacteria; phylum Bacillota; class Desulfotomaculia; order Desulfotomaculales; family Ammonificaceae; genus DTYU01. The sequence continues at coordinate 48,564 of JBFLYP010000019.1, read as the reverse complement.
GGCCGGCGCACAGCCCCACGTAAACCCCGCCGGCCGCAAGAATCAGCTCTTCCGGGACAAAGACGCAGAAGGTTCCCACCACCTTGCCGCCGCCGCTGCGGAATTCCTGCAGCTCCTTCACCCGCAGGCCGTGGATTTCGCTCACCATGAAGTCGAAGTACTCCATATTCTGCGGGCGGTTTTCCTGCTTCAGGTAAACGTCGTAGTAGGTTGGCGGGAGCGCTTCAAGCAGCTTAGCATGTGCTTCGAGGTCCAGTCCTAATTTTTCCCACATCTTTGTGTAGTCGGCCATTACAGTACCCTCCTAGTTTTGAAACTTGGGCTTCAAGTCTTCTAAATGGTAAGCCGCTTCCGGGTGGTTCCTCGTTGGTGGAGGAGGGAAGTGGGAGTCGAACCCGACCCCGGCCTTTCGGCCGGCCAACGGGTTTGCAGCCCGCGGGGAGCACCGGCTCCTTCCCCTCCATCCGGTTTAATTACATATTCCGGTTTTATTAATAAAATCCTGCAATAACAGTTATAAAAAATAATTATAAATTAATATGAGATTTCACGAATCACCTTAGCCGCTTTTAACCAGACCGACGCATGGTGTAAAATTATCTTGAAACCGAGAAAATAGGGGAATGGTCTGTAACGCTTGCTGAGGCTCAGTGATTTCGAATACGAACTGCCGCCGGAGCTGATTGCGCAGGAACCGCTGCCACGGCGGGACGAGTCCCGGTTGCTGGTATTACGGCGGGACAGGGAGGAGTTTGAGCACCGGAGGTTTAAAGATATACTGGAATACCTTGTTCCGGGCGATCTCCTTGTGATGAACGAGACAAAGGTTCTGCCGGTACGGCTGTACGGCAGGAAAAAAACCGGTGGCCGTGTGGAGTTGCTGCTGCTGCGAGCTGTAGGTACTGATCTATGGGAGGCTTTAGTGCGGCCAGGACGGCGCGTACTGCCCGGAACGCAACTTATCTTTAACAACGGTTTGCTTGAAGGAGAGATCCTCTCGAAGACGGAAGCCGGGGGAAGAATAGTCAGTTTCCGCTACCAGGGGTCCTTCGAAAAGGTATTACAGCAGGTTGGGGAGGTACCTCTGCCGCCTTATGTTAGAAGAAAAATAGCGTCACCCGACCGGTACCAGACGGTTTACGCTAAGGAACCGGGATCGGCTGCGGCTCCAACAGCCGGGCTCCATTTCACCCCCGAACTTCTTGCAGCGCTCCGGGACGGCGGTGTAGAAACGGTGTCGCTGGTGCTGCACATCGGACTCGACACCTTTCGCCCCGTGCGGGTGGAGGATGTAACTGCGCACCGGATGCACAGGGAGGATTTCCGGATTCCCGAAGGGACGGCCGAAGCGGTTAACTTAGCAAAGGCCGCGGGACGCCGGGTTATCGGCGTCGGGACTACCACCGTCCGGTGCCTCGAGGCTGTCGCGGAGGAGCCGGGAAGAGTCAGGGCGGCCGCCGGTTCGACCGATCTTTTCATTTATCCGGGCTACCGCTTTAAAGTGGTAGACGGCATGATAACCAATTTTCACCTCCCGCGCTCCACGCTCCTGATGCTTGTAGCGGCTTTTGCAGGGAGGGAGAAGGTCTTGCAGGCTTACCGGGAAGCGGTGCGCCTGCGGTACCGCTTCTTCAGCTTCGGGGACGCGATGCTAATCCTGTAGAAGGTGGCGTCTGCTTTGGCTTTAAGAATTTACCGCACGAACCTTACGGCTGACCACCTGGGCCGGGCGATTAAGGTGTGGTTCACCCGGCGGGAATTTGAGACGCAGCTTTTTACCGATCAGAAGACGGTTTTGGTCCAGGCGAAAAAAGGCGGGACCCTGGCAAACGTGGCGGGGATGTCCTATGCATTAACCGTGAGGCTCAAACAGCGGGAAAACGGGGTGGAGGTCGAAACGGGAGCCGGCAAGTGGCTTGACAAGGCGGCGGCCGGCACTGTCGGGTGGCTGGCATTTTTCCCTTTAGCCATCACCGCGGGTATTGGTTTTTACAAGCAGGGAAAGCTGGTCGATGAACTCCTGACTTTCTTAGAACACTACGTGGCTGAAGTCTCCGGCTAAAGGCCGAGCCGCTCCTGGGCGACCTTGAGGAGAGCGGCGGAGCGCTTTAAAGCCGCTTTTTCTTCGAGGTCAAGCGGCAGTTCAATGGCTGTGCCCCTGCCGTTTTTACCGACCACGGTCGGCAGGCTGAAAGCCGTATTCGCGTAACCGTACTGGCCTTCAAGCAGGCCGGAAACGGTAAGCACGCTGTTCTGGTCCTTAAGGATGGCCTCGCATATCCGGCGGATCGCTAATCCAACCGCATAATAGGTGGCGCCTTTGCGTTCGATGATGCGGTAGGCGGCTTGGCGAATTGAAGTGGTAATAGTTTCCTTGTCAGGAACGGCGATTCCCCTTTGGCGGCAGAAATCATCAAGCAGGATACCGGCGACGGTAGCCCTGCTCCAAAGAGGGACGGCGGAGTCGCCGTGCTCACCTATCACGTAGGCATGGATGCTGCGGGCGTCTACCCCGACATGAATGCTTAAGGCATGCCGGAACCGGGCGCTATCAAGGATGGTGCCGCTGCCGAGTACGCGGTTTTTTTCCAGCCCGGTGGTCTTTGCGGCGGCATAAGTCAACACGTCCACTGGGTTGGAAACGATGATGAGGATGCCGCCGTGCCAGTAGGTTTGTAGTTTATTCAGCACATCGCGGAGGACACCGTAATTTCTTTCAACCAGGGCAAGGCGGCTTTCCCCGGGCCGCTGGTTTGCTCCTGCGGTAAAGACCACGATCTCCGCATTGTGGCAGTCTTCGTAGTCGCCGACGAAAACCCTTTTCGGGGCGGTGAAGGTCGTGCTGTCCCCGAGGTCCAGAGCCTCCCCTTCAACCCGCGACCTGTTGATATCCAGAAGAACGATTTCTTGCGCCAGGTCGCCGGCAACGAGTGCATAGGCGGCTGTGGCGCCTACAGAACCGATACCGATTATTGCTATTTTGGACAGGCAGACCACCCCCTCGATAACTTTAAACGAAGGACAGCCTTGCTGCGGCTGTGCGGCGTCATGATTAGCTTGTTCGTGGCGGGCGGGGGTTTATTCGGTAAAAAAAAACTTCTATTGGTTAAGGGATATGCTAAAATACCCCTAACTCACCAGATTACAAACGGTTCTCCGGGAGGGGAAAGTATGAAACTTAAAGGAAGCCGGACGGAAGCCAATCTTTGGGCTGCGTTCGCCGGTGAGTCTCAGGCCCGTAATAAGTATACCTACTTTGCAAGCGCGGCCCGCGAGGAGGGCTACGAACAGATCGCCGCCGTTTTCCAGGAAACTGACAATGAAAAGGAACACGCGAAGCGGATCTTCAAGTTCTTGCAGGGCATCGGCCCGTCAAATCGGTGGGAACGCTTTTCTCATTTTTGTTTTTCGCTTGCGGAGCAAATCACGGTCGACTTATAATTATTTAAGCATGCAAAACACTGAGCAGGAGGTAATCCATGTATCATCCTTTTGCAGACGTATGTCCTATCCCGGCGCTGAAGCCAAATGTTATTACCTTAGCAGCAAACCGGGAACTTGCACCCGGGGAACAACTGACCTTTGGTGAGTACAAGAGCACCCCTTTGGTCGTTGCTTTCCGGGTAAAAAGTACCGGGCGTATGCTTCTTTCTATCGAAGAACTCAGGGAAGGTGAGTGGGCGACAGCCGATAACACGGCTTGTTACGAGGGAACAATACTTTGGCAATGCCTGTTGAAAAACCCGGTTTTCCGGATCCGTTTGAAAAACACCTCCGAAGAGCCGGTCACGGTTACTGTGGATATGAACCTGTTCGAGCCGCTTCCCAAGGAGTGAAATTCGTAGCCGGGAATGTTATCGGAGTATGTTTGAGCGCTGGACGCGGCCCTGCGAAGCAGAACGTTGGTGGGGTGTAGATGATGCCGATGTCCCACCAACTGAGGAAGGGCCGCAGGCCTTAGTTTCGTGGACGATGTTATAGCGGTTCCGCGCCGGTGCCGGGCGGGCCGTTCACCTCTACCAGTACAGGAAGCTTATCCCCTTTGAAATAGCCCAGTTTCAAGTCTTTTTCGGCTTTTGTTACTCCCTCCTTTTGCTCTTTTGCTCACTTTAAAAAAAACTTGCGGCGGTGCCCGAGCGGGTCTTTTCTTTGCTCTATTCTGGTTGTCGTACTATAATTCTAAGAAAAGGGGGAAGCAGGGGAGAAACTTGGAACGGTTGCCACTCGCTGCTCGGTTTAAGCCTCGCACCCTTGAGGAATTTGTCGGGCAAAGGCACCTGCTTGCCGAGGGAAAGTTGCTTTACCGCGCAATAAAGGTAGGGCGCTTGGGCTCTGCCATCTTTTACGGGCCGCCAGGCACGGGTAAAACGGCTCTGGCGGAAATCGCCGCACGCACTTCCGGCCGCCCCTTCGTCCGGCTCAATGCCGCCCTTACGACCGTAAAGGAGATCCGGGATGTCGCCGGGCGTGCGGACCGGGGACAAAAGCCGGTCGTCCTGTGCCTCGACGAGATACACCATCTCAATAAGTTGCAGCAGGACGCGCTCCTGCCTTTTGTCGAGGAGGGTATCATTACCCTGATCGGCACCACCACTGAGAACCCGTATTTTGAAATAGTGGGTGCACTCCGCTCGCGTGCCACCATCTTCCGGTTTGAACCGCTTTCCCGCACCGAAGTCGCGGCGATCCTCCGGCAGGCTTTGGCCGATCCGGAACGGGGGCTGGGCGCTTATAAAGTGCGGCTTGCAGACGAAGCCATGGAGCACTTCGCCGACGCTTCGGCGGGGGACGTGCGGGTGGCACTGAACGCGCTTGAATTAGCGGTGTTGACGACCCCGCCCGGGGTTGACGGTGCTGTTGAGATCGACTTGCAGGTAGCGGAGGACTGCATCCGCCAGCGGGCGCTCAAGTATGATAAGGCAGGAGATACTCACTACGATGTCGCGTCGGCCTTTATTAAATCCGTCCGCGGCAGCGACCCCGACGCTGCGTTGCATTATCTTGCCCGTGCCATTGCCTCCGGTGAGGACGTGGAGTTCCTCGCCAGGCGTTTAGTGATCAGCGCGGCTGAAGACGTCGGGCTTGCCGACCCGCGCGCGCTGGTCGTCGCCCAGGCCGCCGCCGACGCCGTTCGGTTTGTCGGTCTTCCCGAGGCGCGGATCGTCCTGGCCGAAGCCGTCGTCTATTTAGCGCTCGCGCCGAAAAGCAACTCCGCTTACTTAGCGATCGAACGCGCAATCGATGACGTGGCAAAAAAAGAAACGGGCCAGGTGCCGCTTCATCTGCGGGACGCTAATTATTACGGCGCCAAGTCCTTCGGTCACGGCAGAGGCTACAAGTACCCGCACGATTACCCGGGCGGTTTTGTTCAACAGGAGTACCTGCCGGAACCACTCCGGGGCACCACCTACTACCATCCCACAGACCGCGGCGCGGAAGCGACCCTCAGGGAACGCCTCCTGCGTTTACGCCAGTATAAAGAGAAGTGAGTCCAGCTTGTTAAAAATTGGCCGAGAGTACTCACCGTTTGACACCGTGGAAGGTCTCCGCTATAATCGAAAACGGACGGGGGTGGACGGGTCCTGGTGGGCCTCCTGGTCTTCAAAACCAGTCGGCGGGTTCGAAGCCCGCGGTGGGTTCGATTCCCACGCACTCCCGCCAGAAAAGAGGCTTTCGGAGCTCTTTGGGAGTTTTAACAATCTCCTAAGCACCCGCCGAGAACATGAAACCGGTAGTGTTGACAAAGTCCTTTTAACTCCCATGGTCTCGGACTGACGCTGCCAGACCCCCTTTGTGAAATGCGGCCAAAGACTGCATAAAACGAAGGGAGGTTTTGTTTTATGGCGAAGGTTTTGCGGAAGTGGTCGAAACTGTCGTATTTCTTCGATAATCCGGCCCCGGGCGCGCTGCCGTAAATAACCCGGGGCCGATACCGGTGTTCAACGCCGGAAGATGTTTCAGGCCAAGCCGGTGATGCAGACGGTTTCGGTCGAGAGGTCAGCGGGGCTTGCTCCGCTTGCTGACGGCAGACATGAGCCATTTCCCGCCGTCCTTTTTAAAGGCCACCGTAGTCCCTGCGGCGGGGCCGGTGCTGATGGTGAACGGCCCGCGCTGCTCCTGCGCCGGATCTTTGAACTGCAGCAGCCACCGCTGCCCAAGGGGCGACTGGACCAGGCCTGCTTCCTTTGCCTTCCTAACGAGGTCCCGGTCCGTCACCAGGGCGGCGGCCGCATCTTCGTTGCCCGTCGAGAGCGCCCAGACGAACTCCACCAGGGTATTGTAAGTGGAGAAAATGGTGCGCGCCACAACGCGCCGGTAGCCGTCGGCCTCCCGCCGCCAGGTGTCGCAGAATTTGCGGTGCGGGCCGGGGTTCGCCTCGTGGAAGATAAGGTCCTTGCCGTCGCCGACGTTCCACGAGTCGCCCTGGAGAGTAAACTCCTCCAGCCCTGGGCCGGTAAAGTTGATCTGTCCGTGGGAGGCGCGCCAGACCGGTCCCGCGACCGGTGCCCGCCATACAATATGCCACCTGTTCTTCTCCAGGCGGTAAAGGTGGTAAGCCGGTATCGGGGCGCCGCTGCCGCTGGTGCACGTCTCGTAAACTACACCCATCTCCAGAGCGCCGTTATCACTCGGGGCAAGACGAGCGGCGGCCGCGGCGAAGGTTATCCCGAGACCGTGCTCAACGGCGTCGGCGCTGTAAAACACCTGGTAGTGAAACCGCTCCTTCTTGGCCCGGTCGAATTCCCACCAGCAGATGAGGTGGGCGCCGTAGGTGTAAGGGTCGCCGGCTTCACCCCCGTTGACGTCCACCAGGAGGACGCCGGGCAGACCGCCGCCGGAGGGCTGTTCCGCCTTCTGCACCTGGAGGCTGAGGTTGTTCGCCCTGGCCCAGTCCGGGAGTTCCCTGATGCTCTCATCCCGCACCTCTGCCTTCAAGGACGCCAGGTGGGCAAGCAGTTTGTCCACGGCCGGCCGGACGGCCAGGCGCCGCAGCGCCCTTTCGGGGAGGGGGGAGGTGGGAAGCAGCTCCCCGGCCCGGGTGTAGGCCTTGCGCGCTTCTTCGTATTTCCCCAGGGCCTCGTACACGCGGCCCGTCCCGTAGTACGCGCGGCTAAGGTCGGGGCGGATCACCCCGGCCTGTTCGCCCGCTGCCCCCCCCGCGGCCGGCGGGCGGTCGAGGGCCAGAACCGTACCGAAGGCCGCCCGCGCCTCCTCGTAGCGCCCGAGCGCCAGGAGCGCCTCGCCCTTGACGTTGGCGAAGGAGGGGTCAGCCGGGTAACCACTCTCGGACAATTTCAGCCCCCTTTGTACAGCGGCGAGGGCCTTTTCCGGCTGCCCCGCCTTTGCGTAAGCGTCGGCCAGGTAGTACCAGAGGTAGCCCGCCCGGGGCATCTTCTGCGTCCACTCCTCGTAGTAAGTTACCACCCGGGGGAAGTAGGCGGCGTAAGCGCTTTTCGCCGGCTGGAAGTCAAGGGTGTCCGGCGCCCCGTAGCGGTAAACCTCCACCGCCATGGCGGGGCCGGTGTACTTAGACCAGAGGGCCACCTCCTGCCGCCCGTCCCGGTCGAAATCCCCGATGTCCATCCGGTGGTACCCGCTGCGCCACAGGGTTACCATCACCGGCTTCCCCGCACCGTCCCGCGCCATCCGGAGCACCTCCAGGGCGTTTCCCGCCGAAACTCCGATCAGGCCGCCGACGGCCACGTCGGAGAGCCCGTCGCCGGTGAGGTCGGCGCAGCGGACCTCGGGCTGGCCGTAACCCATTTCCTCCTGCCAGACCTTGCGGTACTTGGCCCCTTCCTTGCGGGCGACAAGGACCCCCGTCAGGCGGGGGATTTCCTTCCCGGCCTGGAGAGCGGCCGTTTCGCCCCCCCTGCGGTAGCTCACCACCAGTTCGGGCGTGCCGTCCCCGTCCAGGTCGACCTGCTGGATGGCGGGCGGAGCCTCAACGCCCGGCTCGGAAACGGCGGGGCGGACGAGGGTGGCGCCCGGCGGCAGGAGGGCGCGGACCTCGGCCTGCAAACCGGTGCTGGCGGCCTGGGGGGGCCTGATGGCCTCGCCGAGCGACGGGAGGCTACACCCGCCCAGGAACACGAGGCCGGTTACCAGGGAAGCAATTAACAATTGTAGGATGCCTGTGGACATAAGATCATCCCCTTTTTTCTTAAAACTATAGCGCAGCCAATGAGACGATGGGTTAAAAAGGGGTATAACCATAATATGCCTGTTGCCTTCCAGCGTACGCCCGACCTCCTCCGAGAATGCGCCGCGCGTCTCAAGTGTTCGCTAGGAGCTGAAACAGGCGACGCCGCTTCCTTACCCTACACGAATTTTCGTTCCCGGCGGCGACGTTTAATCGTCGTAAACGACTCCCCTACAATACTTCTTTACGCGGCGGGAGTTTCCCTGCCGTGCGCAGCAGGGAGTAGTTGCCAAGCTGGGGGGGCGCCCCGGCGCAGCCCGGAGCCTTTGAACGAACGTGCGCGGTAACAGGGAGCGGTTGCACCCCGATCAGTTTCTTGAGCGTCTTCCTTTTGCATTAAGCCCCGGACTGACTCGGTGGAAGCGGTCGCACCCTAATTAGGCGTTGCCAGGCATCTTGACATAAAAAGGTCCGCTGCCGCAAGGACAGCGGACCGGGTGGCGCCTCCTGATATTAATGAGGGACGGGGATAAGGGTATAACTAATCCAGACGAGTATTCCCAGGAGTGCGACTCCAAGACCCAGGCTCCACCCGATGAGCTGTTTCTCGGGGGGGGTCAGGTCGTACCATTCTCCTTCTTCCGCGAACCGCTCCTGATCAGCCATGTACTCAACCTCCAATCTATCTTCGGTCAGGAACCTGCGTTAGCCGGAAACCACCGGCGGGGTTATCCCGTGGAAGAAGACCCACGAGATGAACAACCCGATCCAGATGATAAACCCGAACAGGCAGATCAGGTAGACAAGCGCCAGCCGCCCCATACCTTCTTCTTTAAGTTTCTTAAAGTTGGACACGAGCCCGATGGTGAAAAAGGTCAAGGCAAAGAAAATGCCGCGGAAGGCGTCTGCCTGCCCGACTCCGGCATTGAGTGTTTCCAAGCCTTCTTTGGTCATTCCCGAACCGATAAGGAGTAAAAGGACAAAGGTAACGGCGTATCCAAGGACGAACTTCGGGAACCGCTCCCAGATGACTGAAGCGGTGACCCTTTCGCCGGGCTTGCACTCAATCTTCCAGCACCAGATAACGGCCAGGATGAAGGCCCAGATGGCAATGAAGATATCGATGAACACCTTGACCGTGGTTGCCGCCATCAGCATCCAGCCCTCCTGCCACTGGGTGCCCAGGGCGGTCAGCGCCTTAGACCTGATCAGGGCGTCAACCAGGGCGCCGCTTGCTGCTGCTGCCCCGTCGGTTTTTACCGCCAGGCCCATCCAGGCGCCGGCCACCAGCGGTTCCTTGTAGAGCCAGGCCTGCGCTGCGAAGGGCAGGATGATCAGTTCAACTACAGCAAAGATAACAACCAGCGAGGAAACAATGATGGGCACGACCGGCCGGGCCTTGATGGCGCCGCCGGTGGCAATGGCCGCCGAGACGCCGCAGATCGAGATGCCGGAAGCAAGCGGCGCCGCCCATTCCGGCGTAAACCGGAAGTACTTGCGGGAGACAAAGTAAACAATCGGCCAATAAATAAGATAGGCTTCGACGATGGCGCAGAAGCCCCGGAAGACCACCTGACCGGCCAGACCTGTAGACTGGCACGCCTTCAGGCCGATGGTGGCACCCAGGATCACGATAGCCGTCTTGATGAACCACTCCGGCTTCACCGACTCCTCAACAAACCTTGTAAACGCCGGCCAAAAGTTCCCGAGGAGTAGGCCGGCAATAAGTGCTATAATGAATCCCGCTTCACCCGTCAGGCGCAGTGACCACGAAATACCAAAATCCCCCATCTTATCGGGAGTAACGGCGATATACGCGTAGTGGCCTACAATCCAGCAAATATAAGTAATCCAGAATATAATGGTAAAACCGGTGATGTACCTGCCAACTCTCGCACCCATGGCGGAAGCACCTATTGTTGTGACTACCAGGAGGAAAAGGTACGTTAAGATAAGGGAGACGATTCCGGGCATGCCTTGGTACGCTTTAGAAGCCGGTGCCAGGGCCTTTCCGAGATCAAGCCAGACACTTGTTTTAACGACCCAGCCGATGACATCAACGCCAGCAAGCTTTAAAAGTCCGAGCGCAAAGATAAACAACCCCAGCCAAACCGCCCACCAGTCTTCGGTTTTCAGAAGTGAGGACCGGCTTGCGCTTGTTTCCTGGGACATCAAGCCTCCCCCTTTCAGGTGAATCTTCAGCAAAAAACCCGTTAGGTCGAACTTTTTTCCTTTTCACCCCCCGTTTTGTATTCTTGTCTCTAAATCTATATGCATTTTTCATCAAAATTTTAACTTTTTTACTTAAAAAAATCCAATTCAGTTAGCAGGAATTGGTCCCTAATAATCCGGCATGAAAACGCAATTTCCCTTAATAACCATGCCTCCCCAGTTTTCCGCGCCTTTTTCGACGCCTTTCGATACTTTAGCTTATAAAGGCATCACATTTTTGTCAATGGTTAAATGGAGATATACCGATAAAAAATAAGAATTAGGTCTGGTCTGATGGTTAGACTGGAGCTGTGAAACTTATAATTTGTCCTACGGATCACAAATTTCGCGGCTTCTCGGTCGAGTTAAGGGAATAAAAATTACCTTAACCGGGAAAACTCACCTTAAAGTTACAGGGGGTGAAGACAGGTGGAACACATTACACTCGAAAATTTCCCCAAGGACCTGGCTGCTAAAATCCAGGAAGGGAAAAGGGCCGGGCTTTCCGACGAGCAGATCGTTGACGGTATCATCCATTTAGGCGATGTGCTTGCAAAGTTCGTAAGACCCGATTCTCCAGAGGAATCTTTGATGAAGGAAATGTGGCGGGTAGCCTCGGCCGATGAGAAACGCACGTTGGCCAATCTCGTGCTGCGTCTCGGCTCCAAAGTGATTCACTGAATGACCCAACAAACTTATGTTATCTTTAACAGGGGCCCAGAGGGCCCCTGTCTGTCTCGCGGCGGCGCACGGTTCTGTTTCAAGACCGTACGACTGAAGTTTTCAGCACACGCCGTGAATGCAGAAGGTGGCACTAATCACGCGCCGGTCGTATACTCCGGTTAAACGCCGTTTGTCGTCTGCATGGCGGACGTAGAACAGCCAATCGCCTGTTTCCGAGAGGGTAACACGCGCTTTCCCGGTAGCGTCAGTAACCGCGCGGAGCGCCCAGTCGCGCTTCGGTGAAGCACTCCAGGAAACACAGACCACGGTGTGCGGCAGAGGATCCCCCCGATAGCGCACCTGAACTTCAACCTCGCTACCTAAGCGGTAATCGCCGGGCGAAACAGCGATTTCAAGCTCGTTCCCGAGAAGACTCACATCTGCCTGCTTTGAAAGGTCACCGCACGCGGCGCAAAAGTGACCCACCTGGAGATACGTCTTCGCGTACTGATAGTAGTAGGCTGCTTCGCGGGCATCCGGGTAATCTTTGCGCGTGCCCTGTTTGTAAAGTCCGCCCTTCGTCAGGACGAATGGTCCGACATCATTCTCGGCCACTATCGCCCAGAGCCCTTCCTGTTCGGGAACCAGGCGGACAAGGCGGTAGTGGTCATGACCTTCTTCCACGGGAAGTTGCATGCGATCCCCGCCCGGATCCGCTACCCACGCCCTCAGCCGGTCAAGCCCCGCCCGCCCGTCGGGGTGCATGGCGTGCCCGTAAAAAATCCGGCAGTTCACTTCATGCCCCCGGTGTTTATCGCTAACCTCCGGGACGATCCATATTTCGTGTCCTTGAACGGCCTTCAGTAAAAACTCCATAGCTATGCCTCCTCATAGCGCCGCAGTTTTACGTTTTAGCTGTTATGCAGGCGGGTTGCCTCGTGCCAACAAGACAATACCTTTTACCCCGAGGATATCACAAAGGACAGCCTTTGAAAAGGATTTCGCCGGTAATCTTAAACAGCAGATTAGGTTGGTTTTGACACGGGAAGGAATCCGAGCCGTTTGCGGCGAAATTTAGCGGGAAACCGTTCCGGAGGAAACGGATTTGCTTGCGATTGTAAAGAGCGTTGCACTTCACGGGCTGCAGGGTTACATTATTCAAGTAGAGGTGGATATAGCCGGGGGACTGCCGGCGTTTGATATCGTCGGTCTCCCGGATGCGTCAATCCGGGAGTCACGCGATAGGGTTCGGGCGGCGCTGAAGAACGCCGACTTTGAGTTTCCGGTGCGGCGTATTACGGTAAACCTTGCACCGGCCGATATCCGCAAGGAAGGACCGGGTTACGACCTGGCCCTGGCTGCAGGGATTCTTGCGGCCACGGAGCAGGTGCCGTTGGCGGCGGCTTCAAGGTATGTTTATTTAGGGGAGTTGTCGCTGGACGGTGCGGTGCGGGGCATCTGCGGGGTACTCCCGAGCGTTGCGGCGGCAGTGCGGCACGGTGAAAAGGAGGTGGTTGTCTCTGCCGCGAATGCAGCAGAGGCGGCGCTGGTAGAAGGTGCCGGCGTTTACCCTGTAAACAACCTCAGAGAGTTGGGGTTGTTTCTCAGGGGGGAGTTGGCTATCCCCGCATACCGCGCTGAACCTGCCGCTCTTCTCGGGCAGGCGGAACCGGCTCTGGATCTCTCTGAGGTACGGGGGCAGCTTTACGCGAAACGGGCGCTCGAAGTGGCGGCTGCGGGCGGGCACAACATCTTGCTGTCAGGAAGTCCGGGGGCGGGGAAGACCATGCTCGCCCGGCGTTTACCCGGCATCCTGCCCGAGATGAGTTTTGAAGAAGCACTGGAGGTTACCGAAATATACAGTTTAGCCGGCCTTCTCCCGGCAGGCCGGCCTCTCATGACACTACGCCCGTTCCGCTCGCCGCACCACACCGCTTCATCTGCGGCGCTGGTCGGTGGGGGACGTTACCCCCGCCCGGGAGAGGTAAGCCTCAGCCATAACGGAGTCCTGTTCCTCGATGAGTTTCCGGAGTTTTCCAAGGAAGCGCTCGAGGCGCTCCGCCAGCCGCTGGAAGACGGGATAATAACGGTGTCCCGGGCGTCAGCGTCGGTGTCTTTCCCCGCAAGGATTATGTTAGTGGCAGCGTGCAACCCATGCCCGTGCGGCTATTACGGGGACCAGGAGAAGGAATGCACCTGCTCACCGCAACAGGTTCAGCGTTACCGGACGCGGCTTTCGGGGCCGCTGCTCGACCGGATCGATATCGACATCACCTTACCGCGGGTTGAATTTCAGGAGCTTGCGGGAGAGGCGGCCGGAGAGAGTTCTGCAGCGGTGAGGCGCCGGGTGGAGACGGCACGGGCTATCCAACGCGAACGCTTTAAAAAGAGCAAGGTAAGATGCAATGCCGTGATGAGTAGCGCTCAAGTAAAGCGTTTTTGCAGCCTGACCGGAGAGGCGAGCCGGATGCTTCAGGCGGCGTTTCGGCAGCTTGCTTTGAGCGCCCGCGCTTACGACAAAGTCCTCAAGGTTGCCCGGACCATCGCAGACCTGGAAGGGTCCGACGTCATAGGCTCCGCCCAGGTCGCAGAAGCCTTGCAGTACCGGGAGCGGGAGAAGCGGTTTTAACCGGTTTCCGGTCTGTTGGCCACATCAGTTGAGCGGGGTTCTTAAACAGTGTAAAGATTCATACAATTGAAATGCTTATTGGGGGCCGGTGGGCCATCCTTATATTTGCATTGTTAGTAAAGAAATATTGGAAACAGGGTAAGCTTATAATTTAGGCAGAAGATCGCCTTGAGGCCTGCGGCGTCACAGGCAGATAGTTAAAACGGTCATGTGGTGGCTGCACAGTGTCCGTGTACGTGCTGTTAACTTCGAACGTCGAGCTATTGCAGGATAAAGCATCATAAAACATGGCGACTATGCGGTTTGCTCGGCACAGGGTTTGTATTAGAAAGTATACTTAGTGTTATGGAGGTATACTTATTCGGTGTAGAAAATTCTCTCCGGCGCCGCCGTCGCCCGAATCGAACCTCCGTAGGCAGGGAATCTATACCTCGGCGCTAAATTTTATTTAGTGTTAATTAAGACATACCGTTATGATGCGTTCATGGTTTCTCTTGATGCTTTTTTGAACGGAAGGGGCATGAAACTGTGGCTAAAGTAACCCAGTCCCCGGCGACAATACTGTTTCCGGTGCCGGTTGTGCTGGTAACCTCGGTTGACACCAGCGGCAGGCCGAATGTTTTTACGGTAGCGTGGACCGGAACCATAAACTCTATCCCGCCGATGCTCTTCGTCAGCGCCAGGCCTGCAACGTACTCCCACGGGTTGATTAAACAAACGGGCGAGTTTGTTGTGAATATTCCCACCGCGGAGCAAGTTTGGGCTGTTGACTACTGCGGGAGCGTTTCCGGGCGCGATATCGACAAGTTTGCCGAGGCCGGCCTAACACCGGTAGCGGCAAAGTATGTGAAGGTTCCGCTCATCAAGGAGTGCCCTGTGAATATCGAATGCAGGGTGGTACAGTCCCTGAAACCCGGCGGTCATGAAATGTTCCTGGGCGAAATCCTGGCCGTACACTTAGAGGAGGAGTATCTCGACCATAATGGGCGGCCCGACTTTGACAAGATCAGGCCTATTGCATACTGTACGCCTCAATACCGCCTTGTCGGCGAGAAGATCGGCTATCACGGCTTTTCAAAAAGGGAGCCCCGCCGTTAAGAAAGGGTGAGCGAAAAAGCATAGAATCAATGCTTGTGCCGCAGGCATTCGAGAACTCCTTGCTGAATGACGTTAATCTCCCCCCAAGGCCGGCGGTCTTCGGCCAGGGTTTGCCCGGCCCGCTTACTATTGGGCCGCTTCTGCGTTTTACCGGTGCAGCGCTAACTGCGACGGCCCAACTACGGGACTTCAAGCAGGCGGCCTTTAAGCTGATCTTGAATTGCATGGCGTTAAGCATCATATCCCCCCTGCTGGCGGACCATGTTCTGAGAGAGGCCGTCCGGGCAATCGAAGACTTGAACCGTGACAAACTTATTCTGCCGTCGCCATGCTCCGAGTAGGACGATAAATTATTACCCCACCATCCCGTTCTTTTTTCAAACGGAGCGGGGATACGCGTTCAAAACGCGTTTTCGATGTGTTCGATTGTTTTCACTTTTTGGTTTTCCACGTCGTATTGAACAGCCACTACGTCGAAGCGACAGACGGTGCCCTTTTCTCTTTCGGTCGCCAGGTAGTGACGGGCTACCTCCCGCAGCTTCTTCTGCTTCCGGCGGCCGACGCTTTCCTGGGGCAACCCGAAAGCCGCGGAGCCTTTGGCCCGAACCTCGATAAAAACAAGGACTCGGTTATCAAGAGCAACAATGTCTATTTCACCATAGCGGCAGCGGTAATTCTGCGCCAGTATTCTATATCCTTTGCGTTTCAGAAAGTTTACAGCAAACGCCTCCGCTGTCTCCCCGAGCCTTTTCCTCTTTTCAGTCATTTAAAAGCTCCACCCCCCGCAATGAGGACTTTACGGGGCCGAAGGTTCGCCTGTGGTGCGGGGTGGGGCCGAATTTGGCAAGCGACTCGAAGTGTTCGCGGGTGGGGTACCCCTTATGGCGGGAAAAGCCGTACTGCGGAAATTCGCGGTGGATTTCTTCCATCAGCCGGTCGCGGGTTACTTTGGCTATGATGGAGGCCGCGGCCACCGCCGCCACCCGTGCGTCTCCACGGACCATACCGGTCTGGGGAAGAGGTAGACCTGGGATGGGGCTTCCGTCCACCACCACGTAATCGGGTTTGAAGCGGAGGGCTTCAAGCGCCCGGCGCATTGCCAGGAAAGAGGCCCTGCGTATATTGAGGGCGTCGATTTCTGCGACCGAAGCCACCCCTACCGACCACGAGAGGGCTATGGCACAGATTTGCTCTGCGAGATAAGCTCTCTTGTTAGGAGATAAAACCTTTGAGTCATTAAGACCGGGGAGTTCAACAGCTTCGGGGAGGATCACTGCTCCGGCCACCACCGGTCCGGCCAACGGTCCCCTGCCGGCCTCGTCCACGCCGGCCACCAGCGAAAACCCCCGGGTCTTTAAGCGCTGCTCAAAAAGAAAAAGGGCTTCATAACGCGCTTTTTCTGCTTCTACCGCGTCCTTAAAAACGCTTTCGTGGACGACATATCCGGGGATGGATTGAAGGACTATCTGGTGCACCGGCGACTCCTCCATAACCCTGGAACGTGCTATTTGATAAGAGAAACTCAAATTAATCTCACTTTAAACCGCGCACCTTTTTGTTCCCAATGGTAGGTACAGCCTGCCCGGTACTCTTTCGACCTCGCTTTCGGCCTCTGACATCTGACCTCCAGAATCCTACCTTAAGGGCACGGATCGAGCGTGAATCTGCCTAACCGGCCTTCACGAAACTCCTTTAGCAAAGCAACCGCTGCCTTGAAACGGTCGACCTGTCCGCCGGACCTGACCAGCCCTCGCTTTAACCCGATCGTTTCTAACAGCACCTCGGTGTCCGCAGGTAAAGCAAGCAGCCGGTAGCGGCGCTTGAGCACTCCTGGGTAATTTGCCTTAAGCCAGTCGAGGAGCCAGAGCGAGACTTCCTCACTGTCCGTGACTTCTTCTTTTAGCGCTCCTGTGGCTGCTAATTTAAGCCCTACTTCCCGGTCGTCAAGGCGTGGCCAGAGTACCCCAGGCGTGTCGAGCAGTTCTATTCCCGGTGCAACTCTGATCCATTGCTTCCCCCGGGTAATTCCGGGGCGGGCGCCGGCAGGCGCTGCTCTTTGTCCGGAAAAGCGATTGATAAAGGTGGATTTACCCACGTTTGGTATGCCGACCACCATTCCCCTTATAGTTCCTGTGCGCCCGGGTTTAGCGGTCTGCCGGATAATTCGAGGGATTTTGCCGAACCCTCTGCCGCTGACAGAATCAAGCTGAACCACCGGGACACCGCCGGCCGCCAATGCTGCCGCCCATGCGCGGGTCTGGGAAGGGTCGGCCAGGTCTGCTTTATTGAGGATGAGCACCCGTGCTTTGGTGCCGAGAACCGAATCAATGTCCGGATTGCGGCTTGAGCGGGGTATTCGCGCGTCGATCAGTTCGAAGACCACCTGAACGAGCATAAGGTTTTCCCGGATTGTTTTCCGGGCTTTTGCCATATGCCCCGGGTACCATTGGAGTTTCATAAGAGATCTACCCTTAGCGGATAAGTTTGATCCGGTTCGGCGGCCAGTAAAGAATTATGGCTTTTCCCACGATCAAGCGCCGGTCAAGGAACCCCCAGACCCTGCTGTCCTCGCTGTTCATGCGGTTGTCGCCGAGCATAAAGAAGGAGTTTTCTGGGACTTTGACGGGCCCGTAGTCAGCGAAGTATGTGTTCGGGGGAAGGTAAGGCTCTGGTATTTCGCGGCCGTTAATGAATAATTTGCCGTCGGAGAGCTGCACTGTTTCCCCGCTGAGGCCGATGAGGCGCTTGACATAATTCTTTTTCTCATTAAGTGGAAAGCGAAAAACAATGATGTCGCCCCGCTCGGGCGGGTGAAAGCGGTAGGAAAGCTTTGAAACAATGATCCGGTCTCCCTGGAAGAGCGTGGGCATCATCGAGCCGGAAGGAATATAGAACGGCTGAAAAATAAAAGCCCGAATCAATATGGCCAAAACAATAGCGATAACTAAAGATTCAAGGATATCCCCGAAAAAGCCTGACCGCTTCCCCACGCTTGCCGCAACACCTCCTACAACCGTTTCTCCGATCTTAGTGCTGCTTTTGGGAAAGAAGGCAAAGAACCCCGAAACGGCTCTCATGTATGAGTTTAACGCCGCTCTTGAATACGTGCGGCCTTGCCCCGGAGCTTACGCAGGTAGTAAAGGCGAGCGCGCCGTACACGGCCGCGTCGTATGACCTCGATCCGCTCGATACGCGGGGAGAGCACAGGAAAGATACGTTCCACCCCAACGCCGTAGGAAACCCGCCTGACGGTAAATGTCTCATCGAGTCCACCGCCGCGCCTTCTGGTAACAACACCCTCAAATATCTGAGTGCGTTCCCTGTTTCCTTCGACGACCTTGACATGTACCCGTACTGTATCACCCGGTCTAAAGTCGGCGCTTTCTTTTTTCAGGTGCTCTTCTCCGGCAAGTAAGTCAATAAGGTTGCTCATTTTTGCAGTCCTCGCTTTCAATTTGGAACACATAAATGCTCCCGGCAATAAAACCAGGTAAAATTATACCACGGTTATGCCGGCCTCGCAACAAAAACCCGCCTCTTATATTGTCACTCTTTCATGAGCCAACGATTGAGACGCGCTGCACACTCCTGGAGGAAACGCCTGTCTTCATCGGTCAGATCTGCTGTTGGCAATAGCTCCGGACGCCTGACGAGTGTCCGGATAAGTGCCTCTTCGCGCCGCCACCGGGCGATACGGGCGTGGTGCCCGCTCAAAAGCACCTCGGGCACTGCCATCCCGCGGAACTCTCGCGGCCTGGTGTATTGGGGGTACTCCAGAAGACCGGTGGCGAAAGAATCTTCAGCCGGCGCGCTTCCCTCGCCCAAAACCCCCGGGACGAAGCGCGAAACCGCGTCCACGACGACCATCGCTGCCAATTCCCCGCCGGTAAGAACGAAGTCGCCCACCGATATCTCCCCGGTTACGGCATTCCTGACCCGTTCGTCGATCCCCTCGTAATGGCCGCAGATCAGAACGATGTGCTTTTCCATGGCTAATTCTCCGGCGAGCTTTTGCGTAAAGCGTTCACCCTGGGGACATAGCAGGATGACCGGCCCGGTGTTGCCTCCGTGCTTCTCCCGGACGGTTTCCAGCGCATTATAAATGGGTTCGGGCTCCATTACCATCCCCGTGCCGCCGCCGAACGGGGCATCGTCAACCGTACGGTGTCGGTTTTTGGAGAAATTGCGGATGTTGATCAGGTTAATCTGTATAATTCTTTTATCTATCGCCCGCTTTAAAATGCTGGTCGAGAAGGGTCCTGCGAACATTTCCGGAAACAGGGTCAAGATGTCAAAAATCATTCCTTCACCTCCCATGCCGGAGCTCATTCTTTATTAAAGTGTAAAGCAACCTATTTTACCGGAAAGGCCGTGCTTGCCCCGGCCTACTCGTCGAGAAGCTTGGGTTTCGGATTCCGGCCTGTGCGCGGTTGCTCTAAAGCAGCCCTTCCGGGAGCCGTACCACCATCTTTCCTGCGTTGACATCTATCTTCCGGACCACTTCTGTGACTGCCGGGACAAGAATTTCTTTGCCGTTTGTCGAAGTGATACTATATACATCGTTGGCCCCACCCTTAAAGACGGCACTGACTTCACCGATCAAGGCTCCTTCTTCCGATAAGACTTTAAGCCCCACAATTTCAAAAATATAATGGTGCCCCGGCGGTAGAGGGACGGTTTCCGAGCGCGGCACCTTGATAAGTGCACCACGCAGCTTTTCAGCGTTGCTGATATCGTCAACACCGGCTAATTTAAGCAGGATAAAGCGCTTGTGCCGCCCCGCGGTCTCTACGGGGTAAACGCGCATTTCATCCCCTATAAACACCCGAATCTTTTCCATTTTAAAGAACCGTTCCGGGAAATCTGTCAGGGGAAGAACGCGAACGGCCCCCCGGTGTCCGTGGGGGGCCACGATTTCCCCGATAACAATATAATCCTTACCCATAGATTCAGCCCTGTTCTCTCAACGCGACGACTTTTCCCTCTTCGATTATGATCTCCAGTGCGCCCAACCGCGTTACATCGTCACCAATCCCTATCTCTACCAAACTTTCGGTTCGCCCCTGGATGATTTCTGCGCCGGGAGGCAGGTTTTTAACGGCTTCGAACTGCTGTCGAAGGCGCTCTTTGCTTTCCACTTTTTCGCGGCGCACCTTTTCTATCTCCTGAGCTTCCGTGTGTGACAGGCGAGCCTTTTTATCGGCGGTTACCCGTTTCGCCTGGAATTCAAGTCGCTGCACTTCGCGTTCGGCCTCTTCGATTGCTTCTGCCAGTCTCTTGAGCAGAGCCTCTTTATAGCTCTTGGTTACCCTCGCTTTCACGATCACTGGGCGGGTAACTGTTATCCGGTCCATAATTCTCACCGGTTTTTAAAGGATTTCAACCACTATTTTTTTCCGGGACTGTGCCGCCGCCGCTTTTACCATCTGCCGGATCGCCCGTGCGATACGGCCCTGCTTGCCGATTACCTTTCCCACATCCTCCGCGGCCACCCGTAACTCGATGATAATCGATTTCTCTTTTTCGGTCAGTTTAACTTCAACAGCTTCCGGTTTGTCCACCAGGGCTTTGGCCAGAATCTCTACAAGTTCTTTCATAAGACTTAGCCTCCCATCAGTCTGGCCCTCCCGCATCTCCTAAATAATTCCTGTACGTGCAAACAAGACTCTAACCGTGTTTGTCGGTTTCGCCCCCCTGGCGAGCCATTCCCTGGCGCGTTCCTCGTTAATCTTTACCTCAGCCGGGTCGGCTATCGGGTTATAGTAGCCTAACTCTTCAATGAAGCGGCCGTCCCGCGGCATGCGGGCATCCGCCACAACAATGCGGTAGCGGGGTTGTTTTTTTGCTCCCATTCGCTTCAACCTAATTTTCACAGCCAACCGTTACACCTCCTCTCTTTGAATCTATTAGAGAGTTACATAAAAGGAAAACGGCCGGGTTTTGCACCCTTCTTAAAGCCCTTTTCCATTGATGTAATCTGGCGGATCATCTTCTTTGTTTGCTCAAACTGTTTGATAAGGCGGTTGACGTCTTGAACCGTGCTGCCGCTGCCGCGGGCGATCCGGCGGCGCCGGCTCCCGTCGATTATTTCAGGATGCCGCCGTTCCTCCGGGGTCATCGAGTTGATTATTGCCTCCGTCCACACCAGGTCGCGTTCGTCAAACTGGAACTCCTCCCTGAGTTTCTTGAGCCCTCCTAAGCCCGGAATCATACCCAGGATATGGTCGAGCGGTCCCATCTTTTTGAATTGGCGGAGCTGAATAACAAAGTCTTCCAGGTTAAAGTCGGCGCTCTTTATGCGTTTTTGCATTTCAGCCGCCTGCTGGGTATCAAAGGTGCTCTGCGCCTTTTCGATCAAGGTAAGGACGTCTCCCATGCCGAGGATGCGGTCGGCCATGCGGTCCGGATAAAACGGTTCAAGCATATCAAGCTTTTCGCCGACACCAGCGAACTTTATAGGGCAGCCGGTTACTGCCCGGATGGAAAGCGCCGCACCGCCCCGGGTGTCCCCGTCAAGCTTGGTTAAAACAGCCCCGTCGAGGCCGAGGCGCAAGTGAAAACTCTCTGCAACCGTCACAGCGTCCTGACCGGTCATTGAGTCAACCACGAGAAGGATTTCGTGGGGCTTGACCGCGGCCTTGATTTGTGCGAGCTCCTGCATCAGTTCTTCATTGATATGCAGGCGGCCGGCGGTATCGATGATGACCGCGTCATACCCCTTCTTCGCTGCCTCCTCTACTGCTGCGACAGAGATGGCGACCGGGTCTGTTTCCCGATGGAAGACGGGCACCTGAATCTGGTCGCCAAGGACCTGAAGCTGCTTGACAGCTGCCGGACGGTAAACGTCCGCTGCAACGAGGAGCGGCCGCCGCCCTTGCTTCTTGAGCAACAGGCTAAGTTTTGCTGCGGTGGTTGTTTTGCCCGAGCCCTGGAGGCCGACGAGCATTATAACCGTAGGGGGCTTGGGTGAGAGGTTCAGCCGCGCGTTTTCACCGCCCATCAGGAGGGTTAGCTCGTCACGGACGATCTTGACAACCTGGTGGGCGGGATTGAGGTTGGCGAGTATTTCCTGTCCCACCGCCCGTTCCCGGATGCGCGCAATAAAATCTTTTACCACTTTAAAATTGACGTCCGCTTCTAACAGCGCAACCCGCACTTCTCTGACCGCGGCGGTGACGTCTTCTTCGGTCAGTTTACCCTTGCCCTTGAGCCGTTTAAAGGTTTGCTGAAGCTTTTCTGTCAGACTGGAAAACATTTTTCAAAAACTCCTTCCCCAACCCGGCGGTGCTCGCCGGTTGCTTAAGCCGAGGATACAGGATGATTTTACTGAAACCGGCCCTGACTGTCAAGGCAAGGCAGAGGCCTCAATCTGCTCCTTCATGGCACTCAGCATGTCCTCGCAGTTTCGTTTCACCACCATGGCTGCCACCGGGTTTAAGAGGGCGGCGAACATCGGGATGCCCAGCTCAAAATCCACGGTAAGCCGCACCATTGTACCTTCTTCCGTCGGTTCGAAAGTCCATGCCCCCTCGAACTTTTTCAGGTCGCCTTCTATGAGATGGTAATCTATCCGCAGGCTCTGGTCGTCGAAGACATCCTTTTCCGTCCAGACCACCGGTTTGCCCTGGAGCCTGCAGTCCCACCTGGTAATGGTATAACCGTTCCCCCGCTCGAGAGTGATGATTTTCACAACGTTCTTCATGAATCTCGGGTACGACTCCATGTCTTTGGCAAACTCGTATACTGCCTCCGGAGCACCGCGTATTTCTTTATGCACTTCTACAAAAGGCATCCGATCAACCTCCAAGCCGGGTTAGAGCTCGTCTATAGCCTCATTTACGACCGCCACCGCTTCGGTCACCGCCGTAAGAGCGCGATCCAGCAATTCCTCCGGAATCACCGCCGGGGGCATCACCCGGGCAACCCTGTACTGGTTTAAGGAGTGGGTTACGATGACTCCCTTGTCGAGCAGCGTTGAAATAAATAGCCCCAGCGCCCCCTCCTTAGTAAACTCGATGCCGATCAGCAACCCTTTGCCCCTTACGGCGGCAACCGTTTTGGGGTATTCCTGCACCAGATACCCGAGCCTAAAGAGGGCTTGGGCCCCCAAGGTTGCGGCCCTCTCGACCAGACCCTCTTCCTGAATCGTACTTATAGCGGCGCAGCCTGCGGCGCAAGCCAGGGGATTGCCGCCGAAAGTGGACGAGTGAAGATAGGGGTTGTTGTTAAAAGGCTCGAAGACTTCAGGGGTGGCAATAAAGGCCCCGATAGGCATTACTCCTCCCCCAAGGGCTTTTGCCATGCACAGGATATCCGGGGATACGCCCCAGTGTTCGCAGGCGAACATCTTGCCGGTGCGTCCCAAACCGGTCTGCACTTCGTCAAGAATGAGCAGCGCACCGCGCCTGTTACATATCTCCCGCACCCGCGGCAGGTAATCGTCCGGTGGCACCTGGACCCCGGCCTCGCCCTGGATCGGTTCGAGGATTACGGCGGCGGTGTCCTCCGTTACTGCGGCATCCATGGCGGCTATATCGGCGAAGGGGACGTGGGTGAAACCCGGCAGCAAGGGATAAAACGGCTCCCGGTAGAGTTCCCGGCCGCTTGCGGAGAGCGCTCCGTAAGACTTCCCGTGGAATCCCCCGTAAGCAGCGACGTACCCTTTGCGGCCGGTATAGGCACGAGCAAGTTTTAATGCGCCTTCAACCGCTTCCGTGCCGCTGTTGCAGAAAAAGGAGTACTGTAAGTTGCCGGGGGTTATTTGGGCCAACAACCGGGCAAGGTCCACAACCGGCTTTTGAGGCAGCAGCCTGTTGGACAGGGGAAACAGGTCCAGTTGTGCCTTGACGGCAGCTACCACCCTTGGGTGGCGGTGCCCGTGAAAGAACACCCCGTACCCGCCGCAGTCAATGTATTCTTTGCCGTGGACGTCCTTCAAGACCGCGCCGGAATTTTCCCATTCCAGCGTGGTAAAGCCCATGAAGCGGTAAAGCCTTGCCATACCGTCGCTTACAAACCTGCCGTAATCCTCAAGCACTCTTTGTACAAGATCGTCGGTTTCCTTGGGCGGTAACGGTTCTGCCATACCCTTCCCCCTTAACGACATGGTTTGATCAAGCCGGGAATCCTTTAATACGGCCCGATCCTTGCAAGAAATCCAGACGCGAGCTGCCGCCTGCATCTTAACTTTATTTCATAAGAATGGTAACATATTTCACACCGCGAAGCAATTTACCCCTTTTAAACGGCTGCCCCGGTTTAGCCGGTATGACGAGGAAGTTTTTGCCGCTTGGCTTATTTTTCATTTGTGGTATATCCTGAATTTGGGTAGTAACGCCTTTATCCCTAAGTATACTTTCGGAGCGGTAAGCAAACTAAGGATGACGGGTAGCGGTTGCGCGGCGATAACCAGGGAATACCACAAGACGCCGTACTGCCGGGCTGCAAAAAGGCCGGAGGTCTCATGTTCGTACAAAGCGCCCATATCATCTTCAGTGAGGTCGGAAGTGAGAAATTTTTAAGGTACGCTATGCCAGTTTCTACAACAGGTCTCACCTTTAACTTCCCACCTCACGCTTCCTAAGATGCCGGTCAATGCACCTTACCCCTTGCGAGCGATGCGAAGATGCCGCCGAAGCAGAGCCCGGCGAAAATAATAAAAGCAACCCTAACGCTGGTTAAAAAAGCAGGATAATACCTCGCTGTAATCTTGACGTCGCCCATGTAAACAGCGAATACCAGCATGGCAATACCCATGCTGAGCATCTGCCCGGTAAGGCGCATTGTTCCGAGAGTTCCCGAGGCTACTCCGTAGTACCTTTTTTCAACGGAACTCATCACCGCGTTCGTGTTGGGTGAAGAAAAGAGCGCGAAACCCAAGCCGAGAAGAACTAAAACGAGAACAACAAACCAGACGGGCGTGTTCTCATAAAGGAAGGCCAAAAGAAAAAGCCCTGCCGTTGCCATGGCCATTCCGGCGGACGCAACCAACCTCGGTTCCATCCTGTCGGAGAGCTTGCCGGCGGACGGAGAGAAAACGGCCATCACGACAGGCTGGGATGCTAAAATATAGCCGGCGTGTTGTGTATCAAATCCTTTTACGTATTGGAGGTAAAGGCTTAAGAGAAACCCGACCGCAAAGGTTGCACTGTAGTTGATGAGCGCTGCCAGGTTGGATAAGGCAAAGACCGTATTCTTACGGAAGAGGTTAACGTTTAATACCGGGTTGTTTACCCTTGCTTCCCACATCACGAAGGCTGCAAGCCCCAGGATACCGACAACGATCAGCAGAAAGCCTGTCGTCCCGGGGAGTTCGGAAAACCCGTACATTATTGCGGGCAGTGCCAAGGCATAGACGAAGGCACCGGCAAAATCGAACTTTTCCCCCCTTGCTTCGGCCCATTCTCCTTTCAGCTTCCACAGTATCATGAGGATTACTGCAATACCCATCGGCACGTTCACCATAAATATACTTCTCCAACCAAAGTAGTGGCACAGGACCCCGCCAAAAAAGGGCCCCAGTGAAAGCCCGGTGTATACCGCGGCCACGTTTATCCCCAGCGCCCTGCCTCTTTCCTTGGGCGGGAATACAGACGTCAGGATGGCCACACCCGTACCGAAGATCATCGCACCGCCGACCCCCTGGAATAGACGTGATGTAATAAGCATGAACGAGGAGGTTGAAAGCGCGCACAAAAGAGAGAAGAGGGTAAAGATCGCGATGCCGTACAGGAAGACCCTTTTTCTCCCGCATATATCGGCTATCCTGCCGAAAGGAACGAGAAACATCGCCGCGGTGAGGAGGAACGATGCCGACACCCAGCCGAGCACTATCGCGTTCACGGAGAATTCTTCCTGGATGAGGGGGAGAGCGATGTTTATTGAAGACCCCGTGAAGGGGGTAAGGAAAGCAGCCATTGCGGCAACAAGCAAGGCGACCTTTTTGCTGATTTCATTACCGGTGTCGCGGCTCATCAAACTTTCACATCCGTTGCAAGACCTGAGTTTGATATTCGTCTGATATTCGTCTGATATTCGTCTGATATTCGTTACATATTGTCATTCTCCTGCAAAGGGTTGAAAGTGGCTCCTACCCGGTAATATAACCTTCACCGGACTTGCTCGGTCATCTTTGTGTTTAAACGCAGATAAGAGCAATGCAAAAAATCTGTATATATAGAGAATTTTGTCGTTTTTTTTAAAACCGGAAAGAAGGAATTTCCTTTCGGACATAGAATAGGTGGTGGTAAGTGGTTTAAAGTGGGGCAAAACTTCTGCTACGGGGGCCACCGGTGTTCATCGGGGAGTATGCGCACATACTTGACGCTAAAGGGCGGATTTTTGTTCCCGCCGGTTTTCGGGAGGGCCTGGGGGATCGTTTCATTCTCACCAAGGGTTTGGACAAGTGCCTTTTCGGTTTTACGCTCCAGGAGTGGGGCAAATTAGAGGAAAAGCTCCGCCGCTTGCCGTTCGCGAAGGAGGACGCACGGGCGTTTACAAGACTTTTCTTTTCGGGTGCAGCGGCGGTTGACGTTGACAGGCAGGGGCGGATCCTGATTCCTGCCAATCTGAGGGAATACGCGGGCCTCGCCAAGGAGGTGGTGGTTTTAGGGGTTTCCTCGCGCGTGGAATTCTGGGCAAGGGAAGAGTGGGAACGGTACAGCTTGCAGACTCAAGACAAATACGAGCAGATTGCTGAGAGGATCGTGGACCTTAATTTTTTAGACGAGTCTTAGAAGAGCGCCGCAAAACCCAAGTTCGCTTACAAGTAACCTTCCTTGTGCCTGGATGTTAAAGCCGGGTACGAAATGCGGAGGCTGAGCGAAGTCTTGCAGCAGTCTCCGGGGCATTGGGGAGTGCTGGTTATGGAATTCCGGCATAAGCCGGTGATGCTGCGTGAAGTTCTTGAATTGCTTTCGGTGAAGGCCGACGGTATTTACGTCGACTGCACGGTCGGCGGCGGCGGACACGCGGAAGGCATTTTGCGGCTGTTGGGTCCGGAGGGCATGCTGATCGGCCTGGACCGTGACCCGGAGGCACTCGCTGCTGCACGGGTACGCCTGGGAAACGATCACAGGGTTCATCTCGTGCGGGCTGATTTTCGCATGCTGGCTTCGGTGATAACGGAGCTCGGGATCGGTCAGGTTAACGGGGTGGTCTACGACCTGGGTGTTTCCTCATACCAGTTCGACAATCCTGCCAGGGGCTTCACTTATTGGGAGGACGTGCCGCTCGACATGAGGATGGACCCGCAAGGTCCTGTAACCGCTGCCTATTTGGTAAATACCCTCACAGCAAGGGAACTGGCGCAGATCATCCGGGAATACGGAGAAGAAAAATGGGCGGCAAGGATTGCCGATTTCATTGTGATGGAGCGGGCGGTCCGGCCGATAAGAACCACCGGCCAATTGGTAGAGGTGATAAAGAGGGCGGTGCCGGCGTCGGCCCGCCGGATGGGTCCGCACCCAGCACGCCGCACCTTTCAGGCGCTTCGAATTGCGGTGAACCAGGAGCTTGACGCTTTAAAGGAATCGCTTGCACAAGCTCTTGCGCTGCTGAAACCGGGCGGGAGGCTGGTAGTCTTGAGTTACCACTCCCTTGAGGACCGGATAGTGAAAGAGTTTATCCGGACGGCGCAAGCGGCCTGTGTTTGCCCGCCCGGGACGCCGGTGTGCGTATGCGGCGGAAAACCGCAACTGGTTTCACTGACGAAAAAACCCCGCACGCCTACCGCAGAGGAGTTGGGGCGCAACCCCCGTTCTCGGAGTGCCAAACTGCGGGCGGCGGAAAAGGTGGGGGACCGGTTTCTGCCGGGAAGGGAGGATGAATAAGCTTGATATTGGCGAGGGAGCAGACTGTACGCCCGTTGCCGCAAGAAAGAAGGTCGCTTCCGAGACCCAGGAGAAGGCTGGTTCGCGCCCAGCGAATTAAAATCAGCGGGCTGGTTCTTTTGGGTTTTCTTCTCGGGTTGACCGTGGTCCTGTGCCAGGCAAGGATAGCCTATGTCGGTTTTTGCCTGCAGGAATTCCAGAAGGAAATGGCGCGGGTCGAAGCGGAGAATCAGGCGCTCGAAAGTGCCATCCAGCGTCTCTCGTCGCCCGACAAGGTGGAAGCGCTTGCGATGCAAAAGCTCGGTATGGTTCGACCACCGGCCGGGCTGGGTCTTGAGATACCCGTTCCCGTATTTCGGGCACCTGCAAATGCCGTAAAGCCCAGACCCAGAGGCAGCAGAGAAAGCAACAGCCGGCTTGAGGAGGGCTGGCTTAAAACATTTTTGAAAATGCTCTCAGCTGATCGCGATGGTTCTTCTTAAGTCGCATCGGTCGTAATTTTAATTATGAAGGTGTATCAAACCCGAACTTACCCGGAGAAGCGGTTCCTTCAATTCGGGGGACTAAGGTTTTGGCCCGGCGCTCAACTCGGAGTACCAGCTTCTTTGGCTTTGAATGTATAGTTTTTCTTGCGGCTTCTAAGTTTCCGGGCAACTGCTGTTGTTTTAAGTTAAATATTTCGGGAAGGCAATTTGAGAAGTGAGATGTGAAAAGTCATACTTTCCGTTGCCAGGCGACATGTTGCGGCGGTCTTCCGTGAAAACCTTTGAGACGGCGGAGTATGTTGTATGGCTAATATCGTTGTGCGCAGGCGACTAACACTGCTTTTTTTCCTTGCTGTTGTTTTTTTTGCTGCACTAATTGGCCGCCTGGCTTGGCTTCAACTGGTTCGGGGGGAGGAGCTTGCTCGGGGTGCGCGGGAAAACAGGCTCCGCGAAATAATAGTTGAAGCAAAACGAGGCGACATTTGCGACCGGAATGGCAAAGTTCTGGTAACCAGCGTCAGTGCCGACTCTGTGGTGGCGATGCCGGCCCAGATCAAAATCGCCGAGGCTACGGAAACGGCGGAAAAATTGGCTCCGGTTTTAGACATGGATAAAGAGGTGATTTACAGGAGGATAACTAAGAAGAAAGCGTTTGTTTGGTTAAAACGTAAGGTTGACTTTCAAACGGCGCAGCGGGTGCGCAGGCTGAAACTGAAAGGAATTGAATTGATTCCGGAAAGCCGGCGGCAGTACAACCGCGGGTCGCTTGCGGCACACGTTTTGGGAATAGTGGGAGTTGACAACCAGGGATTGGGCGGTATCGAGCTGTCGTGCCAACGGTACCTGATCGGTAAACCAGGGAAAATAATTATCGAGCAGGATGCCACCGGCCGGGACATTCCGTCGGCGCTCCATCAATTGCACCAAGCGGTTCCCGGGAACAACCTTATCCTTACGATAGACGAGACGATCCAGTATTTCGTCGAACGCGAGTTGGATAAAATTGTTGATACCCACCACCCGGCAAGCGCAGTTATAATCGTGATGGACCCTAAAACGGGCGAAATACTGGCCCTTGGCAACCGGCCGACCTTTGAGCCCGAGAAATGGCAGGAAGCGCCGCAGGCGGTTTGGGACCGGAATCCGGCCATCTGGCAGCTTTATGAGCCCGGATCCACCTTCAAAATCGTCACTGCTGCGGCGGGGCTTGCTGAAGGTGTGGTGAATAAAGACAGCCGCTTCCAATGTGCGGGTTTCATCAAGGTGGCGGACAGAAGAATCCGCTGCTGGAAGGCCGGCGGTCACGGGAGCCAATCGTTCGAGGAAGTGGTACAGAACTCCTGCAACCCCGGTTTTATTCAGGTGGGGCTCAATCTCGGTCGCGAGCGGTTTTACAAGTATGTGAACGCCTTCGGCTTCGGTGAACGTACGGGAATTGATCTCCCCGGAGAGGCTAAAGGAATTCTTATTCCAAGAGAAAAAGCCACTAATCTGAACATAGCGACGATGGCTATCGGCCAATCGATTGCGGTCACCCCGATTCAGCTCATTACCGCGGCGGCGGCGGTGGCAAACGGCGGGGAATTGGTAAAACCGCAGCTCATACGGGCGGTTGAATCGCCGGAAGGCAAGGTGTTGCAGACCTTTAAACCCCAAAAAATTAGAAGAGTGCTTCCGGAGGAAAAAGCTCGGGAACTAAAAAGGCTTTTGGCGAACGTGGTTTTAAGGGGAACAGGAGTAAACGCGTACCTCGAAGGTTACCCGGCAGCGGGAAAGACCGGGACGGCGCAAGTGGTGGGGCCGACCGGCGGGTACGTTACCGGTAAGTATGTTTCCTCATTTGTCGGGTTCGCGCCGGTAGACGAACCCCGGCTCGTAACCCTGGTAGTCGTCTGGGAACCGCAGAGCGGGGTTTACTTCGGAAGCCAGGTGGCTGCGCCTGTCTTTAAAGCGGTGATGGAGGATGCGCTCCGGTACTTAGGCGTTACGCGGCAGGCTAATTTGGAAAAACCGGAGAAACCGTGGTACATGGTTGAAGAGGAGCCAAAACCGGTAACGGTTCCGGAAGTGGTAAACCTTCCGCTTGATGAAGCGGTCCAGAGCCTTAAGGCGGCAGGACTTGGGTTTTCACTCCGCGGCGAGGGCGACGTGGTGCGGGCTCAGGTGCCCCAGGGAGGGGCAACAGTGCTTTCCGGGACCAGGGTGGTACTGGAACTCAGACCGGTGCCGCGCGACGGGACGGAGGTTACGGTACCCGACGTAACGGGCCTAACAATTAAAGAAGCCGCTATATTGCTTGAGCAAGTGGGTCTAACACTTGTTCCTACGGGCAGCGGGGTGGCCCGCGTCCAGCAACCGGCCGCAGGGAGGAAGGTGAAGCGTGGCCATCAGATAAGGGTGGAGTTTACTTCACCCGAGGAGAGCTCCGGGGATTCTGAACCCACGATACTTCATCCTTAAAAAGAGGCCGGCTGGATTTATAAGCCAAAACGGGACTTGTTTACCATAAAGATTGGTAATAATATCTTATAGCAACGATGATTGTCCCCGTTCAACGTGCTGGCTCAATCGGCGGATGCAGGGTCCGTGCAACGTACGACGTGCGACGTTCAACGTGCAAGCTCAGACGGTAGTAATTTAGGGGTCCGTTCAACGTTAATAGAACGTTGAACGTTGAACGTAGTCACGAGTCAAACTTACGACTTAGAACGTTGAACCTTTTTAGGAGGCTGGGGTTTGAAAGAAGAACTTGACAAAATCTTCATGCGAAGCCCTTCCGGTCTGGCCTATGACTCACGGCGGGTCAAGCCGGGGTTTGTTTTTTTTGCCATAAAGGGATTCGCCCAAGACGGACACGATTATGTTGTAGACGCGGTCCGGCGGGGTGCGGTTGGGGTCGTCGTCGAAAAGGCTGTGGAGGTACCGGACGGTGTCTTGCTGGTCCGAGTACCTGATACACGCCTCGCGCTTGCGGTTGCGGCGGCGCGTTTTTACGGTTGTCCCGGGCACCGGTTGCGCCTGGTCGGGGTCACGGGCACAAATGGCAAAACGACCACCACCCATCTCATCAGTGCGCTTTACCAAGCCCGTGGTGAAAAGGTCGGACTTATTGGTACCCTGTACGCAAAAATAGGTGACATTATCATGCCGGGAGAGCGGACCACCCCGGAATCTTTGGACCTCCAGGCACTTCTTTACCAAATGTTAGAAGAAGGAGCAACGGCGGTTGTAATGGAGGTTTCGTCGCATGCCCTGGCACTTAAGCGGGTTGCCGGGCTGGAGTTTGACGTAGCGGTGTTCACCAATTTAACGCAGGACCATCTCGACTTTCACCGGGATACAGAGGAATATTTCAAGGCCAAAGCGGCGCTTTTCACCGAGTTGATTAAACCGGGGGTTAAGCGCGGGCCGAAGTTGTCGGTCCTTAATATCGACGATCCATACGGTATGAGGCTTTCCGCCGTCAGCAACGGCAGAATAATAACATACGGGGTTGACGGCGTTGCTGACGTCCGCGCGCGGGACATCGTCCTGACGGGTGCCGGCACCCGGTTTGTTGCCGAAGGCCCCTGGGGGAAGGTTCCGGTAGGACTGAAGCTGGTGGGGCAGTTTAACGTTTACAACTCGCTGGCAGCGTTCGCAGTCGGCTTGGGGGAGGGGTTTCCTCCAGAGGAGATGGCGCGGGTGCTCGAAGGCGTGCCGGCTGTGCCCGGACGGTTCGAGCGGGTGGATATGGGTCAGGATTTCTCCGTTGTAGTAGACTACGCCCATACACCCGATGGGCTTGAGAACGTTCTGCGCGCGGCACGTGCTTTGACCCGAAGAAGGGTAATAGTTGTTTTTGGTTGCGGTGGAGACCGGGACCCGACCAAAAGACCCTTGATGGGAGAAATAGCGGGGAAGCTGGCGGACTTTACAGTGGTAACATCAGATAATCCGCGCAGTGAAGACCCTCTGGCGATTATCACCGCTATTGAGGCCGGTTTAAGGCGTGCATCAGGAGGCGAAAGGTACGTCGTCGAGCCGGATAGGAGGCAGGCAATCGCTATCGCGCTGGGTAAGGCGCGAGCGGGGGACGTGGTTGTGATCGCGGGAAAGGGTCACGAGGACTACCAAATCATCGGTAATGTAAAACTGCCGTTTGACGACCGGCAGGTGGCAGCAGAAATATTAAGGGATCTGGTGCAAAAGAAGGTTAGAGGAGTCGTTCGCGGCGACGGAGCTATCGGGAACAAAAATCGGGACCCGTAAGCATTGTCACCTTAGAAGCATTAGCGGAACGCGGGCGGAACGTGGCGAGAAGCGAGCAGAGCGCGGAAGGTGCAGCCGGACAGGCCGGAGCGTACTTGGCGGTACGTGAGGACCTGGCCGGCTGAGCCTGACAAAGCTATGCGAAGCTTATCGCCGCGCCCTACGAAAGAAGTATAATTTTTGGAGGAGCGAAAACTGATTGAAATGCTGCCGGTAGCTGTAGCAGAGGTGGCGCAGGCACTGGGGGCTGACCTTCTCCAGGGCGACCCGGCCCGGATGGTGACGGCTGTAACAACGGATAGCCGAAATGTCCAACCGGGGGCGCTGTTTTTTGCCCTCAGGGGAGAACGGCATGACGGGCACGAATTCGTCAATGAGGCACTTGGCCGGGGGGCGGTGGGTGCCGTAATCTCCCGAACGTTGCCTTCGCTGCCGGCCGGGGCGGTAGTGCTCCTGGTAACGGATGTCTTAGGTTCGTTAGGGAAATTAGCGTGTTACGTCCGCAAGCGGGCTGGTGTTTTTCTTGTAGGAGTAACCGGCAGCACCGGAAAAACCAGCACAAAGGATATTCTATCTGCCGTACTCGGGGTGAGGTTCCGGGTTCTTTCCACGCGCGGGAACCTCAACAATGAAATCGGCGTGCCGCTGACCTTATTAGATATCGGTCCGGGTCACGAGGTCGCGGTTGTGGAAATGGCGATGAGGGCGCCCGGGGAGATTGCCGCACTTGCCCGCATTTCGTGCCCGAATGCTGCCGTTATCACCAACATCGGGGAAACCCATCTCGAACGTTTGGGAAGTATCAGGGCGATTGCCGACGCTAAAGGGGAAATCCTGGATTTCGTCCCGCCGGAAGGATTTGCGGTGGTTCATGCTGAAAGCCCGTTTATTTATGATGAAGCCAGGCGGTGCAAGGGCCGGGTGGTTTTCTTCGGTACGGGCGACACGGCAACAGTGCAGTTGGTTGACTATAACCCTGATAACGGGGGCGGCCGCTTAAGGGTGGCCGCGGAGGGGGTAGAAGAAGATTACTTCATCCCGGTGCCCGGTTTCCACAACGCCGTAAACGCACTCGCGGCTGTTGCAGTGGCGCGGGAAATGGGGCTAAGCGCGGATGAGATACGGGAGGGGCTCCGGCGTGTCAAGCTGAGCGCTATGCGTCTGGAAATCAGGAAATGCGGCTCACTGACGGTGATAAACGATTCCTACAACGCCAACCCTGCTTCAATGCGAGCGGCGCTTGCCGTTTTGCAGGAAGTCGCCCGGGGCCGGCGCCGGGTGGCTGTTTTAGGCGATATGCTCGAACTCGGGGAAAGAACCGTGGTTGCTCACCGGGAAATTGGTGAGGCTGCCGCCGGGTCTGCTGACTTTATAGTGGCGGTAGGAGAGCTGGCGAAAGAGATTGCGGCAGGAGCGCTTGCCTCTGGTCTTCCGGTCGAGAAGGTGACAACCTGTCCTGATGCCGCCAAGGCTGCGGAGTTCCTGAGGGAAATGTCGATCGGCGAGGCGGTTGTGTTAGTCAAGGCTTCCCGCTGCATTCACCTCGAAACGGTTGTCGAAGCCCTCTGTTCGGGGGGTGGAAATAGATGACCATTCCGGTAGCAGGCGCGTTTCTTTTTTCATTCTTGACTGCGGTGGTTGCCGGACCGGTGGTGATACCCGTACTCAAACAGCTTAGAATCGGGCAGCGGGTACGCTACGACGGGCCTTCACGCCACCTTTCTAAAGCCGGTACGCCCACAATGGGCGGGATCATCTTTCTGTTAGGTATCACCCCCGCGGTGCTGTGGTTCAGCCGGGGGAGCGTAGAAGCGATGGCCCTGATTCTGGTCACGCTTTCCTACGGGCTTGTGGGTTTTTTAGACGATTTTTTAAAGGTAATTAAGCAGCGGTCGCTTGGGTTAAGAGCGCGGGAAAAGGTGCTGGTGCAGGCGGTAGTCGCCTTCGGTCTTGCGGTCTTTGCGGTGTCCTTTCTTGGCAGGGGTACGGATATTGCCATTCCTTTCTCCGGTTTTTTTCAGGACGGCGGGTTGCACGTTGACTACGGATTCTGGTTTTTTGCCTTTTTCACCGTTCTGGTTTTGATCGGGACGGCGAACGCCGTGAATCTTACGGACGGCCTTGACGGTTTAGCGGCAGGCCTGACCGTGATTGCTGCGGGCGTGTACGTTCTTTTTGCTCTGGTTATGGACAAAACCGGTTTGGCGGCTGGTCTGAGCGCAGTAGCGGGCGGATGCCTGGGTTTTTTATTATACAACCGGCATCCGGCACGGGTTTTTATGGGTGATACCGGTTCGTTAGCTCTCGGGGGGGCACTCGGAACAGCGGCGGTTCTCACGCGCAGCGAGCTTTTCCTGCTGATTATCGGTGCGGTTTTCGCGGCTGAAACCTTGTCCGTGATTTTACAGGTTATCTCGTTTCAGCTTACCGGTAGACGGATTTTTCGGATGAGCCCGCTGCACCACCATTTTGAACTCAGCGGGTGGTCGGAAAACCGTGTAGTTGTGACCTTTTGGCTCGCAGGGCTGGTAATGGGACTGGTTGGGTTGGCCGGCATTTACCGGCTGGGCTAAAAGTCACGGGTTGAGAGTCGCGAGTCGAAAGTCTGAACTTAAGCTTCCGGCTCAGGACTGAGGATTAACAGTAGGAGAGTGTTTTTTGTTGAAACTTAAAGGGAGAAAGGTGCTTGTTGTCGGCGCTGGCAAAAGCGGTGTTGCGGCGGCGCGCTTTTTGAAGCAGAAGGGTGCAACGGTAACACTGGCCGATATCAAACCGGCTGCTGAATTAGCGGAAGCGACTAATGCCGGGATCGCTACATTTTTCGGGGGTTATCCGGAACCGGGGGAGTACGATCTGTTAGTGGTCAGCCCGGGGGTGCCCTTAACTGTGGCGCCGGTAACCCAAGCACTGAATCTTGGGATAGAGGTTATCGGGGAGGTGGAATTAGCCTACCGCTTTGCCCGGGCACCGATTGTAGCGATTACGGGGACGAACGGTAAGACGACCACCACCGCCCTAACCGGGGAGATCTTCAAAACTGCCGGGCGCCGCACGCTGGTGGCCGGGAATATAGGTACACCGCTTGTGGCTGCGGTGGAGAATTACGGGCCGGAGGACATCATTGTTGCCGAGATCTCAAGTTTTCAGCTTGAGACAACGCACAGTTTCCATCCGCGGGTGGCGGTAGTTCTAAACGTTGCCTGCGACCACCTGGACCGGCACCATACAATAGCGGAGTATGCGGCGTCGAAAGCACGGATCTTTGCCAATCAGGAAGAAGAAGACGCGGCGGTCCTGAATCTCGACGACCCTATTGTGGCTGCGATGGAAGACAGCACCCGCGCCAGCGTATTATTCTTCAGCCGGCAGAATAGTTTAGATACGGGGGCCTTTGTCCACGCGGACAGGGTAGTCGTCAGGCAAAACGGTGTACTCACAGAGATATGCGGCGCCCGGGAAATCGGGATTCCCGGTATGCATAACCTTGAGAACGCGTTGGCGGCAACAGCGGCAGCCACTTTTCTCGGGGTTCCGGGATCCGTGGTAGGAAGGGTACTGCGTAATTTTACAGGAGTTGCTCACCGTCTGGAATTTGTCGGCGAGGTCGGCGGGGTGCGGTATATTAACGATTCCAAGGGCACTAATCCCGACGCGGCAATAAAAGCCCTGGAGTCATACAGCGAGCCGATTGTGCTAATAGCGGGAGGGCGGAACAAAGGGAGCGATTTCTCTGCGTTCGCAGCAAAATTAAAGGAGAAGGTGCGCACGCTTATCGTTCTGGGCGAGTGCGCGGCGGAAATCGCTGCGGCGGCGCAGGCGGCTGGTGTGAAGGATATCATATATGCGAAGGACTTAAGGGATGCTGTCTTTCAGGCGAGGGATGCAGCGGTGCCGGGGGACGTTGTCCTTTTGTCACCCGCATGTGCGAGCTGGGATATGTTCAAAAACTATGAAGAGCGGGGCGACTTGTTCAAACAGATAGTTCGGGAGATAGCCGCTTCTGCGAAAGGCTGAAATAAGCAGCCGCTGTTTTCAGAAGTTGAGTGCTGGGTTTTGCATCAAATTCTTAAGGGAATCCCCCATGCTGGGAAGTGGGAAGTGGGAAGTGCGAGCTATGAAGAAATTCGCGCAGCAAATTTCTCCCTTAAGAAATCTCACCTCTAACCTCCCACATCCCACCTCTTAAATGCTGGGTGAGCCTGACGAAGCAGGGTGAAGCTCGTCGCCGCGCCCTGCGAGAGAAGTACTATTTTTCAGGGGAGGACGCATGCGTTCAAGGGCACTGAGAAAGCCGCCGGATTTTATCCTGTTTTTGAGCGTAATGGTTCTTTTAACCATCGGAGTAGTGATGGTTTCCAGCGCCAGCCAATATGAGGCTCTGGTACGCTATCACGATACTTTTTACTTTTTCAAAAGGCAGCTCCTGTATGCCGTTTTAGGGCTTTTCGGAATGTTTTGTATGTTAAATTATGACTATAAAAATTTCAGGCGGTGGGCGTTTGCCCTGCTGGTTATCTCGTTCCTTCTGCTCGGCCTGGTGCTTATACCGGGGGTCGGTCACTCATCCCACGGCGCACAGCGCTGGATTAACCTTGGTCCTGTAACCGTTCAACCCTCGGAGATTGTCAAGTTCGGCATAGTGGTCTTTACGGCCTTCGGGCTCAGCAGGGCAAGAGGCGGCGGGAAGCGCTTCTGGGAGTTCTTGCCTTACTTAGGCGTCACATCTTTGGCGGCGTTACTGATCTTGCTCCAGCCCCATTTGGGTACAGCGATGGCGCTTACGGGCACGGTTGTTGCAATGCTTTTCTGTGCGGGTGCATCAATGCGGCTGCTGACTTGTATCGGCATAGGCGGCATTGCGGCCGTTGCCGCGGCCATTTGCTCTGAGGCTTACCGTATGAAGCGGTTCCTCGCTTTTCTTGACCCTTGGAAAGATCCTCAGGCAAGCGGCTTTCAGATTATCCAGTCGCTTTACGCGATAGGTTCCGGCGGTTTTTTCGGAATGGGGCTGGGGCAGAGCAAACAGAAGTTTCTCTACCTGCCCGAGCCGCACACTGATTTCATATTTGCAGTGATCGCCGAAGAGTTGGGCTTTATCGGTGCAGCCCTGGTGATCATTTTGTTCATTATTTTCATCTGGCGGGGGCTAAGAGTGGCCCTTTATGCCCCAGATCCATTTGCCAGTCTGCTTGCTGCAGGAATTACCGCAGGAATCGGTTTTCAGGCATTCGTGAATATAGGCGTGGTAACGGGGAGCCTGCCCATAACAGGCATCCCGCTGCCGTTTATCAGTTACGGCGGAACCTCGCTGATCTTTACGCTTGCCGCCGTTGGTGTCCTCCTCAACATTTCACAGCAGACGGTAAGGTGAAAATGCACGCGTTGAGGTTTATCGTAGCCGGCGGCGGAACCGGGGGACACATATACCCGGCCCTGGCGATCGCTCAGGGTTTGAGGCGTGCGTTTCCGGACTGCGAGGTGTTTTATGTGGGTACCGCAAGTGGTTTGGAAGCAGATATTGTCCCTGGAACCGGGTTACCCTTCAGGACGATAACCGCGGCCGGGTTGAAGCGAAGGTTTGCGGCTAAAAACCTCTGGGCACTCATGCTTGCCATCAAGGGAGCTGGGGAGGCCTGCAAACTTATAAGAGAGATTAAACCAGCAGTGGTCGTGGGAACCGGCGGTTATGTTTCCGGTCCCGTCCTTCTTGCGGCATACCTATTCAGGGTTCCCATACTGATCCACGAGCAAAACGCCTTTCCGGGACTTACCAACCGGATGTTCGCCCGCGTAGCCGGATGTGTTGCGCTTACTTTTGCGGAAGCCGCTCGCTATCTGCCGGGTGGTGCTAAGATCAGAATAACAGGTTTACCTGTGAGGGAGGAAATCTTGCTTTCAAACCGGGAAGATGCCCGGGCCAGGTTGGGTGTGGATAAGGAAACCGTGTTGCTATCTTTTGGCGGCAGTCGCGGGGCGGAGAGGATTAACCTGGCGATGGTGGACGTTATTCGTGTTAATGCCGGCAGAGCGGATGTACGAATTTATCACGCTACGGGAAGAGCAGGCTATGAAAGGTTTTTGGCGATGTTATCCGCAAAGGGCATAGAGCCCGGTGCAATGGGGAATGTTACCATTGTCCCTTTCTTTTATCAGATTGCAGATTACCTGGCGGCGGCTGACCTGGTAATCTGCCGGGCAGGAGCGGCGACGATAGCGGAACTGACCTGTCTTGGCCGGCCTGCGATATTAATCCCTTACCCGTACGCGACGGCCAACCACCAGGAGTTTAACGCGCGGGCGCTCGAAACGAGGGGAGCGGCGGTGGTGATAAGGGACGCAGATCTCAGGGGGGAGCGTTTGCTTTACGAGGTAAACCACCTGCTGAATCACCCGGCCGAATTGCGCCTCATGGCGGAAAACAGCCGCCGGTTCGGCAAACCTGACGCCCTCGAGAGGATTGTTGACAGCGTTAAGAGAATCGGTGGCTTATAGCACCGGAAGTGCGGGTATCGGTAGGACAAGTCTCTGGTAGCAGTTTCATTCACGGCAGCATAAAATACCGTGGACGCGGGAGCGAGAGGAGCAAAAGGCAAGCGATGGAAAAGATACCGAAAAACGTGCACTTTATTGGGATCGGCGGGGTCGGTATGAGCGGGCTTGCAATTCTCCTTTTGTCCCGCGGACACCAGGTGACAGGTTCAGACCTGAAGACCTCTGCGATCACCGAGCGCCTGCAGGCAAAAGGAGCCCGCATCTACCGTGGGCATGCGCAGGAGCATTTGGGCGAAGCAGAATTAGTGGTTTATTCTTCGGCGATCCAACCGGAGAATCCCGAGGTAATGGCGGCGCGGGAGCGCGGGATCCCGGTAATCCGGCGCGGTGAGCTGTTAGCAGAGGTAATGCGGGATTACACCGGGATCGCGATAGCGG
The DNA here is from genome assembly GCA_040756575.1 of Bacillota bacterium. Lineage (GTDB taxonomy): Bacteria > Bacillota > Desulfotomaculia > Desulfotomaculales > Ammonificaceae > DTYU01. The sequence continues at coordinate 9,324 of JBFLYP010000019.1, read as the reverse complement.
GCGCTCACGGCAAGACCACGACCACCGCGATGGTCGCCGCGGTTTTGCTCGCAGGGGGTCTTGACCCTACAGTCCTGGTGGGCGGAGAGTGGCCCGCGATAGGCGGAAATTTTCGTTTAGGGGGAAGCCGCTATTTTGTCACCGAAGCTGATGAAAGCGATGCGACCTTCTTACTGCTTTCTCCGGAAGTGGCCGTTGTGACGAATGTTGAGAATGACCACTTAGATTACTACGGGTCGGTGGAAACCCTGGTTGAAGCCTTTCGGGAGTTTATAAGCAGGAATCAACCCGGTAGAGTGGCCGTACTCTGTTACGACGATCCTCAATTAAGGGAAATCATTCGCGAGATAAAGACCCCTTTTATCACTTACGGAAAGAGTCCGGAGGCTAACTACAGCCTCCAGGATATCAGCCTCAAAGGGGCGGCTTCCGCGGCGACCTTGTATTACCTCGGAGAACCCTTAGGACGACTGGAGCTTCCAATACCGGGGATACACAACCTTCTGAACGCCGCCTGTGCAGTTGCAGTGGGGTGTCACTTCGGGGTTCCGTTTAGCAAGGCCGCTAAAGCACTGTCCTCGTTTCACGGTGTGGGGCGGCGCTTTGAGTTGCTGGGGAAAGCGAGAGGCGTTTGCGTGGTGGATGACTATGCTCACCATCCAACCGAAATTATCGCTACCATCCGGGCGGCGCGGCAGCTCAATCCGAAAAGGATCCTGGCAGTTTTTCAGCCGCATCGTTATACGAGAACGGCGATTCTCTACCGGGAGTTCGGGAAAGCTTTCAGCGGTGCGGACGTGGTGGCGATCGGGGAGATTTACAGTGCCGGTGAGAAGCCTATACCGGGCGTGACTGCTGAATTGATCAGGAAAGCCGTTGCCCGGCATGACGGTCGCGAGGTTCTCCGCCTGCCTGCCGAGGACGGCGCTGTATTCCTTAAGGGATTGATCCGCCCCGGGGACATCGTTTTAACCTTGGGTGCAGGCGACATTTACAAGGTTGGGGCGGAACTTCTCAGGTTGCTGGAGGAATAGCGGAATGCTGCAACTGCCGGAGCGGGTAACGAGCAGGATAAAGGGAAGGATACTGTACGGCGAACCGTTGAAAAACCATACCACGTGGAGGATCGGGGGACCGGCGGAGGTTTTGGTAGAACCGGCTTCCCGTGAAGACCTGGTGGCTATTCTGACATTCCTAAGAGAGAAGGGGCTGCCGTTGGTTGTAATCGGAAACGGTTCAAACCTGTTAGTCAGTGACCAAGGAGTAAAGGGGGTGGTGATTAAAGTAGGCGAGGCCCTCGCGCATGTCAGCATCGCCGGAGAAAACATTATAGCAGAGTCCGGGGCAAAACTCGGACGGGTGGCCGCTATTGCCCAGGCGGCGGGACTGTCAGGGCTTGAGTTCTCGGTCGGTATTCCGGCTACAGTCGGCGGGGCGGTTACGATGAACGCTGGGGCCAACGGGGCGGCGATGGCTGATGTCGTTGAGGCGGTCACCGTTATAGACTATGCAGGTAGCCAGCATCTTCTCGGCAGAAAGGAACTGGATTTTGGGTACCGGTGGAGCCGGTTGCAGGAACTGCAAGCGATAGTTGTCGAGGTGGTTCTAAAGCTGGTCCCGTGTGATCCTTTGGAAATCAAGCGCCGGAGCGAAGGGTATCTGCAAAAAAGACGCCTTACCCAGCCGCTTGAATACCCTAGCGCGGGAAGCGTTTTTAAAAACCCTCCGGGCGATGCCGCAGGGCGTCTGATTGAACTTGCCGGGGCGAAAGGCCTCCGGGTCGGGGACGCAATGGTTTCCGAGCGCCACGCTAATTTTATCGTAAACCTCGGGAATGCGAGGGCGCAGGACGTTTTGCAGTTGATCCGGCGGGTGCAGGAAATGGTGTGGTCGAAGTTCAGCGTGTGGTTAGATCTTGAGGTAAAGGCACTTGGTGATAGCGGGGCGGGGTGACTGAATGCAATTTGTCATCAAAGGTCCGAACCGCTTGCAGGGTACAGTGAAAGTTAGTGGATCCAAAAACGCTGTCTTACCGATCTTAGCTGCCAGCCTGTTATGTGACGGGACTACGGTTATTCAGGGTGTACCGAGGCTCAAAGACGTGGCCGTAATGTGTGAGGTGCTGCAGCACTTGGCAGTAAAGAGCGGCTGGGAAGGAGATAACTTAAATATAGATACATCAGCAATCAGGCTGGAAGAAGTATCAGAAGACTTGATGCGGCGGATGCGGGCTTCCTGTTTGGTCTTAGGACCGCTTTTAGCGCGGTTTGGACGGGCAAAGATATCTCAACCGGGGGGGTGTAACATAGGTTCAAGACCCATCGATCTTCACCTGAAAGGGCTGCGGTTGTTGGGGGCAGAAATAAAGGAGCGTTCGGGATACATAATGGCGGAGGCCGGGAAACTGAGAGGGGCGGAAATTCACCTTGATGTTCCGAGCGTCGGTGCTACTGAAAACCTAATGATGGCGGCTGTCTTCGCCTCAGGGACGACAGTTATCGGAAACGCGGCCAAGGAACCGGAAATCGTTGATTTGCAGAACTTCCTTAACAGGGCGGGAGCCAAAATTCGGGGGGCGGGTACGCATACGATCAGGATCGAGGGAGTAAAAAGTCTGCACGGGCCGAGGGGTCATCGCGTAATTCCCGACCGGATTGAGGCTGGTACTCACATCATTGCTGCCGCGCTTGCAGGTGAAACGGTGGTTGTCGAAAACGTCATTCCGGAACACGTAGAACCGCTGTTGGCCAAACTCCGCGAGGCCGGAGGGATGTTTTCGATTGAAGGCGATGCCATCCGGGTGCAGCGACAGGAAGAACTGAAAGCGGTTGACATCCGTACCATGCCGTACCCCGGTTTTCCTACGGACCTCCAACCGTTAATATGCGTTTTTCTTACCGTGGCGGAAGGCACAAGTGTGGTAACCGAAACAGTATTTGAAAACCGCTTCAAGCACGTAGCGGAGCTTCGCCGGATGGGAGCAGATATTCACGTTGAAGGGCGTACGGTAATTATCCGGGGGGTCAGGCAGCTAAGCGGAGCACACATTGTAGCCCCCGATTTACGTGCCGGGGCGGCGTTAGTCCTGGCGGGTCTGATTTCCGAAAACAGTACAGTGATAGAGGATATTGAACATATCGACCGGGGATACGAAAATCTCGAAGGGAAATACCGGAGCTTAGGTGCAATGATTGAGAGGGTCGTCTCTTAAGGAGACGACTTTTCCGCGCTGTGTTAATGGACAAGCGCCGGATATATTAAAAAAGGGGCCGGTAGGCCGTGGTGAGATCCAAGAATAGTACTGCTGAGCGAATTTTGATTGTCCTGACTCTTCTTGTTACCGGATTCGCGCTGTTAAATTCTCCTATTTTTGCCATAAGTGCAGTCACCGTAGCAGGAAATAAAACTGTAACGGCGAAGGAGATAATTCGTACCGCCGGGATTCCTCCGAGCGAGAACATCTTCAGGGTCAACCTAAAGGACGCTGCAGCCCGGGTGGAAGCGATTCCGGCGGTGAAACAAGCGAGGTTGGAGCGTCACCTCCCGGGGCGGGTGGCTATATGGGTGACGGAAAGGGAGGCAATAGCCCTCGTTCCCGGTGCAGACGGCTTTTACGGGTTGGACGATACGGGTGTCTGCATACGGAAACTTCGGGCTTCTTGCCCTCTTCCTGTGATAACCGGGGTGGGTACGGCGCCGTGCCCCGGTAAAAAGCTTTATACAAAGGGTTTCGGTACCGCGGTTGCTGTGCTGACTGCCTTGGACAAAAGTCTGATTTCTCATCTGTCGGAAATACATATAACCCCTTTTCAGACGGCAGAGGCTTATACCGCCGACGGAATAAAGGTGTATTTCGGCCAGCCGGAGAGACTTACAGAGAAGGGTGCGGCGCTCAGGCGTATCCTTGAGACGGTAGGTAATCGCAGGGTAGAATATATAGACCTTAAGGTTGCCACCCGGCCCGTCGTAAAGTTTGCAGGAGTGGAGGCAAAAGATGGTGCGGACGGTCCACTTCACATTACTGCTGGTAGCTCTTTTTCTGGGACTGATGATCGCGGTTCAGTTTCGGCTCTACCGTGATATTCAGGAGAGTGTACCCGTACAGCGGGTCCAGCGATTGATGGCGGAGGTGCAGGCAGCGCGGAAAGAGCGGGATCAGTTGCAAGAACGGGTTGCTACGCTTCGGGCTGAGCTTGACGCGGCCACTGCCCAAACCGGCCTTCAGCCGCTGAAAAAGAGGCTTGACCGGTATCAGATAGAGGCGGGTATCGTCCCGGTCAGGGGTCCGGGAGTTGAAGTGATTTTAGAGGATAGCAACGTTGCGCTTCAGCCTGGACAGAACCCGAATCTTTACGTGATCCACGATGAAGACATACTGCGTGTATTAAACGAACTACGGGTCGCGGGGGCGGAGGTTCTGGCCGTTAACAACGAGCGGGTGCTTGCCGGAACCGAGGTCAGGTGCATCGGACCGAGTATTCTTGTAAACACCAAGCGGCTGGCGGCACCTTTTCGCATTACGGCGATCGGGGACCCGGATAATTTGGAAAGCGCGTTGAAGATGCGGGGCGGTGTGGTTGATACGCTCCAACAGTTTTGGGGAATAAGGGTTTCGATCAAGAAAATGGACCAGCTAACCATTCCGGCATTCAAGGGCAGTCAGGAGTTTACTTACGCTCGCCCATACCTGGAGGAAAAATAGTGATACAACGCCATTTTTCTATTGCCCTGGTTGGATTGATATTAGGTCTATTGTTGGTACTGCAGTTTCGGACGGCCAACCAGCAAGAGCCGGCGGTTCCCGGCGACAGGGCCCACGAGTTAACGGTGGAACTAAAGGCTTTGACAACGGAGCGTGCCGGGCTTGAATCGGTAGCCCGTGATCTGGAGGGAAAACTTGCTCGTGCCCGCCTGGGTTATGTCCAGGCCGAGGAGACGATAAAGGCCCAAATCAGAGAGGCTGCCGTTTTAGCCGGGATGACACGCGTAGCAGGACCGGGCGTCCGCGTAATTATAACAAGTCGCACGGGTGCAACACCTCCGGGAGCAATCTTTGCCGTCCGGGATGAAGATCTCCTGAAGCTGGTAAACGAACTGCGGGCAGCGGAGGCAGAAGCCCTGAGCATTAACGGGCAGCGCCTGATTTCCACTTCCGCGATCCGGCTTGCCGGTTCCCACATTAACGTGAATCTCCAGCGCATCACCCCGCCTTATGAGATACTGGCTATCGGTGACCCCATTGCTTTGCGGAACAGTCTGGAGATCAAGGGCGGTCTAGTAGAAACCATGCGCGACTGGGGAATGGACGTCACAATTGAGACGCAAAACAGAATCGTAATACCGCCTTTTAAGAGACCCTTGGTTTATGATTATACGGAACCGGTGGCTGAGGCTTCGCACTGACAACGGCTCTGAGTGGTTCGAGTTTGTCCTGAATTTAAGAACGGAAAGAATAACATCGAAGTCCGGATTTACGGGGGGATCGGGAATGCGGCTTGGTATTTTAATGGCGGGAATCGGTCTCGTCCTCGGGGTGGCGGTGGGTCTCCACTTACCCCTGGTTTTCCCGCAAGCGTACGGGAAGTACATTGGGCTGGCGATGCTGGCCGCTTTGGACTCGGTTTTCGGCGGGGTACGCGCCTCGATGGAAGACCGTTTCGATAACGCCATTTTTCTCAGCGGGTTTTTTGCAAATGCTCTCCTTGCAGCCGGTTTAGTTTTTGTCGGCGACCGGTTGGGAGTCGAGCTGTACACGGCTGCGATTGTGGCCTTTGGTGTTCGCCTGTTCCAAAACCTCGGTGTGATAAGACGGCGCCTATTAAAAAAGTAAAAATTGTCGTTTTAGGAAAAGGGAAATCAACCGTAGCGTGGAATCTTAAAAAGTTTGAAAGGGTGAAAACGCACCCTGGCCTGGTAACCTATCCTAAGAAGGGAGGACAATTGGGTGATCGATGTTGAACTCGATCTGGACCAGTTTGCGAACATTAAAGTTGTAGGTGTAGGCGGTGGCGGTAACAATGCCGTAAACCGGATGATTACCGCGGGAGTGAGAGGGGTAGAATTTATCGCGATCAACACCGATGCGCAGGCGCTATCCATGTCTCAAAGTCCGAACAAGATCCAGATCGGTGCAAAGTTAACCAAGGGCCTGGGTGCGGGGGGCAACCCGGAAGTCGGCGAGAAGGCGGCTGAAGAGAGCAGAGAGGAAATAGCCGGGGGTCTTAAAGGCGCAGACATGGTTTTTGTGACCGCCGGTATGGGTGGGGGGACCGGGACGGGAGGAGCGCCCATCGTTGCAGAATTGGCCAAAGAGATGGGTGCGCTTACCGTTGGCGTTGTTACGCGGCCCTTCTCCTTCGAAGGGCGGAAACGCCAGGATCAGGCCGAAGCGGGTATAAATAAGCTGCGTGATCGGGTCGACACCCTTATCACCATCCCTAACGACAGGCTTCTTCAGGTAATCGATAAGAACACCTCGATGGTTGAGGCTTTTCGCATTGCGGACGACGTTCTGCGCCAGGGTGTTCAGGGTATTTCAGACCTGATCGCCGTGCCCGGTCTTATCAACTTGGATTTCGCTGACGTCCGTACCATAATGAAGGACGCGGGTTCCGCGCTGATGGGTATCGGCGTTGCACGTGGCGAGAATAGGGCGGCGGAAGCGGCAAAGATGGCGATCTCAAGTCCCTTGCTGGAAACATCGGTTGAAGGGGCGCGCGGTGTGCTGTTAAACATGACCGGCGACGCTTCCATGAAGCTGCTTGAGGTAAATGAATCCGCACAGATAATCCAACAGGTGGTCGATCCCGAGGCCAATATCATCTTCGGAGCGGTTATCGATGAAAGCTTAAACGACGAGGTGAGGGTGACGGTGATAGCCACCGGTTTCGAAGACCGGCGGAGCAGAGCCAAAACAGAACTTGATATCAAGCTGTACAGCCAACACGATGATCTCGATATCCCGGAATTCTTACTTCGTCGCGCGAATAGATAAAACTATACAAAAAACATTAACCTTTTCACTTAAACAGCCCTGAGTCGGTCCCATGTTTTGACAGGTTTTCCACCCCCGGCTGCCGTATAATAGGAGCCGGGGCTTCGCTTTTCTATGAGAATCCTGCAAACTTACCTGCTCAGAAAAGCATAATTTTCCTACTGCCGGCATAACGTTAAAGAAATTTTTAGAATGCGGACGGGTTGTATGGCCGAATACACGGTTTATGTGGATGAAATACTGGCTAACAATATGTTGATGAACTATGCGATACTGCACCTTACGGCCAAGCTGGCCGGAGCGCCGTACCATGTACTCAGGCTTATTGCTGCCTCTTTTATCGGTTCCCTTTACGTGGTCGCTGTTTTTTTCCCCGAGAGTGCTTATTATTATAACTTCGCCGGAAAGTTTTTAGTTTCTGCCGTAGTGGTACTCACGGCTTTCGGCGCGGTATCTTGGCGCCGGTTTTTAACCACGTGGGCGCTGTTCTACGGGGTGTCTTTTGCCGTCGGTGGAGTTGTCTTAGGGATTAACAACCTCGTCGGTGCAACCGGAGGTACAGGAAGCCAATACCGGTACCTCTGGCCGGGAGTGGCCGTGGCACTTGTATTGGTTGTGGTCATAGGCAGAAAAGGTATCATCCTGCGCCGCCGGGTGGCTGAAGGCTTCTTCCGTGTTCCTGTGACAATCCACATAGGAACCATAAAACTCGAGCTCGAGGCCCTGCTTGATACCGGAAACCAGCTCGCTGATCCGGTGAGCAAAGACCCGGTGGTTATTGTAGAGTATGAGGCGGTGAAGGATGTCCTTCCGCCTGAGTTACGGGAAGCCCTGGCGAAGGACCGAGAACCGGATTTTGCCCGGATTACTGCAGGAATTGAAGACCCGAAGTGGCTGACGCGCCTTAGGCTGATTCCCTACCGGTCGCTGGGAAAAACCGGCGGCCTGCTCGTCGGGTTCAAGCCCGACGCCGTGGAGGTCGTGTACGGGGGCCAGGTTGTGAAGACCTCACGGGTGGTGGTCGGGGTCTACCGCCAGCGCCTGAGCCCGGAAGCAAAGTACAACGCCCTCCTCCACCCGCGTTTGATTAAGGCGCTGCTGTAAACGGTTGTCGGTCGTCAGTCGTAGGTTTGGGTTGCAGGGACTGGCTATGCGACTGCTGTTTAGAAGGAGTGCCCCGTGCGGCAAACCGAAGCTCGTACAACAAAATCTGAAAAAGATTTTCATAACGTTTTTGTGCCTGAACGCAGCGAAAGGCATGGTTATAAGGATGAAAATGGCCTGTCCGGGCACTCACCGGACAATATTGCCAGATGGATGACTTAGCTGTCGTTAGAGAGCTCGTTTCTTGCTCAGGCAGGTTATCTGCTGAGTGGTGAGTGCTGGGCGCCTCGGGGAAGGCTGTGGTAGCCTGATAAAACGTCGAACGTCGAACTTTGAACTTTTTTAGGAGGGATGGGTGTGAGCCTTTTCGGAAGAATCAGGTGGCGCTTCCGGGTTATCTTTCTGCGGTGTTACATACGGCTGAAATGGCGACCTTCCGGTTTCTATGTGGGCGGTCCGGAAACGCTGCCGCCGCCGCTTACCGTGGACGAAGAGGTCGGCCTGCTCGACAGGCTCGAAGCCGGGGATTTTTCCGTCCGCAACACCCTGATTGAGCGGAACCTGCGGCTGGTGGTTTACATTGCCCGAAAGTACGAGAGCACCGGCGTGAGCATAGAAGACCTCGTCTCAATAGGGAGCATCGGCCTGATAAAGGCGGTTAACACCTTCAATCCGCAGCGGAAGGTCAAACTCGCAACCTATGCATCCCGCTGTATCGAGAACGAAATCCTGATGCATCTTCGCCGCCAGGCCAGGATACGGCAAGAGATCTCCTTTGACGAGCCACTGAACACCGATTGGGACGGCAACGAGCTTCTTCTTTCAGACATACTCGGTACTGAGGTCGACGTCACTTCTAAGCGGCTTGAAGAGGAGGTTGACCGGAGGTTTCTCCGCCTTGCGCTTGAACGGCTCACCGGGCGCGAGCGCATCATCATGGAACTGCGCTTCGGCTTACACAGCGGTGAGGAAAAGACCCAGAAGGAGGTCGCCGACCTCCTCGGCATCTCCCAGTCCTACATCTCGCGGCTGGAAAAACGCATCATCAAGCGGTTGCAGAAGGAGATGTACCGGCTGGCTTGATATCTTGCCGGGCCGCTATACTGACCCCATAGAAGACCAGACAAACGGCATGGTAGAATGGGAGCGATAAAACAAGGAGGAAAAGAACCATGCCGAAGCGTCAGTGGACAGCCGAAGAAAAGATGCAAATCGTCTTGGCAGGT
>JBFLYP010000018.1:0-53881 GCA_040756575.1 Bacillota bacterium | reverse complement strand
AAGCACCGGTTAGAGGTGCGCCCGATGTATCACTGGACGGATAAACGTATCCGGGGTCATGTTATGGTCTGCTTTTTGGCGTTTTACCTGGAAACGCGTCTTCACCAGGCGCTGCGGGAGGTCGCTCGACCTGAGGCTTGTTATGCGAAGGTGCTGCGTGACCTCATGCGGGTGAAGGCGGTCCGGCTTACGGTCAACGGGCACACTTTTATCGCCCGGACGGAGCTACAGGGAGATGCCCACCTGGCCTTTAAAGCGGTGAAGATGCGTGTACCTCCCCAGGTGCTACACCTGGATGCTACCCCAAAGGAGGGGTGTGGTGGTACACTTCCTTCCCAGGGCGCAGAATGCCCATGATTACTGGGTTTGTGATTTTTAACTGTCAAACTTGAGTTAGAAGTAACCCATCCGCTTGGTGGGCTTTCATCATCGCCTTGAGCATATTGTGGAAAACACCGCGTAAACTCTTGAACAAACTTTTCGCGCCCGCTCTCCTCGTTGGGCAGGTGGTTGATGACTCCTAACGTGTCAATGCCTTAACAACTTAGGAGATGTGCCGCTCGCCTCGGTTTAAAACCGTGCCCGCTGGATTTACGGCTTATCTGATAAGTTCTCTTTTCCTTGCTTATAATTATCAATGAACGCTACCACCCAGGCGTACAAATAGGCTACCGAACCTAAAAGGGTAAATTCTTTCAGGGAAGCTGACTGCCCGACAACGCCCAAAGCCCCCCCAATAACCATTGCCGTAGTTACACGCTGTTTGAGATTCGGGGACACGCTTCTGACAATTCGTATGTTAACCACAAGAAACAGGACAACCAATAACGCAGATATCCAAAGGATGGGGTTCAAGAGTTTACTATAATTCAACCCGCCACCTTCTTTTAGATTATAGTGTCTTGGCTTTTATAGATCGCCGCATTGGACCCAATTCCAGCCGATTACTCTGTCACCGTATTCGAAGTCAGAACACGCGCCAGCCTGCCCAAGACCGTCCGCAGTAACGTCTGCCCATAATTGAATAGAGTAATTATGGCCGTTGTAAAGTGTAACATACATTCCACCAACGTCGACAAAGTCCCAGCTATTCTGTTCAATTCCAGTTACATCATCATAGAAAAGTGTTACACTTTTTGCCCAGGAACTGGTTGCATGGTCGTAAACTCTCACTTGCAGTTTAACGTCAGCACCATTGGCGCCTACAGGTCCGTTTAAACAGTTAATACGCCTCTCACGAGGTGCTCACAGTCAATCCTGTAAGTATCCGTGGGTCCGTCAAGTGTAAAGCGCACCCAAAGCCTAGTATGTGCCCAAAACGAACCATAGCCTTCCGCCCGAGCCATCAGGTCCATAGTACCATACGGAGCATAAGCATTTGCATAGCTAACCCCTACCCCTGAACCGCCATTACTCTCGTAATCATACTGGGGCGTATACCAGTAATTATGCCACAAAGCACTTATGTCACCATCTTTGGGCACCGTCAGTATAAAAGATTCAGACTCCTCCACAGCTTTGTTTCCTTCTTCTATAGCTTTGCGGTACTGATCTTCTGCGATGCGTTTGTGCTTAAGGAATTCCTTATATGCATTAACCGTAGCGCCGTCCGTTGCGGTGGCATTTTGGGCAAATGCACCATTAGTCGTTACCAGAAGCATTAGGGAAAGCACAAATAAGCAGAATGCCCGCCGAAACAGGTTGCGCGATTTTAACATTCGCTGTCCCTCCTTACCTTAAATTTGCTGCCAGAGTTAACCTCCCTGCTATGAAACTTCTTGCCCAAAGTCTATCTTGGCATTTATCACCCCCTGCTCTAAAACTCTACGGCCCTGCTTTTTACCGCAGTATAACCCGGCACGGCTCCGGTGTCATCATCCCAAAAGAATGATTTTTTTCATACTTTTGGGATGACTCTTCTTAAAGGAAAAAAGTGAAGGTAAAATCTGAAAATCGTTCTACGTGCGACGTTCTACGTTCTACGTTAGGAGCGGGAGACGGAGAAAGGGACTAAACCACGGATGAACACCCATTTTCATAACGTTTTGTGCCTGAGCGCAGGTGGCTCACTTTTAATGAGCGAGTGGCTCACTTTTTAATTGACGATCGCAGATGGAAGTAGTTTGTGAAGGTTCTATCGGCTGAATTTGGCTAAAAATTCGGTGAGCCGGTTAACGCCAAACTTTCGGTAAATGCTCCTCCGATGGCTTTTCACTGTTGCGATGCCAAGTTCCGGGTCGCAGAGGATATAGAGGTCAATATTCCTGGTGCCGCAGTCTAAAAGCCGCAAAACCGTGTATGAAAGCTGCAAAACGCTGCGTGAGAGTAGCGGTTTTTTCATAAACGCTCCCCAAATCAGGAGGTTTTGGTCATCTCCAGGGCGAAAAATAAAAACAGCGACGGGAAAAATAAACCCCGGAGGGAAAGCGATGGACTTTGAAAAACTGCTCGATGAACTGGTGCACCCAGCGGAAACGAAGATGCTACTGGTGGTATTGGACGGCATCGGCGGGCTGCCGCTGCCGGAACTGGGCGGAAAAACGGAACTGGGCGCCGCCCGGACACCGAACCTCGACGGCCTCGCGCGCCGCTCGGAACTCGGGCTGGCGCATCCGGTGCTGCCCGGCATCACACCGGGTTCGAGCGCCGGGCACCTGGCGCTCTTCGGGTACGACCCGCTCAAGTGCGTCATCGGCCGGGGAGTGCTCGAAGCGCTGGGGATCGATTTCCCCCTGGAACCGCAAGACGTTGCCGTGAGGGCCAACTTTGCCACCGTCCGCTATGAACCCGGAGGAATGATTCTCACCGACCGGCGTGCGGGCCGCCCGGCGACCAAGGTTACCCGGGAAATCTGCGCCCGCCTGCAGGAAGCCGTTCCTGAGGTCAACGGGGTGCGCGTCTTCATTCGCCCGGTTAAGGAACACCGATTCGTTGTTGTTCTTCGCGGGGACGGTTTGGATGACCGCGTGACCGACACCGACCCCCAGGCGGCCGGCATACCGCCCCTTCCCCCCTGCCCGCTGGTCCCTGAGGCGGCACGAACCGCAGAAATAGCCGCCGCGCTCCTGGACCGGCTCGCCGGGCTGCTCCGTGACGAGCAGGTCGTGAACTTCGCACTACTGCGCGGTTTTTCCCGACGGCCGGCGATCACCCTCTTCCCGGACCGGTTCAAGGTCCGCGCCGGCGCCATAGCGCTCTACCCCATGTACCGGGGATTGGCGTCTCTTGTAGGCATGGACCTCCTGCCCGTGAAAGGGGATACCCTTGCCGACGAAGCAGCCGTTCTAAAGGAACGTTGGAACGATTACGACTTCTTTTTCTTCCACGTTAAGGCAACCGATTCCCGAGGGGAAGACGGCGATTGGGAAGGCAAAGTTAAAGTGATTGAGGAGTTCGACCGGTTTCTCCCCGCCCTCTTGGAACTTAACCCCGACGCGGTCGTCATTACAGGCGACCATAGTACCCCGGCAGCGTGCAAGGGTCATAGCTGGCACCCGGTACCTTTCCTTCTGCATTCGCCCTGGGTCAGGTTTGACCGGAATGTCGGCGGCTTTGACGAGTACGCGTGTGCAACAGGGACGTTGGGGCATTTCCCGCTCTACTGTACCATGAGCCTCCTGTTAGCGAACGCCGGACGACTTAGTAAATTCAGCGCGTAAAACCCTAAAAGAACGTCGAATCATGGGACTTCGAACTGTTTTCAGGGCAGAAAAGCTGCCGGGTCGAGCGGCGTACCGTCTAAACGAGCCTCAAAGTGCAGGTGCGGCCCCGTCGAACGGCCGGTGCTCCCTACAGCGCCTATCAGTTCTCCTGCCGAAACGGCCTGGCCGGTCGCAACTTCGATGCGGTCGCAGTGAGCATAATAAGTAGCCCAACCGCCGGGATGCGTCAGGATTATGAGCAACCCGTAAGTACCCGCCGGACCGGCGTATACCACCCGGCCCTCCGCCGCCGCCCGCACCGGTGTGCCGGTATCAGCGGCAATGTCCAACCCTTCGTGCAGCCTGCCGTCGCGCACACCGAAGGGAGAGGTTATCGGACCGAGAACCGGCCAGGTGAACAAATCACGCTCACCACTGCCTTCGAGGGCCGCTTCCGGCAAACTTACCGGTATCAACAACTCCGTCCCGACCATGAGCGGCTCATCGGCATTGAGGTTGTTTGTGCTCAACAGTTCCTCCAACGCTACATCGTAGCGCAAAGCAAGGTCCCATAAGGTGTCCCCCTGCATAACCCGGTGAATCAAACCGCCGGCCGGTATCACTATGTACTGGCCGGCATAAATCAAATCGCAGGAAGAAATGCCGTTTACCTCTGCAATCAGATCCGGCCGAATTGCGTAACGCCTGGCTATACCCCATAGGGTATCCCCTTCGCCCACGCGGTAATAGGTAGGCAGGCCCTGCACAGGAGCCGCCGCAGGGCAGGGCTTACCAAAAAGCTGCTCATCACACCCGGCCTCCGCCGATTGCCCCGCCAAAACGTGGAACACTGCCATTATGGCCAGCGCTGTTATTATCACCCGAATTCGCATTTTAAGTTTCTTTCCCTGTTCTACGTTTTTGCCTGGTAAAATATTCTAAGGTTATTTTTGCCCTGGAGCTCCTTCTTTATGCGTGAATACTCCTGAGCAATGTGCAAGGAAAACAAAAACACGGCCCTTCAGAGAACCGTGTGCTTGACAAACAAATCCCGGCGTCAATCAGCTTCCTACGTTTATGCCACGACGCGAAGGGAAATACTCCAGCTCGACCTTGTCGCCGGTCGCCTGCTTAAAAGCCTGAAAATTGCGCACGAGGTCGCTGTTTGTTTGCGTGCGCCTGATCTCCTCAAGAAGATGCTCCATAGCTTCCCAAGAAGTCATCTGGTTTGTTGCCTTCCGGAAGTACCAAACCAGCTCGAGTTCATCACGGCTGAGCAACAACTCTTCCTTCCGGGTCCCGGAGCGTTGCACGTCTATAGCCGGGAATATCCGGCGCTCCGCCAGCCGCCGGTCCAGGACCAATTCCATGTTGCCCGTGCCTTTAAACTCTTCGAAGATCACATCGTCCATGCGGCTGCCGGTTTCAATCAGAGCCGTCGCAAGGATTGTCAGACTGCCGCCTTCTTCAAGCTTACGCGCCGCACCGAAGAACCGCTTCGGCTTATGCAAAGCAGCCGGGTCCACGCCACCAGAAAGCGTCCGCCCGCTCGGCGGCACAACCAGGTTGTGCGCGCGGGCCAAGCGGGTAATGCTGTCGAGCAGAATCGCCACGTCGCGCTTGTGCTCGACCAGTCTCTTTGCCCGCTCTAAGACCATCTCCGCAACCTTCACGTGGTTTTCCGGCGGTTCATCGAAAGTGGAACTTACCACCTCGCCGTGAACGGAACGCTCAATGTCAGTAACCTCTTCAGGGCGTTCATCGATGAGAAGCACGATAAGGTATATATCGGGATGATTAGTCGTGATGCTGTTGGCGATCTCTTTCAGCAGGGTTGTTTTACCGGCCTTCGGCGGAGCCACGATCAGCCCTCGTTGGCCTTTGCCTAAAGGAGATATGAGATCAATAATCCTCGTGGAAATGCGGTTTGGTGCGGTTTCAAGCCGGATGCGTTCACTCGGGTAAAGGGGGGTCAGACTATCGAAGTGAATCCGTTCATCAAGCTGGGCCGGGTCGGTGTCATTCACCTTTTCCACACGTAACAGCGCCAAATACCTTTCGCTTTCCTTCGGTCTGCGCACCTGACCCGCCACAAGGTCACCTGTTCTGAGCTCAAACTTGCGTATCTGCGAAGCGGAAACGTAAATGTCGTCTCCGGAAGGAAGATATTTGAAAGGCCTTAAGAAACCGTAACCGTCAGGAAGGATTTCCAGCACTCCCTGGGCATACATCAACCCTTCCTTCTCAAGTCGCGCTTTCCGTATCTCATAAATCAACTCCTGTTTTCGTAGCCGGTAATACCCGGGGATATTCAACTCCTTGGCAGCTTTATACAGCTCGGCTACGGTTTTTGACTCAAGGTCGTTGCCTGCAAACAATTTTGTTCACTCCTTGGCTTCAATTTCAAGAAAAAGGTTTATACGAAAGAGTTATGGGCAGCCCGGGAAACCGCTGCAAAACCCAGCACTCAACTCAAAGATACAGCCCTTTTACCTCTATAGGGAATATCCCTTGCCAACCTCCACTCGACCGGTAATTGTCGCCGTCCCCCTCAGTTGAGCGCCGGGATGTAAATAGGTGAGCTTACTTCTTAAGATGAGTTCGAGTTTTGCAACACTCTCCTATATTTGCATGAGGTGATTTTGTGACGCGAAGCGGTCTATTGTCCAAGCCCTCAAGTGAGCACCTGTCGCGAAGAGATCCTTAATTACTTATTCGCAGGAACCATAGCGGAACTTCATAGATTTCTCCGGGGAAAAGCGGGGAAATAAATACTTCGTCTTTCCCGCATGAATATGTATTAGCTACTTATTAATTTTATCCGCTCAACGCAAAGATTATTACCAAGGGTAGATTAAGTTATTTCCTCTGGTTCAGCTTGTCCCAATCGGCCATGAATTTTTCGATCCCGACGTCGGTCTGAGGGTGTTTGACCATTTGCAGCAGGACCTTATATGGGATTGTTGCAATATGTGCTCCCGCACGGGCTGAAGCAATTACGTGAAGGGGATGACGGATACTTGCTGCGATGATTTCGGTTCGGAACTCATAATTCGAAAAGATTTCCGATATTTCAGCCACGAGGGCTATTCCGTCATGTCCGACATCGTCAAGCCGTCCGACAAAAGGGCTCACGAAGGTGGCGCCGGCAAGAGCGGCCAACAGCGCCTGATTTGCGGAGAAAACAAGGGTAACGTTCGTCCTTATCCCCTTTTCTTTTAAGGCCTTGACGGCTTTTAAACCTTCGGTGGTAACGGGTATCTTGATCACCACGTTAGGGTGAATCTTCGCCAGGTCTTCTGCTTCCCGGACCATTCCTTCCGTTTCAAGACTGATTATTTCTGCACTAACCGGCCCGTCAACAATAGATGTTATCTCCTTAATTACAGCACGAAAATCGCGCCCTTCCTTAGCAATTAACGACGGGTTGGTCGTGACGCCATGAATCACACCAAGAGCAACCGCCTGGCGAATCTCTTCTATATTGGCTGTGTCGAGGAAGAGTTTAATGGCTGGCCACCTCTTCTGGAAGAGCTTTTCGGATTACATGTAATTATATCGTATTTGCCTTGTTCGCGCTACCAAAAAGTCTGATTTTTCCTCTGATAATACTAACGGCAGCTTCCCGGGCCGGCCCCAGGACCTTTCGGGGGTCGATTTCAACGGGATTGTTTTTAAGAACCTGCCGGAGCGCTCCGGTGAACGCCTCCCGGATATCGGTATCGATGTTTACTTTGCGGATGCCGCGCTGCACGGCCTCCCGTATTGCATCCGCCGGAACGCCGGAAGAACCGTGCAATACGAGCGGGACCTTCACCAGCCCCGATATACGGCTCAGGCGTTCAAAATCGAGCCGCGGCTCTCCTTTGTACCGCCCGTGAGCTGTCCCGATGGCTACGGCAAGCGCATCGATACCCGTTCGGGCCGCAAAATAAGCCGCTTCTTCAGGATCAGTGAAAAAAGCCTCGGCTTCCGCCACCGAAATATCGTCTTCCGTGCCGCCGATCTTCCCGAGTTCCGCCTCCACAGACACCCCCACAGCGCGGGCAACTGCGACCACCTGCCGGGTTAAAGATATGTTTTCCTCAAGCGGGAGACGAGAGCCGTCGATCATCACGGAGGTGAACCCGGCTGCAATACAGCGTACAACCTGTTCGAAGCTTGTTCCATGATCGAGATGCAGCGCTACAGGAACGTGAGTCCGTTCAGCGGCGGTTTTCGCCATGGCACTGATGTAATTCAGCCCGGCGTACTTGATGGCCCCCTGACTCGCCTGAAGGATAACCGGTGCATTCTCGGCCTCTGCAGCAGTAATAATCGCCTGGACGATCTCCATGTTGTTGCAGTTAAAGGCTCCAACGGCATAGCTGCCGTCCATTGCTGCCTTCAAAAGACGCTCCGTGGTGACTAAGGGCATTTACTCCCTCCGCTACGGAAGCCGTAATTTAGAAACCGAAACAGGGTTGGAACAAGATCGAGATGTTTAACTCAGGTGAACGCTCTCAACGCTTCGGAGATGTGTAAAAAAGTAACTCTATTTATACTTATTATCCCTCTTGATGCCTTTTTTCTTACCCCTTGTGACACTATCCAAGCTACAGAAGCCGCGCCGGGAAAGTTCGATTGCCGGAAGCTCCTGGAGATTAAGAAAGTCCTCTTCTGTTTCAGCGTAAATGGTTGTTATCCGGTCACAATTTTTGCACCGCAACTCCAAACGGTCGGGCAAAACCTCAAGCTCGATCCTGTTTTTCCCGCAAGGACAGAAAATGCCGCCTTCGTCGGCCATCTCCTGGAGATAGTTTAACACTTCAAACATGACGTCGGGATTAGAAAAATAACTTGGGCCTCCAAGTTCCTCGATCAGAGCTTCGAGTTCTTCCTGGTACGTCTGGATGGTGGCCCGCACTTTATCCCTGGGTCCAATGCTGCCGAGTTCCAATCCGGCCTCCAAGCACAAAAGGGGCGTTACATCGGCCGACCAGATCTTTTTCCCCGACAACTGATAATTATGGCGAAGCTCGCAAATGGTACACTCGATATCCAGGGTGTATGCAACATGGTCCCGCGTGGAAACTCTGGCTTTTTCTACACCACAGGAACAGATGACCCTTCCGGGCCTCCTCTTGGAGATGGAGAAACGGGAAAGGTGAAAGAGTTCCAACCTACCACAGTCAGGACAGCGTAGAGCGATTACTGTATCGGTGGGAACAACCATAACTCCTAACCTCCTCAGGGTTTCACCCAACCATCCCGAACTAAGCTTGCAACCCTGCCAAAACGAACGTTGCTCTCTAAAACTTCACTTTGACATTCCTGCAAAGGGGACTTTTTGCTGTAGTTCGTCACAACACACCGAACTCCTGCTGGTAAAGACACCTTTTTGTATGCATGCACATAAGTAATTTATGGTCTTTATGGCAAAAACGGCACCGTCTTCTGCACCAAACAGCGTAAATCATCGAGATCGAACGGTTTGATAAGGTAACCCGCAACGGTTGGGCCGGCGCAGGTCGCCACATCACCGGTCATAATTACTATCGGAACCCCCACTGCCAAGCGTTCGATCTCTTTGAGCAAAGCTCTCCCCTCGGTTCCGGGGAGTTTTAAATCAAGCAACACGAGCGCAGGACGCTCAGCCGCCGCCGTCTCAAGCCCCTTTTGCCAGTCGGTGGCCGTTTTCACCTTGTACCCGGCGGCAGTTAAGGCCTCTTCAACCAACCAGCAGATATATTGTTCGTCATCGATCACAAGGATATAGGACATGATAGCCCTCCCGGCCGTGTCGCAGGCGGAAACAGCGGTGTAACCGCCCCTACAAGCGCAAACAATACCGCAATAAATACCCCTGTTAAGATCAAGATGATCGCAGCAGGTGTAATTACGGTCAAAACGGCAGCACCGCTTGAAAAGCGGTGTATTTCCCGCAAACCGAGAACCAGGAGTACTATACCCCATGTCAAAACGACAAGACCGGCCGTAATGCTCAGCACGGCGCTGGTAATTTCCGAAACCCGCAACAGCGCCAGAATCAACTGCAGCGGCGCTAAGAATACTCCGGGGAGACCGGCAAGGGCATAAACGGTAAGCGTCCCCTTCGGGGTACCCTTACCGCCCCAAAGTTCAGCCAAGAGGTGGAGGAGCGAACCGTAGAGAAACCACCTGAGGCCTGCAAGTACCAAAGTAAAGAGCAATATAAAACCGAAAAGTCCCGTGATAACCGGGACTGAAACCATAGCGTTTATACCGGGTATATCCGCGAGTGTCGAACGAAATACGAAGAACCCCACCAAGCCGTCACTCAACGCTATAAAGAACAGAATTGCTGCAGCCTGCCCGAAAGGAGGCATCTCAGATACGTTTCGGAACGTCTTGACAGGGTTAAAGAGAATGCCGTAAATCAACTCAAAAAAACTCTGCTCTTTTACTCCTCCAGTCGTTTCCATCGGTTAATCCTCCCCATAAACAACCGGTTGTTACCTAAGCCACCGCTGCCGCCCGACTAAGGTTATAGTAACATACACCCGTTAAACTGAAAATGACCCGCTATTGAACCTTCGTTTTCCAAAGATCGGCTTCCAGCGCAACGGCGGCCCCGACGAAGTCCCTGAATAACGGGTGCGGCCTCGAAGGCCTGGATTTAAATTCAGGGTGGAACTGGGTCGCCACAAACCAGGGATGTTCGGACAATTCTACGATTTCGACCAGCCGTTCGTCGGGTGAAAGCCCGCTAAAACGAAATCCCGCTCGAGCAAACATCTCCCGGTAAGCATTGTTGAACTCGTACCGGTGGCGGTGCCTTTCCTGCACCTTTAACATTCTATAAGCGCGGTGGGCGAGAGAATCAACCGCAATATGACAGGGGTAACTCCCGAGGCGCATCGTCCCGCCAAGGTCCTTAACACCCTTTTGCTCCGGCAGGAGGTCGATGACCGGATGCGGCGTTGCCGGATCAAGCTCGGCGCTGTTTGCTCCCTCAAGACCAAGAGCCGAACGTGCGAATTCAACCACCGCGAGCTGCATACCCAAGCAGATACCGAGGTACGGTATCCGGTTCTCACGGGCGTAACGTATAGCCTGGATTTTCCCCTCGGTACCGCGTTCACCAAAACCACCGGGCACTAAAATTCCGCCGACACCATTAAGCAAAACCCGGGGGGTCTTTTGCTCAATCTCCTCCGCTTTTACCAGTCTTATATCCACGCGGACGTTGTGAGCAATTCCGGCATGACAGAGTGCCTCATTAATACTGAAGTAAGCATCCCTCAATTCAACATACTTTCCCACCAGGGCGATGGTCACAGTCGAACGCGGGTTTTTTAAGCGGTGGACCATTTCTTCCCAATCGTTGAGATCGGGAGGCCGGCAACTCAAAGCCAGCCGCTGCACAACGTACTCTCCTAAATCCTGAGCTTCTAACTGCAGCGGTACCTCGTAAATAGTCTCCGCATCCACTGCTTCAATTACTGCCCGCGGTTCGACGTCACAGAAAAGAGCAATTTTCTTTTTCATCTCGGAGGAAAGAGGCAATTCTGAACGGCAAACGATAACGTCCGGCTGGATCCCGATGCCGCGTAATTCTTTTACGCTGTGCTGGGTGGGTTTGGTTTTTTGTTCGTTTGCCCCTCGCAAGTAGGGAACTAAGGTAACATGAACATACAGTGTATCTTCTCTGCCAAGATCAATCCTTAACTGGCGTATGGCCTCGAGAAACGGCAGGGATTCGATGTCGCCCACCGTGCCCCCGATCTCAACAATTACTACATCTGCACCAGTTTCTTTCCCTAAAAGGAGGATGCGTTCCTTAATCTCATTGGTGATATGAGGGATGACCTGGACCGTATTCCCCAAGTAATCGCCGCGCCGCTCTTTGGTGATAACTGACCAGTAAATACTCCCGCTGGTTATGTTGCACAGCCGGCTTAAATCGGCATCGATGAAGCGTTCATAGTGACCCAGGTCAAGGTCGGTTTCCGCTCCGTCTTCGGTTACGAAGACTTCACCATGTTGAAACGGGCTCATCGTCCCGGGGTCCACATTTATATAAGGATCGAGCTTTTGAATGGTAACGCTGAGTCCGCGGCTTTTTAAAAGCCTCCCGACCGAAGCCGCTGTTACTCCTTTGCCGAGGGAAGAAACCACACCGCCTGTTACAAAGATGTACTTCGCCATACTCTCCTCCGAAAATAGTATTTTGTCGTTGGGCGCGGCAATGAGCGGCGCATTACTGCGTCAGGCTCGCTGTCCGAATCCTCACGTATTTCCGTATACGCTCCGGCCCGGCCGACTCCGCCTTCCGCGCTCTGCTCGCTCCTCACCGTGTTTCGTTTATGTTATACTACCGCATTCTAAGTAACACGCTTACGGGTCCATATTTTCATCCCCGGTGGCGACTGTAGTCGTGAACGACTCCTCCGAGAATTGCGTTCTTCTTCCGTTGGTCGCGACGGATTAGCCCGGAAATACTGGTCAAAACGCGGCGGGCCATCCGGTCACATCCTCTCCGGGGCGCCGATTCCCAGCAACCGCAAGCTCTGCCGCAAGACTGTTCCCGTAGCCTGGACCAGTGCCAAACGTGCACTTTCCAGACCTTCACCGGCTCCAATAACCCTGTGCACATTGTAGAAGGAATGAAAGAGCCGGGCCAGCTCGTAGATATAGCCGGTCAGCCGGTGCGGAGCGAGGTCAAGGGCGGCATCTGCCACTTCCTCCGGGAAATCCGCTAATTTCCGCATCAACCGCTCTTCCTCCACCGTGGACAGCATGCTTAGGTCAACCTCCGAGAAATCGGGCAACCGCAGACCTTTCAGGGCAAGCTGCCGAAAAAGGCTTGCGATGCGGGCATGGGCATACTGGACATAATAAACCGGATTCTCCATGCTCTGCGCCCGTGCAAGGTCGAGGTCGAAATCCAGGTGGCTGTCGGCGCTGCGGAGTACGAAAAAATAGCGGGCCGCATCAACACCGACCTCTTCGAGAAGCTCATCGAGTGTTACGAACTCCCCGGTCCTTTTGGACATCCGGACTATTTCTCCTCCCCTGAACAGGCGCACCAACTGTATGATCACCACGTCCAGAACTTCTGGATCATAGCCGAGCGCTTTAAGCGCCGCTTTCACCCGCGGTACGTGACCATGATGGTCGGCGCCCCAAACGTTGATGAGCCACTTGAAACCCCGTTCGAGCTTGTTTACGTGATAGGCTACGTCTGCAGCAAAATAAGTGGCTGCACCCGTAGAGCGCACGAGAACCTCGTCCTTTTCGACTCCGTAGTCGCTGGCCTTGAACCACAAGGCTCCTTCGTGCCTGTAAGTAGCCCCCCGTTCCTCCAGCTCCTTGACCACGCGAGCCACCGCGCCGCTTTTGTGCAATTCGTCCTCTGAAAACCAAACGTCGTAACGCACACCGAAACTCTCCAGTGATGCGCGAATGGCGGTTATCTTTTCCGAGACTGCAAACCGGGCAAGCGCTTCGCGGCGTTTGGAGGGAGAAGCCTTTAAATAATCGTCTCCGGTCGCCGCAATAAACCGCTTTACCGTCGCAACGAGGTCCTCCCCGTGATAACCGTCCTCCGGTACCGGAACGTCATCGCCGTACTGCTGCAGGTAACGGGCCTCCAGAGAAGCTGCGAACCGCTCTATCTGGTGTCCGGTGTCGTTTATATAAAACTCCCTGGTTACATCAAAACCGCAAAAATCTAAAAGCGCGGCGATGCTATCCCCCAGCGCCGCCCCGCGTGCGTTTCCCATGTGCAACAGCCCGGTGGGATTGGCGCTTACGAATTCGACGTTAACCTTGCGCCCCCCGCCGATTTTCGAACGGCCGTAGTCTTCGCCCCGGGTGATGATCTGCCGGAGTGCCGCTTGCAGCCACTCGGGCCGGAGGTAAAAATTAAGAAAGCCCGGCCCCGCAATTTCTACCCTTTTTACCCACGGGCATTTCGCATAATTAAAGTTATCCTTTATTACGGAAGCAACATCGCGTGGGGGACGGCGGGCGAGCTTAGCCATCTGCATAGCGATATTTGAAGCAAAATCCCCGAATCTTTCCTCGCGGGGCGAATCGACAATCAAATCCGGAACTTCCACCCCCTCCGGGATACCGAGCGCCATCCGGGAGGCTAAGGCGGCTTGATGAAGCGCTCGGGTGATCGCCGCACGGATCTCGCTTCGCAGGGAATCCATTTCAGACCTCCCTGACGGTTATCTCAAGCGCCTGGCTGCCTATACGCTGGCGGTCCAGCGCCAAATCATATTCTAAATTAATGCTCCCGCCTACTTCTGTCAAGTCAACCTCGACCTTATGCGGGAAGACGTCGCAGAACATACTCCCAAAGGGTGTGACGTAATTCCCCCGGTTAGGAACACCGACTTCAAAAATCTGCTTCAGTTCCTGTGCCCCCATCCGGTTCAGGGTTACGCGGCTCGGCTCGGCCTTGAGCGTGGTCGTTGTGCCGGCCATTCCCGAAACCTCAGACTCATTGTACACAATGTAAAAATCGTCACTCCGGCAAAAGTAACTTCCACGGGTTACGAGCTCGATCGTCTCCTGTTCCCCGAGCTCGTCGGTCAGGGTTCCCTTAACGGTAACCAGTACCTCTTTCCTCACCTGATCACCCGCCTTAAAAAAAATAACACAAAGGGGGCAGCCCGAGTTCTCCGCCCCCGCCACCAAACCTTATTCATTCTACACAGGCACCAATATTCCTGCCGCACAATTCCACCCAGGCGCAATTTTACCGGTCCGATCTAACCTCATTTGACAGAATGTACCGCCCCCTGCTGTGCCGGGATGGCAGCGCCGGTTTTCTTCAGCCGCTGCAGAAAACCCGCCATCCGCTTGAAGGCCTCAGTAAGGTTCGCCACCGAGGCGGCATAAGAACAACGGATAAAACCTTCACCGCTCGGACCGAATGCGGTGCCCGGAACCACCGCCACACGCTCCTCGACAAGCAGCCGCTCGCAAAACGTTTCTGAACTGAGCCCCGTTTCACGAATTGAAGGGAACGCGTAAAACGCACCCCCCGGTTCCAAGCAGGGTAAGCCCATCTCTTTGAAGGCGTTGACGACCAACCTGCGCCGGTAATTATACTGTCTTACCATCTGGCGCATCTCCTGCAACCCGTTTTTCAGCGCCTCTATCGCCGCCACCTGAGCGGTGATCGGCGCGCAGAGCATCGTATACTGGTGGATCTTAGTCATTGCACCGATGAAAGCCTCGTTGCCTGCTGCGTAGCCCAACCGCCACCCGGTCATGGCAAAAGCCTTGGAAAACCCCTGGAGAACCACCGTCCTGTCCCGCATCTCCGGCAACCGGGCAATGGAAAAATGCTCGCCGTCATAGGTCAGCTGGGCGTAAATCTCATCGGAGACGACCACCAGGTCGTGCTCCCTCGCGACCGCCGCTATGTCTTCCAGTTCCGTCCGCGGCAAGACGGCGCCTGTGGGGTTATTCGGGTATGCCAGGAGCAGCACTCTGGTCTTAGGAGTTATGGCTTGCTCCACCTGGTCCGCTGTGATCCTGAAGCCTTTATCCATAGTAGTCTGTAAGGGAACCGGAACGCCGCCGGCCAAAACGGTGCACGGGATGTATGATACATAGGTCGGTTCCGGGATCAATACCTCTTCCCCCGGAGCCACAAGCGCCCTCAGAGCTAAATCGAGCGCTTCGCTGACACCAACGGTAACCAGAATCTCTTTTTCCGGGTTGTAGCGGAGTTGAAAAGCCCGGTTCAGATACCGTGCAATCTCTTCGCGTAACTCTTTTAGGCCTGAGTTTGAAGTGTACATAGTGTAACCCTTTTCAAGCGCGTAGATGCAAGCCTCGCGTATCCTCCAGGGCGTCACAAAATCGGGCTCCCCGACGCCGAGCGAAATGACCCCTTTCATCTCGGCCGCGAGGTCAAAAAACCGCCGGATCCCGGAGGGTGGGATACGGCGTACCACCGGATTCACGTATTCATCCCAGGAGCTCACGGTGAAACCACCAGCCTCGGCGCAGTTTCTTCCTTCGCTTCAAAAAGGATACCGTTTTCCTTGTAACTCTTCAGAACAAAATGCGTTGTCGTGCTCACCACACCCTCTATGGGCGCCAGACGGGTAGCCACAAAGAAGGCAACGTCCTGCATCGTTCTTCCTTCAACCTCCACCGCCAGGTCGTACGTGCCGGACATCAACCGCATCGTCCGCACTTCCGGAAAGCGTGCAATGCGGTCCGCTACTGCATCGAATCCGACATCACGCTGGGGAGTAACCTTTACCTCAATTAAAGCGGTAACTCTCTCCAAACCAATCTTATTCCAGTTAATCAATGTCCGATACCCAAGAATGAGACCTTCCTGCTCCATCTCCCGGATGATCTCTTCCACCGCCGCCGCCTCCATATTAAGCATTGCAGCCATCTCCTGAGGCGTCTGCCGCGCATTGGCTTCGAGAAGCTCAAGGATTTCTTTCCTCTTGTTTTCGTCCATCGTGTGCCTCCTTCCATTAGTGTATTAAAAACTAAAACCCCGCCCGTTTTTAAGGACGAGGTCTTTCACTCGCGGTACCACCTTAATTGATGCTGCATGGGCAACACCCACTCTTCCCGATAACGGCGGGTACCGGGGAAACATACTCGGCCTCATTAGGCCTTTCCGTCCCCGGCTCCGGGGTGGCACGAGCAGCGCCCATCCGCCGGGCTTCCACCTTCCCCGGTTCGCTGAAGGAGGTGCAGCCGCCCTTAATCCCCTTCGTAGCCATTACTATTTAATTCTTTTTACTATGAATCTCCGTTAAAGTCAATATCTTTATCAGAAGTCAGGAGCCCGAGAAGAAGAACTAAACGAATACCCTTTCAACTTATTCAGGTAAAGCACCGGCTTTCAGTACAGGGC
This sequence comes from Bacillota bacterium, assembly GCA_040756575.1. Lineage (GTDB taxonomy): Bacteria > Bacillota > Desulfotomaculia > Desulfotomaculales > Ammonificaceae > DTYU01. The sequence goes on along the minus strand of JBFLYP010000018.1, from coordinate 37,369 downwards.
GCATTGCTCCTGCTTAAGAAGCAGTTTGGGATACGGAAGTATCTTTACAGGTTTTCTTACTCTTTCAGCGCCTGCGCGATCAGTTCGGCAACTCGTTTTCCGGAAAGCACCATACCACCGAAGACGGGCCCCATCCGGTACCCGCCGGCCACCGCGTTCGCCGCCATGCCGGTGACGTAGAGGCCCGGATAAACCTCTCCCGTATGCTCTAAGATTTGTCTCTCGCCAACCTCTGCCCACATGGACTTCTCGCCGCGAATCCGACCACCCGGAACCTTAAGCACCACGCCGTCCTTTTCCGCCAGGATGCGGACCACCCGCGCATCGTGTCCGGTGGCGTCCACCACGCACCGGCAACGGACCGCAAGCGGATCAATGTGCAGGCCGGCCATCTCCACCGCCGTCCAGTTCAGCACCAGTCCTGCTACTGCGTCTTCCCGCAGGACAACATCCTCTGCCGTAATGAGGTTCATAATCTGTGCGCCGGCGCGGCAGGCGGCGTAAGCAAACCCGGCTACCGATTCCACGGCGTGTGCCACATAATAACCCGGCTCAAACTCCTCGAAGCGTACACTGACATCGTCAAAGACCGCGCGGGCCGGCTCCTGAAAAACGATTTTATTAAACATCATCGCACCGCCCCACATCCCGCCGCCGACGCTCAGCCGGCGCTCAAAAACCGCTGTCTTCAATCCGTTCCGAGCCAGGTAAAAGGCGGCTGAAAGCCCTGAAGGACCGGCGCCGACCACCGCAACGTCCAACTCAACCAGAGAAAGCAAGTCCTGGGTGTATCGCGTGATTATTGCCCGGGAAATGGTACGCTCGTCTAATTCGCAGTTGTTTTTCAAGTTGCTTAACCCCTCCCCGCCCAGTTTCTCACAGCTTTCCATCTATTATATCCCGGCAGACACAGGCGTCAAGGTGTGAAATAGTCTTCCTTGAACTTCTAAAGCATGATACATAAAAAGCCGTCAATTTCCAGGCTTGAAGCGCCGCTTGCACTGAGAATATATTATTAGAGTATGGGCAAAAGTCCGGGCACACGAAAGCTCTCCTCATTTACAATTGCGGCAGCCTACATCGGAACGGTTGTCGGAGCCGGGTTTGCATCGGGTCAGGAAGTGCTCCAGTTTTTCAGTTTTTTCGGCCTCAACAGCATTCTCGGTCTCGCACTCGCCGGAACCCTTTTCGTCTTTTTCGGAGGAATCGTCTTGCACCTGGGCCACAGGTTGGACGCAAGGTCCTATCTTGAGATCGTCCAATACGCAGGCGGTCCTTACCTCGGCAGGGTGGTCGACGGGATCGTGACCTTTTTTCTCTTCGGCGGGTTAACCGCAATGGCGGCGGGCGCAGGCGCTATATTTTTAGAACAGTTCGGTCTGCCGAAGGTTCTCGGGAGCAGCATTATGATCGCAGCTACTTTGATCACGGTACTCTTAGGGTTCTACGGCGTCGTTCTCTCCATCAGCTTTGTGGTCCCAGCCCTGCTCCTGTCGGTTCTGGGCCTAAGCCTGGTAACCCTGGTTAATATTCCGCTCGACCTTGAGGCTATCAGCGCCTGGGCAAAAAAAGCAGATCCGGCCATCCCTTCCTGGCCTCTTTCTGCTTTGGCATACGTTTCGTATAACCTCGTTCTTTCGATTGCTATTCTCGCACCCCTCGGGGCTAAAGCAGTCAGCCGAACCGCGCTAAAAAAGGGAGCGCTTCTCGGTGGCCTCGGTCTCGGGCTTGGCGCACTGGCAATTAATATGGCGATACTGACCTTACCCTCCGAGGCCGCCGCTTTTGAAGTCCCTATGGTTTATATCGCCGGGCGGTTTTCGCCAACGGTTCAGGCGGGGTACGGCGTGGTGCTTCTTGCAGAGATATACACCACCGCTGTGGCAAACTTATACGGTTTCACAGCACGACTCGCCGATCCTGAAAGCCGGCGGTCAAAGCAGTTGGCCGGCTTAGTCGCAGTTGCAGCCTTTATCGCCAGCCTGCTCGGTTTTGCCAATCTGGTCCGCTACCTCTACGCGGCGGTAGGAGTGGCCGGTTTCCTCCTCCTGGGGGGCCTGGCTTACGGTTTCATCAAGGAAAGAAGAAAGACTTGAAAGAAGGAAAATGATGCAAACGCGGACGGTAACTGTGGCTTACGGGCCGCACCGGGTTGAGATGCTGGGACTGATGGAAAGGCATATGAAGCAGCACCGTGTCGTCATCCTTGAGGAACCCGAGCACCCGGATTTCTACCGGATACTGAAGCGGGAGGCAAGTATCCGCAGGTATCTCGCCAGCGGCGGATATGGATTCCCCCGTTTTATCCTGCGGGCCTACCGCAGTTACCAGGAGATGTACTCAAAAACCAACATCTTGTTTTTTCAGGTAGACCCTTACCTGGCCGCAGCGAAAGTTATCATGCAAGGGGGAGTGCCTCAGACAGACCTGGAGCACAGGGTCTGGAAATGTGAACACTACGTTGGTGGAGCCCTGTTGCGTTATTATGAAGCCACCGCCGCCGGTGACTTCGGGGCCCTGGTCGAGGCAACCAAAACCTTCGCACGGGCCGACGCGTACCGCAACTTCACGAGAGAAAGGATGCGCGCCGAGGGCATCGCGGGTGTGGTCAACAATACAGAGGGAGACGTATACATCGAAGCAGGATACATTCACCTGACCCTTTATTCCCTCCTGCGAAAAATGCTGCCGCCGCCGGTCAGGCTGCGGTGGCTGTTTCTCCTGCGCGAACCTATCCACAGCCTGACCAACCTGCCTTGGCGGCAATACCTTTCCCCCGGCGATATCCTGACGCTTCGCTACGCTTTAGGAAGACCGGAACGCCCGAGCGACAATCTTCTCGCTGCCCAGAACCTGGTCTACGTAAGCTTGGTCTCCAAGGACGAGAAGCTGCCTACTCCTACCGTTCCTTTTCCTCATCTGACTGAAGAACTTTACCTCTGCCGCTGGGTCAGGCAGCTCACCTACCAGGAATGTCACGAGTTTTACACTGGCAATTCGCGCCGGAAAGGTTAAAACTTACCCAGGCGCCCCTGCCGGGCGTCTGCAGGCCATTCTTTTTCCTGCCACGGCGCCGGTAGCTCTCTCATCTCGGGGTATACATCATCACGGTTTGTCAGCAGCACCTCGGGATTTTCCACTGCCAGGGGCAGCTCGTTGCGGATCGGTTTACCGAACAACCAGTAGTTCGGCAGAATCCAATAACGGTACAGCTTCCCTTGCCTGGAAAAAAGTCTCTCACAGCAGTCTCTCCCCTCGCGGGGTCTTTCCCGGCCAGCACATCCGCCACGCTGCACACTTCCCTTAAGCGGCTGGACGTAAGCATCAGCCGTTGTCGACGGGCTGAAGTGTCCTACCAGTAGGTTGAAGTCGCTGTCGTGGATGAAATTCTGTAAGATTTTGAACTTGCTCGATGATGTCATAACGCGTTTTCAGCATGTCCCATAGGTTGAAAGCCTCTTGCACATCGAAATTAAAAAACCCGCGGTGCATATAGCCACGCGGGTTTCAACGTTTCAAAATGGTGAGCCATGCAGGACTCGAACCTGCGACACCCTGATTAAAAGTCAGGTGCTCTACCAACTGAGCTAATGGCTCAATATAACGGCCGTCAGCCGTCGGACGTCAGAAGCCAGACCCCTGAAGGAAATCGCCTGTGGCGATTTCCCCTTATATATGCCATACGTCAGACGTCGGTCCTCAGACATTGGCCGTCGGTTTCAGTTCGCGGGAATTCACTTCGCGAATTCCTACCCTGCCTTACTGACTACTGACGACAGACGACCGACCACCTATTTTGGCTGGGGCGGCTGGATTCGAACCAACGAATAGCGGATCCAAAGTCCGCTGCCTTACCGCTTGGCTACGCCCCAGTTCAGAAGTCAGATGCCGGATAACTATAGAAATGCGCAAAGCGCATTCCTTCCTTGTATTTTCTGACCTCTGACTTCCTGCCTCCGACCTCTGATATGGGGTGGATGATGGGACTCGAACCCACAGCCTCCAGATCCACAGTCTGGCGCTCTAACCGGTTGAGCTACACCCACCGTCCGCAAAGTCTATCTTAGCAAACGCAATGATAGTTGTCAATAGACCGCCGCGGGCCGGTTACCAGGACTATCCTACCCCGATCATTTCCAAAAAAGCGTCGATCCTGATCCTCGTCCTTGCATCAAGCGGACCGGGGTGGTCCCCCTCGATGGTAAGTACCGGAACCTTCAGCACCCGGCGGATGATCAGGTCCTCGATCTGGCGAAAACAGAAGCTTTGCGCGTAGTGAATGACCCCTGCTACTTCCCGGCGCGCTATTTCGCACTTTACATCCTCCAGACGGTAAAAGATGCCGTAGGGATAGGTATAGAGCAGGTACTGCTCGATGAGGTCTTTAGCCGCATAAGGCATAGCGAACTGGCGCTGGATTTCATTGTAAACCACCCGTGCCCCGCGTTCTTCGAGATAGGAATACAGGTCGGTAAAGATCGGCGGCACCCCGATATAACCGAGCCTCACCCGCGGCGGCCGGGAAGGGCGCTTTCTCACCTCGTTAAGAAAAGCCTCGACCTTACCGCCGTAAGCTGCGACATCTCCCTGAAAATCGCTGCAACTAACGTGGTAGTAATGATTCTCCTCCCCCGTGACCTTGTCCCCCGCATACGTAAGCGAATCGATCTCCCTGACTTTCTCCCTCACCCTGTCAAGTTCCGCCTTTGCTGCGTTTACCGCCGGCCACTGCACGCCGAAGTACTCCATTAACCGTTCCACTTGCGCCCGCAAGAGTTCGCGGTCGCGGTCGTAAGGGTATGCAAAAGGTATGATCCTTATGTTTTCAAGCTCCAGAGTCTCCATTAGAGCGTGGGTGTTGCTGCAATCTCCTTGGGTAACGGCCACTACCGTTTGCAGTTCGGGGTCCTTTAGAACTGCGCCGTAAATCCCCTTAATCCATGCGCATACGTTGCGCGGGTAACCAGCCCGCTCCGCCGCCTCTGTAAGCATCCCCGCCTCCGGGTCATTGATAAAAACATTGTTTAAGTCTACGGGAACAACCCCTGCTGCGAATAAAATTTCTACCGGAATGGTTGTGGTAAAGCCGACCTTCATCCGTACAAATCACCAGTGTAGGCCATGCCCGGGGGCACGGCGCCAGATTCTTTTACTTTTTTTGCCGGTGGTAACCGCCAGGAAGAAAAGCGTTCGGCCAAGCGGTTGAATTCCTCTGTACTGCCGCTCACGTAAAACTCATATGTGGCTTCACCCTGATTAGCAAGGATCCCCCGGTTTGCAAGTTCCCTCCGGGCTTCCACAACAGTGGCCTCAGCCGGGTCGACAAGCACCACTTCCGGCCCGAGAATCCTGGAAATCAACGGGCTGAAAAGAGGATAGTGTGTACACCCTAAAATAAGCGTATCAATACCAGCTTCCTTTAAAGGTCCCAGGTACAGGTTGAGCGCCTCTTCCGCTTCAGGAGTATCAACCTTACCCGCTTCTGCAAGGGGCACAAGAGCCGGTGCCGCCTGGCTGAATACCCTTACTTCCGGAGCCATCACGGCTATAGCTTTCGGGTATGACCCGCTCTCTACTGTAACTTCGGTTGCCATAAGCCCAACCTTACGGTTCCGTGTGGCTGCAACCGCCATTCGCGCCCCGGGCTCGACCAGCCCGACCATCGGCACCGGGTGCCGTTCCCGTAAAACACCGATGGATACAGAAGAACTGGTGTTACAGGCAAAAATAACTATCTTAACCTTTTTACTTAAAAGAAACCGGATAATCCGGTCTCCCAGCGCCACCAACTCACTTACCGGACGGCCTCCATACGGTACGTTTGCATTGTCCCCAAAGTATATTACCGATTCATGAGGCAATACGCGTTTCACCTGTTCAAAAACGGTAATACCCCCTATCCCTGAATCAAAGAGCCCAACAGGACGCCGGTCACCCATTTACCCAACCCCCAAAGTCTATTTCAAATCATACCCTAAAATAAAAGACCCCGGTACCCTCTATATTGAATTTTAGTCATTTCACAATAAATAATACCGAGGGATACGCAGGAATCCAAGTTGCTCCAAGTGGCTCTCAATGTTGCTGCATCGGATTATCTGCGCTTAAATCTCCGTTTTCCAATGTCACCGGGAGCTTGATTAAGAAACGCGTGCCCTTTCCTTCTTCGCTATGCACTGTAATCCTTCCCCGGTGATCCTCAATGATGCGGTAACTGATCGCTAACCCCAACCCCGTGCCGTCTTCCTTTGTGGTGAAAAAGGCCTCCCCGAGACGTGAGAAATGCTCCGGCGGGATACCCACCCCGGTGTCTGCCACCTCTAGGATAACCTGGTCTCCGGCAGACTCCGGATAAAGAGCAACGGTAAGCTTTCCCCCAAAAGGCATGGCTTGAAAGGCGTTTTGGATAAGATTGAGCAACACCTGTTTTATTTGCTCAGGGTCGGCCTGAATCTCCGGGGTGCCGGGCTCATGTTTATGAAGAATCTCGATTCCTTTCAATGCAGCCTGGTTTTCCACGACCAGCAAAATGTCCCTAATTATGCGGTCAAGATCTATTTTCACCGGGCGAAACTCCCCTGAACGGGCGAGAAAAAGAAAACTTCTAATGATTTCGTTAACGCGGTCTACTTCCGACAAAACCACGTCTAAGTATTCACGTTCCCGATCTCCCGCCGGTTTTTTCTCGGCCAACAGTTGGATAAACCCCCGCACTGAGGTCAGCGGGTTCCGGATTTCGTGAATGAGGCCCGTGGCCAACTTTCCCATAGCCGCAAGTTTTTCCGCTTTTTCGAGCGCCGCGGGTACGTACTCATGGTTGACTGACGTTCTTTCAAGCTGTTGGAAAACCCCCGCTCGGCAATACTCCTGGAAAGCGGTATTATACCTGTAAGAGACTTCCCGGGCGAGATAGTCGGCAGCAGACTCTATTAACTGGTACGCGGCAACCCTCTCGCTCCTTCGCATCATGGCCCGCGCGATTCCGGCGCGCTCCCTAAGTAACGGTACGCTGATTTTCAGCCGCTGACCTATCCTTACCAGCTCCCCGCCCAGGGGAACATCTCCCACTCCGGCAACGAGTACCCCTAAGGGGTACAGAACGTGGTAAAACTCCAAACAAACCGGACACGCGTAGAGAAACAGGCCCCCGGGACAGGGGAGCAAGACCGCCCTACGCTCAATCACCGACCGTACGCTCGCCAGCCACCGCGCATACCGGCAGGGAGACACCCCTCCAATGCGCACCGGCGATTCACCGGCCGTACGGCAATAAGGCATACCGATATATTCAACAGGAGTCAACGCCGGGTCCTCGGCAAGCCAAGGCGGGGACGGGCTTACCGGAACAAAGGTTGCGGTAGTATTCAAAAGGCTCGTCAAAAGCCTCACGAAGTTGCGTGTTACCGCTGGATCGAGCGCGGTTGATCCGGTCACCATGAACGGAGGCATAAAACCGTTAGTGCCGAAAAACCGGGCCCATATTCCGTCTTTCTCTTCGCCGCTGTCTTTTTTCCGGTTGAAGTAACAGGAGTTAGCTTCGGCGATCCTGAGCAGGTTGTTAATCCTGAGGATAAAGTCCTCTTTAGCCGCATAGTCAAGCATGTCGTCTACCCACGCCATCCTGACCGGAGGCTCAAGTGGGTTTTGCTGGACCACCGCGATTAGCGCCCGCGTTTTCGACCTGAGATCTTTACATAATGCCCAGTCGTCATCCTGCGCCCGTTTTTTACTTAAAACAATGACAGCAAACTCCCTGTCCTGAAGCGCCCTCGACAACTCCGCCCCACCAACGGTTAGAACCGGAAATTTCGCTTTTAACAAGTCAATCCATGGTTCGTACCCATCCGAAAGCACCAAAAGTTCTCGGGGCAAATACGTTTTTCCTCCTGTAAACTTAAGCTTGCTTAAAATATCTTTCTAATCCCTCAACTATACCCCTGGCCGTTGCCTGCCGGAACCAGTCGGTAAACATTAAACCTTCTTCTTCCGGGTTGGAAACAAAAGCGGCCTCAATCAAAGCAGCAGGCATTGCTGCTGTTCTTAACACCGCAAAGTTCGCCGTATAAAGCCCCAAATCCTTCCTGCCAATGTTTTCCACCAGAGATTTCTGCAGGCACTGAGACAAAAGCCTGCTGTTATGAATTTGGTTCGGGGTGTTCGTCGTGGTGTACCAGGTGCTGGTGCCCGCTTTGTCTTGAGCCTCCCGGGGATTGCCCGATGCATTACCGTGGATTGAAACAAATACTGTAGCTCCCCATTCCTTAGCCTTGGCTGTCCGGGCATAAAGGTCGACGTATTTGTCTTCTTCGCGGGTCAGAAACACTTGAGCGCCACGGCGCCTTAACTCCTCAGCCGCATACCGGGCCACGTCCAAATTAAAATCCTTCTCTAATAAGCCTGTCGGACCGATAGCCCCGGTATCTGAACCGCCATGGCCGGGGTCAAGAACGATAATCTTCCCGGTAACCTCGTAAAGCGGTCCGAACGCCATCCGTAACCTGAGCAGTGTCTTGTCAGCGGAAGTGAACTCCTGCCAGTTAAGGCCTTCGGCAGCCTTTAACCCGAGTACGATTCGGGCTGTTGAGGTATTTTCGAGCCACTCCGAATATACCTGTGAAACAACCGCAGAATCAATACTCTGTTCTGCCGGGAGCTCCCCGGTTGGTAGCCCGGTAATATCAATATATAAATATGTTTGTTCAGGTGAAAGGTAAACGCTGGTGTCTACCGCACGAGCAAAGCCGAAAGTCATCTCCGTGACACCATTGTCTTTTTTAACATCCACGCTTATTAATTCACCGGATTCACCGCGACTCACCGGTGTTTGTTCCGGGCCGGATGGTGAGACCGGCTCGGTGGTTACCGGCAAAGTGTCCTGTGGTGCAGGGTTTCCGGAACCGGAATCCGCAGGTGCCTCCGCAGGCGCAGCGGCGGCCGCCTGGACCAGCCACCCCGCTATCCATACCACCCTGCCGCTGCTAAGCCGCACCTGGTACCATTTGCCGGATTTCCCCACCACCGTAAGCCTCGTCCCCTGCGAAACCTGTCCCATTAGCGCATAGCCCGTTCCCGGCCCCCCGCGCAGGTTCACCGACGGACGGTTTACCACTACGGCCGCAGGAGTTTCTTCAGAGCGGCTCGGCGTTCCTTGAGACCCGGTAACCGCCTGGACCAGCCACCCCGCTATCCATACCACCCTGCCGCTGCTAAGCCGCACCTGGTACCATTTGCCGGATTTCCCCACCACCGTAAGCCTCGTCCCCTGCGAAACCTGTCCCATTAGCGCATAGCCCGTTCCCGGCCCCCCGCGCAGGTTCACCGACGGACGGTTTACCACTACGGTTTCCGCTCGGGATTCTGCGGGACTAAAAGCCAACGAAAGAATTAAAAAGTACAATGATATTCCCATAACAAGCAGTCTGTTTGCCGAAAACATAATTTAGCCTCCCGAAAAAGGGATTGGAACACTTACCTTAATTCGTCATCTTTCGCCAAAACCCTTTCAAAAAGCTTGACAAATTCCAATTTTGACATCATTTATTGTCCAAAAGACGTAGCCCAGATCAAAAACAGGAAATTAGTGGCACGTACCTTTAAAGAGCATAATGGTCCCCCGGCTCGTAACAAACTACGAAGAAGGATTTCTGTTACTTGGCATTAGGCACCCGTTTAAACCTCGTTAAAATTCCCGGTACTCTTGGCGATTAAGACGATAGGGAGGCGAACATGCCCGTAATATTACTTGCTTTTGTTGTACTGCTTCTTATCCCGTCCCCGGTATGGGCGGATCCAGAAATGCCCCTCACCTTGGAAACCGTCTCAGAAAGCAAACCCGCCGGGCTATACTCTTTCATCCGTTCCTTAACCGTTTATTGGATTCCTATTATTACGGGTCAGTGTACAGCCGAGCAGATGACTATTATCATTGACATCAAACGCCGCAGGCTGATGCTGTTTGAGGGGACCCGGCTTCTCCATACGTTTCCGGTAGCGGTCGGGAAGCCCGAAACGCCGACTCCGGTTGGAAACTGGCGGATCAAGCGAAAGGCAATGAACTGGGGCGATGGTTTCGGCACCCGGTGGCTGGGCCTGACTGTGCCATGGGGAATATACGGAATCCACGGGACCAACAAACCGTACTCCATCGGTGGTTACGAGAGCGCCGGCTGTATCAGGATGTTCAACCGGCATGTAGAGACGCTTTACCCCCTGGTCCGGGCCGGTACACCGGTAATTATCGTAGGCAATTTTTTGAGGGGACCCCGCGTGATGCGGCACGGGGATTGCGGCGCCGACGTTATCGAGGTGCAGCGGGTGCTGAAGCGCCAGGGTTTTTACGATGGACCGATCGATGGTGATTTCGGGGATGGCACCCGTGCCGCCGTCCAGCGCTTCCGGAAAGCTCACAATTTATCCCGTGACGATGCCGTTGATGACGACATGTACCGCTTACTCGGCCTTTAACCGGGGACTAACAGCGACCCTTCTCTTCCGCCGCCGGGCTTCCTGGCGGCGCCTGAGGTGCGGCACGACGCAATAGACGTAAACGGCCGCTAATAACAGACCGGAGCCAAGCCCGATCGCCGCGCCCCGGCTTTCCGCCAGAACGGCCACGGCCAGTCCTGCAAACACTACCGCCGTTAATACCGGGATCACCTGTCCCCTGCCGGCCCGGTAAGGCCGGTCCGCCTCCGGCTGCCGGTACCGCAAAACAAACACGGCCGCGCCGACCAGCGAGTAAACAACCGCCTCCATCGTAGCGGCCATCATCACCAGCACCTTATACCACCCGGTAAGAAGGATGGCCAGTGTGACGGCCACGCCGAAAAGAAAGACTGTAATTATGGCGACGTACGGGGTGAAGTACCGGGAACTCAACCGGCTGAAAAAATGGGGCAGCACCGCCTCGCGGGCGGATGCATAGATGAAGCGGGAAACACTCAACAGACCCGCGTTAAAAGTCGTAACCGAAGCAGCGAGGCTGATGGCAAGCATCAAGTATATTCCGGGCACACCGAACACCCGGGCGCCGAACTCCATCTGCGGTGCGGGTGAAGCGTCCAGCACTGCCTTGGGCACCGCGTGGCTCATCCCTACTGTAAAAACGGCGTAAGTCACGCTTAGGATACCGACGGCCACCAGCATACCGCGGGAAATGAGCCTGATGTGCGTGACCTCCTCCGCCAGCGGGGTTGCCCACTCGAACCCAACGTAGAGGAAGACCCCCACCGCCACCGCGTTGATGAAACCCTCGGCCGATCCGGGGAAAAACGGCGTCGTAAGGTCAAAGCCGAAGCGGGCAAAGGATGCGATGCCAAGCAACAGTAGTGACACCACCAGGCCGTAAGTGATTACGTCCTGGAAATTACCGGCGATTTTTACCCCGCGGATGTTTAAAGCCGTAGCAAGGACAAAAAGGCCTAAAATCCAAGCAATTGGAGGAACTTGCGGGATGGCGCGAGTCAAGGCGTGGGAGAGCACAAAACTCTCCGTCCCGATTACCCCGGTAACCACCGCCATGTATAACAGTGAAACAATCAGCGCCGTTCGTTCGTTGAAGGCCCGCGTGAGGTAAAGCCTCAGCCCGGCCGCCGATGGATACATCCCGTTGAGTTCTGCGAAACAGGCGGCGCTTAACAGGCACAGCGCCCCGCCCACCAGGACGGCCAACCACGCCGAATCGCCGGCCACGTAATGCGCAACCTGGACCGCAGCGACGAAACAAGAACTCGCCAGCGTCAACCCGGCGCTCGTCGCCACTACAGTCCGGAGAGTTAAAACCCGTTTCAGCGCCACGACCGTTTACTCACCCCAGATCATCAGCGAGATGAAGTCCAGGCGTATCACGTCGTCCTCGGTTCCGAAAACCTTGAGGGTTCCTTTGAGGTAAGGCTCGGTTGGGGTGATGTCGCCGTAGAAAAGATCAGTCAGCAGATCGCTCGGACCTTCTACCCGCAGGTCTGAATGCTCGGGTCTGCCCTTTTTTAGTGATAGCTCACCGTTTTGCAGGGTTAACGTAAAACCGGTGCTGATGTCCGGAGCCTCAACCGAAACAATACGGTCCCAGTCCCGGTTCATTTCCTTTAGCCGCCTGTTCCTGTTATATGCCTCACAAAAAGCCTCAAGGCTTGCCAAAAGCTCTTCCGCTGTCGCCATGGCCACCTCCGGTAAACAGTTCAGCAGTTCGAAGTTCGAAGTTCAAAGTTAAACAGTTCGAAGTTTAACGTTAAACGGTTTAAAATGGCTTTAGCCCGGTGATCGCTCGGCCGCACCGGAGATTTAAAATGTCTGAAAAACTTCTCTCCGTTCAGATGACATCACAGAAAATTACTGTTCTTAACCGAATCCTTTCCCCATATTCTGGCTTCTGTATTCTGACTTCTGACCCCCGAATTCGGGCCCTTCAGTCAAGCGGCGTTATCCGCGGCCGGTAATCAATCCGCCGCAAAAGCTCCAGGTACTCTTCCGGAGTAATCTCCTCCCAGGGCTTACCGATTATAGCCACGAAGGCCGCTTCCAGTACATTCGTCCCAAAAGAGCGGCCGTCGTACTCAGGCGTGGTCGTCACAAGACAACCGGCTCCCGTTTCTTTCAGCAGGGTAACGTCGTCTTTTGTTGTTGTATTGGTAAGGACCAACTGGCCGGAAAGCCGTTCCGGCAAATAGCGGCGGATGAGGTGGAAGTCTCCGGCAATAACCCGGGCCTCGCGGTAATAGGGGGCAAACTTTTGCGCTTTCTCCACATCTCGCGTCTCTTGCTTTTGTCCAATCGGATAAAGCTTCTCAATCGGAAGCTTTACCATCTCCGGCAAGAGCTTGGCCGCGATCTCCTCCAGTTCCTCTAACGACCGGATGGGGTAGGGAATCCCGGCGGCAAAGATCAGGTCCCCGAAAACAAGGTCGCACCCGGCCTCCGTCAGCGCCTCCGCCATCCCGAACCGGTCAACCGCGCTCACCACCAGTACCTTTGTCCCCGGCGGCAGGTACCCCCTCTTCCGGGCCAGATATCGGACCGCCTCCCGTTCAAGAGTGTTTTTTAACCCGCTCCCGTCCACCACCGGCGTCCGGGTAACCGCCGCCATCAGCCGCAAACCGTCCGCTATCGCGTAGCGCTTTTCCTTCACGTAAAGGTAAACGTCAATTCCACCAAGCCCGATCGCGTCCACCTTTCCGTCAAGCTGCCGGAGCACTTCCAGGGCCTTCTCAAAATCACCGTCGGTCCCCCGCCTGCTGATCTCGAAGGTTTCTCCAAGGATGTCAACCTGTACCGTATGATCGCGCTTGGAGGACCCCAAACTTACGCTTACTACCCTTTTCAAAGCAAGCCCTCGCACGAAAAAACTTTCCTACCATTTTAGTCGAGCCCGCCAAAAAAGACAAGGGCTTGCAATATGGGAAGATGCTTCTTTAGTTGCGGGCCTGAAAAAGTCTTTTTCGCTGCAAAAAACGGGGGCGTTTCACCCCCGCCGCTTGATTTTACCAAGTGGGAAGTCTCCTTAAGTTACCGGACTTACAGCCGCGGTATCCAGAACCGTGCGGCTGTTCAAGCCCGTAACTGTGTTAACCCCCTGGCGTTTCGGTAGTCTGTGTTTTAAAAGAGTAAAACCGGAGCAATAATTCCTCGGGCGGGGGAAGCAACACTCCTGCCACTTCCCCCGCCCGAGGTGCCTGCCACAGGACCTTCTGGGAGTCACTATAAGGATCTGATCATGGCTTGGCAAACCTTAATGTGCTTTGAAGCTGTGCGACATGTGCGGAACCTTCTTGGTTTCCCTGATGTTGTCGGGAGTGGCCGGTTTGGTCTTATCCTTCAGGATGCGGATCTGGTCGGTGCCGCTCTGCTTCATGTGGCATGACCAACACCGTACGGCAATATCCTGTTTCCCCTGAGCCGCGTGGCAGCGCAGGCAGACCTCATTTCCTTTGCCGCCGACCTCAACCCAGTTGTCTTCTCCCTCATAGTATCCCAACCGGTTGAAGCTGCAGTCTTTGGATGCGTATTTTGCTTTCTGGACGCTGCCGGGCACGTGGCAGTCGAAACACTTGAGGTTCTTATGCGCCGACGCTGAGAGCTCTTGGTATATGTTGGCAATATTGTGGCAGTTTGCGCATTTGTCCGGTGTGGGCAATTTGTCCGGCGTCAACTCGCTCTTGATCTTGCCGCTTGCGGTTACGAGCTTGCCGTCCTTGTCCTCCTTCGGACCGTAAATCGGCAGGTCGGCCTGCTTCGTTCCTTCCCAACTGATGCCGTAGCCGAAACGCAGGTTCTTGGCGTTAAACCCGTAGGTGCCGAGCACGCCGCACACTAGTCCCGCCGTGTGGGCCGTATAGCAGGCAACCACCACTTCACTGTTGCCGCCTTTGGCCACGTGGGCACCGAGCGCGCTGCGCAGCGCCTTAATACTTTCTATCTTCCCCATGTCCCCGGCGAAAGCGATCCAGACCGCCCCGGGAACGTGGCCCGCGTCGTAGTCCGTTTTCGTTCTCACATCCAGCACCAGCGGGTCGTTGGCGATGCTGTCCCCCCCACTGTGTCCCTCCCGGTAATCGCAGAGGTCACCGTCTTTGTCGTCATCCAGAACGGCTAACAGATCGGCAGCCTTCACAAAGTTGACGTGGATATCCGGTTTAGCCGTGTAGGGATCGTTTTTACCGCTTAGATACTTGTCCCCTTGCGTGGTTGAAACGCTCACCACCTGGTTCTGTCCGTCCCAGGCCACTTCGGCCCCCATCTTTTCTACAACCGCCCGGAGCGGTATCAGCACTCTGCCCTTCAGGTTGACCGGCGGCTGGTCAAAAGCCACCTCTTCCCCGTTGACGAGTACCTTAATGGGATTGCCGCCGGCCACCGCCCAGGACGCAAGAGCCAGCACGAGAATCAGGCAACCGGCGACAACCAAGCCTTTTTTAAACTTCCTTTTCACCGCGTTTCCTCCTCCGGAAGTTAATAAAGTTAAGGACCTTTTGAAAAAGTAAACCGACAAAACAATTTAATCCTGCTTGACCAGCTCTTATCTTTGTGTAGGGTTATAGGGAACTCAGCGATATCCAGACTCTCCATGTAAAGCCTTTACCCTATAAACCACCTCCTTTCTCCACGGTAAAGAACCGGTACCTCACCAGCAAACAAAAGTCAGGCCCCGGTTCTTTTCAGCCTGCTAACACCCCTCGTCCTTTCGGCTCTCCACCCCACCCGGAGCCGGCGGCGTAGGATTCGGTGCAGGCACCGGTGCGGGACTCACCTGGGTAGAGGGAGCAGGTTCAGGCGCCACAGGGGCCCCCTTGGCCGGCTCACCGGCTTTCTGGTGAGGATTGCTCTTTACTTCAGGCGCCTTCGCCGGAGCAGCCGAAGGAGCTGCCTTGGCCGGTGCCGCCGTTGCTTCAGGCGCCGGCTTCGCCGTCATCCCGGGCGTCGGTTCCGGTACCGGTTCAGGCGAAGGAGCCACCTTCGTCTCAGGCACGGGAGCCGTTGACTCCACGATTTTCCCATGATTCTTGAACTGTTCGGCCACGGTGTAGAGAAGGGCAAGGTCGTAGTACGACCAGCCCGTCGGGGATGCCGGGTCCGCAAGGATCGCCCTGCGGAAGTATTCCTTGGCTTCCTCGTAGCGGGCCCGGTCAAAGGATTCCTTCCCCCTGCGCAGCATCAACGCGGATAACCCGGTATCATGGGAATCAGGGGAGACCTGTCCAGTTTGCCGGGCTAAGCCAAACTCAATCCCCAGCCCAATTCCTATCCCGAGCATCAGCGACAAAACCAATAAAACAGCGGTAGTGAACCTCATTTTTGCTAATCCCACCTCAGATTTTCCTTCGATCACGCATCTTCCAAAAAGCTGACTGAGCAAAAAGCGCCTTACCACCAACTGATAATCTTGTCGCAAGAAAAGAGGAGCGCCACCAAACGGTCATAGTCAACACCATCCTGGTAAAGATGGAACTCGACGGCCTCATTTCCCCCGGAAAGGACCACCGCTAATTTGCGGACATCCGCAGTAGGAGGAGAACGAAAGATATGCAAAAGCTTCACTCAAGGAACCCCTCCTTAAAAAGGGATGATACAGTCCATCTCTTTCAGTTTTTCTCCCAGCTCTTCGAGCGTGATCGGTTTAAACCCGTACTTTTCCACGTTCGTGGGAAGATTCGAGTAGCACTCTCCATCCATTTCTAAAAACAGCTCTAAGTTCTCCCAGTAGGCCTCGGTCATCTCCACCTTGTGGTCCAGGACCACCATCATCACCCGGTAATTTTCGAGGGCTAGGCCCAGGCTGGAGCGCAGCCCCTCCCACTGGTCTTCCCTGGTGCGGATCAAAAAGGCCACCTTTTTCACTGCTTCTCCTTCCCCTCAGAGCACCAGATACCGGTCAACCTCTTCAATCATCTCCGCGTGGCGCAACTGGGTGGCAAAACCGTCTCGTCCATCCCGGGCACGCTCTTCCCTTCCAGCCCGTTGGCCTTCCAGCCGGCATAACAGAGCGCATAGCGTGCGTTCCCGGCTATCTTCTTAAACCCCGGTTCCTGCGTCAGGAGGACTCCCTTGTGAGTGAGGAAGATGACGACCTCCTTCCCTGCCCGCCGTGCAGCCTCCGTAATCCCGATAAGGTGGTGAAGGTGCCGCCTGGAAGAGACGCAAATGCCCAGCTTTTCTTTTTGTCCACTCCTGTGGGAATCAGCCATTCTGGACCCCCTTATTGGTAATTCTTTAAAGCGGGTTCACGTTCTTGCCGTTGATCTGAAAGGCGGAAGCCCATAGCGAACCTACTTTTTCCTGATGTAAAACCGGGTAAAACCCTTCTCCTGCTTCTCCCCTAAGTACTCGTTCCCCGTCCGCTTGCACCAGTTGGGAAGGTCGTTGCGGGTCCCCGGGTCCGTGCTCAGGACTTCCAGAATTTGACCGGGCAGCAGTCTTTGAAGCGCCTTTTTGGTCCTTAGAACCGGCATCGGGCAGCTCAGACCCCTTGCGTCCAAGGTTTCGTCAGCTTTAATCTCTTCCACCGCAAAAATCTCCTCCGCGCCGCTGTTACCGCTCAGGCTTATTCAAATAACTCACAGTCCCGCCGTAAACCTGTTGGTTTCCTCGTTCCAGGTCACCGCCAGGTACCAGATGAACATAATCAAGGCGATAAACAGAATGCTTCCGCCCCACCCGAAGGCATCCGGCAGAAAGACGGCCTTGCCTAACTTCTGCTGCCACCCCGCGTTTTTTAACCAGAAAGTCGCCAGGGAATTGGTGGTCGCGAAAGTTAATAAAGCCGCCCACAGCTTGAGCTGACCTTCCGCCGCCCGCCACAGGGTACCGCTCCCACAGCCCCCGGCGATAACCATGCCGGTGCCGAAGACAAACCCGCCCGCCAGGGAACCCCACCAGAAGACCGGGGTCACCCACATGGATTCACTGCGGAAGCCGGCCCACTTAAGGATACCTACACCGACGGCACCAATGACGATGCTGAGGGCCACGGCCTTAGCCACGCTCGCGTCGCCGGTCATAAAGGGATCCCGGAAGGCCCGGACGAAGCAAAAACGGCACCGCTGGAGGATCAGCCCAAAAGCCGCCCCGAAGAGCAAGAGTCCCCCCAATACGGTGTAGGCCCTTTCGGAATAAAGAAAGGCGGCCAAGATTAACCCAGTAAAGACCAGCACCCCCAGATATGGCTGAATCAGTTTCCAGCCAAACTCTGTCCCTTCGCTCCGGCCGGGAGAAGGCGCCGGTTTGGCGGGGAATTTCTCCAGTTCCCACAAGAGGCACTTTAGCCCGATGAAGGCCCCCGCTATCAGTCCGGCCAGCATCGGAAATCCGCCGGCCGAAAGATTTATCAGGGGCGAATAAAAGCCTCCAACGTTGCAACCCCGAGCTAAGGCCGCACCAACCCCCATAAGGACTCCTCCAGCGAAGCCCTTAACCATCTCTACGAGCGGGGGGCGGCGGAAGGCAAATTCCTGCGCCATCAGCGCCGAGGCAAAAGCTCCCGAGATAAGCCCGATATCTAAGACGGAGGAAGTCGAAAGAAAAGGATTCTCGGGGCGAGCGGGGTATAATCCCAACCCGTAGCAAAGCCAATCCGCCCAGTTGCGGATGCCCCCGACAATCCCCCAGGGACGGTCCCAGGCCGCAACGAGGATGGAAAGAAGGCCCAGCAGTATCCCCCCTGTCAGGGCCGGCCACTGCTGGTGGAAAAGAGTACCGTATCCCTCTCTAAACTTCTTTGCCAGGACCTCAAGCTCACTTCTCATAGAGCCTTCTTAGCGGCATCCTCTTTTCTGAAAAAGTCTAACCGGCTTCCAAAAAGAGATGATAGTGCAGAACGATGTCTATTACAAGAACGACGGCGTAATCTCACGGGTTATTGCAGTAAAGTCCCGACTTTTAAATCCGAAACATCCTCCTCCGCGCATCTGCTATGACCTGGCTATCTTTTTTGCCTGAACCCCTTTCCGCGCGCTGTTTTCACCCCATTTCGCCTTCGCTTTTTGGGGAACAAACGCGCAGGAAAAACCGGCCGTTGAGCTGCGCCGGCAGACCGACACCCTCCGCGCCTTAATAGGCATGGCTCCAAGGTACCGGCTGAAAGCTTTTGCAAAGACCTCCCGGACAAAATTATCTAAGCTTTCGTTCACAAGGATTTTTTACCTCAGGGGAAATACCTTAACGGTGCAAAATCGCTACTTTAACTTCGTAGTGGTGGTTTTAGTGTCTGAAAAGACGGTTTGGGGGTCCGAAACCAAGCTCAAAGGCTACTTGAATGCTGAAGACCACAGAACCCTCAAGAAGCTACGCGACCGTATCCCTTAAAACCGGTAAGGAAAAAAACCGCTTCGACGCCGTCTCTTGATTCATCAACAACGGCGTTGAAGAGGACATCCGCTTGCAGGTCAATCTCTTCCGCGAGGGCTTGGCCTATGGTGTTTACTTCTAACAGCTTAAGGTCCAGAGAGCCCGACAGTAAAACCATGACTCCTCCGGTCTTTTCAAAGGGTTTGCTTGCCGCCAAGAACCGGGACCTGATTTGATCAGCAAGGGCAGTGTCCCTTTGCCGGCCGCCGGAAGATGCCGCAAAGACACATCCTAACCCTGTTTTTCTAAACAGGGCTTTGAGAGCCGGGACGTTTAAACTCATAAGATTCTCCTCATTCATTGAATCAATCAGCATTAAAACCGCGTGCAGCACAATTTCATCCGCCGCGCGGTACGCATCACGGTCTCTGCCCACACGATCGTTTTCAATGATCAGTACGGCATCCGCCGATCCGGCGATTCTTTCGAGATAATCCAGCGACGATTGACGCACGTCTTCAGGGTGAATCCGAAGTCGAGAGCGGCCGCGGGCCTGCCGGCATGCTGCAGCCTGGCCGGGGTAAGAAAGGTGACCTCTATCCTCCGGATACCGTTGCTGCTGAAGGCCGCGTTAAGCTCGCGGGGCGTTATCAGGGGGAAGGATTCCGCCAGCGCCCTGCTCCTGCCGGCATATATCACTTCAGCAGCGGACAGGTTTTCCGCTGTCACGTACTCGAGCTTGAACCGCCCTCTGTTCCGGCCGATCCCCGCGCGGCCCATCTCCTCCACCACCACGATAAAATAAGGAAGGTAGGAGATGCCCTCACCGATCAGGACCAGCCCAAGGGTAAACCCCTCGCCGGGCTCGTACTTGAGCTTGTCTTCCAGCGGCGGCTCGAGCACGAAAGGGTGGGGATTATAAGGAACCCGCCAGGGCGCAGGCCCGCCGCTGCAGGAGACCGATTCAAAGAGATAGGCGTACGCGCACTTGGCGGCGAAGAGGCAGCCGCGGCAATCCTCGCGCGGCTTGAGACAGACAGCCCTGCGGAACATACTGCCAAAGGCGCCGCGCAGCAGCGACCCTTTGAAGACCGGCAGATCAACCGGCGTCTGCGCCGTCAGGTGAAACTTAAAGCAGCCGAGCCTGAACTCTGATTCCGGCAGCATCCTTCTCAGTCCTCCTACGGATCATAACGGCTTGGTGATCGGGTGTTCATGCCAAAGCACTTGTAAAAAGACACCGACAAAACAGGCAATAGCGGCGAAAAACAGCGTCGCCGGCTGCGGCTGAACAAACTGCCACCCCCACACACTTATTTTTACCGCAGCAGCGTGTTGCGCCCGTTCCACGGTATAAGCAAACGTCGTCGCCCACCAGGAAAAGAAGAGGGCAAAGTTGCCAAGCCGCAGCAGGATATGAAACGCCCGCCGGGCACTGAGCCCGCCCTTGCCGACCCGGTTCTGCGTTTCAATAAACAGGTAGACCCAGGTGGCAAGCAGCAGCCCCGCTATCGCGATCCAGTAGAGAAAACGCTGTTCCCATAATACAAAGCCGAACTCCCAGATGTCTTTGGCAATCAAGGGCGGGACCAGCCCGACAATCGCGGTGGCCGCCAGCCGCGGCACCACCGCTTTCAACACGTGCGCCCCGCGGCTGGCGATAAGGTAGCCCCAAACTATGATGTTCAGTACCAGTACCACCGGATAGAAAGACAAAAACCACGGAATAGGCCACCGCCAAGTAGAGCACAAAAGCAAGAAGAAAATCCCATCGGAAAGGGCTCCCTGAGCAAAAAGCCCGCCGATTAACCCGTGAAACCGATTCGGTCCCCCGCCCTGTTTTCCTTGAGGCTCACAAGATTTTTCTTCTTGCAGCAGCGGTCGTTCTTCTCCTCTGCCCGGCCCTGCGCCGCTGTCTTCTTTAGCCGCCCCTGCTTGCTCTTTCCGGGCGGACCGGCGCTGATGCTCTACAGACGGCAACTGCACCACCACTGAGCCATAGGTCCCGATCGCATACCGCCGCTCAGCGTACCATTCGTCTACGAACCAATGGGTATACCGGTCGTAACAAAAAGGCTCTTTGATCCGGCAGGCCGGCTTGACCCCACACCATTTCGGTTGTATATCAGCAAGTAGAGCCTTGTTCACGTCGTCCTCGGAGTCGGTGCCTGGCTGGTCCACGGCATCAGCCAAAAACAGAAGGGAATAGATCTCTTGTAAATGATAGAGGCCTAAACCACGCCCAAGGCATGCCTCCTGGGGCTCTACCTTTTCGCTATATTGCCCCAACCAATCGCTATATTGCCCCAACCAAGCCAAAAGTTTCCTAGTCTCAGTGTAAGCATTCGATGGATCCAGATATGGAAGATTTTCATGGAATTTCCAAATAGAGAATTTCCCAATAGAGAAATTATTAACTTCCTCCGGATGTTCTAAACGTTTTTCACGCATCCCTGAAATACTCCTTATTTCTATAAAAAACAGGTGATTAAATGGTTATCCTAACGGCGAACGGGAGGTATCTTCTTTATTTTTGTTTTTATGGCGCCGTCTACGACCTCAAACTCAAGATACGGCACCGGTTCTATCCTGGCACTGTTCTCGTCGGGATAGAGCAGCCGCTTTCTCTTCTCCTTTCCATCCGAATCATTGGGTATCCCGTTCCGGTACAATTCCCGAAGCTCTTCATAGTGGTTATAAGTATAATTGGACTCCTCGCCCAAGACGGTATGCCAGAGGCACAATTTATCTTTTATTTCAGGGCGCTCAGCCACCAGTTTGTTAAACGCCAAAGAGGCTGCGTAAGTCATGCTCTTGCGGCCACCGGAAAAACAAAGATGCAACTTTTGAACGTTGTTGTCTCCTGTCCACTCGCAGAGACGGTCAAAAAACTCTGTAGCAAAGATCTTTATTTGGTTTTCACTTTCCGTATCCGCCGGCTGCAACTCTACGTCTTCCAGTTTTATTCCTTGAAGTCTGTCTCCTTGCTCAAACTCTGTTCTTACAATGTCGTTGAAAAGGCTTTTTACCTTGTCTTTACACGTCCGCACCACGTAAACCGTGGTTATATTTCTCCGCTCAACAGCCTTGAGATAATGCGTCATCTGGGTCACCACACCGGGCGAGAGGCCCATTGTACAAATAAGAATCTCGCTCATGCTTTTACCCCTCCATATAATTCATTTCATTGGATTTAGAGCGGTGTGCTCCCTTTATGAAAACAACCAAGATATCAGGCTGTCATTACCCTGACGCTGCCCCCTGCGATCCGCTTCCTCGATTTCCAAAAGCCGTCTTAGCCATTCCAGCCCCCTTATCGCGTCTTTGTCCTGCCATTCGGGAGGAATCGTTTCGATAACGTGGTTTAATAACACCTTGAACCGGCCCAGGTATTCGTTGTTGCTGCGCCTGCCGAAGGCGCTGACCGGATTTTGGTCCTCTTCAGCGGCAAGCGCCGCGGCAATCTGCCTCAACCTCGCTAAATCCTGCCGGCGCAGGGTGGCAATCAGCTTGCCCAGTTCGTTCTTGTCCAGGCGAGAGGTGGTTCTTGGCTCGGGGTTTCCTCGAACACGCGCCCAAAACGACTGAGCCGTTATCCTTGCACTTTTACGTTTTTTAGCCCATGCAAGCGGCTTCATAGAAACACCTCCCTAAAGTATTAGATCCGGCGCCACTCACGGCGCAGGTCTCCATATGTACAGGTCCTCTTTCTTTAAGTCTAAGGCAAGGCCCTGTCGCAGGTCGCTGATGCCGTCACGGTGGCAAGAGCTGTGAGCCAGAAACTCGGCGATGACTTTCTTCGTTTCCTCAGGAGTAACAGGTCTGGTCGCCCCGCTGACGTCATCCAAAACCTCCATTGCGCAAGGCTTAACCAACACGCTGCCCAGCCCGTACGCCTTGCCGCCGCCGATTTTAGGCAGCCAGGACTCCCCAACCCCCATGCTGAAGAGCAAAAGCCCCAGCTCCCACGGCAGCAGCAATTCAAAGTGCAGCGTGAATTCCAAGATGCTGCCGGCAGGGATAACCGCGTGCGGCTCACCAATAGTAAACGCTCGCTGGTCATATAACGCCGGGGGTCTATTCCCAGAACCGTACCTGCTATGCATTTCTTGAAAAAGTTTTCTGTTTAATTCCTGCCGGTTAGGCATCCCGGCGTGCAGTTGCGACCAATTGTAACGCGCGGTGTTGAAATGACCGTGAGGGTCCCAGTTCGGATAGAACTTGCGGCCGAGCGGCCGCGGGATCTTAAGTTTAACCCGTTGTACTTCACCGCTCCTGTTGCGGTTTCCGGTAAGCTCAACATCCAGCCCGCCATCTGCCCAGGTTGCTTTATCAGCCACCCGGTGCGGCTGCGGGCTGTGGCGGGCAGGGATGGTAACGACCTGCGGCACCTGAAAACCCCCGGCTGGTGTTATTTCGCCAATTTGGCGCGCACCGGTAAAGGCAACCCGCCCGCGGTAGCCGAGTTTGCCGAAAATGGCGCAGCACGGGCACAGTTCTTTGTCTGCGCGGCACTTCTCGTGATTTAAGTCTCCGGGCATTTCAATCTTAACCTGTATATCCCTGCCCGCTCGGACAAGGTGCGGTTCTACATTAGTCGCCCAATAAGAATCCGGCTCCGGTTTGAACAAGGCTCTTTCTCTCCGAAAACCGGCACGACCCGGCAGTTTTACTCTCTCTTCCTTGCCCACGTCCGCAAAGAGAACGCAACTCTTGGACACAGCCTCCGCGATTGCCCGAAAACTGCCCTTTAGCGAGGAGCCGGGGATGACCGGCTTTCCTTCAGCGTCACGGACGATATCAGCGACAACCTTTTTTCTTTGTTCGCGGGCGCTCTCGTCATACCGGTAGCTGCCGCTGCCGATATGCACAGGGGTGACGCAGTAAAGATGACACCTCAAGGTGCCGCTGAAAAGCCTTTGGTCAGATGAGGCCCGCTTCCGGTTTGGCGGCGGAAAGGGCCCGCGGACAGGGATCAAGCCTTCGTCAAATCCCTCGTTGAACTGCTGCAGCCGGCAGCGGGATGCTTCTGCCGGCAGGCGGACAAAGAAATAGCCGTGAGGATCAAAGTAAGGCAGCCTGTTGCTCATCCTGTCGCCTCCTTACCGAAATCGCTTCCTGAATTGGGAGTCTTTGCTTCTCCGTCCTCCTTGCCCTTTACCACTGATATACGGGTAAAACGGGTGAGGATCACCCTGCCGCCGCGCAGGTAATGTTTTCCGTAAACCGCGACAGGGCCGGTGTCTGGAGAAGAGAACTCGTCCCCAGAAAAATAGCGAAACTCGCGGCATATCCCTGCCTGGGCAAAGAAACCCCGTTGCGGGTAGTACACGCCGGCCAAGAGGTGGGCCACACCCTCTTCTTGCACCTCGTAAGCCGCACCGGTATCCTCCAGGCAGCCGGACAATGTTGAGCAATCCGCCGGGATTGTGCTCTGTTCGGTTAATAAAAGCAAGATTGCTCTGCCGTCCCGAACCCGCCAGCGCACTTCATACCCGCTGTTGAATACCCGGCCCTGCTCCCAGCCTCCAACCCTAAAATCATCCGGAAGGCTGAGCCCCAGGTAAACACCATCTTCTTTCAGCGGGTGCTGGGCGTAAAAAACACTCAGACATTTTTTACCATCTGCTGCATTGAACAACTCATCGAGATAGCCGCTGAAGGCATCCAGGGTGGCCTCCCCCCGGAAAAGGCGGCCAACAGTCATATCACAACTCATTTTCCTTCGCCGCCTCTCTCTGATGCCGCAGCCTGATCAGCCCGTGCGCTGCTCTCTGCCTGCAGCCTTTCAACGCCTGTACCCCAAAACCTGTCCAGCGCAGCCGGATCAGGAAAACGGCCGGGGTCCTTCAGGATGATCAGCGTCTCCACGTCTCTGTCGCAGATCCTGTCTTTGATTCTGTCTTTCTCCAGCCGGATGGAAGGTTTGTCCGCAGCCGGCGCCATCCCGTAGGCCGCTGCCTCCTCCCCCAGGAGTTCGGCAACGCCGTACAGGCAGATGCTGTCTTGATCTACGAGCGGAAACCTGCCGGTGCGGTTCCCCAACTCCCATCCCTTACCGTTTTTCAAGAGCACGCCGGTGTAGCAAAGTTCTGCCCGCTCTGTTTCAACCTTTACAAACCCCATGCCGCGGGAGGTACCGTGGCCGATGCGCAGGTGCCCCGCATCTAAAGCACGCAGGGCCAGCGCCAGCAGCCCCACCTGCCAGAGCTCGAAGTTCTCCAAGATGATGCGTGCCCGGAAGGCACCTTTTTCAACCACCTCATAATCGTAAAGCGCATTGTGTTGAGAAGAACCGAGAAGGCGGTTGATTCCTACGCCGGTGCGGTTTGCCGTCTGATTTGCCAAATCATTGGTCTCCGGTGTGGGATAAGCATCGCTGATTGCTATCCGGCCTCCCAGCCGGGTGGAACCGAAAAGGCGGCAGATGTGGCAGGACCTCCGGTAACGCTCCGGCACGGGCTGCGGTGTGCGCTGGTTTTCCTCCTTCCGGCACCGGCTTTCTTTGTCAAACGGGTCGCACACAGGCGGCTGCAAGCCGAGAGCCCGGCCGACGCCCTCAGCATACGACCGCAGCACGCCTTTTAAGGAGCTGCCGGGCAGGTAGACGGTCATCTCACGGCCCATACCGGGAAAACGGGTGCGTACGAAACTCATATCCGGGATCGCCGGATCCACCGTCCCAATCTCCGGGCTTCTGACCATGATCGGGCCGTTAGGAATGATAAGCACATCAAGTGCCAGCGAACATAACCGGTACTTATGCATTATTCCAATCCTCCCTGATACAGCCGGCAAAGCGTCTCTTGCATTCTTCCCAAAAGTCACCGGCCTGATCGGCGCTGAGCTTGCCGGTTTTATCGCCCAAAAGGTAGTTAAGGAACCCCTTTTGAAAAGCGGCATCCTGGTCTTCTCCTATGTGGGCGATCGCCTCCCGCTGGAACGTAACCCTGCCCAGCCCGGCGCTGCTACGGCCGCCTAAGCCCACCAGGCTCTGTCAAGCTGTTCCAGCGATAGGAAAAGCAGCCCCAGCTCTGTTTCAGTAGCGTTTTCGGCGCGGATTTCAACCTCAAATCTTGTCCCGGGAGGAACCACTTCCAGATCGTAGAGCAGGCCCGCGGCAGCAGCGCGCCGGTCCCGGTCGATGGCAACGCCGGCCCGCACTTCGAGCGGCTGCGGCTCACCAACCACGAACGCGTCTTTTACCCAAACACGCCCCGCCAAGTAAGGGCTGCCGAAGAAACGGCAGACCGAGCAGGTACGCTTCTTAATCCAGGCGGTAATCGCGCAGTCGGTCTTTAGTTTGTTTTTTTCCCTTAGGCTGGTAAATTCCTGCTGCAAAGCCCTGCAAGTGGACAGACAGAAGTGGCTTTCCGTATGCAACAGGCAACTGGTAAATTTTGCATCAAAGGTATTATAATCCACTTTTTCTCCAACCGGTACAAGGCTAACGACAAGCCGTTCCGCAAAGGAACGCAACACCCCCTTTAAAGAGGATCCCGGGATGAAGGGTCGTCCGGCGGCATCTTTTAACACAGGCATGTCCGCGCCTCCGGGTATAACCTGATCGCCTGTACCGATACGCACGGCTGTCTGACATACAAGAGTGCCCTGCAAGATTGTAAGCGAAGACAGCTTTTCTAGGTGAAGGCAATTAGGAGGCACCCTCAACACCCCCTCCACGATTTTGCTCGTCATCGTCAAAATAGTAACGTTTTGCCTCCGCGTCTTTCCATATTTCATACGCCCGCTCAAGATAGGCAAAAAAACGTTCTGCAAGCATCAGCCGGAGTTTTTCTTTTATGGCATCATTTGCTTCCGCCCAGGCCTTGGAGGTTCTGGAGCCAGCCTCCTGCTCATACTTTGAGATCAGGCTTTCCAATCCGCGCCAGACCCTTTTGATAAAAAGCTGGTTGGATGCCTGATGTGCCCATATCTTCTTTTTGTTGTCCCTGCTCGTCTGGTAAGCGAGAAAGGCCTTTAGCGACTCCCGGTCACCGGCCTGCTGGGCAGCATGGATCGCCTGCCGGAACTGGCTGCGCAGCTCGTTGTCGGAAAGCTTCTGATCTTGGATGATGCTTCTTGCCATTCTGGTGATCTCACCCTCGATTTGAACCATCACGCGGATCAATTCAAACGGTATCGTCATCTTTTTTACTCGCCTCCCGATGAAAAGGATCAGAAATTTTAAGGGCGCCAAACCCTTCAGCCCGAAAGGGCCCGGCACCGGAAAACTCCATTTCTTCTGCAACCGGCAGCAGCGTTTCTAAATCTCCGGCGGTGGCGGCGGTTGAAAACAGGTATACGCTGCCGGCGCTCAATGCGCGCAGCGCTGGTTTGGGCAATCCCCAAACCGAAGACCAGCCGGTAATCCGGGTGAACCGGTGCTGGAAGAATTCGAGCCGGGCATCCGGAAGAGCAGCAACGAGCGGAAAGATGCGCTGCCAATCGCCATCTTTCCCTTCGCTTATCTTCCAGTCAGGGTGTGTCTCCTGATCCGGCAAGATCACAGGCGACTGAAGGGTGATGGTAAAAAACGTGCGGTCATTTGCAGCCGCGTTATCCGCTACGCCGCCCCGGAGTTTGCTTTTCAGATAGCGATCAAGGCTTTCTATCCGTTCGCGAAGTGCCTCGGCAAAGGGTGGGCGGTCCTCGATGCGCGTGGCTTCTACCTTGCCGTGGCTCCGTGATTTGGCTCCGCCCAAGCGAAAGGTCCGTTTAGGGCGAAGGAGCCTTTTTAAACAATTTACTCGCTCAGCTAATTCTTCCTTTGTTTTCCCCGCAACGTGAAGCCTTAGGTAAAAATAGGTATCTGGAGGGATTAAATCTTCGGTGAAGAGCATCCCAAACTCCGCGGTGCCGCGGGTAGGATTCAGGGCGGTATGGGTCCGGCGTTCAACCGAAGGTTCGGCTGCCTGATAGCGATAACTCCCGTCGCCGGTTCTTCTCCGCTGAACAAAACAGGAAAAAGGCTTGACGGCAGCTTCGCATCGAGGGCACCTTCCCTAATGTTTGGGGAGATTTGCGGCTCCCTTGGAGAGCAGCCACCGCTGCGCCAAGGTATCCCAAATCCCATCCCGTTTTTCTTCCGATTGGTACTCCGGCTCGAGCCAGTCTCCAGGAAAGGCCTTGCACGATTCCGCGGTTAAGGGTAAACACACCACCTCATCCCTTATGGTAGATCCGTCCGCAGCAACCGGGGAGTTTTCGATAATCAGGTTCTTCCCGCCGCCGAACAGCGGAAACTCACCGGCTGCTTCGGCCAGGGCTGCCAGCACCCGGCCGCCGTGGAGCACGGTTTCGCCTGCGCGGTAGGAGCCGTAGAGATGCCGGCCGCCCAAATGCAAGGGCTCCAAAGCTCGCAGCTCCACATAAAGCGTAGTGCGGTGTTTATCCTCAGCCATTTGCCCCACCTGCTTTCGGCAGCCACTGCGAGAGGGCTTGTTGAATTTCTTCTTTGCTCCATCCTACGCCATCAACCTCTACTTTCACTTCTCTCGTTCTCAGCCAGCCGCGGCCGCGGGAGCGCCCGTTGCCGAAAGCAGCGACCTGCTGCACCGCCGCCCACAGTAAACCGGCCGAAGCCGCATCAGGCACCTCGCCCTCAATGATGCCCTGCCCAAATCTTATCCCCTCCGGAACCGCCGGCGTGGTCTCGGTGAAAAACAAGAGGTCCTCCCGGGCTGTGCCGCGGGTCCGCGAGATGCCGACTCCCGGGCGGACAACTGCATCCTCGCTCTTTACATCAGGGGCGGTGACGTCGCTGAAGTACAAGGCGGAAGGCCGTCCCGGTGCGCCGAAGAGGCGGCAGAGGACACAGAGGTCATCCTCCGGGCCGTTACCCTTATCCCACCAGTAGGCGGGACACATCGTCTCCGGTTTTCTGCCCCGGCAAAGTTTGCTGTCAAAGCCGAGCGTGCGCAGCAGCCTTTCCGCTTCCCCGCGCAGCTTTCCCTTAATAGTGGAAGCAGGCAGAAATACCGTGGGGTTGTAAACCGCGCTGTAGCGCCGCAAAAGCGGCACATCCACCAGAGGGTTGTCAGCAGGCGCGCCGGCGATGCTAAGAGGCGTTGCCAGCACCCAGGTTACCGTTATTTGAAGCCGCATCGGTCATACTCACCTCCACCCACTCCATTAATTCCAAAACATCCAGCAGTTGGGTCGTCCATAGCGCCTGCCCGCCGCGTTTTTCTTCACGCCACGGGAAAACCAGTTGCCCGCCGGACTGCGCGCTGGACTGCCCGCTGGACCGCGTGCCGGACTGTACGCCGGACTGCCCGCTGGATCCGCCCTGGAGCCGCTCGATCCATTTTCCGAATGCGGTGCGGATTTCCTCTCCCTTTTCGTCCCGAGGCTGCCGCGCCCAGTAGAGCATCACGTCCATCGTGGACCGGAACCTTCCGAGACGCAGGCTGCGGGCCAAAGAATGGCGCTGCGTGCGGGTCAGGCCGGCCCGCTTCAGCGCGCCGGCGGTCCTGACCAGATCATGGAAAGCCTCCAGCGGGTACGGCCGCTCCGTCAGCCGCAGCATGACCCTTGGTTCGCTCTCGTGTTCATATTCATAGAGAACCTTCTGCATCTGCACAGCGTCGGTGCGCGGCACGCCGCTCGATTTCAAGAAGAGAAAGTCAATGTAGCCCGGCAAATCGTCCGCCTTGTTTTGCAGCTTTTTCTTGAGACGGGTTGATTTGGCGTGCCGGAGCAGTTGCTGAGAAAGCTGGTGCATGAAGTAAACCGACAGGGTGTGCGGGCAGATAAGCAGGCCGAAAGAGAGCGTGGGCGGCGGGAGGTCATTCCTGCCGGGGGGGGATTATGCCGGCGCGGCCTTCCTCCCAGCGGCGGGTGATTTCTTGCACCATAGCCAGAGTGCTCTTTGCAGGCAGGATCAGAAACAGGTCGTCGCCGCCGAGGGCAACCAGCTCGAAGGGGTGGAAGCATCTCTTTTCCTCACCGTCTGGTTGCTCTTTGCGCCCGGCACGGAGAACCGTCGCTAAAGACTCGTACACACACCCGGTGGAAAGATCATGCAGTTTTCGCGAAAAATGCACATACTCCGCGAGCGATTTGAGCTTTGGCAGGATACTGCCGACGCTGTCACCATCAGCGGCGATCACACCGACATAGCCGTTGGATGAGAGCTCTTCAAGGGTTTCGGCACGGAGTATCTTTTTTATATCATCTTCACCGGAAACAGCTTGCTTATCAGCCCTGATTGTTTCCAGATACGGCGCTTGTTCTTTATACTTTTCTTTATACTTTTCCAAATATCTAATAAAACCGCCCGGTAACTTTGCTTCTTACCCTTCTCTGCGTTTTTTCCAGCACGCCTCGCACAGCTCAGGCTGATCTGCCGATTCTGTGTAAACACCGGTAGCCGGCCGGATGTGGCAGGCCTGGCAGCGGCGCGCCACAGGCAGCCATTCAAAATGAACGGGCGACGGTTTCTGGAGCTTCCTGATTTGCAGCCGGTGAATGAGTTGGTTGCGGACCTGTTTAAAACCCTCCGGCTCAAGGAGCTGACGCAGCCGGACCTTCTGGCAAACAGCAGTGATGCTTGCTATCAGCGTTTCGCGCAGGTATTCTCTCTCCAGCGCCGCGCACACCGCCTCGGCCTGCGCCAAAGGCACTAAGAACATCGCCCCGCCGCCGCGGTGGTAAATAATGACTTCCTCCGGCAGTCCTTCAGCCTTCAAGACCTCCTTTAGCCCTTCATCCCCGAGCTGGTTGACCAGTTCGCTAGCCCCCCGCATCTCCGGTATCTTGGCTGACTCGAAGACGTAGGGCTGGATCTGGTCAACATCAGCGACCGCCAGCGCCAGCAGCGGCTCTTTTTCAGGCTCAAACCAGCGTTCGAGTTCTGAAAACGCTTCCTGGTCGCCCTCAAACGCCTCTTGGCCGCCTTTCCTCGCTTCTTGGGCGTTCTCAAACGCGGCTTCAACCTTACCCTGCACATCTTCCCAGGAATCCCACTGAGAGGGAGGGGCGTCCGAGTCCTTTTCCCGCTGCCAGGCTGCCTTCAGGCTCTCCGTTACGGCGCGTGCCGCCCTCGCTTTACTCTCTTTCCAGGTGTCTTCACCTGCCGAATCTTAATCTGGTGTCGTCATTGATTCCATCAATCCACCTCCCGGCCGAAACAGATATTCAGGTGACAAACCGCAAATGCTGGAGAATTAGCAAATAAATCCATTAATGCTTTGTCTTATACGCCAAATTCCCTGCTGCAAAATCAAAAAAATGCCAGGGAACCCAGGGCTACTCTTACGCCCCCCGCGCACCTCCCTACGCATCCTCGCCCGGCTCAAGTTCTATAGCCACCGAACTGCCGTCGTGCTTCACCAGCAGCGTTTCGGCCCTGTTCGGTCCGGCGTTGGCCAGGTGGCCGGCCAGGTGGGTACAGATCTCTTCATCAATCAGCCTCTCCCATTCACGCCTGTTCCTGCACTTGAAAGTGAGCAGCCAGTCAAGCACGCTTTCGTCGAAGCGGAGAGCGAGCCCGGATTCTTTGAGCCGCTGTGATAAGTCGTCGAGGAGGTTCCTGCACAGCCATTGACGCCGGGCGGCGACGGAGTCCGGAACCCCGGCACACACCAGGTCCACCTGAGCAACCAGGTCATTCCCCAATTCGGCGGCAAGCCGGCGGAAATCGGGGCCGCTTTTCTGCTCGGGCGCCCGGAAACCGGATATTTGCGTTTCCGCCGGCGAAAGTTCGGCAGTGATTAAAACGATGGTGTCGCTAAGGTATATCCGCCGGCCGCGAGCGTCCACCAGCGAGCCTTCCGCAAGCATCTCGGCTGCCGCTTCGCGGACCGCCGGGTGGCAGGCGTGGATATTTTCAAAGCGCAGCACGCAGTGGGGTATTTGCAGGAGGCGGTGCAGCATTCCGGCAGTATCATCGTATCTGTAACCGGATGACGCGCCGGCGAGAATGGCGATGTCGGCCGGGTGTTGAAAGCGGCTGAAGTCCACAGTGATAACCCGGTTCGGGGAACCGTTCAGCGCCTCCGCAAGTATTTCCGCCAGTCTCTCGCTGTCAGCCGCAGCGTTTTCCACAAGCAAGACAACTGCGTTGGGCCGGCTGGGGCGCAGATCCAGGCCCCTCATTGTCACGCTCAGGCGGTTCAACAATGTCTCACAGTCGCCTTCATCCAGGAGGGCGGATTCAGCCAGTTTGGCTTTCAGGTTGCGGAGGCGTTCACCCACGTCGAGCGGCATGCCTACGACCCGCCGGGCCACGGCCATCGCGGTTTCCATGTCGAGAGTGTCCTTTCCTTGCACAACCGCGTGGGCCACGCTCTGCTCCAAAAGGTCAACCGCTTTATCGGGGAAATACCGGTTGCGCATGAACTGCTGGGCGAAGGATACCAGCCAGCGGAGAACGTCGTCCGGCGCCCGTACGCCGCGCAGCCGCGCAAGTTCGTCGCGCAGGGAGGAAAGTACGCCAAGTGTCTGCTCCGGGGTAAGTTCCTGCACCCGGACCGGTTGAAAACGGCGCTCGAGCGCCGGGTCCGGCTCTATGTACCGCCGGTACTCCTCGTCAGTGGTCGCCGCGATGCAGGCCAGGTCCCCGCGCGCCAAGGCGGGTTTCAGGAGGCTGGCCACGTCATTCCTTCCCGTAGGGCCGCCGGCACCCACGATGCTGTGTAATTCGTCGATGAACAGGATGACGTCCTCGCGGCTCGCCTCGCGGATGAGGATTTCCATCCGTTCCTCCAGTATTCCGTAGTACCGCGTACCGGCAACCAAAGCCGTCGGTTGAATCTCGTATATCTGTACGCCCTTCAGCAAATCCGGCACTTCGCCGCGGACCACCCGCTGCGCCAGGCCCTCCACGATGGCGGTCTTCCCGACGCCGGCCGGGCCGACCAGCACCGGGTTGCGTTTAGTCCGCCGGCAAAGCGTTTCGATCACCAGTTGAATCTCTTCTTCGCGCCCTACGACGTTGCCGAACCTCCCCCGCCGGGCCTGACGGGTCAGGTTGCGTCCGAATTCCTCGAGTTTTTCTGCCCGGCTGTCACCCGAAGCCCCGGTTTGTTCCTTCGGGCGGTCATCGGCAGATTCGTCTTCAGATTCGTCTTCCTGATCTTCAGAAAGGATCCCGAAAAGCGCGTCAAAACGCCGCTCGATTTCCTCCGGCGTTAATGAACACTCTTCCCCAACAACCTCGTATCCGGCGCTCTCGAGGATGGCGATGGCTAAATGCTTGACTTCAACCCGCGAATCACCTAATTTTTGCGCGATATCCCGCGCCTTATTTGTTACTTCCTTCGCCGAGAGCCGTGGCCCACCCTGTCCGTGTGTTAACTCCAGCCGCAACTGCTCCTTGAGTTCGTTTACGTCAAGACCGTCTACTATTTCTTCGATCAGCGAATCGAAATAGTCAGCAAGCAACAATAACCATGAATTGGTGCCGATACGGGCATTGTTTTTAAAAGTCTTATTGGCAATTCTTAGAAAAAAGTGGGCGCTTAAAGCAAGCTCGGGCTGCCCGCCGCTACCGCTTAATGAATTGTTTGACATTCTTCGCCCCCGTCTGGTTCTTGGGGAAAGTTTCACCTAATTTTCACTTAAGTTTCGCTCTTTGGTGCAAATTTCCTGCTGAAAATCGGAAAGGGAAGCCGAGAAATTGGGGAAGCGATATTCAGATTTTAGTCTGCAGGAGAAACAGCAGCAGCACAACGGCTCCGGAGTAACTTGCCGCTTTTGCGGAATGAAACGCCGTTTTTTGGGAACAAACGTACGGATTTGCGGTTGTCATAGAAGGATTCGGTATGGACTGAAGAATTTAATCAGTTCAGTTTAAAACTGCGCTATTTGGCGCAACGTTCTCATCTTCCCCCAAGTATCTTTATTCTCGCTCAAACAGCACAATCCCCTTCTCCATTGCCTTCGTAGCAACGGCGTTGCCCAACTCCTTTTGGGTATAGGGAAAAACCTCAACCGGGAAATCCACAACAAATCGCTCAGACCATTCTGAGATTCTATCTGTAAAAGCCCTATCATCCTTTCCAAGGATGATTAAAATATCCGCATCGCTCCCAGGCACTGCTCTTTTTTCCGCCAGCGAGCCGAAAAGGACGATCTTCTTTATATTCTCGTCTGCCTGCCCTACCCTCACCGCAACCTTATGAATTTCTGTCAGCAGTTTATCTTGGTCGAGCCAGAAGACCTTTACAGAATTCAAAGATTCTTCGGCCACAAAAGAGGGCATCCTCGGCATCCCTCCTGGTAAAATACTCGTACGGGCTTCCCGTTTCAAAACCGTTAGGGTATCGTGTAGGGATATAATATTTGTCCAAAGTTCTTGCGCAGTCTAAAAGCTCATCACTGACACTAACCCTTTTCGCGAGAATCCTCAGCAGGTCAAACACCGAATGCCCCCAGGCCGTGGCACTCATTCTCTGCAGAACGGCCTTCACGGCTTTTTCCGCCGCTTGCTGGGAGATAAAGCACGCCCATTCAAAGATCCCGTTTTGCATCATAACCGCAGCAGAATCCAAATCCCTCTGTGCCTGGTTTAACCAATCCTCGCTCCGTTCGGGCATTTTATCCCCTCCCGTCAGGACCCAACCGTTCAGCGTTCTGCGACAAGGGCACGCGATCCGGTATTTCCGCCGTCAAAATCTTGTAATGCTTTAATTATAGCATACTACGGGTTTCATCTTACCCTTCAAGACTACTTTGCTTCCCTGCCGCTCCGGCTGCTCTTTCCTTTGTCCTACAACACCCTCCTCGCCATACTCGCTTTCGTCAGTTACCGCCGGCGGTGGCGGATATTCGGAGAGGCCGGTGAGGTCAGGATACCGCTTGAGGTCGCCCTTCCGCCGGCCGTTCAGGTTGTACTTTTGGGCATCATCTTGGCTGATTAGGCGCAGAATTTCGTATTTAAGAGGCATGGCTCCAAGGTACCGGCTGAAAGCTTTTACAAAGACCTCCCGGACAAAATTATTTAACTTTTCGTTTTTTAACAAGGATTTTTTTAACCCAGGAAGAATAAACCTTAACAGTGCGAAATCGCTACTTTAACCTTCATAATGGTGGTTTTGGTGTCTGGAAAGACGGTTTTGGGGTCCAAAACCAGTTTAAGGGTAATCGTTGCCGACGATGACGAACCCATCTGCAATTTGCTATGTACACTCCTGGAGACGTTCGAAGGGGTAACGGTAGTCGGCAAGGCCGGTACGGGTGAGGAAATGCTCACGCTGGTGCGGGAGAGCCTGCCGGATATCGTCTTCGTGGATGTTAAGCTGCCGGATCTGGACGGGCTTTCCGCAGTTTACCGGTTGCAGCAGGAGCACCCCGGCGTCTCTGTTGTTTTTGTCTCCGCTCATTACGAGTACGCCCGAGATTCTTATGACCTGGATGCCGCTGATTACGTTGTGAAGCCGGTGACCCGGGAGAGGCTCGGCCGGGCGCTGACCAAAGCGATGCGGTTTAAAAAGGCGCTCTCCGTTGATAGGGGTGAAGCCGTAATACCTCCTGCCGGACCGGACGCCGCAGGAAAATCCGCTCCGGAGCATCAGAAGTTGGTTCTAAAGTATGGTCACGGCAGGCTGGTAATCGAAACAAAAGAGATCATTTTTATTGAAAAACAAGATAAAAAATGCGTCATCCATACCGGTAGCGGTCTCTACGAAACTGCCGAGACCCTTTCCGAAATCGAAAAGAAACTCGACCCGGCTTGGTTTCTCCGCTGCCACAAGAGCTTTATCATCAATGTCCGCCAGGTAGAAAAGGTAATCCCGCTCCGCGTCCCCGTGAGAGAAATAAAACGTGAACCACCCCGGAAAAGCGACGGTATCTACGAAGTCTCCTTCCGCAACTACACGCCAAAAAACAACGCAAAGGTCACGATGCGCCGGGACAAGTACAAGGAGTTCTGCCGGCTGCTCGGATGCTAAGGGAAATATCAGCTTCAGAAACAACAGAAACAGCCGTTCGGCCGGATCGTACAGCCAAAAGCAAGGGCTTCCTGCTTTTGTTGACCTGTGCTCAACTAATCCTCCTGGCCGCGGCCTTCGCGCAGTATCTCGTCTACAGCCCCGTTCACCCCGATAGCTGCAAGCACGTGATTATCCTCGTTTGTTTCGCCGCGAGCATCGTTTTCAACGTTTTCACCGCCGGCAGGATGGTCAGGGTGAGCGAAAAAGAGGCGCTGCTCGCCGTCCGTGCGGCGATGACGGAGGGCTTCGCCAGCCTGGCTGAAGCGATGCAGGCGCAGAACCGGGACTTTCTCCGCCACGTTGAGGAGATATCCCGGTTAGTCGAAGCGGACCGGCTGGAGGAACTGTCGGTTTACCTCGAAAGGATGGCCGGGAAAATTGCGGCCTTCAACGACGTTTTAAAAATAGACAACCCGGTGGTAGGCGCTTTGCTCAAGGCCAAGGCCACCGAGGCCGACGTCCGGCGGATCAGGCTCGAAGTGGACGTCTCCGCCTCCCTTGCCGGTCTGGACGCAAAGGCGCTCGACCTTACCCGCATCATCGGCAACCTGATTGATAACGCCTTCGACGCCGTCCTTTCTTCGGAAGAGTCCGAAAGGCTTGTTACGGTGGAAATCCGGCGGGC
Organism: Bacillota bacterium; assembly: GCA_040756575.1. Classification (GTDB taxonomy): domain Bacteria; phylum Bacillota; class Desulfotomaculia; order Desulfotomaculales; family Ammonificaceae; genus DTYU01. Next base: position 1,030 of record JBFLYP010000018.1, on the reverse strand, counting down.
CGGGCCGCTGCTGCGCATTGCGGTGAGCAACCGGGGGCCGGCCATAGAAGCGGAGAGGGCGGCGCGGCTCTTCGAACCCGGCTACACCACCAAGGGTGAAGGCCACAGCGGCCTGGGGCTGCACATAGCGAAGACGCTGACGGAAAGTCTTGGGGGCACGGTCGAGGTCCTGCCGGAGGAAAACGGGACGCGGTTCGCGGTGACGCTGCCCAGCCTGTAGGGCAAAGGATTGCCCCGCCGGGGCAGTTGCTTTTTCACCGAGCCGGCAAGCAGCAGCACCAGTGTTATTAGCGGCGCGATCGCTACAGGATGGTGTTTTCGCACCCCAAAATCCCTCTTTTACAAAAGCTTCTTGAATTCTTCAGCAGTCAATCCAGCGTCCTTTATAATTCCCGCCATCGTAAAAGCGTTGACCGGGTCTGCTCTCGGAATGGTAATAATGCGTTCACCGTTGGTCATCGTGATGTGCCTGCCTTGTCGTGTAATCCAGAAGCCCGTTTTCTGAAAAGCGGCGACAGCTCGCTGGTGGTTTATCCCCGGGAGTTTTGGCACGCCCTATCCTACATCCACATAACGGGATTCCTTGTTTTTACTTAAATCTTCAACAGTCTCTAAGTACGCTTGTATAGCATCTTTGATATTCTCTAAAGCTTCTTCTTCTGTCTGCCCTTGCGACCAACAGCCAGGCAAACCGGGGCACCAGACAGCATAACCCTCCTCGGTTTTTTCGATATTGACTTTGTATTTCATATATCCAGGCTCCTTTAACGGCTTTTCTATATTTTATCACAGTCAACTGCTGCAGTGTCACCGCTTGCCGCTTAGCGATTTAGCCTATTTTCTTCTGCTGCTGCGATTGGCAATAGCGGTGACGCCGCCAACCGGCACAGCAGACTCAGTCCGCCGGCAGCTAAACCAGCGCGAACATAAACAAACGGGCTAACTCTTGGAGGGTACAACAATGAACCCACTGGCCCGCAGGGGTCAAGTCCGAATTTGTGTGTAAATTCCCTCTGGCAGATAAGATCAC